>CALUYB010000001.1 GCA_944324905.1 Candidatus Gastranaerophilales bacterium
TTGACGGATGCACTAAGCGTAAAATTTCAAGGGCGTAGCCCGTAGAAATTGAGCATGTGCCTCTTTCTCCGAACTTTCGCAGTTTGAATTGTGGCACATATATTAAAAATTTATTTACCCCGACCTCTTTGGCAGGAATTATGAATGAAATTATAACACTAATTGAAGCAACAACTATAGCAGGCATAGGCGGCACTGGTCTTGGTGGCATTATTGGTGCTTTATTTAAAAAAGATTCAAAAAAAACCGTCAGTCTGCTTTTAAGTTTTGCAGGCGGCGTTATGACTGCTATTGTTTGTTTTGATTTAATTGTAAGCGCGCTTAATACAAAAACAAATGTGTTTATTGTTTCTTTAGGTATTTGCGTTGGTGTTGGCGTTGTATATTTACTGAATTTATTTATAGACAGAGCAACAAATCATGAAGTACATCATATTAGTCATGATCACCCCCAAACTGCAGATGACTTAGACGAAATTATTCACTCAAACCACTTAAGCGCACACATTGAAAAAAAAGACACAACTTTTTCATTATTTGTTGCAGGTTTAATTATGGCTTGTGCTATTGCCTTGCACAATGTGCCTGAGGGTATGACAATCGGTGCATCTTTTGTTAATATGGGCGGTGCGCTTGAGGGGTCTGCACTTGTTCTTGCAATATTAATTGGTTTACATAATATCCCAGAGGGCATGGCAATTTCAGTGCCTTTAATTAACGGTGGTATAAGCAAGCGCAGAGCGGTACTCTTAACTGCTTTAAGCGGTGCGCCTACAATTATTGGTGCGATTTTAGGTTTTTTAATAGGCGACATAGGCACCTTAGGGCTTGCCCTGAGTTTAAGTTTTGCCTCAGGGGCAATGTTATACGTCACATTTGGCGAAATTTTACCGCAATCTATTTTAATGTATCGCAGTAAATTACCTGCTTTCTTTGTAATAATCGGCATTTTAGTCGGTCTTATTGTTATTTACGTATAAATTTTTCTTTACTTGTAATTTTTTATGCTACAATACAGGTGTACTACAGGAGTAATAAATATGTCCGTCTTAATTCTTGGAGGAGCAGGTTATATAGGCTCTCACACTGTTTTAGAGTTTTTAGACAGAGGGTTTAGTGTTGTTATTGCAGATAACTTGCAAAGCGGTCATATAGAGGCTGTTCACCCTGATGCAAAATTTTATAAGGGCGATATAAGAGATGAGGCTTTTTTAGATAATTTATTTAAAAAAGAAAATATTGACTCGGTTATTCATTTTGCTGCAAACTCCCTTGTAGGCGAGAGTATGAGCGATCCGCTAAAGTATTATGACAACAATCTTTACGGCACTATGGTGCTTTTAAAATCTATGGTTAAAAACAATATTAAAAAAATTGTTTTTTCATCAACTGCTGCAACTTACGGAGAGCCTGAAAATATACCTATTTTAGAAACAGATAAAACAAATCCCACAAATACTTACGGTGAAACAAAGTTATCAATGGAAAAAATGTTTAAATGGGTATCATGCGCGCATGATTTAAATTTTGTTTCTCTTAGATACTTTAACGCCTGCGGGGCGCACAAAAGCGGTAAAATAGGCGAAGACCATACACCTGAAACACATTTAATTCCTATTGTTTTGCAGGTTCCAAATAATAAAAGAGAATTTGTTGGTATTTTTGGTGATGATTATGACACACCTGATGGCACTTGCATAAGAGATTACATACATGTGTCAGATTTAGCGCAAGCTCATTATTTAGCACTTGAATATTTGAATAAAGGCAATAAAAGTAATATTTTTAATCTTGGCAATGGCGTAGGTTTTTCGGTTAAAGAAGTAATTGAAGCTGCAAGAGAAGTTACAGGGCATAAAATACCCGCTAAAATTTCACCAAGAAGAAGTGGCGACCCTGCAAGGCTAATAGCTTCATCGGTTAAGGCTAAAAATACATTAAACTGGCAACCAAAATATACAGATTTAAAAGAGATAATTGAAACTGCCTGGATGTGGCATAAAAATCATCCTGAGGGGTATAAATCATGAGTGAAGCAATTGAACAACAAGAGTGGAAACCATCTATAAACCCATGGCTTGGTGTAGTTCCAGTTATGCTTGCAATATTTATGTTTGTATTGGATGAAACCATTTCAAACGTAGCACTAACCTACATTGCAGGCTCAATGTCTGTTTCACATAATGAATCCACCTGGGTTTTAACCAGTTATCTTATAGCTTCAGGTATTGCAATACCTTTTGCCGGTATGATGGCAAAAGTCATGGGTAGGAAAAATTATTTTATAGTTTCAATAATAGTTTTTACTGTGTCATCTTTTTTATGCGCAGTGGCTAGAAGCATGCCTGAAATTGTACTTTTCAGGTTTATTCAGGGTCTTGGCGGCGGTGGATTGTTGCCGTTAGGACAATCAATTATGCTTGAGAGTTTTTCAGGTGAAGACAGACCAAAATCCATGGCATTGTTTGGAATGGTTATTGTCTTTGCTCCACTGTTAGGGCCTGTATTGGGCGGTTGGATTACAGAAAACTGGTCTTGGCCTTGGATTTACCTTATAAATATTCCAATAGGGATAATTTGTGTCGTTCTTGCAAAAAAATTGCTTGAAGACCCGCCATATGCAAGAAAACAACAAGGTATAAAGATTGACATAAAAGGTTTAACATTATTATCTTTATGGCTAATAAGCTTACAAATTGTGTTAGATAAAGGTAATGATGCCGATTGGTTTGGTGCAGCTTGGATTTGTTGGTTGAGTGCTTTTAGTTTAATTTGCGCTGTTTTGTTTTTTGTTTCGCAATTTAAAAACAAGGAATATCCGCTTATTGATTTAAGTGTTTTAAAAAACAGGACATACTTTTTCGGTACATTGATACAAGTCATATTAATGGCGGTATTTTTAGCTTCCGCTGCGCTTTTACCTTCAATGTTACAAACGCTTTTAGGTTATAGTGCATATTTAAGCGGTCTTTCAATGGGTTCAAGAGGTATAGGTAGTATTAGCGGGGTTGTTACTTATTTGATACTTTCAAAACACATTGGCGACAGGCGCATTACAATGATTGGGCTTATACTTTTAGGTTTTGGCAGTTTGTTTTTTGGCATGATAAATTTGCAAATCAACCTAAGCATTATTGCAGTTCCTAACATTTTATACGGGCTTGGCATTTTTCTTGCCTTAACACCGCTTGTGCCGCTTTCATGTTCAACTGTTAGAAACGAAGATATGGCAAATGCGTCATGTTTACAAAACCTTGTTAAAAATATTGGTGGTGCAATAGGTACATCAATCGGTACAACAATGGTTTCAAGGTTTGCACAAGCTCATCAGCACATGATGTCAGGTCATTTGAATTTTTCTAATGATGTTTATGTTGAAAAATTAGCTGCAATGTCACAAGCGTTTATGCAATCAACTGCAGACTTTGCAACCGCGCAAAGTATGGCAATGGCAAATATTTATCAAGAATTATTGCAACAGGCAAGGCTTTGGGGCTATGTTGATACATTCAGATGGTTTGCTTTTGCAACGTTTTTATTAATTCCATTACTTGCACTTGTAAAAAAATCTAAAGAAGCGCAGTAAAAAACATACAAAAAATCTTTTTTGTGTGTATTATATCTTTAATACATTGTGTTGAAGGTAGAGGATATGCAAGTTAGAATAATGCCACTTTTTTTAAATAATTTAGTTTCGCAAGAGAAAAATATTCAAAATTATAAAAATAATTTTGTTTCATATAAAAATAATATTTCTTTTTGTTCTCATAACGCATCATCAGCAATTAAAACACAGGCTCTTGGCAATATAAAAAATTCAATAATAACAGACAGCAGAACAAATTTAGGCGCAAATTACAACAAAGAAACAAACTCAATTGACTTTAAACTTGCATCACAAAATGCTAATGATGTAGTTCTTTGCATTTTTGATAAACCAAAAGGCGAAGATGCAAAATTAAACATTAAAATGGACAAAAAAGAGGGGACAAATATCTGGAAAACATCCGTTCCGCTTGAAAAGTTAGGGAATGGCACAAAACCTGTTTACTATGGTTACAGAGTTTTTGGGCCAAATTATAGCTCTCAAGATGGCTTTAAAGAATTGGTTGACGATAAAGGAAATCGTTTTAACCCAAACAAACTTGCCTTTGACCCATATGCAAAGGAATTAAGTCACCTGCCTTCAGACAACCCAAAGGGTGAAGATGCTTTTATTGTGAGTGATGAAAACTACCTTGAAGACAACGCTAAATACGCACCAAAAAGTGTTTTTTCAATACCTAAGGAAACAATAATTCCAAAAGCATCACAAAGAGCTTTGGTTGACGAGGTTATAGGCGAAGTCCATATAAAAGACTTGAGTATAAACGAAAATGTTCAAGGCGCAGGCACTTATTTGGGTGCAAAAAATATGGCAAAAAAACTAAAAGATATGGGCTTTACCATGATTGAGTTTTTGCCTTTGCAAGAATTTGACCATAAGCAAGGTGGGGCAAATTACTGGGGCTATATGACTTTAGGATATTTTGCACCGGCAAAAAAATACTCAAGCGACAAATCTGCAGGCGGAGCGCTTAGAGAATTTCGCGAAATGATAAAAGAATTCCACAAAAACGATTTAAAAGTTTGCATGGATGTCGTTTATAACCACACAGGCGAAGCAGGGCTTGTTGATAATGACATAAATCAGGCAAAACAAACTGGTTTTTCTTTAATAGATAATCAAATGTACTACAAACAAAAAGCAGGAGTATATAATTCAAACTCAGGTTGCGGCAATGATACAAACACAGCGCAAGAAGAAGTTATGAATATGGTTGCTGATTCTGTAGCGTTTTGGGCAAAACAAGGTGTTGATGCTTTTAGATTTGACCTTGGCGTAGGTTTAATGGATATTGATAAAACTAACGAAGTGTATTATGACCCACAAAAAAGTCTTATAGGCAAACTAAGCTCAATGCTTAAAGAACGTGGGGTTAACGTTCTTGAACCAAATCAAAAGGGAGATGGGATTTACTTAATTGCTGAGCCTTGGACATGCGGCGGAGAAAACTCCTACCAGCTTGGCCATTTTCCTGATGAATGGGCACAGTGGAACGATATTGCAAGGGAAACAATTAAAAAAGATTCAACTTTTCCTTTTACGCTCACTCCAAGAGCTTTAAGAAATGTGCTTGAAGGGTCATTTGATGTATTGGGCGCGGGAAATAAATCTATTAATTATGCCTATTCTCATGATGGATACAATTTAAATGACGGCAATTCTTATAAATCAGAACCTAAATCTTGGCACTTTGCAACAGATTTTGATGGAGATAAATACCGTCAAGAAAGCGCCATGAAAAAGCAAATTGCGCTGACGCTTTTATCAAAAGGCACACCCATGTTACAAGTCGGAGATGTTATAGCGCATTCAAAAGGCGGAAATAGCAATAGTTTTGATAAAGATGACAGCACAAATTATCTTGACTTTTCAAAAACACAAGTTTCAAATTCAAGAGAACAAAGAATTAGCGACTTTACAAAAAAAATGATAGAATTCAGAAAAAAACATGTTGAGTTAAGGGACGGAACATTTAACAAAAATATCCAGTATTATAAACCCGATGGCACTTTTGCACATCCTTGGGACAAAAACTATTGGGATAATATAAATTCAAATATTATTTGTTACAAAATAAAAGACGGAAATCATCTGTTCTTCTCAACATCATCTGACAATAGTCATATAGATGTAATTTTGCCAAAAGCGCAAGAGGGCAAAAATTGGTATCTTGTTTGCGACACATCAAGAGAAAACTCTTTTATTGAAGGAGATGAAAAAATTGACTATAATTACGTTCAAAACCCGCATTCTCTTTTGATATTTGAAGAAAGATAATCAAGATTTTATCGCTTCTTTTATTGATTTTACATATTCATATATTTTTAAATCAGCGTTTTTACCGTATTGCGCTATTATTCGGACAATGCCCGAGCCTATTACAATGCCGTCTGTACAATTTGCGTATTTTTTTGCCTGCTCAAGTGTTGAAACTCCAAAACCAACAGCGCAAGGAATGTCGCTGACTTCTTTTATAGAACACACTAAATCTTCAATATTTTCTTCTTTTGAGCCCATAGGCGGAACAATGTAAATAAAACCTTTTGCGCTCTTTGCGATTTTTTGTACTCTTTCTTTTGGCGCATTTGCAACAAGGCAAATTATATCTACGTCATATTTTATTGCAACAAGTTCAACCTCAGTTTTTTCTTCATAAGGTAAATCAGGAATTATTACCCCTTGAACCCCTGCTTTTTGGCACTTTTCAAAGAATTTTTCATAACCATAGTTAAAAACAGGATTTAAATAAGTTAAAAATATGACAGGAATATCAGTTTTTTGCCTTAAACTTTCAACCAGACCAAAGACTTTATCTACATTTGTACCCGCCTTTAGCGCACGAAGGGTAGAGGCTTGTATTATCTCACCCTCCATAATAGGATCGGAAAAAGGAATTTCAATCTCAACAATATCAACTCCAGCGCGCACTATTTCTAAAATATATCTTTTAGATGTTTCTATATCAGGGTCGCCTGCGGTTAAAAAACCAATCAACGCTTTATTTTTAAATGCTTCAGTTAATTTATTCATAAATATTTTTTCCCCTATACTTTGCTATAGCTGCAACATCCTTGTCCCCTCTGCCTGAGAGGCAAATTATTACAATATCATCTTTATTCATTTTAGGTACAATTTTTAGCGCATGGGCAACTGCGTGCGAGCTTTCTATAGCAGGAATAATGCCCTCAATACGAGATAAATATTCAAATGCTCCAATTGCCTCATCATCAGTTGCGCCAACATATTGCGCCCTACCTATTGAATTTAACCAAGCGTGCTCAGGGCCAACGCCGGGGTAGTCAAGACCGGCTGAAATTGAATAAACAGGGGCAATTTGCCCGTTTTCATCCTGACAAAACAGGGATTTCATCCCATGGAATACCCCAAGCCTACCACAAGTCATTGTTGCAGCGTGTTTTCCTGTATCAACACCTAAGCCTGCAGCCTCAACCCCTATTAAATTTACATCAGGGTCATTTATAAAGTTATAAAACATGCCAATAGCATTACTGCCGCCGCCAATGCACGCCATAACAACATTTGGCAGTTTGCCTTCTATCTCGAGTATTTGCCTTCTAGCTTCTTTTGAAATAACACTTTGAAAATCCCTAACAATGGTAGGATAAGGATGAGGCCCCATAACAGAACCCAAAAGGTAGAAAGTGTCCTTGTAATTCCTTGCCCATTCACGCATTGCCTCATTTACCGCATCTTTTAGAGTCATTGTGCCACTTGTAACAGAATGAACTTTTGCCCCTAAAAGCTCCATTCTGTAAACATTCAGCGCTTGACGCTCAGTGTCCTCTTTACCCATAAATATCTCGCACTCAAGACCCAAAAGCGCTGCAGCAGTAGCCGTTGCAACACCATGCTGACCTGCTCCCGTTTCGGCTATAAGCCTTTTTTTGCCCATATATTTAGCTAAAAGCGCTTGTCCTAAAACGTTATTTATTTTATGTGAGCCTGTATGATTTAAATCTTCACGTTTCAAATAAACCTTTGCGCCGCCTAAGTTTTCAGTCATATTTTTTGCAAAATATAATAGAGAAGGGCGTCCTGCGTAACTGTTAAGCAAAAACTCCAGCTCTGATGTGAATTTTGGGTCATTTTTGTATTTGTTATAAGAATTTTCAAGATTTATAATCTCATTCATTAATACTTCAGGGACATACTGTCCGCCATAGATACCAAATTTTGTATTACTCATTTTCTATGCCTCAATATTTTTATCTAACTATATTATGGTGCTAATGCGCGAAAAATTAGCGCAAAAAACTATAAAACAGGAAAAAGACCTGTGCTGCGCCAACGTTTTTGAGTTTTTTCAAAATTAAATTTGAACATAAAAAATATTATACACGATTGTTGTAAATATGCAAGAATTATGCAAAAATAAATTTTCGTGGAGGAAAAAATGGAAAAAGAATTTTCAAATAAGGTTAATATATTAAAAGCACTTGCCATTTTGCTTGTTGTATCAGGGCATTTAGAGTTTTCTCTCTTTGGAATGTTTAGCCCCTACTCTTTTCAATTGGCACTATTTTTCTTTATTTCAGGATATTTATTCAAAGATAAATATCTTGATGATGTTGTAACATTTATAAAAAGACGTATAAAAAGTTTACTTGTGCCTTACTTTTTATACAACACGTTTTATTTAGGTGTAACAGTCCTTATAGCGCACCTTACAGGCAAATTTTGGGGACAGCCGATTAGTTTAAAAAACTTTTTTATAACACCTTTTTTAAACGGGCACCAATTTGACCTTTCTTGCCCGCTGTGGTTTGTAACACAGTTGTTTATGACAATGATTGTATTTTTGTTTTTATTTAGAATGTTTAAAAAAGTCTGCGACAACAAATTTTTCCACCTTGCAGTTTTTGCAATCTTAGGCTTTTTTGCAATTCCATTATCAAAAATTATAACCATCGACCCGATTACCCTTATTATTGTAAGGACAATGTTTTCACTGTTTTTTGTCTACCTTGGTTATTATTATCGAAACTTTATTGAGAACAAAACCGATATTTTTACCCTTAAATGGGCAGGGGCAATTATTACTTTACAGTCAATTTTGTGGCTATTTAACCGCGACTATGACCCTGAACATGGCATTGGTTTAAGCTATGTACTTGTCTGGGCAAGGTTTGACCAGCAGCTTATTGTGCCCGTTATAACGGCACTTACGGGCATTTGGGCATCTTTGCTTGTTTTAAAGCTCATCTATCCTTACGTTAAAGATTCAAAATTTTTCTATCATATGGGCGATACCACTTATCACATTATGGCAAATCACTTGCTTGTAATGTACATTATTACAGCAATTTTCCTCTACATCAACGGTATTCCAATTCAAGAAAGGGCAAATCACGACATTTACTGGATTTACAACCCAATTCAAACTACATATTTATATTTTGTCCTTACAATGGTAATTTCAACCTACAGCGGAGTTTGGTTAAAACAAGTTAAAAAGAAATTCTTTCCTAATTTATAATTTTAACCAAAGCGCATCGTAAGGTTTTAGGCGCACAGTAATTTGTTTATTTTGCGCCCTAACCCTTATCATTTTACCGCTCAAAAGGTCTTTGAAATAAACATCCTTATCTTTTTTGCCAAAATTATCATTTATAAAGTTAACAGTTGCCCTTTCGCGACTGTCTGAAAGGTTATTTATAACAACAATTCTTTCACCGTTGTACTCGCGAACATATGCAAAAACCTCAGGTGATTCGGTTTTAAGCTCGACAAATGTGCCATGAGATAAGACAGGAGTTTGTTTTCTTACTTTTATAAGTTGTTTTACTCTTGAGTAAACCCTGTGGTTAAAACTCACAGAATCCTTTGTTGCATTGTAAAACACACTCTTTTTAATAGGTCCGCGGTTAATATCACGAGAATCAAAGTAACTAAGCATTTTTACTTTATCTTTCTTTTGCTTAGCCTCCCTATCTTTTGCGCTTTTTTTGGCATTTGCAAAGTTATTTTGCACCCCAATTTCATCCCCATAATAAATTATAGGCACCCCGGGGAGTGAAAGCATTATAGAAAAAGCCATTGCAATCCTATCAGGGTCGTTATCTAAAAAGTTTGCCAATCTACCTGCTATACCCCAACCTTTGCGAAAAGCAGCACCCTTTGGAGTTAAACTCTCGTATAAAAGTTCACGTATTTGCGGGTCAACCATCTCAAGCGTTAATTCATCATGCACCCTTAAAAACATTGCCCATGCTGCACTTTCAGGAATTTTTGGCGTTTGTTTATATGCATCCCAAAAATATTTATTATCGGCAGTCACAAGTGACGCCCAAATGGCAGGCATATAAGGGAAATGATAACAAATTTGAACTTCAGACGTTCTTTGAATTTCTTTTGTTTCACCTAAAATTTTATGTTCAACTTTTCTTTCAGTACCAAAGTAAGGCAGGATTTTTTTAGGCTGCTGACAAGCTTCAGCTTGAATAATTGACCTTGGCGCAGTTGTTTGTAAAAATGCACTTAACAGTTGAATTATTTCATGAGTTTTTGGCAAATTCTCAGCCGTTGTGCCTTCTTCCTTTGTATAGTAGGGAATAGCGTCCAATCTAAAAATGTCCACACCTAAATTTGCCCAAAAGGCAACTGTTTCAAGCACGTAATATAAAACTTTGGGATTTTCCCAATTTATATCAAGCTGAAAAGGGTAAAAAGTATGGTACAAATAGTAATCCTTGCCTTGAATAGTTACCTTGCGCCAGTGATTATCCGACACCTCAGGGAAAATCAAACGTCTTTTTGTAATTGTACCGTCTTTTTCCTTGTATTCTGCCACATAGCCTATTTTTTCATCTTTGTAGACTTTATACTCAGGCATATCTTCTCTTACAATAAAGTAGTGCAATTTGTCTAAATCGCCAGCCTGAGCTTGTTTAAACCACTCATGTTCATCTGAAAAGTGATTTAAAATTAAATCCGCTTTTATTTTAAAACCTTTTTTTCTTGCAGCCTGCGCAAACTCCTTAAACTCGGGCATTCCGCCTAAATCTTTCCTTACATTTTTAGGATTTTTAACATCAAAACCCGAATCATTCATGGGAGAATCCGCAAAAGGCATTATATAAATTGTTGTAACACCTAAATCCTTTAAATAATCCAACATCCCGATTAAATCTTTAAAAGTGTTAGGCTTGTTATCTTCACCCACCCCAAACTGATCAGGGTAGAACATATAAATTACTTCATCTTTATACCAGTCAGAAGGACGCGACAAGTCTTCCTTCATAAGCTCCAGACTTCTTTTATCCTTTGATTTTTTAATAATTTCATAAACGTTAGCATAAACAATGTCGACATTTTCACGCCCGTAAATGTGCGCTATTGAGTTTTTCATCGCTGTTTCAAGCTTTTTAGGAACTATAGCATCGTCAACCGTTCTTTTTAAAATCTTATCGCTAAATTTTACAGACTTTTCGCTTGTTGTAATCTCCTTTGTAATAGGCGCTTTAGCAGGTTCAACACCATCTTTTAAGCCTGCAGCAAAACTCTCTAAACTAAACATGGGGGAAAACACAAACGCAAACAAAATAAAGGATGTGATTATTTTTTTAAACATACAAATATCTTTCATATTATAATTATGTTTTTATTATCAAATCCACATATTTTTAAGTCAATAATGCAAAAAATAATTGTTACAGTTAAGGTCAAAACAATCAAACAACTTCTTATATACAGGATGAGAATACATTCTAGCAAGTAATTTTATAATCTGCTTGTCTTTGTCCTTTAAATTCTCTCTCTTAATTTTCAAGTCCGAATAAATTAAAATCCTAATCATAGGAATTGTAACGCCCATTTTTATAAGCTCTCTTAAAATTTCAAGCCATTCAACTTCCTCCAGCGTAAAAAGCCTTTTACCGTCTTTTGTATGCTTGGCGCGAAACGGCCTAATAAGCCCTTCTTCTTCATATGTTCTTAATCTGTCAGATGTTATGCCTAATAATTTTGAAACCTGCGAAATCTGATAAAAAGGCACATCTTTAGCTAATATAGTCATAATAAATACCCCTTTAAATAATGATAAAACAAGATATGTAAGATTAATATTTAGGTCTTGTAATTTATGTAATTTATATGTATGAAGATTTTTATAAACTTAGGTGTTAGAATTTATATATATACGAAAATCTACCGGAGAAAACTATGAAAAACCCTAATAAGCCTTTATTAAAGGCAATCTTAAGGTTGCTTAATTTGCCTTATTTAAGATACAAAAATAAAACAATACCCCCAAAGTCATCAACTGCCATTTCAGGTTATTTTAAAAAATGTTTCGCATTTACCCTTGGCGAAATGCTCGTTTCTTTAGTCATTCTATCAATAATACTGGTTACTTTAGCACCTGTTATTACAAAGCGCGTTGTTGAAAACATCGAAGTTGACGTAGCAGCAAGCAGAAGAAGCGAAAAACTATTCACTTACAACACCTCAAACCCTGACTGCAGCGCAGTTTCAGGGAAAAATGCACTTGATTGCACTTTTAAAACAGGCTCGGGCGTAAAAAAAGTTAACATTATCATGGTTTCAGGCGGAGGCGGCGGCGCCGGTGCTACAAACCCTTACTATGAGTACGGGAAAAAAGACAGCTCAACAGGTACACAAAAAACTATTAATATTACAAATGGGTTAAAAAATGTTAAGATAAGTTATCTCTCTGGCTCTGGCGGCGGTGGTGGCGGTGGAGCATGGAATGAAAGCGCAGGTGCGGCTCCAACAAGTCAAGCGGATTGTGATAAGTATGATGCGAAATACCTAACACCAACACAAAATGGAACATCAACAGGCGTATGTGTTACCAAGTGGAATATTGGGGATATTCCTAGTGCGCCAAATGGAGGGATTGCAACATCTGTTACAACTGTATCAACAGGTACACGTTGCTCTGCTAACGCATGCTGCTGGCAAGGAAAAACTGCACACCCATGCGATAGCTCTAGAACTAGTTACAGCGGTTGCAACAGAACTGTATGCAATTGGTATGCCGGTAATGCTTCATGCCAAGCTCTAGCATACAACGGTACAAAAGCAGGTGATTGGCGATTACCAACTAAAAATGAACTTGCTAAGTGGGAAAATAACATTGGTGCAATAAATACAGACAAAGGCGATTACGGCTTGAGGCTCTGTGACGGCGGCTGGGGTGGCGGCGACTGGGGTTACGGCGCAGCGCACTGCTACGGCAACCGCGCTTGCGACGGGGCTACCAATGATCTCTGCTACACTTGGCAGGTGTGGTCTTCTACACTCACTGGCAGCAATTACTACTATTCCGACCTGGTCTGGGGTACTTTCTATAATAGCAGCCAGAGTCCTAGCTACGCCGTTTCGGTTCGCTGTGTCCTTGAAGGCGAAGGCTCGACATATAACTCCTACTCAGGCGGCGGAGGGGGTGCAGCGCCATACTTTAAAGACTACCCCATACCGCAAAATATAATAGATTCCAACATTGGCGGTCAAATAGTCTTATCAGCCCCATCAGGCGGTTCAGGTGGTGCTGCTGCAAGCTCTAAAGGCTCAAGCGCAAGCAACGGCAATAACGGCTCAGACTCCTACATTGCAATTTATGATAAAGACGGAGTTTTAAAATGGGGCTTAAAAGCCTCGGGCGGTAATGGTGGCAAGGGCGCAAGCTCAAGCGCAGGTGGCGCAGGCGGCGCTCAAAAGGCTGCAAATACTTGTCAAATCTACCAAAACGGCGCATGGACAACCACAAACTGCACAGGCGCAGGTACAAAAGGCACCAATGGTCAAAGTGTAAGCGACGCCAATGAAACAACCGCAGCCGCAGGCGGAAATGGCGGTGGCTCAATGTATAACACCACTTCACTCTCAGGTGCAGGCGCAGGCGGTAGCGCAAGCTCGGTCAACGGTTCAAATGGTTCATCATACGGCGCAGGCGGCGGCGGCGGTACAGTAGGCTTTGACTCAAGCGAAAACGCAAAAAAAGGCAAAGGCGGAAAAGGAGCAAGCGGAATTGCTGAAATCACTTACGATTTAGCTTATCAAGCAGCCGCGGGCGGAGGCGGAGGCGGTGGCGCAGTCCTAGAACTTAAAAACATCAGCGTCACACCTTCCACCACCTATACAGTTCGTGTCGGCGGCGGCGGTAATGGCGGAGCCGTTGCAAATAATGGCATTGACGGCGGCGAAAGTAAAATCACTTTTGGCAGCACAACCTACACCCTAACAGGCGGAAAAGGCGGTAAAGCAGGCACTGCAGCAAGCGCAAGCTCGGCCGTTGCCCATGGTAGTGGCGGTACAGGCGCGCCAAAACTAAATGTCGGCACATCTGTTGCAGGTGAAAACGGGCAAAACGGCTCAAGCGGTACAATTGACTCAATAGGCGGCTGTGGCGGAAAATCAGGCACAGGTGGCAAAGGCGGCTGCGGCGCATTATTTACAAATGGCGATAACTGCACCACACTCAGCACTTTTGGCTCAAGCCCCACGTTTTTATCGCCCTCAAGCTCATTTAGTGCCTCAGACTACGGCAGCGCAGGCGCAGGCGGCGGTGGCGGCGGATACTCATTTAATACAACCACCTACCCCGACAACAACCCCGGATACGGCGGAGACGGGCAGGGCGGCTATGTCTACATCTACTGGATAGAATACAACTAAATCTTTAAAGTCACCTTTTTGGTGGCTTTTTGTAATAAGTTAACTTAATTAGGTATTACAATACCTAATTTTTTAATATTATGGACAATTATTTAGTTAGGTGTTAGAATACTTATTAAGTTACGAATTATGTTCCTGGAGTAAAGATATGAATTTTAATTTTGGCGCGCCTTTGCGCAAGTTTTTTGCACACCTTAGTTCGCTAAAGTGCAAAAAGGGCTTTACATTAGCCGAGTTGCTTGTGTCTGTCCTTATAATCTCAATTATTATGGTAGTTTTAGCCCCTGTAATGACAAGAAAACACTCTAACAAAGTAAATGTCGGCGGCGCAGGCGGCGGCACAGTAACGCGAGAAAGCAGATTGTTTTTGTATAATCCAACCGATCCAAACTGCTCTGCTGTTTCTGGGCAAAATGCACTTGATTGTAACTTTACAACAGGAACTGGTGTAAAGAGTGTAAATGTTGTAATGGTATCTGGCGGAGGTGGTGGAGCTGGCGGAACACCTCCAACAGTTGAATATGGTAAAAAACTTACAGTGACAAATTCTACAATTGGTAGTGCTAAGACTCAAGAAATAACTATAACAAAAAATATGAAAAATGTTGTTGTAAGTTATCTCTCCGGCTCCGGCGGCGGAGGTGGAGGTGGTGCATGGTCTGAAAGCGCAGGTGGCGCTCCGACAAGTCAGGCGGATTGCGATAAATACGACGCTAAGTTTTTAACAGCAGCTCAAAACAATGGAACACCAGTCTGCGTTACAAAATATAACATTGGTGACATACCAAACGCAACAAACGGTGGCATAGCAACATCTGTTAAAACTGTTCAAACTAACAGGACTTGTTCTGCAAAATCCTGCTGTTGGCAAGGAAAAACAGCAAACCCATGCGATAGCTCTGGAACTAGTTACAGCGGCTGTAATAGAACAGTATGCACATGGCACGCCGGCAACGCCTCGTGCCAAGCTCTAGCTTACAGTGGCACAAAAGCAGGGGACTGGAGATTGCCAACTAAAGATGAGATCTCAAAATGGGCAAGTAATATTAACACTATTAACACAAATCAAGGCGATAATGGCTTGAGGCTCTGTGACTACTTCAGCGGTTACGGCGCAGCGCGATGCGACAATTACCTCGTTTGCGACGGGGCTAGCAGTGATACCTGCTACCCTTTCGAGGTGTGGTCTTCTACACCCAATGGTGGCAAATACTACTTTTTCAACCTGAGCAGTAGTAGCTTCTATCAGAACAGTCAGTATCCTAGCTACGCCGAGTCGGTTCGCTGTGTCCTAGAAAGTGGTGATTTTTCTACCTACAACTCCTACTCAGGCGGCGGAGGTAGTGCTGGAGGGTATTTTAAGAATTATCAAATTCCTGAAAGTGTAATTTTAAATAACATTGGAGGAAGAATTGTATTGTATTCTGCTCCAGGGGCTAAAGGTGGAAATAAAGCAAGTTCAAAAGGAGCTAATGCAAGTAATGGAAGTAGTGGAACAGTATCATATATTGCAATATATAATAAATCAGGGCAGCAAGTTTGGGGTTTAGAAGCTTCAGGCGGAAACGGAGGAAAAGGAGCGACTGGGTCTAATTATGGCAATGGAGGAAGTAGTGTAAGTACAAATAGCTGTAAGATATTTCAAAATGGAAGTTGGACAAATACAAGTTGCTCAGGTGTTGGCGGTGCAGGGAATAATGGAAATAAATTACAAGTAACAGATAGTAATACTGCAGCCGGTGGCGGTGTTGGCGGAGGATCAATGTATAATACAACATCGCTATCCGGAGGTGGTAATGGTGGCAGCTCAAGCTCTGTAAATGGTGGTAACGGGTCACTTTATGGCTCAGGTGGTGGAGGAGGAACAACAAAAGTTGTTTCTGATGTTGCTACTGCAGGAGCTGGAGGAAAAGGAGCAAATGGAGTAGCTGAGATTACATATGATATAACATATGACCCTGCAGCAGGTGGAGGTGGTGGCGGTGGTGCCATGTTAAAGGTTGAAAATATAACTGTTACACCTTCTACTAATTACGTTATTCGTGTTGGTGGTGGTGGTAATGGTGGGGCTGTGTCTAATAACGGTTCTGATGGTGGAGAAAGTAGAGTTACTTTTGGTAGTGTAAGTTATAGCTTAAGTGGTGGTAAAGGTGGTACTGCTGGAACTAGTGCAACTGATACAACTTCTGTTATCCATGGTGTAGGCGGTAATGGTGCTTCTAAATTAAGTGGCGGAACATCTGTTGCAGGGACTAAGGGTAGTGATGGAAGTGCAGGAGATATTGGCGCAATTGGTGGAAATGGCGGAAAAAGTGGAGTTCAAAGCGAAGGAGGATGTGGAGCATTATTTGATAATGGCGGAAGTTGCTCAGCAACCGGTGCTTATGGTTTAAGTCCAGTATTTGTTTCGCCATCTAATATATTTGACGCTGCTGATTATGGTAAAGCAGGAGCCGGTGGAGGTGGTGGAGGATATGCGTATAATACTACGATGTACCCTACCAACAACCCGGGCTATGGTGGTAACGGGCAACACGGATATGTTTATTTGTATTGGACAGAGTATAATTAAAGGTTTCGTATCTTAATCTTTTTGGGCGCACTCAATAACACATGCGCCCTTTTTTTGCAATAAATATTACAATATAATTGTTACATTTTTGACCAACATAACAATTATATGTTAATATTTTTCAAACACGTCTCCCCGGAGTGCAAATTATTTACGGATGTTTGCAGAGTGGGAACTAAACTCGTTTGAGATAGCTTTAATAATTAAGCTTATTTTTTGTACTTTTACAAATACCATATGTCGGGGTCTATAACGATATATCATATTAAACTCTCAAGAAGGCTTTGTGACAACAACAGCGGTTACGGCGCAGCCAGATGCAACAATTACAACGTTTGCGACGGGTCGAACAATGGTAACTGTTAACCACAATATGTCTGGTCGGCTACTACCAGCGGTAGCAATGTTTACGACTTCAACCTGAATAGCGGTTCTTTCAACGGTCCGAATTCTACCTCCGCTCGTTACGCCGAGTCGGTTCGCTGTGTCCTGGTGTTTAGTATAGACGTGTTTTTATATTTTATGTCCCTGATGTCCAGCTGTTTAAATACTCTTGCTGCTCATCGGTCAATGTGTCAATTTCAATGCCCATAGACTCAAGTTTAATTCTTGCAATTTCTTCATCAACAGATTTTGGCAGGGTATATAATTTATTTTCCAATTTACCCTTATTTTTAAGCACAAATTCAATACCAAGCGCCTGATTTGCAAAACTCATATCCATAACACTTGCAGGGTGTCCTTCTGCACAAACAAGGTTAGCCAATCTACCTTCAGCCAGAACGTATACCGATTTTCCATTGTCAAGCTTCCACTCATCAAAATTTGGACGGATATTTTTATACTCTTTTACATGTTTTCTTAAACCGTTAATATTAATTTCAACATCAAAATGTCCAGCATTTGCAACAAAAGCGCCATCTTTCATTGCTAAAATATGCTCAACATCAACAACATTTTTATCTCCTGTAACAGATAAGAAAATATCGCCCTCAAGCGCAGCCTTAGCTATTGGCATTACCCTAAAGCCATCCATTGCAGCTTCAAGAGCTTTTAGCGGATCAACCTCAGTTACAATAACATTTGCACCCATACCACGCGCACGAGTAGCAACACCGCGACCGCACCAACCATAACCGCAAGTAACAAAAGTTTTACCTGCAAGCAAAATATTTGCCGCACGCAAAAAACCGTCCATTACAGACTGCCCCGTACCATAGCGGTTATCGTACAAGTGTTTTGTAAGGCTTGAATTAACACCCAACGCAGGGAATTTTAAACTGCCTTGTTTTTCCATAGCTTCAAGACGGATAATACCTGTTGTAGTTTCTTCGGTTGAGCCGATAATATTTTCAAGTAAATCTTGTCTTTCCTTATGAACAGTAGCAACAAGGTCGCAACCGTCGTCAATAATTAAATGCGGCTTATGATCAAGTGCCATTTGAACATGGCGATGATAAGTGTCGGAATCTTCCCCTGCTATAGCATAAACCGGCATATTCCAATACTTAACAAGCGCAGCTGCAACGTCATCCTGAGTAGATAGAGGATTTGACGCAGCAAGAACAGCATCTGCTCCGCCTGCTTGCATAGCAATACAAAGAGCTGCGGTTTCTTTTGTAACATGAACACAAGCTGTTAGCCTTAAACCTTTAAAAGGCTGCTCTTTTTTAAATCTTTCCATAATACGGGTTAAAACAGGCATATCCTTAAAAGCCCATTCTATGTTCTTTTTGCCTTGTTCAGCCAAATTAATGTCTTTAATTTCATAATTCATAGTCATTTGTGTCATATTTCATCCTCATGCTGTAAATAATAAAAATATTATCACAAAAAATATGTTTGTGATAATATAGAAAGTAGAAATTTACGAGAGTATAGCGACATATATACATATAGTAGACAAAATAGGAGAAAATTTATGTCAACAGTTGAGTACTTTACAAATTCAGATGAGTTGAAAAAACTCTATTCTGCTGCACGTGCAACAATTACCGCTCCTTTTTACGGTAACAACGTTGAACATGTAAAATCAGTTTCAGAAGCTTACAAATTAGCTAAAAACAGCCCCGGAACAGTTGAATTGACAGGCATGCCTATTTATATGCCTGAAAAAATCGGTCTTCCTCAAGGTGCTAATCAATTACTTTTCAACGATGGTACAGTTGTTGGACGTTGCGCAGCTGCAAGAAAAATCGTTGGCGAACCAAATTGCGATTTAGCTTACTTATTACCAATTATTCGTGAAGCAGTTTACAATACTCGCGACAGACTAATGTATAGAACAGAAGCTGTTGTAGGTTTAGAAGAAGACTTCATGGTAAAAGCTCACCTTTTAATTCCTGAAGGCTTTGAAAATGTTATGTATTCTTGGATGTTAAACTTCCAATACATCAATGAATGCTATGCTCAAATGTATGAAAATTCAAGAGCTATTCCAGATGGAGATATTTTTGTATTTTCTGATCCTGATTGGACTCACCCTGACTTTCCATACGGCTTAACTTTCTTTGATCCTACACACAACTGCGCTGCAATTTTGGGTATGAGATACTTTGGTGAACACAAAAAAGGAACTCTTACTCTTGCTTGGGGTTGCGCTGCTCGTAACGGTTACGCTTCTTGCCATGGTGGTATGAAACGCTACAACCTTGACGGCGGAAAATCTTTCCAAGTTGCAGTATTTGGTTTGTCAGGTTCAGGTAAATCAACAATTACTCACGCTAAACACAACAACAAATACGACATCACAGTACTTCACGATGACGCATTTGTAATTAACGTTCATGACAAATACACAATCGCATTAGAACCTGCTTACTTTGATAAAACTGCAGACTACCCAATGGGTTGCGATGACAACAAATATATCTTAACTCAACAAAACGCAGGTGTTATCGAAGGAGCTGACGGTAAAACATACTCTATTACAGAAGACATCAGAAACGGCAACGGTCGTGCGGTTAAATCAAAACTTTGGTCGCCAAACAGAGTTGATAGAATTGACGAACCTATTAACGCTATTTTCTGGTTAATGAAAGACCCTACAATTCCTCCTGTACTTAAATTATCAGGTGCGTCATTAGGTTCTGCTATGGGTGCAACACTTGCTACAAAACGCTCAAGCGCTGAAAGACTTGCAAAAGGCGTTGACCCCAATGCTTTGGTTGTTGAGCCTTACGCTAACCCATTCAGAGTTTATCCTCTTGAAATGGATTACACAAGATTTAAACAATTAATCGAAGATGGCGTTGATTGCTACATCTTAAATACAGGTGAGTTTATGGGTACAAAAGTACAACCAAAACACACTTTAGGTATTATTGAAGCTATCGTTGAAGGAAGTGCTAAATTCCACAAATGGGAAAACTTCTCAGACATCGAAATTATGGATGTTGAAGGCTTTGACGCTTCTTTTACTAACAAAGAATACGCTCAACAATTTGTTGCTCGTATGCAAGATCGTATTGAATTTGTTAAATCAAGAGAAACTGAAAAAGCAGGTATTGATAAACTTCCTGCTGACGCTCTTGAAGCTCTTGAAGCAGTTATTAAACAAGCTAGCTGCTAATAAAGACTTATTAAGTCTACAAAACCGCCCCTGCTCTGTGCGAGGCGGTTTTTTTATATTCAAATTTTTATTCCATAAAAAACTTATGAGGCTCAGTATTTAAAACCTCAGCAATAGTAAAAATAGTTTTAACACTGGGATTGAATATTCCCCGTTCAATACCTGAAATGTGATCGACAGATAATGAACATTTAATAGCCAACTGCAGTTGTGTTAAACCTTTCTCCTTGCGATATTTTTTAATGTTTTTTTGAAGAATTTCAAAGTAGCGATTTGCCATAATTTAATTTTAGTGTTAATGTATTTGTATAATCCGTAGTGACACTACGGATTACATTACTTAAAGTAATAATTTAGAAGGATAAGATATGAAGAAGTACGCGTTTACACTCGCGGAGTTATTGGTGTCTACACTAATAATCTCTATTATTATGGTAGTTTTAGCCCCTGTAATTACAAAAAGGGTCACAAGTAATATTAATGTTTCAGGGGGAGGAAGTACTAAAAAAGAAAGTAAACTTTTTTTGTATAATCCAACCGATCCAAACTGCTCTGCTGTTGCAGGGCAAAATGCTCTTGATTGTACTTTTAGAACAGGCTCTGGTGTTAAAAGTATTAGCGTTGTCATGGTCTCAGGTGGAGGCGGAGGTGCTGGAGCTACAACTCCTAATTATGACTATGGAAAAAAATTAACTGTAACAAATTCAACAATTGGCAGTGCTAAAACTCAAGAGTTTACAATTACAAAAGGCATGAAAAACTTTACTGTTACATATCTCTCTGGCTCAGGTGGTGGAGGTGGAGGCGGCGCATGGGCTGAAAGCGCAGGTGCAGCTCCGACAAGTCAGGCGGATTGCGATAAGTATGATGCTAAGTTTTTAACTGCTTCTCAAAATGGTGGAAAAGCAGTATGTGTTACAAAATGGAATATTGGTGATATTCCATCAGCCACAAATGGAGGGATTGCAACATCTGTTACAACTGGATCAATATATTCATATTGCTCAGCTAACGCATGCTGTTGGCAAGGAAGAACTGCATACGCATGCGATAACTCTACTAGTTACAGCGGTTGCAATAGAACACTATGCACTTGGTACGCTGGTAACGCTTCATGTCAAGCATTAGCATACAATGGTACAAAAGCAGGGGACTGGAGATTGCCAACAAAAAATGAGATGTCAAAATGGGCAAGTAATATTAACACTATTAACAAAAACCAAGGTGATAACGGCTTGAGACTCTGTGACGGCCGCAGCGGTTACGGCGCAGAGCTATGCACCTACACCTCCAGTTGCCGCGGGGCTGACAATGGTAGTGGCTGCGACGCGGACGTGGTGTGGTCTTTTACACCTAATGGCAGCAATTACTACTGTTCCTCACTGTTCTTTGGTAGCTTCGATCAGGGCAGCCGCGTTCCTCGCTCCGCCCATTCGGTTCGCTGTGTCCTTGAAGGCGAAGGCTCGACATATAACTCCTACTCAGGCGGTGGAGGTAGTGCTGGAGGATATTTCAAGAATTATCAAATTCCTGAAAGTGTAATTTCAAATAACATTGGAGGAAGAATTGTATTGTATTCTGCTCCGGGGGCAAAAGGTGGAAATAAAGCAAGTTCATCTGGATCTAACGCGAGCAATGGTAACAATGGTTCTGAATCATACATAGCACTGTATGACGCGGATGGAAATTTAAAATGGGGATTAAAAGCTTCAGGTGGAAATGGAGGAAAGGGAGCGACTGGGTCTACTTTTGGTAATGGTGGAAGTAGTGTAAGTACAAATAGTTGTAAGATATTTCAAAATGGAAGTTGGGCAAATACAAGCTGTTCCGGTGTTGGTGGTGCAGGGAATAATGGAAATAAATTACAAGTAACAGATAGTAATACTGCAGCCGGTGGCGGTGTTGGCGGAGGATCAATGTATAATACAACATCGCTATCCGGAGGTGGTAATGGTGGTAGCTCAAGTTCTGAAGTTGGTGGTAATGGTTCACTTTATGGCTCAGGTGGTGGAGGAGGAACAACAAAAGTTGTTTCTGATGTTGCAACCGCAGGAGCAGGAGGAAAAGGAGCAAATGGAGTAGCAGAGATTACATATGACATAGTTTACGACCCTGCTGCAGGCGGAGGCGGCGGCGGTGGTGCCATGTTAAAAGTTGAAAATATTACAGTAACTCCTTCTACTAATTATGTTATTCGTGTTGGTGGCGGTGGTAATGGTGGAGCTGTGTCTAATAATGGCTCTAACGGTGGAGAAAGTAGAGTTACTTTTGGTAGTGTAAGTTATAGTTTAAGTGGTGGTAAAGGTGGTACTGCTGGAACTAGCGCAAGTGCAACTACTTCTGTTGTCCATGGTGTAGGTGGAGCGGGTGCTTCTAAATTAAGTACCGGGACATCTGTTGCAGGGGCTAAGGGTAGTGATGGAAGTGCAGGAGATATTGGCGCAATTGGTGGAAATGGCGGGAAAAGTGGAGTTCAAAGCGAAGGAGGCTGCGGTGCATTATTTGATAATGGCGGAAGTTGCTCAGCAACCGGTGCATATGGTTTAAGTCCAGTATTTGTTTCACCATCTAATATATTTGACGCTGCTGATTATGGCAAAGCAGGAGCAGGTGGAGGCGGCGGAGGATATGCGTATAATACTACGATGTATCCGACAAATAACCCTGGATATGGTGGCAACGGGCAACACGGATATGTTTATTTGTATTGGACAGAGTACAACTAAATTAACTAAAGGTTTCGTATCTTAATTACAAGGGGTGCACTCCAGGAATATTTGCACCCCGTTTTTTTAAAAAAATTTAAAAGGCACAAAAAAAGGACGGGAAAAATTCACCGCCCTTTTTTATATGGTTAATTTTATTAATCCAGTGCGTCAACTCCGGGGAGAACTTTGCCTTCGATAAATTCCAAAGATGCGCCGCCGCCTGTTGAAATATGTGTAAAGTCATCGCCGTTGCAGAATTTTTTAGCGGCACTAACTGAGTCACCGCCACCTACAACAGATACAGCACCTGCTTTTGTTGCTTCAACAATAGCTTTTAGAACTGCTTTTGTGCCTTGCGCAAATTTAGGATTTTCAAACGCGCCTACAGGGCCGTTCATAAGGATTGTTTTTGACTTTTTAATAACATCTTCAAAAGCTTTTTGAGTATTTGGACCAGCATCAACCCCTTCAAAACCGTCAGGAATTTCATTTACCGGAACGACTTTATTTGTGCCGTTGCCTGAAAAGTCATCTGTAACAAGGACATCAGTTGCCATAATAAGATTAACGCCTTTGTCTTTAGCTTTCTTTTCAATAGCACGCGCAACTTCCATTTGATCATCTTCATGGATAGAATTGCCAATTTTGCCGCCGTTAGCTTTTACAAAAGTGTATGCCATACCGCCGCCAACGATTAGGTTGTCAACTTTATCTAAAAGATTTTCTAAAACACCGATTTTAGATGAAATTTTTGCACCGCCGACAACAGCTGTAAATGGTCTTTGAGGATTATTTAAAAGACCGCCCAAAGCGTTTAATTCTTTTTCCATCAATAGCCCTGCAACAGCCGGTTTTAAAACGTGAGCAAGTTTAGCTGTTGATGTGTGTTTTCTGTGAGCTGCACCAAAAGCGTCATTTACATAAAAATCGCCCAATTTTGCAAGCTCATTTGCAAAAGTCATATCATCATCTTTTGCTTCTTCTTCTTTATAAAAACGAATGTTTTCTAAAAGTGCAACCTGACCGTCTTTTAAGTCTTTTAATTCTTCATCTGCACCTTTGCCAACAGGTTTTGAAACAAATAAAACATCTTCGCCCAAAACTTTTGACATATATTTTGCAACAGGAGCAAGAGAAAATTCTTCTTTCCATTCGCCTTTTGGACGACCCAAGTGAGCCATAAGAATAATTTTTGCGCCTTTATCTTTAAGCATTTTAACTGTAGGTAAAATTGCTTTAATTCTTGTGTCATCGGTTACATTTTTGTTTTCATCCAAAGGAACGTTAACATCAACCCTAACTAGGGCGCGTTTACCTTGGATGTTTTCTAAATCTTTAATTGATTTTTTCATTTTATAGTCCCCTATAATATTTCTAACGGCTTTATTTTAAGTCAAAAAAAGGATATTTACAATATTTTGTGTTAAAATTCAAAAGTTATGGAATTAAACCCTGTAATAGTTTCAGTTATTTTGCTCTGCATTTTATGCCTAATGCGGGTAAATGTGCTGCTTTCGCTTATTATTTCAGCCATTGCGGCGGGTTTGTGTGCGCATATGAGCATTGATAAAATCATGAACACTTTTATTTCAGGGATGGGCGCAAACTCTGAAACGGCGCTCAGCTACATACTTTTAGGGGCATTTGCCGCGGCGATGACACACACCGGACTTGCGCAAATCCTTGCAAGGCGCATAGCTATTGTAATTAAAGATAATAAATATCTGCTTTTGTTTATTATCGGCGTAATTGCTGTTATGTCGCAAAATTTAATTCCTATACACATTGCTTTTATACCGATTTTAATCCCTCCGCTTTTAGGCGTTATGAACAAATTGGAGCTTGACAGAAGATGTGTTGCGACAACTCTTGCCTTTGGTTTAAAAGCGCCCTACATTGCAATTCCTGCGGGTTTTGGTTTAATTTTTCAGGGCTTGATTGCGGAAAATATGACACAAAGCGGAATTGAAGTGTTAAAAACAGATGTCTGGAAAAGCAGCTGGTTCTTGGGTTTTGCCATGTTTATAGGGCTCTTGGTTTCAATATTTATAACTTACAGAAAACCCCGTAAATACAGGGATTTAGACCCAATTTATGATGAAAAAAGTTTTTCTGAAAAATCTCTGCGTTTGCGTCGAAAACATTACATAACATTATTGGGCGCGTTTGCAACCCTTGCTGTTCAACTCTGGAGCGGTTCTTTACCACTTGGTGCGCTTGTAGGGTTAGGAATAATTTTTGGTGCAAAAGCCGTCAGGAAAAGGCACATGGACAAATTAATTAACGAAGGTATCGGGCTTATGGGCTATGTCGCCTTTGTAATGCTTATAGCGGCAGGGTTTGCGCTTGTTTTAAAAGAAACAGGCGGGGTAGAAAGCCTCCTGAATTGGATTTTACCCTATATGCAAAATTCTAAAATAATTTCTGTTACACTTATGCTTTTAATCGGGCTTTTAATTACTATGGGGATTGGCACATCCTTTGGTACGATACCAATTTTGGCGGTTTTGTTTGTGCCTCTTTGCGCAAAATTAGGACTTAGCACATCTGCCTCAATAATAGTGCTTGCAGCAGCTGCAGCCTTAGGCGACGCCGGTTCTCCCGCATCAGACACAACTCTTGGCCCAACAGCCGGTTTAAATGCCGACGGGCAGCATAATCACATTCAAGACACTTGCATACCAACGTTTTTGCACTTTAATATTGCACTAATACTGGCTGCTGTTATTGCGGTGTATATTTTTTAAATTTAATGTATAATTATTCTAAACAACTACGGAAGGAATAAATTATGTCAGAAACAACTTTCAAAAACACAACCGTTAAATTAAATGACGCAGGTTTTTCAAAATACTCTGCACTTGCAGCGGATGCTGTTTGCGATATTAAATCTCGCGCAGGCAAGAAAGGGCAATTTTTAAACTGGATTGACTTTTTACCAAACAATCAACTAAAAAACATTGACAATTTATTTGATTTAGCAAAAAAAGCACGCAATGAAAAGTACACAGATATTGCAATTTTAGGCATTGGCGGTTCAAGACATACAACAGAATCATTAGTTAAAATGCTTGGAATTGATACGCATGCTCACTTTTATTCATCAGTTGACCCTCTAAGTTTTGAACGCTTTTCAAAAACTCTTGATTTAGATAAAACTCAATTTTTAGTAGTTTCAAAATCAGGCGGAACACTTGAAACAACTGTAGCATACGAAAGTGCTAGAAAATTAATGCAAAAACATTTAGGCAAAGAAGATGTTTCAGACAGATTTATTGCTATGACTGACGCTTCAAGCGAAAAAAGTGCGCTAAGACGCCTTGTTGACAAAGGCGAATTAACCGCAGGCGGCTTTGTTCATGATGATGTTGGCGGAAGATTTTCAATTTTTGATGATGCGACAATTTTCACACTTGCATTTTTAGGCGTTGAAAAACAAAACGTGATTGACATGTTAAATTCATCACTAGAAGCTCAAAAAGAGTTTTTAAACAAAAATATTGAAGAAAATGACGCTCTAAGACTTGCTATTTTCAACGTTGAAGCAAGACAAAACGGAAAAATTAAACACTTTGTAGAATACTTTGGTGACGCATTTATGGGTACAACTTTATGGGAAAAACAGCTTAAAAATGAATCTCTAAAGGCAAGAATTTCAACAGATACAAATGTGGGTCCGGGGTATTTGCACTACAATGCGGAAGCTGATTTGGACGAAAATAACAAAGATTCTTTCTTTACTTTTGTTTATGTGAAATCTGATGATAAAGTATTTAATGCCGTAATTGAAGGCGTAGTTAATGCTTACAGCGCGCAACACCCTGTATCTCAAATTGTTTTGGCTGATCTTTCTTACAAAACTTTAGGCAGATTCATTGAACTAAAACACTTTGAAACACTATACACAGGTAACATTTTAAGACGTATGGAAGATAATGTTACACCTGAAGATGAGGCTATGGCAGAGGTACTTCAACCAAACGTGGAAAAATACAAAAAAGAAGTAAAAGCCGCAATGGCAAAATAACTTAAAAGCCCGCAAGAGCGGGCTTTTTTAATAATTAAATTCTTTATCAACTTCAAGGCAAATAAGATGTTCAATCATTTTATGCGCCTCTTGTATCAAGGGAACATCATTAGAAGGTACACATATTGCTATGTCAGCCCTTTGCAGATAAGTTGCACCAAGCATTTCACTTGTTAAAAATATAACTTGCATATTCTTTTTTTTGGCTGCATCAATTGCATTTAAAATATTTTTTGAAGTACCGCTTGTCGAAATTGCTATAAAAACATCGTTTTCGCGTCCCATAGCTTCAATTTGGCGCGAGTAAACATATTCAAAGCTAAAATCATTTGCTACAGCACTCATAACGCAAGGGTCAGCACAAAGAGCAATTGCAGGCAAGGGCTGGCGTGCAGCATAGAATTTTGCTGCAAACTCAGTTGCCATATGCATAGAATCAGCAGCAGAGCCGCCATTTCCTGCTACTAAAATTTTACCTTTTCTCCTGATAGATGAAATTACAAGCTGCGCGGCTTGATAAATTTTCATTAAAAGTCTTTCATTATTTAAAATAGCAACTTTTACATCGATTGAATGCTCAATGTAGTGCTTGATATCCTCTAACAAATTCATACCTCATACTTGCTACATGTATTAATATAGCATATTTTTAAAAGTTTTTTCAATGTTAATATTGACAAAAATATAAAATTAATGTAAAGTGATAATTGTTATCAGTTTTGGCTAAAATAAACTATATGAACTATTCAAAGCAAAGAGAAATAATATATAAAACTTTAGCAGATAATGTTGTTCACCCGAGTGCGGAATATATTTATGAAATTTTAAAAGAGGCAGACAGTAAAATTTCTCTTGCTACAGTGTATAGAAATCTAAACAAAATGGCATCATGCGGTCATATTAAAAAAATTGAAGGGCTTGAAGACAGAGCGCATTTTGACCATAACACTTTTGAACATTACCACTTTATTTGTCAAAAATGCGGCAAAATTTATGATATAGAAAAAGAAGTAGCACCTGAAATAGTTAAAAAAACTCAAGATAAAACAGGTTTTACAATAAACAGTCATGATATAGTTTTTCACGGCATTTGCCTTGAATGTAAGAAAAAAGAAAGGTAGAAAAAGATGACAAAATTTGTATGTACAGTATGCGGCTGGTCAACTGAAGCGGATAAACAACCTGAAAAATGCCCTCTTTGCGGCGCAACAACTTTTAGTGTTGTAGATAGCTCAAAGGGTAAAGTATATGCTTGCGAACACACAATTGCAACAACTGAAGGACTTGACCCTATGGTAGTTGAAGGCTTAAAAGCTAACTTTGCAGGCGAATGTACAGAAGTTGGTATGTATCTTGCAATGAGCAGACAGGCTGAGCGCGAAGGCTATCCTGAAGTTGCAGAAGCTTTTAAAAGATATGCTTATGAGGAAGCTGAACACGCTGCTAAATTTGCAGAGCTTTTAGGTGAAGTTGTAACATCTTCAACAAAAAAGAACCTTGAAATGAGAGCAGAAGCTGAACATGGCGCATGCCAAGGCAAATTAGATATTGCAAAAAGAGCAAAAGAATTGGGCTATGACGCTATCCATGATACAGTTCATGAAATGGCAAAAGACGAAGCTCGCCATGGCAGAGGCTTTGATGGTTTATTAAAAAGATATTTTTCATAATAAATACAACCCTAATTTAATGCCGCCTAACTAGGCGGCATTTTTATTGTAAATTATGAATATTTTGATGTGAGACATTTGTTACCCGAAGACCAAATTTATCCTCTATTACAATAACTTCACCGTAAGCTATAAATCTTCCGTTTGCGTAAAGTTCAACTTGTTCACCCGCAACCTTATTTAGTTCAACAATCGAGCCTTTTGATAAATCAAGAATTTTTTTTACCGAGCTTTTTGCCCTGCCTAATTCAACAGTAATGTGCATTTTAACATCTTGCATAATATCAAGATTAGCCTTAGGGTCATCGCTCAGATGTTCTTTGTCATCTTCAAAAGAAACAAATTGAACAGGCGCGACTGTAACTAAATCTAAATCTGCTTTTTTTGATTCTTTAGGTTTTTTTGGCGCGACAACAGGCTCAAAACCAACATCAGGCTCTTGAACTTCAAGCTCTTGAATTTCTTTTTCTTCAACTTCTTCTTGAGCTTCAGAAATTTCTTCAGTTGTTTCTTCTACAAGCTCGCTATTTTCCTCAATTAATTCAAGCTCTTTTTGTTCTTCCAAGTTTTCGTCGTTTTTAATTTCTTCTTCCATAAAAACCTATTGGATTATAAATTGTCCAAAACTTACTCTTAAAACTTCTCTCTGTCCGTTAAAGACAGTATTTACCATCTCTTTAATTTCTTCTTTTGCAAGCTCTTTACCTGTTGCAGTAGATAATTCATCAGATGTCTTATTTGACATAACAGAAATTATTGCATCTCTAACTGCCGGCTTATACTGTTCCATTTCAGCCGCAATAGACTCCATAGGGTTGGCAGGAGCTGCGCCATGACCGCCTGATTTTTCCTGAGGAGCATTTAACATTTCAATTTCTTCAGGAGTTTTAGATAATTCCATTGCAACGTTAACTTTTAAATATCTTCTCGGGTTAATATCTGCAAGGTTTAAAATAAAATCACCTAAATCAAGCAAAATGCCACGTTCATCTTCAACAGTTTCAGTTTCTTCAATTTGCTCGTCAGGACTGTGAAATTGAGATATTTTATTTGTAATCATAGAATCAAAAAGTGAGTACATAATTATCATAAAAATTCCAAGAATTACAATTGTAACAACAGTATTGGCTACAATCATAACATTTGTATTAACATTGCCTAATG
Source organism: Candidatus Gastranaerophilales bacterium (assembly GCA_944324905.1). Taxonomy (GTDB): domain Bacteria; phylum Cyanobacteriota; class Vampirovibrionia; order Gastranaerophilales; family Gastranaerophilaceae; genus Galligastranaerophilus. The sequence goes on from CALUYB010000001.1 coordinate 29,979, forward strand.
GCTTTTTATTGTTTGCTTCCTCTTTTGGTTTGGCATCTTTTGTCTGTAATGGTTTTGACATATTTTCACTCCGTTAGTTTATAATTATTATATCAACTCGCCTGTTTTTTGCTCTGCCTTCTTGTGTGTCATTTGTTGCAACAGGCATATTATCTGCATATCCAGCTGCACTCAGGCGGTTTTTATCTATTCCGTTTGACATCATATAGCTTAATATATTCACTGCCCTTGCACTTGATAATTCCCAGTTTGAAGAATATTTACCGCCTTTTATGGGTAAATTATCGCTATGACCTTCAACTCTTATTTGTTTGTCATTTTTCTTTAACTCAGCTATTAGAATATCAAGTGACTTTTTCGAGTCAGCTTTTATTATAGCAGATCCTTCATCAAAAAGCACCCCTTCACCCAAACGGATTGTAATTTTTGCGTCCTGTTCAATTACCTGCACGTCTTTTTTATCTTTAAGCGCAATATTTAATTCATTAAGCGTTTTTTCAAACTCTATAACTTTAATTTCTTTAGAATCAGAAGGATTTTTAACACCGTCTATTAAATGATTAGGGCCATTAGGGCTTTGCTTTTGTTCTTGAGTCTGCTCTTGTTTTTTTGCCTGTGCTAAAACTTTGTCGGAAATTTCAAAATTTGAACCAATCCACAAGACCATAAATATTGCAAGCAAAACAGTAACAAAATCAGCGTAAGACACCACCCAGCGATTAAGATGATTTTTATTATCTTTACCATTTACATTTTTATATATATTTTTATATTTATCGTATAAATTATTCATTTTATGCTGCAAAAGGAATAACCTTGCCCTCGCTTATTGTATTTGCATTTATAATTTTATTTAACTTTTCACTTATAATAACTGAACTTTGCATATTTGCAATGTCTAAAATGCTTGATATTATTATCTCTTGCTCTAAAAGTTTTTCATTTAAAATATTTTTTAACTTCTTTGCAATAGGAAGAAATATTAAATTTGCACTGCCCACCCCGTAAACCGTTGCTATAAAAGCAGTTGCAATACCACCCAACAGTGCTTTAGGGTCAGAACTTACAGCTGAGATTTGAATTAAGCCCATAACCGCACCAATCATCCCAAAAGTCGGCGCGTAGCCGCCCATTTCTTCAAAAATTTCAACATTTTTAAAGTCATCTTTATTTTCATAAAAACACATTAATCTAAGATTTTCCTCAAGGGTTTTAGGGTCATCATCCTCTACAAGAGAGCTTGCCGCTTTTTTTAAAAATGGATTTTGAATGTAATCAATAACTTCATTTAGTGCCAATAACCCCTTGGCGCGAGCGATTTTTGCAAGCTCTAAAATATCATCTGCAAGCAGTGCCATATCTTTATTTTCAAAAACAAAAAGTGATTTTAGCGAACAAAAAGCACTCATTAACTCTTTTATTGAAAAACTTATGCAAATAGCGCAGATTGTCCCACCAATAACGATTAAAAAGGCATGAGGAGCTATAATATAACTTAGCGATTTTGTTTTTAATATAACAGGCGCAAAAAGTGCAACCATGCCTGCAAGCAATATAAAAATCAGCTCTAATCCTTTTTTAGAGGTATTCATACCTGTTACTCCTCTTTAGGCTTTTTACCCAATCTACAAATTTATTTTTCTTTGTTTCAATGTTTTCTAAAGTATCTTCTTTTAGTTTTTCAGTATCCCATCTTTTAGCGTCAATATCAGTCAAGCGCTTTTTAGTACCTATATTTTTCATATCCTTAAAGTATTTAATTGTATTACCTCTGTTTATTTCAACAGGCGGAGTTGTATAAGATGGGTCAATCAAGCGCATTCTGACCTGTTTTGAAATTTCAGGGCTAATGTATTTTGAATACTCTTTTAACCTCAGCATACCTTCATAGTTGTTTGAAATAGTAGTATCAAGGTTTTTAAATTTATTATTTCTTATATTTTTAGCGTAAATTTGCTCCCACAAGACAATTTCATGCTCAACATCCACAAAAGCAACATAAACACTAAGCCTGTGAGTAGGGTTTACAACGTCCATACTTTGAATATTAGCTACATTCCAAAGAGTATTTTTCAAAAAATCCCTTTGAATATCAACAGAACTTGTCATCACAATAAGTTTTTTAACGCCTGTTGCACGACAAATTTTCTTTAACAGCGCATAATCAAGGTCATAACCTTGTTGCAAAGAGCTAAGTGTTTCTAAATCATACTGGCTTACACCCATATTGGTTAATAATCGCTGTGTTGTTGCAACACTAACTACACTAACGCCGGATTTTACAAGGTTAGCACGAACATCCTGCAAAAAGAACTCAGGGGTTTTAAAGTAAGCATTATAAGGGTTAATTTGGGTTAAAATAGCATCTGACACTATGCCAATTCGCTCATAAGCGTTGGCATTTAGTGAAAATATGCACATTAAAAGTGCAGATAATAAAAACCTTATTATACCCCTTGTCATAGTAATTAAATTATCATTCATTTTATTTTAGTGAAAATCATATATTAGTATGAAATTTTGACATTTTTCAAAAAATTATTAAATTTATTTTGAAATATGCCGATAAAAAAACGGTAAAACTATAATCGAGTAATAAAATGCCTTTTCGCTACAGACTCCAAAAGTTCCTTGAAATTAGAATAAGAAAAAAAGAAGAACAACTGCAAGAAGTAATTAAAGCGCAAAGTGAAGTCGACAGGATTGAATTACTTATTATTAAAAACAATAAAGACATTCAAGACACGAGGGTAAATATGCGAAAGTCAGACCCTATGATGTACGAGGGCTTTGATAATTTTTTAAAACACTTGTATGAAATAGGCGAACAATTAGAACTTGAAAAGCAAGAGGCTATAAAAAAACTCGAAGAAGAAAAAGAAAAACTACGCGAGCGCGAAAAGGAAGTAAACGTCCTTGAAAAACACAAAGAACACAAACGTGAAGAATACCTGCAAGAGCAAAAGGCACTGGAGTTAAAACAACTAAATGAAATAGGCGCGCAAAAGCATTTTGCAAAAACACGAGAAAAACAGGAAGAAGAAATGCTTGACGAGCTTAGGGAGCAAAATGATTATCGAAAACACAACCGCAACTGAGCAAAATTTTGAAACAAATATACAAAATACCATCTCAAACGACGCCTACACTAAAAAAGGCGCTGTTGGAGTGTTCAAAAGTGAATTCGAAAAACTTTTGTCTAATTTTTCAAAAGAAAAAGTTCTAAACAAAGATGATGAAATTAATAAACTATTTTTAGACCTTGATTTTGGTGCGCAATATGACATTGAAAGCACAAAAATAGGGCAGGCTGATGCTATGTTTTTTATTAATATGCTTAATCAAAACGGGCTTATTAATTATCAAGTTGAAGACGACGGATTGCAAATTTCAACAAAAAATGACCAGCAAATGCAGGTTTCAAAAAGTTTAATATCAATGCTGCAAAGTTCTTACGATACAAAAAAACCAATAAGAATGGACTTTGACAACAATGTAACCGTTATTTTAAAACTCGATGACAAAGGAAAAATTAACGCACATTTTATCCCTGGGGACAAAGCTGTTGAAGAATACCTTAAAAACAATATTCCATATCTAAGACAAAGATTTGATGAACAAAATATTTCTTATTCAAACATTAGTTACAGACAACAAAAAGACCAAAACCAAAAAAACAAAAAGGAGAATAACCAATGAAAGACGCATACGTTAACGCTATAAATATTCAAGCGGCAACAAGGCACTGGATGGATGCGGTATCAGAAAATATGGTTAACATGTATACCCCCGGGTATCGTGAAAATCAGGTTACCTTTAAAACTTTTTTGGATGCGGTGCAGCTTGACGGTTATTTAAAAAACACCAGTCAAGGTAAAGCAATTCCCGGAACATCTACTGAAAACGTATTTCTAGAGGGTAACGGCTATTTTGTTGTAAGAAATGACGAAGGAAGAATTGCCTACACACGTCTTGGCGAATTTAAATTTGACGGTGAAGGTGTATATAAAGCCTCTGACGGCTCAAAGGTTCAAGGTTATATATTAAATGACCATGGCGAGATTATGGCAGGTACAAAAACCCTTACAAGTGCAGAGTTTGACGAAACCACAGCTAACGGTGGCGCACTGAGCATTCCCACAACTGAAATTAAGCTCTGGATTGACCCTGATAACGGTAAATTCTTAGGTAAATATGACGAATATGAAATAAAAGGCGACGGTATTTTATACGGGAAATCAAACAACGGCAAAGACGCAACACCACTGTATAAAATCGCTGTTATGAATTTTCACAACCCGCAAGAATTATACCAATACAAAGATGGCTACTTTGTTGAAACTGCAGAGTCAGGAAGGCCTGTTATAGGTAAAGCAGAAATCACAAGCGGTATGATTGAATTATCTAACATAGATTTTAAAGCCAATGCAACATATTATCAGGAAGCAAAAATGCAAATGGAGCTTTCCAACAAGCTTATTTCAAGCTACAAGCAACTTTTGCAAAATGCGCTGCAACTGTTAGATTAGTCGTCTAATTTCGCGCGAAGCTCTTGAACTTCGTATTTAAGCCTGTTTAGTTCGCACTTAATCGGGTCAGGAATTCTGTTGTGCAAAAGTTGCCCTTGAATGAAAACCCTTTGCCTTACTATGCGCCCTGGGATGCCCACAACTGTAGAATGTTCAGGAACATCATCCACTACAACACTGCCTGCGCCGATGTTTGTGTAATCTCCAATTGTAATATTACCTAAAACCTTTGCACCGGCGCCGATTGTAACACTATTACCTACCGTCGGGTGGCGTTTTCCACTGTCTTTGCCCGTACCGCCAAGCGTTACACCCTGATAAATAAGCACATCATCGCCAATTATTGTTGTTTCGCCAATTACAACACCCATCCCATGGTCAATGAAAAAATTTTTACCTATTTTTGCCCTCGGGTGAATTTCAATCCCCGTAAAAAAGCGTGCCACCTGAGAAATAAACCTTGGAATAAACGGAATATGCCATTTTGTAAGCTTATGAGCGCAGCGATAGGCTAAAAGTGCGTGGAACCCGGGGTATAAAAGAATTATCTCAGCTAAATTCCTTGCAGCAGGGTCTTTGTCATAAATTGTTTTTATGTCGTTGCAAACAGTCTTAATCCCGCGCACAATGGACAATCCGCGCTTTTTTTCTTCCATTTAAAAAACACCCCCTGAAAGATACCTTTCGCCGTTATCGGCAAAAATGCAGACTATCATTTCATCTCGACCCTCAAAGAACAATTTTTTATCAAGCTCAAGGGCAGCTTTTAACACCGCACCTGATGAAATTCCAATCAAAAGACCGTCTTTTTGAGCCGCCTCACGAGTTACCTTAATGGCATCATCGCCCTTTACATCAACAATTTTATCTATCAAATCCTTATCAAGGGTTTTTGGTACAAAATTCGCCCCAATGCCTTGAATTTTGTGCGCCGCAGCAATTCCCTGAGTCAAAAGCGGACTTTCTGCAGGCTCAATCCCTAAAACTTTAATTTTAGGATTTAGCTCCTTTAGTCTTTTTGCAGTTCCTGAAATAGTACCACCGGTGCCTATTCCTGCCACCAAAAAGCTCACTTTGCCATCAGTATCAGACCAGATTTCATCGGCTGTTTTTATATGAGAGAGCGGATTGTCAGGGTTTTCAAACTGTTTTGTCTGAAAAACATTCTTGCCCTCTTTTTCAAGCTCACTAACGATTTGGGCAGCTTTATCCAAAGAACCTTTCATACCAAGGTTTTTAGGAGTCAAAACAATTTTTGCGCCGTAAGCTGAAATTAGTTTTTTCCTCTCCTCGCTCATATTCTCGGGCATTACCGCAATAAACTCAAGCCCCATAATGCTTGCGCAAAGGGCAAGCCCAACGCCTGTATTACCAGATGTAGGCTCAACTATAACAGTATCTGGAGTTACAAGACCCTTGTCATATGCGGTTTTTAGCATATTATAAGCCACGCGGTCTTTTATTGAGCCTGCGGGGTTAAAATATTCAAGTTTTGCATACAAATTCTTTGGCTTATACCCCTCATAAGTCCCGTTAACCTTGACTATAGGTGTATTTCCAATTAATTCTAAAAGATTAGAATACAATTTTGGCATATTTTCTTTTGCCCCCTTGCAAAACGCCTGATTTATCAACTACAAAGTCAATTGAGGCAACCTTTTCGCCTTCAAATTTAACGCCGCCGCCTGCAATTAGCCTTTTTGCCTCGCCCTTACTTTGCACAAAACCCAAGCTTAAAAGCAAATCCAAAATATTTTTAGGCTCATCGAGTTTAATTTCCTCGATGTCATCAGGCACGCCTTTTTTCTGAACAACGTTAATAAACTCATCCTGAGCGGCTTTTGCCTCATCCTCACCCTTGTACATCCTAACTATTTCATAGGCAAGGCGCATTTTTTCATCTCTGGGGTTGTTGTCTTTGTTAAAATCTAAATCAGTCAAAAGCAAGTAATACTTTGGCATAAGCTCATCAGGAATGCTCATAAGCTTGCCATACATATCTTTTGCGCTGTCAGTAAATGAAATGCAGTGTTCAGGGTATGTTTTAGACATTTTAACCTGCCCGTCCGTACCCTCGATTAAAGGTAAAAGCATTGCAAGTTGAAAATCCTCAAAACCGTAGTGCGCCTGAACATCTCTACCCATTAAAAGGTTAAAACGCTGGTCTGTTCCGCCTAGTTCAATATCAGCTTTAACTGCAACAGAGTCATAAGCTTGCATAAGAGGGTAAAAGAACTCTACAACGCTTATTGGGCGCCCATCTGCGTACCTTTTTGCAAAATCATCACGTGTTAACATTTTTGCAACAGTAGTTGAAGTTGCAAGTTTCAGCATTTCAACAAAACTCATTGAATGCAGCCAATCTGCGTTATTTGTAACCTCAGCACGCTCAATATCCACAACATTAGACATTTGTTCAAAATAGCTTTTTGCATTTTCCTCAACCTGCTCTTTTGAAAGCGCAGGACGGGTTTCGGATTTGCCTGAAGGGTCGCCAACCATAGCTGTTGCGCCGCCTACTATAAGCACAACCTGATGGCCTAAATCTTGAAATTGCTTTAATTTGCGCATTACAACGCTATGACCCAAGTGCAAATCAGGACGAGTCGGGTCAAGCCCCAATTTAACGCGCAAAGGACGATTTTCCTTATGTGCTTTTTGAAGTTTATATGCAAGCCCCATAAAGCCGTCGGGCAGGATTTCAGCCCCTCTAGACAGGGTCTTTGCTTCATCAATAAATCTTTGTTCAATTTTTAATTCTTCAGTCATTTTTTCCTCAAATTACTGCCAGACAATAATAACACAACAGAAAAGAAACGTCATGTACTTATATAAGCGATAAATATTCCCTTTGCCTGTTCTCTATAAGTCCCTCGGGCACTGCTTTTATAAATGACCATGGCATTTTTTTGCGCGTTTTTGTATAAGGTATCATAGCCGCCTCTTTTAGGTCTTTCAGCCGTCTTAATTTGTGGAATTCCGCCCAGACATGCTTGAAAGCGCCCAAATTTCCACCGCGTTCGCAAACCTCTATAATATAGCCAGCAAGCGACTTTTCGCTGCGTGACAAAACTGCCTGAATTAAATCCCACTCAATGCTTGAGGCACGAAAACCTATTTTTTTCTTTCTTAAATTTTTCATTACATAGAGCATTTTTTTCTCTAATGTCTTAAAGCTTTCCATTTCAACATTTTCAAAGGGTGTATGAGCCTTTGGAATAAAATTTGCAATAGAAAACGTAAATTCAAATCCGCGATTTTCCTTTTTTAAATTAACCGCAAGGTCAATCAACGCCTTAATATCGTCCATAGTTTCATGCGGTAAGCCAATCATAGTGTATATTTTAAGCCCTTTTAATCCTGCCTCGCGAGCAGCCTTAACCGTTGCAAAAATTTGCTCGTCTGTTAAATCTTTTTTAATTATCTTTCTCAAACGCTCGCTGCCGGCCTCAATTGCTATTGTCGCATGCTTTTGCCCGCACTCCACAAGGGTTTTAAACAGCTTTTCATCCGCCAAATCCGCTCTGAGAGAGGAAATAGAAAGTTCAATAGGCGAAATTTTATTTTTTTCCGCAATAAAATCAATAATTTTATCAAACTCGGGATGTCCTGCAACATAAGCCCCTAAAAGTGCGATTTTATTAGTATATTCAAGCGCATTTGAAATAGAATTTATAATTTTTTCAGTTTCCAAAAAGCGCACAGGCAGGTTCATCCAGCTTGCAAGGCAAAAATTACACATCTTTGGGCAACCGCGCTCAATTTCAATTACATAAGTATCTTGAAAAAAGCTTTTATCACTCAAAATTGGCGTCGCTACAGGCTCATCAAGCTCATCGCGCACAAGATTTACATCGTATCTGCCAAATTTAGGCACCCAAATACCGTCAAAATCCTTTAATTTTTCAAGAATTTCATCCCTTTTTAGGTCCTTATTTTTAGCGATAAATTTTAAAACTTTTTGCAAAAGCTGTCCTTCGCCAATGCTTATAAAATCGTAAAATTCCTGATAAGGCAAGGGGTTAGCATTCACTGCAGGCCCGCCTGCAAAAATAATCGGGTCGTCGTCACTGCGCTCAGACGACTTTAGCGGAATATCATATTTTTTTAACATTTTTATGACGGTTAAAATATCTATTTCAAAACTTGTTGAAAAACCCATAACTTTAACGTCTTTAACCGCACAGCGAGTGGTTTTTGTATCAGCATAAATACGCTCTACATAAATTTCATCAGTTAAATCAAGCATTTTAAAAATCGATAAATACCCCAAAGACGCCATAGCAAAACTCTCTATGGCAGGAAATGCAAACCATACGTTGATTTCAGGGTGTTTATCAATTTTTTGCTGATATAAAAATCTCTCCATTAACTTTCCTGTTCTCTTATTCTTTTTAAATAAAGCTCATCCACCAAAACACATATTACGCTTGCGATTGCAGGGCCTAAAATAACGCCCCAAAAACCTAAAAATCTTGCACCGACAAGCAAAGAGATAATGATTGTCAAAGGGTGCATGTCCATTAATTTACCAAATATCACAGGGCGCAAAACCTGATTTTCTAACCATTGAACGACCATAAATATTGCAAAAGTCAAAAGTACGAAAACAAAACCATGGCCTGCTGCACTTATAAGACCTGCAGCAACAGCTATTGTGGGCCCAATTACAGGAACTAAATCAAGTATAAAAGTCATAAAACCTAATATTAGCGCGTGTTTATGCCCAATCAACAAAAGCCCCAACATGGTTAAAATACCGACAAACGCCATCGAAAGAATTTGCCCGAAAACATAACCACCAACGCGATTTGAAATAGTATCAACAATTTCCCCTGCGCGTTCTTTATATTTTTGAGGGAAAAAGGAAATAAAGACTTTTTTAATATGGTCTTCATCATAAGCAAGATAAAATATCATAATTGTAACCGCAAGCACTGTTGTAAAAGAATTTGCAACTATTTTACCTGCTTCAATCGAGTGCGCAAAAACATTTTGCACAATAGGCGCCATATCTACCTTTAGTGCCTCTGCGTTAATAATTTTTGCAAGTGAAAAACCAAAAATATTAAAATTTAAAACTTGCTGAATTTCATCAAGATAATTTGGGAAATTTTGAACAACATACAAAACTTGTTTTATGCTCACTACCAAAAGGGGTATAAAAAACCCTAGAACTCCGACTAAAAACAAAAGCAAAATAAGACTTACTGCAAGCACTCTTGGCATATATTTTTGCAATTTAGAAACAAGAGGATCAATTGCGCAAGTTAAAACATAAGCTGCAAAAAGCATTAAAAGGATGTCTGCAATATTGCCTGCTAAAAATGCTAAAAGTATTAAAATAAAGAATACAAGAGTATTTTTAAGGGTTAAATATCTTTCTAAATATGGCATTAATTTTTTTCTCCCATTATAAGCTTTTTTTATGTTACAATCATTATTGCAATTTAGCAAGATAAAACAGGATAAGATTTATGAGCATTAACCAAAACATTAAACCAATAACTACAAAAGTAAACGACAGAGGAAATTTAGAAATAGGCGGCTGCGACCTTGTTGAACTTGCCGATAAATATTCTACACCGCTTTATGTTATGGATGAGGCAACTTTAAGAGGTATTGCGCGTGAGTATAAAAAAGCTTTTTCGCGCCTTGAAAATGTAAATATGATGTTTGCCTCGAAAGCACTTATGGTTAGCGCTGTGGCAAAAATCCTCTCTGATGAGGGTTTTGGTTTTGATGCAGTGTCAGGCGGCGAGCTTTTTACAATTAAAAACGCTAATGTTGATATGCAAAAAATTACTTTTAACGGTAACAACAAAAGTACAGATGAGCTGAATATGGCTCTGGATTATGGCGTTGGACGCATTAGCGTAGATAATTTTTTAGAACTTGCACTGTTAAATGAAATTGCAAAATCAAAAAATAAAGTGCAGAAAATTCTTTTAAGAATTACCCCCGGGATTGAATGTCATACGCATGAATATATTCAAACAGGGCATTTAGATTCAAAATTCGGTTTTGATTTAACTCAAATTGATGAAGCGATAGAGCTTATTTTAGATGAGTACAAAAACCTTGAATTAACAGGGCTGCACGCACACATTGGTTCGCAAATTTTTGAAACACAAGTTTATTTTGATGAAATTGGCGTAATTTTAAAAGAAATTAAAAGAATTAAGGATAAATTTGGCATTGAACTTTATGAAATCAACGCAGGCGGCGGTTTAGGGGTAACATATACCGATGAAGACTGCCCGCCATCTGTTGAAACAATAGCAAATGTTATAATTGATTCAATTGAAAAACACTGCAAGCAATACGACCTTAAAAAACCTGTTTTATACATTGAACCGGGGCGCTCAATTGTAGCAACAGCAGGGGTTACACTATATACTGTAGGTTCATCTAAACAAGTGCCTAATGGTAGAAAATACGTAGCAGTTGACGGCGGTATGGCTGATAATCCCCGACCATCAATGTATGGGGCAAAATATTTTGCACAAATTGCAAATTACAAAGAAGAAAATATTCCTGAAAAAGTAACTGTTGCAGGTAGATTTTGTGAATCAGGCGACATTTTAATAAAAGATATAGAATTGAATAATCCGCAAGAGGGTGATGTATTATGCATTTACAACACAGGTGCGTATGGATACTCTATGTCATCAAACTATAACTGCGTGCTAAAGCCTGCCATGGTACTTGTAAATTCTTCGCAATCTGATATTATAGTTAAAAGACAAACCTATGAACAATTAGTTCAAAATGATGTAATACCTGATAGAATTTAAAGGATTAAAGAGTGGATTTTGGCAGCTTTTACAGTTTTATATTCTCTCAATTTCACCAACTGCTAAAATCTTTAAGCGTGGTTAAACCAAGCATAAACATCATTGAAATAATTGTTTTAATTTTTGTTTTATGGTATTTTTATCGAAAATACATAAAAGGTACACCCAGCGAAAACCTTGTAAGAGGGATGTTTGTACTTATTTTTATGTGGATTTTTTCTGAACTTTTAATAAAAATAAATCTGCAAATTTTTGGTATGTTTATAAAAACCCTTGTCAGCGTTGTAATTTTCGGTCTTATTGTAATTTTCCAACCTGAATTAAGGCGTTTTTTGGGCTATATAGGGCAGTCAAATTTCTTTGAAAACGTTATTTTAAATAAAAAACATTTTAGTGTAAAAGAAACCAAAATTGACGTTGTAAAAGAGCTTATAGAAACAATTAAATATCTTTCAAAGTCTAAAACAGGCGGTTTAATTGTATTACAGCGCGCAAACTCTCCCATAAACCACTCTGACGTTGGCACAAAGCTTGACGCTGATGTATCTCAAGAGCTTTTGCTTACAATTTTTTACCCCTCAACCCCACTACATGATGGAGCTGTAATTATTGAAGGGGAGAAAATCCTCTCTGCAGGCGTGCTTTTACCACTTACAGAAGACCCAAAATTAAGCTGGAGATATGGAACACGCCACAGGGCAGCTATTGGAATAACCGAAAATTCAGACTGCGCTTGCATTGTAGTGTCTGAAGAAACAGGGGATGTTTCAATCGCAATTGATGGCGAACTTAAAAAATATGAAGATTTAGGCAAATTAAAAACAGATTTATCAAGGATTTTAGGCTACGAAGAAGAAATTGAAGAACAAAAACCTGCTATTTTTAACCTTGATAAATTTTTATCAAACAATGTAATACCTAAAAAAAAGTAAGACTACTCTTTTTGTCTAATGAAGTTAGAAAATTATTTATTTATCATTAAACTGTATGGAACAGTTTATTGCGCAAAAAGACACACATATTGAGAAAAAACAAAGGGCAAAAGAGTACCTTTTGCACTATCTTAGCGAGCTTAAACTGCACTTTAACTTAAATGATGAGGATGTCATTAAAGTTTTAAGAAAAACTTATTTTGAATTACACAAAGGAAGTATTGTCCAAAAATGGCTCTGTGTGGTAAAATCATTTTTACGTAAATAACAGGAATTAAAAATGATTATTAAAAAATTACCCTTAGGCCCAATTGAGGCAAATACTTACGTGCTTTTTGATGAGAAATCTAAAGAAGCACTTATAATAGAAGCCTCAGGAGATGCTAACGCTATAAAACAAGAACTGGACGCGCTTGGCGCAAATTTAAAATATATTTTACTTACCCATGGGCATTTTGACCACGTTTTTGGGGTGAATGATGTTAAAAAGCTCTACCCTGATGCAAAAGTCTTTATTCACAAGGAAGACGAGGTTCTGACGCAAAATATTGCCCTGCAATGCGCTCATTTTGGCATTGATGGAGTTGAAAAACCTGAAATTGATGAGTATATTGATGAAGATACAAAACTTTCCATAGGCGATATTGAAATAAAAGTAATTCATACCCCAGGGCACTCAAAAGGCTCTGTTTGCTACCTTTTGGGGGATGATTTATTCTCGGGTGACACTTTATTTTTTGAAGAAATCGGCCGCTGTGACTTATTCGGCGGTAGTTTCAGCGAAATAGAAAAAAGCATAAGAAATAAACTTTTTACGCTTGATAAAAATATTACAGTGCACCCAGGACATGGGCAAGACTCAACCATAGGACATGAAATTAAATATAATGCATATTTTGGAGAAAATTCGAGGTATTAAATGGAAATAAATTACGACGAACTTTTAGAAAAAGCAAAAGAAGTAAGCAAAAATTCATACTCACCATATTCAAAATTTAAAGTTGGAGCCGCAGTTATGTTTGAAAGCGGCAAAGTATACTGCGGGGCAAATGTTGAAAATGTAAGCTATGGCATTACACTTTGCGCCGAAAGAAGCGCTATTTCAAGCGCCATTTCATCAGGAGAAAAAACAAAAATAAAAGCAATAGCAGTTTATTCGCCAAATCAAAAAAATTGCCTGCCATGTGGTGCTTGTCGCCAGTGGTTAGCTGAATTTGCACCTGATAACACTCATGATTTAAAAGTTATACTTGAAGGCTGCAAAGGCGAAAGTGTCGCTTGGGGACTGGATGAAATTTTCCCTGACAGCTTTAAATTTACATATTGCCAGCCTGATTAAACTTTTCAAACCCTAAAAGTGCTGCGCCAATCATGCCTGCGTAATTGCCTGATGTCGCATGTAGAATTTTTGTTGGCAGTGTTACAATCTCATCATTTACCATTTCTTGCATATACTCTACATCGCAAAAATTACCCATAGAACCCGATAAAACAATGCAATCAGGGTCAAAAATATCTGCAAGCCCTACAAGTCCTGCTATAATGTAATTTTGCCAGATGTTATAAGCTCTAAGCATAGTAGCGTCACCCTTATTAACACCTTCGATAATATCATAAGTTGTTATATCTTTATTTCCAGTAAGTTCAATTCCTGTAATTCTTAACCCGTTGCCCGATGCATAAATTTCATAGCAGTCAAAAGCTCCGCAGGAACATTGTCTTTTTTTATCCATAGACATTTTAAAATGCATTTCACCGGCAACACCTGATTTGCCCTTTAAAAGCTTACCGTCAATGATTATGCCACCGCCGACACCTGTGCCCAGTGTAAGCGTAATGTTATTGTCCATACCTTTTGCGCTGCCTATTTTATACTCTGCCCATGCAGCGCAATTAGCGTCATTTTCGACAAATACAGGTTTATTTGAAAGCGCACTAAAATCAGTTTTAGGATAACCGAAAGGCAAGTTTGCAGTTGAACAAATAACTTTTGTATTTTCTTTATTCACCCCGCCTGCTGTTGAAATTGCGCTAAATTCAACTTCACTTTCATGTTGAGCAATTATTTCTTTTAATTTTTCAATAATTTCTTCAGAACTCTTTGGGGTAGGGTGTTTTTCAATGTCTGAAACAATTTCGCCCGCTTCATTTACGTATGCAGCATAAATTTTTGTACCGCCAATATCAATGCCAAGTGCTTTTTTCATTTTAAAATCTCCGTAAATCTTTTTGTTATTAACTGCGGACGGGTAATCGCCGAACCTATTACAACACAAAATGCGCCAAAATCAAATGCCTTTTTAACTTGCTCAGGTGTCCAAATTTTACCCTCTACTATTACAGGTATATCAAAATCCCTGCTCAAAGCCTGACATAATTCATAATCAGGCTCATTAGGTTTATTTTGAGTTTCCCTTGTATAGCCGCTTAGAGTAGTTGAAACAATATCTACACCCAGCTCTATTGCATTTTTTGCCTCGTCATATGTTGCAATATCTGCCATAGCAAGCTTATTTTGTGATTTTATAAAGTTTATAATATCGCTTAATTTTTCACCATTTGGACGCTCGCGCATAGTGGCATCAAAAGCTACAATATCCGCCCCTGCCTCAATTATTTCTTTAGCATCGTTAAGCGTAGGTGTAATATAGACCACATCTAAAAAATTATCAGGAATTTTTTTAGGTTTAGTAATACCTATTACAGGCAAATTCGGATACATTTTTTTAGCATTTTTAATATCCCTTTTTCCTGCAAGCCTTAGAGCACATGCTCCGCCATTTACTACACTTTGAATCATGGCATTTAGCGCAAGCTCTTGATACAAGGGCTCATCAGGCATAGCCTGAACTGAGACAACAATTTTTCTTTTCAAGTTTTGTAACATATATGAACTACCTTTTAAACAAATTATACACCAAATTGACCATGATTTTTATTTTTGATTTATACTATTATACAGACACACTTAATTTAAAATAAGAGGAACTATGACTAAACACAGTATTGAAAAACAAGAAAACAATCTTGTAAAAATCACCATCACAGTAGATGAAAAAACAGCAAATGACGCTTACAACAAAACTTTAAAAAGAATCGGTTCAAACATTAACATCGCAGGCTTTAGAAAAGGCAAAGCCCCTGTTAATGTTATTGAAAAATATGTAGGTGCTGAAAGAATTAAAATCGAAGCACTTGAAAGCATTTTCCCAATGGAATTTTCAAAAGTTGCTCAAGAAGAAAAACTTGACCTTGCAACTCAACCGCAAATTGAACATTTTGAATTTGAAAAAGGAAAAGATTTAATAATTGACGTAAAAGCAGAATTGAAGCCTGAAGTAAATCTTGCACCTTATAAAGATGTTGAGGTTGAATATGAAGAATTCAAAGGCGAAGAAGACGCAATGGATAAGGAACTTGAAGCACTGCAGAACAGATTTGCAACTCTAGAAAAAGTTGACAGAGCTTCAAATAACACTGACGTTGTAGTTTTTGACTTTGAAGGCAGCGCAAATGGTGAGTTAATCGAACATGGCAGCGCTAAAAACTACACTTTGGATTTAGGCCATTCAAACTTCATCCCGGGCTTTGCAGAAGGTCTTGTGGGACACAGTGCAGGGGAAGAATTCACAATTGATGTTACATTCCCTGAAAATTACCATGAACCAAAGCTAAAAGGCGCACCTGCTCAGTTTAAAATTAATCTTCATGAAGTAAAAGAGCGCAAATTGCCTGAATTAAACGATGAATTGGCTAAAAAAGCAGGCAAATTCGAAACTCTTGACGCTCTTAAAGAAGACATTAAAAAATATCTTGAAGATGCTAAAAACTTTGAAAACGAAAGAAGAAAATCTGACGCAATTTTCAATAAAATTTACGATGAAACAAAAATCGACATTCAAGACAGCATGATTGAACGTGAAGTTGAAGCGGTAAGAGAAGAAACAAAACAAAACGCACTTCGCCAAGGTCAAGATTGGGAAAAAATCGTTGAAGCAGAAGGAAAAGACTCCGTTAATCAAAAATTGCGTGATGAAGCAATTAAAAGAATTAAAAATTCTTTAATCATTGAAAAAATTTCAAAAAATGAAAACATTAAAATCGAACAAAGTGATTTATTGGCACAAATTCAAGAAATTGCAAGAATGTACGGTTCAAACGCAACTTCAGTATTTGAAGAAATGAAGAAAAACCCTTCTTCTTTTGCGCTTTTATCACAACAAATTGCAACAAGAAAAGTAAACGAGCTATTGCTCAGTGCAAATAAATTCAACGCAAAATAGTGAAAGGATAAGTATTATATGAGTTTTGTACCCGTAGTAATCGAACAATCATCTCGTGGTGAAAGGTCTTTTGATATTTTCTCAAGACTTTTAAGGGAAAGAATTATCTTCCTTGGAACACCTATTGATGATATGGTCGCAAACCTTGTTGTAGCACAAATGCTATTATTAGACAGCGAAAACCCTGAAAAAGACATTATGCTATACATTAACTCTCCAGGGGGTTCTGTTACCGCAGGTTTTGCAATATATGATACAATGCAACACATAAGATCAGATGTATCAACAATTTGCTTGGGTCAAGCAGCTTCTATGGGTGCATTTTTGCTCTCATCAGGTACAAAAGGCAAACGCCTTGCACTTCCTCACTCAAGAATACTTATTCACCAACCCTTAGGCGGTGCGCAAGGTCAGGCAACAGATATTGAAATTCAAGCTAATGAAATCTTAAGAATTAAAAAATCCTTGAACAATATCCTTGCAAACAACACAGGTCAGCCGTTGAAAAAAATCGAAAAAGATACAGATCGCGACTACATTATGACACCCGAAGAAGCGGTTGAATATGGTATGATAGATAGAGTAATCACTCTTGATACCGAAAATAAAGAAAATTAATTTGGAGAAAATTAAATGGCAAAAATTGATGAACCGAATTTAAAATGTTCATTTTGCGGTAAAACGCAAGATCAGGTTAAAAAGCTTATTGCAGGGCCTGATGTGTGCATTTGCGATGAGTGTATTGAATTGTGCAATGAAATTTTAGATGAGGAATTATTCAACCTTAAAGGAGAAGAAAAAGCGCAAGAATCTGAGCTTCTCTACGAAGGAATACCTAAGCCCCATGAAATTAAAGCTTACCTTGATGAGCACATTGTGGGTCAGGATGATGCCAAAAAAGTCCTTTCTGTAGCTGTTTACAACCACTACAAAAGAATTGCGCACAACATGGAAAATGAAAAATCCGATGTTGAAATCCAAAAAAGCAACATTCTTTTAGTCGGTCCTACAGGTTCAGGTAAAACTTTGCTTGCTCAAACACTTGCAAAACTTTTAAATGTGCCTTTTGCGGTGGCTGATGCTACAACTTTAACTGAAGCAGGTTATGTCGGCGATGACGTTGAAAATATTTTGCTAAGGTTATACCAAAGTGCTGATTATAACGCACAAAAAGCCGAACGTGGCATAATTTATATCGATGAAATTGATAAAATCGCAAGAAAATCTGAAAACCCATCTATTACCCGTGATGTATCAGGTGAAGGCGTGCAACAAGCGCTTTTAAAAATGATTGAAGGCACTGTTGCAAACGTTCCTCCACAAGGTGGCAGAAAACACCCGCACCAAGAATTTATTCAAATTGATACATCAAATATCTTGTTCATAGTGGGCGGTGCTTTTGTCGGCTTAGATAAAATCGTAGAACGTCGTGCAGGAGAATCATCAACTGTTGGCTTTGGTTCGAAACCTGTTTCAGCCGCTGAAAAAGAACTTCAAGCAGCAAAAATGCTTAAAAAATTACAACCAGATGATCTGCTAAAATTCGGCTTAATTCCTGAATTTGTCGGCAGAATCCCTGTTTATACAGTCTTAGACCCATTAGATGAAGAAACTCTTAAAATGATTTTAACAAAACCCAAAAATGCTATTGTTAAGCAATATCAATGCTTAATGCAAATGGATGGTGTTGAGTTAAAATTTGACGACGAGGCAATTGACCTAATCGCAAAAGAAGCAATCAAAAGAAAGACAGGCGCAAGAGCACTTCGCTCAATTGTAGAAGAAATCATGCTTGATGTTATGTATGAAGTTCCAACTAACCCTGAAATCAAGACTTTTACAGTTACTGCTGAAATGGTAGGAAAAAAAAAGAACGTAGCGGAGTTGATTCAACTCCCGACGAAAAATAACTTGGAAAAAGTACAAGAAGACATCGCATAAGTGATGTAAATTTCTTGCTTACAGAAAAAAATAAAGCTAGAATATTGCTATAACCGTTTGGAGAATAAAATGAAAAAGATTTTTAAATTTTTTGCAGTTCTGATTTGCGCAGTGACAATGGGCATTTCAGGTGCTATGGCACAAACTTTCAATGATTTGCCAAGCTCACACTGGGCTTATGAAGCTGTTGAGTATTTATACGAAAACGGCGTTGTAGTTGGCTATCCTGATGGCAGCTACAAGGCAGACAACAACGTAATTAGAGCAGAATTTTGCTCAATGGTTGTAAGTGCATTGAGATTGCGTGAAAAAAGTATTGATTCAATAAGAAACTTTAAAGACGTTGAAGACTGGTACTGGGCTTATAATGACATTCAACTGGCTTCATTTTTTGATTTAGTAGTTGGTACGCCTGATGGTTATTTTTATCCTAAAAACACTGTAACACGTGCAGAAGCACTATCTGTTGTACTTAATTCTCTATCAACAAATGATATGACCCATGAAGAAGCTCTTGAAATTCTTTCAAAATACCCTGACGCAAAAGAAGTACCACTTTGGGCTTTAGTTAAAACTGCAAAAGCTGTTCAAAACGGCTTAATGTACAATACCCCAGGGCATGAACACACACTTGAACCAAATCGCCCTGCAACTCGTGGCGAAATTGCAATGTTCTTATACAAAATGATGGCGCAAGTTCAAATTCGCCCCAGCGAAAAACTTGCAGACAAACAACGCCCAATCATTAAAGACGGCTATGTTGTTGAAAATGCTTACTTTGATGGCGATGAAATTGTAATACCAGCAGGAACTATTTTACCTCTTGGTGTTATGGAATGTATAAACGTACAAAAAGCAAAACCTGGTGATCCTTTTGTAGCGCGCGCTTTGGTTAACTTTGTAAATAAAGACAGACTGCTTTTAATACCTATTGGTACTCAATTTAGCGGTAAAGTCGTTAAAACTAAAAAACCTCTTAGATTCTTTAGAAATGCTTACATTGCACTACAAACAGAATCTGTACTTGATAAAGACGGTCGTGTTGTAGGCCCTGCACTTGCAACATTAGGGGAAAAAGAACCTGAAATAAGATTAATCAGAAATTGTCCGCATTTAACAAAAGTTCGCTACTATGGCACAAGAACTCAAAAAATGTGGATACACAAATCTCAAAGAGTTGATTTCATTCTTCAAGAACCAATAAGAATTAAAATCTTAGACAACCAATTCATCCCTGAAGAATAAAAAATTAAATTAAGATTAATTTTTGTAAGTTTTGTAAAAATCCTTATTAATATGTATATATATTGATAAGGATTTTTATTATGTTAGATAATTTAACTCAATCATCACAAAGTGTTGTAATTAACGCTCAAGAAATTGCAAAAGAATATTCAAACTCCTTTATTGAGCCTTTGCACATTTTATATGCAATTTCGCTCAGCTCTGAAAGCTCAGCTGCTGATTTGATGAGCGACTTAAAACTCAACACAATGCTTTTTAAAGACGACATTAAAGCTGCAATAAATAATTTAGCAAAAGTAAGCAATCAAGGCGAAATTTATTTTTCAAAAGAAACTGCTCAAGTATTTGAACTTGCAAACACTGAGGCTAAAAATTTAAAAGACAAATTCATCTCGCCTGAGCATTTGCTCCTTGCACTTTGCGATTTTGCACAAAACGCTCAAAACAGTGCAAACTCTGATATAGTAAGGATTTTCAATAAATTTTCAATAACAAAAGACAAAGTATTACTCTCAATGAAAAAAATAAGGGGGGATAAAAAAGTGGATACAAATAATGCTGATGAAGATTATAAAATAATGGAAAAATTCTCAATCGACCTAACGCAGCGTGCTCGCGAGGGCAAGCTTGACCCTGTAATCGGCCGAGATGAAGAAGTTAGAAGAATTATACAAGTTCTAAACCGCAGGACAAAAAACAACCCTGTACTAATTGGTGAGGCAGGTGTAGGTAAAACCGCAATTGTAGAGGGTCTTGCCCAAAGAATTATAAGAGGCGATGTGCCTGAAGGCTTAAAGGATACAAAACTTGTGGCACTTGACATTGGCGCGCTTGTTGCAGGTGCAAAATTCAGGGGTGAATTTGAAGAAAGGTTGAAAAAAGTAATCTCTGAAGTTGAAAAATCTCAAGGGCAAATAATTATGTTCATTGATGAATTGCACACAGTCGTTGGCGCAGGTGCTAGTGAAGGCTCAACAGATGCGGGCAACCTTTTAAAACCTATGCTTGCACGTGGTCAAATAAGGACAATAGGCGCTACAACGGTAAATGAATATAGAAAATACATTGAAAAAGACCCTGCGCTAGAGCGTCGTTTTCAACCTGTTTTAGTTGATGAACCCTCTGTTGAAGATACTATTTCAATCCTAAGAGGTTTAAAAGACAAATACGAAGTCCACCATGGGGTTAGAATTAAAGACTCTGCGCTTGTTGCAGCAGCTGAACTTTCTAATCGTTATATAACAGACAGGTTTTTGCCCGATAAAGCAATTGACCTTGTGGATGAAGCAGCCTCAAGTGTAAGGATTGAAATAGATTCAATGCCAGAGGAACTTGATAAGCTTGAACGTCAAAAGTTGCAACTACAAATTGAATTACAATCCTTAAAGTCTGATAACGATAATCAAGACAATGACAAAATTAATGCTGTTAATAAAGCGCTTGAAGAAGTAAGCGCAAAGGCTGATGTCCTTAAAAAGCAATGGGAAGCCGAAAAAAACAGTATAAAAGGTGAGGCAGGCATTAAAGCAGAAATTGAAAAAGTCCGCCATGATATTGAAAATGCCGAACGTGAGGCTGATCTTGAAACTGCAGCAAAACTTAAATACGGCACATTGCCTGAGCTTGAAAAACAACTCAGGGAAACAAAAAACAACGAAGGCAAGAAAAATACCCTCTTAAAAGAAGAAATTGACGACGAGGACATTGCACAAGTTGTTTCAAAATGGACAGGCGTGCCTGTTTCAAAACTTGTTGAATCTGAAAGCAAAAAACTAATTGAAATGGAAAACCTTATACACAAAAGAGTTGTGGGTCAAAACGAAGCAGTAGAAGTCGTTTCAGACTCTATTCGTCGTGCACGTTCAGGTCTAAAAGACCCAAAACGCCCGATTGGCACGTTTTTGTTCTTAGGCCCTACAGGTGTAGGTAAAACTGAACTTGCAAAAGCCTTAGCTGAGTTTATGTTTATGGATGAGGACGCCCTTATTCGTATTGATATGACTGAATATATGGAAAAACATTCTGTTTCAAGGTTAATCGGTGCGCCTCCAGGGTATGTAGGCTATGACGAGGGCGGACAACTTACAGAAAGGGTAAGAAGAAAACCTTACTCGGTTATACTTTTTGATGAAGTAGAAAAAGCGCACCCTGATGTGTTTAATATAATGCTACAAATTTTTGATGACGGTCGTTTAACCGATTCAAAAGGCAGAACTGTAGATTTTAAAAACACAATCATCATTATGACATCAAACATAGGTTCAGAAATCATTCTGGATAATGCAGTAAAAGGACTTTTGTCTGAAACAGAAAAAGAACAAACAAAAGAAGAAGTTACGCAAAAATTAAGGGATTATTTTAAACCTGAATTTTTAAACAGAATAGATGAAACAGTATTCTTTGATGCACTAAAACTTGATGATTTGAAGCACATTGTGGATATTCAAGTTCAATACCTTAAAAATCTTCTTGCACAAAGAAAAATTGAAATTGAAATAACCGAAGATGCTAAAGAAAGACTTGCACTCAACGGATTTAATCCAATATATGGTGCTCGTCCACTAAAACGTGAAATTCGTCAAAGCATTGAAAACCCTTTGTCTAAGGCGCTTTTAAAAGGTGAATTTAAAGATGGGGACAAAATTAAAATTGACGAAAAGGACGAAAAAATAGTATTTTCAAAATAATTTAAAGCCGCGGAAAATAAAACCGCGGCTTTTATGTAATTTCTTTTAAAACCTTTAGCGCACGAGCAGGTCGAGCTGCGTGAGAATCTATATATTTTTTTAAAAGCAAAAAACATTTTTCACAAAAATTCTCATCTACAAGCTCATCGTACTGCGTTTTTTCGCCGTTTTGACAGTTTTGCTGCGCAATTAAAAATTCTCTTATTTTTTTGTGCAAACCAATATAAACATCGCTGCCATGCCTGCAATTTTTGCACACAACTCCGCCTGATGAAACGCTAAAATACGCACCATCAGCTATTTTACAGCCACATTTTAGACAAGTTTCAAACTCTGCACCATAGCCTATTTGTGCCATAAATTTTAGTTGAAATCTTATTGAATGTAAAAAAATCTCAATCTTATTAAGAGAATTTGAGATACCCTCAAGAGCATTATAGAAAAGTTGATAAATTTTTTCGTTATTATCCTCATCCTCGTCAGAATCTGTGCACATTGCGTTTATAATTTCTGTTAAATACATTGAATAAGTAAGTTTATCAAGGTTTGTGCGCAATTTGTTAAAGGTGTTTAGCGCCTGCGCCTCGCAAATTGTGTCAAAATTTCTGCCATTTTTGAGCATAATTTTATTTGCAACAAGCATTTGCATTCTTGCGCCCAATTTTGACTTTGGACGTTTAACACCTTTTGCAATTCCCTTTATAAGCCCGTATTGACGGGAAAACATAACAACAATATTGTCGTACTCGCCAAGCGGGTACGTTTTAATATTTATTGCATCTGTCGTAAAACTCTCTTTAATACTTTTCATTAATTCTATTTGCTATTTGAATTCTTATAAATTCCTGACAAAGCTGTTCTACACTCGCAAAATTTGAAAGGATTTGAACATCAGGAAAACTTTTTAAGAATAAATTTTTGTAAAACTCTCTCTTGTCATTTTCTTTTGAAAAAAGGTAAATTCTCTTTGGATTAGCGCAATCGCTTGCTGTTTTTATAAAATCAAAAATTATTTCTTTATTTTCATCCAATGGAGGGTTAACTATAACCCAAACATTTGACTTGACAAAGGCCTTAAAAGCTCTTTGCCAAAAAATAGGGTTACAGTCAGGGTTATATGAATTTATTGCGTATAAATCAGGAAAAGCTGCACTGTCGCAGTTTGGACACTGCACAGAAAGTGTCTTTGTAGAAAAATCTGTTTTTAAATTTCTTGAATTACAATTTGAACACACAAAAATATTTGAAAGCCCAAGCATTGGTATAAAGTCAAAAGTTTTTTGACCTTCTTGAATATTTTTATCAATTTTTTGTACAAAAGGTATTTCAAAATCAATTTCTTTTTCTTTTAAAATCTTTGTTAAATCTTGACTTTGAGATGTTGTTACAAAAGAAACATCGTATTTTGAAGTCTTTAGCATGTTTAAAATTTTATCAATATCAAAAATTTTAGTATCAACAAGGTTATTAATAACCGCAATTTCTTTTAAAAGGTTGTAATCATCCTGATGATTTTGAGAAGAAAAAAGATTGTTCAATCTGTTCCTATAGTTTTTTATTTCGCTGTAATCAATGTCACTTGAATTATCGTCATAGAAAAATAAAATTCTATCCTCTTTTATTTCTTTTGTTGGATTTTCTTGAGTTATAACAGGGGTTTCAAAATGCTCAAAATCATTTTGTTCAACAGTACTTTCAACTAAATTTTCAGGCTCTTTTTGTACTTGTTGGGCTATATATTCTTCATAAGCAGGCCCTTGAAGCTTAATATCTTCTTCATTTATCACAGGTTGCAAAATTGTTTCTTGCTGTTCATTTTTTGCATTTATTATTTCATCAATAGTAGGACAGAGTATTTCTTTTATTTCTTGAGGAATATCATGGGTATTAACATATTCAAGTATCTGCTCAAGTTCAGATAAAAATTCAAACTTGTGCCCTGTATGAAATTTTTCATGCAGCTTATACGCGCCGTCTTTTAAAAGGTGCATATCTTTTTTTCTCAATGCAACTTCAAGTCGTTTTATTGTCATAGATTCTGATTCTGGAAATGGCGCCATTTTTACTCCTTAAATTATATTAAATTGCCCTCTGTCATATTCTTTGCCCCATGGTAAATTCCTCTGAGCATTTGCTCCAGCTCGATTTTATTATCGCTGTACTCTAGAGCAACCTCTTGACTTATAAGACCATATTTAAAAAGTGCATAAATTGACGAGTTCATTGTTGAAAGATTTGGTGTTTTACTCCTTTGCATAAGTGCATAAACATCTTCAAATTTATTTTTCATTAAATAATCACAAATAGCAGGCGTTACGCTCATAACCTCAACCGCTGCAGCAAGACCGCCTTGAGTTTTAGGCAAGAGTTTTTGCGCAACGACAGCGCGCAAGGTATTCATAACCCTTTGCACAACAAGAGATGATGAGCCATCTTCAAAAAAGCCTAAAATACGATTGAGTGTTTGAACGCAAGAATTTGTGTGCATTGTAGATAAAACCAAATGCCCTGTTTCAGAAGCCTCAATTGCAGCCTCCAGTGTTTCCCTGTCACGTATTTCACCAACTAAAATAACGTCAGGGTCTTGCCTTAGGGCGTATTTTATACCTGACTCAAAAGTTTCAGTATCAACTCCTAAGCCCCTTTGGGTTACAAGGGATTTTCTATCTGTATATAAAAACTCAACAGGGTCTTCTATTGTTATAATATGCTTTTGCTGATGTTTATTGATTAAATCCACCATAGAAGCAAGGGTGGTTGATTTACCTGAACCTGTTGGCCCTGTTACAATTATTATCCCATTGTTAAATTTAGTAAGCTCGCCTAAATACTGCGGCAGGTGTAACTCCTCAAGAGTTGGTATTTCATAAGGAATAACTCTAAGCGTTAATTTTGGCAGACCTAAATCTTTGCAATAATTTACCCTGTAGCGCGAAAACTCTGGAACTTCATAGGTAAAATCAACATTATTTGAAACTTTTATTTTTTCCAAAATGTCTTTTTTAGCTATTTTTAAAAGGATATTTTGAAAATCTTGCTCATCTAAAGGAGGCATGGCTGTTCTTAAAATTTTACCGTCAATCCTGAGTGACGGTGCTTTACCCTCTCTAAAGTGCAAATCTGAAGCATTAGCCTTATGAGCTTTTATTAAAAATTCACTAAAATTAAAATCCAAGCTTGAATATCCTTCTTATCCCCATAATCTTACAAGATAATTATACACTAAAAAACATCTTTTGTGCAGCTATAAAGGAGGATAGGCATTTAGGACATTAATGTTAAGAATTATTACAATAAAATTACTTTACAGGCAATTTTTGCAAATAAAATTTTTTTATTAAAGAGTAGGTTAGTTTAAATTTATATTGGAAGGAAGTTTACAAATGAGTGCAGTTACAGGATTAACTGGGTACACTGATTATTCTGCTCTAAATGGCATTTCAGGCTCATACAGCGGGCTTACTAATTATTCAGTACCTTATTACAACTCATACAGCGGACTCTACGGCTATTATTACGGAATGGACGTAGATAAAGCTAAAGAAAATTTAGAAAATAATTACGATTTATCAACTCTACAACAGTCATACTATAACAAGCAGAGTGTACAAAGTTTAGACTGGTCGCAACTTTGCGCGAATATTTCAACACTTTTGCAACAAGGTCGAACAGATGACGCTATTGTTGAATACAACAAATTAACTAAATCAATGTCAGAGGCATCTCAATACGATGGTTACAGTGAAAGCCAAATAAAAGCCTTAGCGCAGAAAATGTACGCCCAAACTATGGGTACAAATTTAGTAGATGATATTGATGCAAATGCTTCAAGTGCCTTTTTCCAAGGTTTAAAAGGAGGTATACCAATTTTTGGAACATTCTTTGCACAAGGAAATTCAAAAGAAGATATGATTTCAGAAGTAACAGGTGTAAACCAATCAAAAGGAACTCAAGCAGCAAAAGCAATAGGCTCTGTAACAGCAGGCGCAACAACAGGTTTAGCTATTGGTCTTTGTGTTAGCAAAAAAGGTATAGGGGCATTAATTGGCGCGATTGCAGGCACTGCAATCTCTATTGGAAAACTTATTTTTGATAATTAAACTTCCCTATATTAGCATAATAGCCAAACTAATTAACAACCAAAAACCCCGCAGTTGCGGGGTTTTTGACTTGTGTTATTTTAAAACTCTTGTCTTGCTTGTCACTAGTGAACTCTCTTTGTCACACTGAACAACCAAACCTGTGACCCCGAACAACCAAACCTGTGACCCCGAACGACCCACCACATCACCACGAACGACACACCCGTTACCCATACGCCCAAACCCGTCACCCTGTACGCCTAACGCGTCACCCTGAACTCGTTTCAGGGTCTAATCCTTTTACGCGTTCATTTTTCAGATGCTGCCCGGATAGGGACATTTTGCACAAAATCAAAGATTTTGGCAAAAGCAGTCAAATAAATTCAGCATGACAAAGATGCTGCCCGAATAGGGACATTTTCTATTGCCCACTTTTTAGATGCTGAAACAAGTTCAGCATGACAAAGGGGTGTTCAGCATGAACACAAAAACCCCGTCACCCATACGCCCAAAACCGTCACCCTGAACACCTCAACCCGTCACCCTGAACTCGTTTCAGGGTCTAATCCTTTTGCGCGTTAATTTTTCAGATGCTGCCCGGATAGGGACATTTTCTATGACTCAGCTTCGCTTCGTCAAGAAAAGCAGTCAAACAAGTTCAGCATGACAATAACCGCCATGCAAAAGTCGCTACCTTCGTAGCGACATTTGCTTCACACACTTGTTATTTTTTTGCTCCTGTGGGTATCTCGCGCCGGTGCGCTCGATTATCCTACGTCGCATTAGAACGGTTACGTTTTCGAGCTGCTCAACGCAGCTCTCAAACTTCACACACTTGTTATTTTTTCTCCTCGATAACCGCTTGTGCCGCAGCGAGCCCTTGCGAGCTTTGCTTGCAAAGTGCGAATGCACAAATTGCAAGCGCGCTACTTTTGTTCTTCGATAACCGCTTGAGCAGCTGCTAAGCGCGCTTGCGGAACTCTAAACGGAGAGCAAGACACATAATTCAAGCCAATTCTGTGGCAGAATTTTACTGAATCAGGATCGCCGCCATGTTCGCCGCAAATACCACGTTTTAAGTCAGGTCTTACTTTAAGAGCTTTATCTAATGCGATTTGCATTAACTGACCTACACCAACCTGGTCAAGTGATTCAAACGGGTTGCGAGGCAAAATTTTATCTTCAACATATTTGTTCAAGAATTTACCCTCAGCGTCATCACGAGAGAATCCGAAAGTCATTTGCGTCAAGTCGTTTGTACCAAATGAGAAGAACTGAGCGTATTGCGCAATTTCATCTGCAGTAAGTGCTGCACGAGGAATTTCAATCATCGTACCAAACATATAATCAATCTCAACGCCTTTTTCCTGCATAACTTCGCGAGCAACACGCTCTAAAAGTTCGCGATCAATTCTAAGCTCGTTTACATGTGACACAAGAGGAATCATAACTTCTGGCTTAACTTCCAAGCCTTCTTTTTTAAGGTCGCATGCTGCCATAAATATTGCCCTTACTTGCATTTCGTTAATTTCAGGGAACATAAGACCCAAACGGCAACCCCTTAAGCCCATCATCGGGTTAGATTCGCTCAAGTTTTCAACAATGTGAAGCATTTCTTCTTCTTTTTTATAATCTTTACCTTGAGCCTTTAGAGTTGCAACCTGTTCAATCAAGCTTTCTTTATCAGGCAAAAACTCATGTAACGGCGGGTCAAGTAGACGAATTGTCATCGGAAGTCCGTTCAATGCTTTGAACATATCAACGAAATCTTGATATTGCATTGGTAAAAGCTTGTCCAGCGCTTCTTTTCTAGCTTCAGGAGTTCCTGCAATAATCATTTTTTGAACCCATGGAAGTCTGTCAGGATCCATAAACATATGCTCTGTACGGCAAAGACCAACACCTTGAGCTCCTAATTTAACAGCATTTTTAACATCTGTCGGAGTATCAGCGTTAGCACGCACTACAAGTTTTTTAGTTTCATCAACCCACTTGAATAGAGTTTCAAAGTTTTCATCCATATCAGCACGAAGTGTTTTAACTTCCCCTGCCATAACTTCACCCGTACCGCCATCAAGAGAAATTACATCATTTTCTTTGTAAACAGTACCATCGCCAGCTGTTAAAGTTTTATTTGCAAGGTCGATTTTTAAGTCTTCGCAGCCTGCAACACAAGGTTTGCCCATACCTTTTGCAACAACTGCAGCGTGAGAAGTCATACCGCCTCTAAGTGTCAATACACCTTGAGAAGCTATCATACCGTGGATATCATCAGGGCAAGTTTCAATTCTTACTAAGATAACTTTTTCGCCTGCTTCGCCTCGAGTTGCTGCTTCATCAGTGTCGAACACGATTTTACCAACGGCAGCCCCGGGGGACGCAGCAAGACCTTGAGCAATTTTGTGAGCTTCTTTTTTAGCCTTGGGGTCAAAAGAAGGTAATAAAAGTTGATACAATTGATAAGGATCAACAAGAGAAATAGCGCGCTCTTTTGTGATTATACCCTCTTTCTCCATTTCAACGGCACATCTAACCGCAGCTGCAGCAGTTCTTTTACCATTTCTTGTTTGAAGAACGTACAATTTACCGCGCTCAATTGTAAATTCCATATCTTGAACATCTTTATAGTGTTTTTCAAGGTTTTTAGCGATTGTGACATATTCTTTGTAAAGTTCGGGCATTTCATGCTCAAGTTCGCAAATTGGTTTAGGTGTTCTGATACCTGCAACAACGTCCTCACCTTGTGCGTTTGTTAAATACTCACCATAGAATTTATTTTCACCTGTTGAGGGGTTTCTGGTAAATGAAACACCTGTAGCGCAGTCATCACCCATATTACCAAATACCATGGTTTGAACATTTACCGCTGTACCGTAGTTGTGGTCAATTTTGTAGTGGTTACGGTAAGCAACCGCACGAGGAATATTCCAAGATCTAAATACTGCTTCAATAGCTTCTTGAAGTTGTACCATAGGATCTTGCGGGAATTCTTTTCCTGTTTCTTTTTTGATTAATTCTTTATAAGGCTCGATAAGCGATTTCCAATCATCTGCGCTTAACTCTGTATCTTGTTTAACGCCTTTTTCTTCTTTAATTTTATCAATGTATTCTTCAAATTTTACTCTTTCAATGTCCCAAGCAACCGAGCCGAACATTGTTAAAAATCTGCGGTATGAATCGTAGCAAAAACGAGGGTTGTTAGTAAGTTTAATCATACCTTCAACTGTTTTATCGTTCATACCAAGGTTTAGAATAGTTTCCATCATACCCGGCATAGAAAGTCTTGCACCTGAGCGAACAGACACCAAAAGCGGATTTTCACTGTCGCCAAACTTTTTACCTGTTTGTTTTTCAACATCAGCCAAAGCTGCTTTTACTTCATCCATAACACCATCAGGCATTTTGTTACCTGAGTTAATATATTCCATGCAGGTTTCTGTTGTAATTGTTAACCCCGGAGGAACAGGTAGCCCTGCATTTGTCATCTCAGCAAGGTTTGCACCTTTTCCGCCAAGTAAATTGCGCATATCGGCATTGCCTTCTCTAAAAAGCCATACACGTTTTTGTGTCGTCATTAATTTTCTCCTTTTCAAATAAAAATCTAAAAAAAGTTGAAAATATTCTAACATAAAAGTGATTTATATACAATTTCCTGATATAATCACTTTATGGAAAATAAAAATGAAATAATAAACAGCGCGATTGACTTAATCGCAAAAGGCGAATTTAGCCAAGCGGCAGAGCTTTTGGAGAAAATTTGCATAGATGATGAAAACGACATCGAAACAATAAAAAATCTCGGGCTTTGCTACATAAATACTCAAGACTACCAAAAAGCGGCAGAAGTTTTTAAAAAAGTTCTTAAAATAGACAAAAACGACGCTACTGCGCTTTATTACCTTGCAAATTGTGAAGAAAAACTTGGCTTTGAGGATGAAGCAGCGCAAAAGTATAAAAAGGTTTTAAATTTAAGAAGTGAATTTTTTGACGCTTACAAAAATCTTGCGGTAATTCTTACCAAACAAGGCCAGCACGAAAAAGTAATCGAACTTTTAAATCCTGTAATAAAACTAAAAAATGACGATTATATTTTTTATTATTTCATCTCAAGTGCCTACATTGCTTTAGCCAAGCACAATGAGGCAATTGAACCGCTAAAAAAAGCAATTGAGCTGCGACCTGACCATCTGCAACTGCAAAATAACCTTGCAAACTGCTACATTGCGCTAAATGAACTTGAAAATGCAGAGTTGATTTTAAAAAGCACTTACGCCCAAAATAAAGACTTTGCAATGACAAACTACAATTTAGGGGTGCTTTATCAAATAAAAGGGGATTACAAAAAAGCTTTCGACTATTTTAATACTGCATATAAAAAAGAGCCCTCTGTATCACTAATGGCAACTCTTGCATATTGTGCAAGAAGAGCAGGTATTTATGAGCTTTCAGTAAGTTTATACAGAAGTCTTGTAGCAATTTATCCCGATAAGGCAAATTACCAAAATAACCTTTTATCAGTTCTTATGGAAATGAGAAAATACCAAGAAGCATTAAAAACGGTAAAAGACCTTTTGAAACTAAACCCAAAAGGGGTAGATTTGCTAAAAAAATATGCTGCACTTTTAAGGCTTACAGGGTCAAATGAAAATGCATGCGAGATTTTAGATGAGCTTATAAAACGCGGAAAAGTTGACGTTGAAATATACTACAACCTTGCAATTTGTCGCGCAAATATGGGAGATTTAGAAGGCTCAAAAGACGCATTTTTAAAATGCATTGCGCTTGAACCGCACAATCCCTTTGTGCATAAGGATTTAGGGCTTTTATATTTAAAAATAAATATGGTGGATTGGGCGCAAGATGAACTAAATCAAGCAATTGAGCTTGAACCTGATGAGCCTGAAATTACCTTTGCTTACGCTGTTATGTTAAATAAAATCGGAGATTTTAAAAAGGCTGATGAATTTTACAGCAAAACAGTTACGCTTGATAAAAATAACGCAAATTATCTGGCACATTGGGGCGAAAACCTTGTTGCACAGGCAAAAATGGATGAAGGCGTTGAAAAATTGCAAGCTGCAATAAAGTTAGACCCCAAAAATTACATTGCGCTTTATAATCTTTCAAAAATTTATTTTGCACAAAAAAAATATTCAGTTGCAAAACAAATTCTTGAGGATATGTTGAACATTAAAAAAGACTCTGAAATCTTGAATATGCTTGCACTTTGCTATTTAAAAACAAAAGATTACAAAGCAGCAGCAGGCATTTTTGAAAAATTAAAAAAAGATTTTCCTAAAAATCACATTCTTTTATGCAATTTAGGGGAATGTTATTTAAAATTAGGAGAATTTGAAAAAGCAAAAGAAGCGGCAAATGCTGCACTTTTGATTTTCAGCGATTACGATGAAGCATTAAAAATAATAAAAGAGGTAGAAAAACAAAATGACAGAGGGTAGAAAAAGAATCGTTTCAGGCATGCGCTCAACAGGTAAACTGCACTTGGGGCATTATTTTGGCGTGCTTGCAAATTGGAAAAAATTGCAAAACGAATATGACAGTTTCTTTTTTATTGCTGACTGGCATGCGCTTACGACAAAGTTTGACTCTACTGAAACACTTGCAGATAACGTTTATAATGTAGCGCTGGATTGGCTTTCTTGCGGAATTGACCCTAATAAATCTACAATTTATGTGCAGTCTTATGTCCCGCAAATTGCACAATTGCACATTTATTTAAGCATGATTACACCGCAAAACTGGGTAGAGCGCGACCCGACCCTAAAAGATATGGCACGTGCACTAAGAGAAGGCGGGCACAATGACTCGCAAATTTCCTACGGGCTTTTAGGCTATCCTGTTTTAATGACAGCAGATATTATGATGTTTAATGCAAATTATGTTCCTGTTGGGATTGACCAAGTTCCGCATGTTGAGCTTTCTCGCGACATTGTAAGACGTTTTAATAATATTTATAAAACAGACTTTTTTGTAGAACCTGAACCGCTGTTAACTCAAATTCCTTTGATGAAGGGGGTTGATGGCAATAAAATGGGCAAATCTTTTAACAACGACATAAAAATCTCGGATGATGAGAAAACAACCGAAAAGAAAATAATGAGCGCAATAACAGACAGGTCAAGGCTCAGACGTGATGACCCCGGACATCCTGAAGATTGTGAAGTTGTTTATGATTATTGGAAAATTTTTGATAGTGAAGAAAAGGTAAAAGAAATTGATTCACTTTGTCGCAAGGGCGAAATAGGCTGTGCTCAGTGCAAAAGAGAGCTTGCACAAAAAGTTAATGAAATGCTTGCGCCCATCAGGGCAAAAAGAAAAGAACTTGAGAACAACCCTAAACTGGTAAAAGAAATTTTGCTTGAAGGCTCAAATAAAGCGCAAAAAGAGGCTCAAATTATTTTAGATAAAGTAAAAGAAGTTGTAAGGATGTATTAAATGGATAAACTCATTGAAACATTTGTGGAACTTGCAAAAATTCCCTCTCCGTCTTTAGGTGAGGATAACGTTGCAAATAAAATAATAGAAATTTTAAATGCGCAAAATATAAAAGCTAAAAAAGACGACTATGGCAATGTGCATGCTTTTATCGAGCCAACGGATAAGTCTAAACGCCCCTTGCTTTTAAGTGCGCATATGGATGTTGTAGGGGGTGATAGTCCAGTAAATGTTATAATTAACGGCGATATTATTGAAACAGATAAAACAAGAACTTTAGGTGCAGACGATAAAGCAGGCGTTGCTGCTGCAATTGTCCTTGCTCAAGAAATTGTTAACAATAAAGATTTGCGCCATGGTGGCTTAGAGCTTGTTTTCACTCGCGATGAAGAACAAGGGATGAGTGGCATTCATAACATTGATTTTTCAAAGCTTGAGAGTGAATACATACTTGTGCTTGATTCTTCTGAACTTGGTAAATTTGAAATTTCAGGTGCAAGCTACACTAAGCTTGATATAACGGTTAAAACAAAAATTGGCGGACACAGCGGGCTTGATATAGGTAAAAAAGACAGAATTAACGCTGCAAAAGTAATTGCAGATTATGTAAAAATTGCGCCAATTGGTGTAATTAACGAAGATGAGCTTGGCATAGTAACTTCTGCTAATTTAGGCTGTATTGTAGCAGGCGGTATTGAGCGCACATTAAAGTCTGCTCAAAAATCAAAAAACCCGCATGAATATATTTCAAAAAATTGCACTGATAATGTTATTAACACTACTGCTTGCGCACATTATTCAATCAGAAGTTCAAACGCCTGGTTTGAAAAAGAATTAATTGACGCGTATAAAAACATAGCAGATGAGATTATAAAGAAATATGGTGAAAATGTTGAAATAAAAATTGATGTAAGCGAACATTTAAAGCCTTTTGAAAAGTCTGACGATGACACGCTTGTAAATATTGGACGTGAAGCAGCAAAGAAAATAGGCTTAAAACTTGATGTAAGTTCATTCCACGCAGGGGCTGAAACACATGTTTACGCAAATGAAAAAAATAAATACGGTAAAGTTTTTAAACCTGTGCTTATTGGCGTTGCAAATATAGAAAATATGCACTCTCCTCAAGAGAAAATGCATATTAATTCTTATTTAGAAGGTTATAAATTCTTAAAAGAATTTTTTGCTGAGTTTAACAAATAATTTTACTTTTTCCAAAATTTCCATTTAGGAGTTTCGGTTTGGTAAAATTTCAGTGCTAAACTATCGCCGCTGTTGACTTTTAGAGCGTTGCCTTCTTCTATGTATGATAAAATTGAGTTATCATAAGCATTTTGCACACCTGATTTAAAACGTCCTTTGCCTGCAGTAGGATGTATAAAACCATCACCAAAATGATAAGCAGTGCTAAATCCTTGTACGAAAAAGTTTGCAACGCTTATGCCTGCTTTTTTAGCAGTTTCAGCAGCGTCAAAAGGCTTATAGCCTACAACCTTTGCCTCAACTGGCAAATTTTGAATATTGTATGTTTTGCCAACCGTAGGGTCTGTATAGCTCAAAGGTTTAACTACAAAGTAAGCATCACGCTTTGCACGTTTTGCATCAACTATTTTTACCACTTTTGCCCTTATTATTGAATTTTCTTTTAAATAAATTCCGTTTTTGTATTCCATTTCTTTAAGAACTTTTGCGCTAAAATAAGCAGAGGGGTTATTGGTTGAAAAAGAATTAAGACACTGCACAACTGTTTTGCTCGCGGCATATGCAGGCGACATTAAAAACATTAAAGCAAGGGTAATAAAAATTTTTTTCATACATCCTCCTTTATTTTTAAGCTTCTTGCGGAATTAGAACCTGATAACCTTTTTCTTTTAGGACTTTTTCTTTTTTAGCTTCCTTCAAATCTTCTTCAACCATTTCAGATACCATGGTTTGAAGGTCATATTTAGGCATCCAACCTAATTTTTGACGAGCTTTTGTACTATCACCTAAAAGAAAATCAACTTCCGCAGGTCTAAAGTATCTGGGGTCAACTTCGATTATAACTTTGCCTGTTTTCTTGTCTATACCTTTTTCTTCAATTCCTTTGCCTTGCCAGATTAATTCAATACCTAATTCTTTAAATGTCATATTGCAAAAATCACGAATTGAAGTTGTTACACCTGTTGCAAGAACAAAATCTTCGGGTTTTTCCTGTTGAAGAACTCTCCACATACCTTCAACATAGTCCTTTGCATGTCCCCAATCACGCTTAGAATCGAGGTTTCCAAGGTATAATTTATCTTCCATGCCAAGAGCTATGCGAACTGCGGCACGAGTGATTTTTCTTGTAACAAAAGTTTCGCCTCGACGGGGGCTTTCATGGTTAAATAAAATACCGTTACAAGCGTATAAATTATAGCTTTCACGATAGTTAACAGTAATCCAGTAAGCGTATAATTTAGCGCAAGCATAGGGTGAGCGAGGATAAAAAGGCGTTGTTTCTTTTTGCGGAGTTTCCTGCACAAGACCAAAAAGTTCAGATGTTGAAGCCTGATAAAACTTTATTTTTTTGCCTAAATCCAGTAGTCTTATTGCCTCTAATATCCTTAAAGTACCTATACCGTCAGCATTTGCTGTATATTCAGGTTCATCAAAAGACACTTTAACATGAGATTGCGCTGCAAGGTTATAAACTTCATCAGGCTGAATTTCTTGCATAAGCCTTATTATATTTGTAGAGTCGGTTAAATCTCCATAATGAAGTTTAAATTTTAAATTAGGATTGTGAATATCCTGATAAAGGTGGTCAATTCTTGAAGTATTAAATGATGATGCGCGTCGCTTCATCCCATGGACTTCATAACCTTTTTCAAGTAATAATTCTGCAAGATAACTTCCGTCTTGTCCTGTAATCCCTGTTATAAGTGCTTTTTTCATATTCTCTCCATTAATGTTTATAAGAACATTATACAATTTACACGCTTTAGTGCAAGTAAACAAAAAAGAACCACCCTGCAATTTGCAAGGTGGCTTAATCGGTTGTAGTGAATTAAACAAACAATTACTTAGCTTCAGGTGTGCCTAATGGTTGTAAATCCGGATGGTGTGGAGGCATTGGGCGAGTACCTTTTTTAGCTTTATGTTTTTTTGCAAATTCTTTTCTGCCGTCTTGTTTCATTTTTTCTAAAGTTTTCTTTTGTTTATCAGTCAAGATTGCTTCAAATTCTTGCATATTTTGTTTTCTAATTTCTCTTGCCTGTGCTTTAAGTTCGCCTATTTCTTTGTGCAGTGCTTGAACTTTAGCATTAGCCTCAGCTTGAGTCATTGAACCGTTTTGACGGATTGTTTTTATTTCACCTTTTTTAACTTTAATTTGTTCCATTACAGGTTTCATTTTTTCAAAACCGTCTTTTCTTATTTGCTCTGCTTTTGCTTTTTGTTCGTCAGTTAAATTTAATTTTTTGTCAAACTCAGCTTTCTTTTGTTCCATTTTAGCTTTCATTTCAGGATTCATAGGTGGTTTTTGACATTTTTGTTCCATTTTAGGGCAAGGTTTTTGTCCTTCAAGCGGGCATGGTTGAGCATTTGCAGCCCCTACTGATAAGAAAAGTATTAAAGTTGATGCAAGTACTAATTTTTTCATAATTAAATCCTTTCTAAATTAAATCTTTCAAGCTTTGTGCAAGTTCTTTTTTTGCATTGTAAAGTCTTGATTTGACTGTTCCTATTGGAGTTTTAATTTTGCGCGCGATTTGTTCATAAGAAAGCTGCTCTATTTCATATAACATCACAACTTCCTTAAACTTTGGTTTAAGAGCGTTAATTGCATTGATAATAAGCTTTTGACGCTCATTTTGTATTAAAGTCAACTCGGGAGTTTGTTTTTTGTCTTTTATTTCATTTAATTTTTCTTCCTCTGCTATTGTTGTATTTTTGACATATGAAGATTTTAGGTAGTCTTTAGCTAAATTCTTGGCTATTGTACCAATCCAGCCCTTTAACTTTCCTTTTTCCTCGTATTTGCTTTGGTTTTGCCAGACTTTTATATATACTTCCTGTTCGATGTCTTCATTTTGTTCGTTTGTTATTTTTTTGATTATATTTCTGACATTTTGTTTGTTTTGTTTGATTAATTCACTAAAGTTCATCACTCTACCATTATAAGCCCGTATTCATCGGTTGGAAAACCTAAATCTTCTGCACTTAAATTATGATACACAATTGAATTTACAATGTCATATTCATAATTTAGAGCAGTTCCGCCCAGTGCAAAAAACATAAGTGCAATAGAAAAACAAGCTGCTTTTATTTTATACAATTTCTTTTTCTCACATTGTTTTTGCGCTAAAAAATACGGACGCACTTCACCTATTAAATCCGAAACTTTTTGCATTTTTTCATGCTCAATTTTACAATCAGGACAATTTTCAACATGTTCCAAAAATTCTTTTTCATCTCTGAATGTAAAATATGCTTCGTATTTATTGCATTTTTCTTTCATTTTTTTAGCTCCTACATTTATATAACGAAGCACACATTTATTTTGTTCATTTTTTATTTAAAAAATTTTTTATTTTAACATTTTATAAACTTTAAATTCCGCAGGTTGCAAGATATCAAAGGTTATTGAGCCTTTTATTTCTTCTTGCATGGGAATTTCAACAAAGGTGCATTTTTGCATTTCATCTAATCTGAAATCATAAAATGCGCTTAGTCTTTTGTTATCTTTAAGTTTAATTGTTTTATTCAAGACTGCTTTACCTTTTTTAGTCATGCGTCTTGTATTGCCGTTTACATCAACTACATTAACCTTTTCTGTAGGCATTAAATAGTTTGCAACTACAAAAAGACTTTCATCAGATTTTTTATCGCCAATAATTTCCCAGCAGCAAAAACCGTCGTCACTTTGAACATGTAAAACAGCTTTGCCGCGGCTTATAAGTTCACTGTGTTGAACAAAGTAATTTAGCGCATTAAATTTTTCATAAAAACTCCAGTCTTTGTTTCTGTCCATTGAAACTTCATTGCCTATAATGCGCTCTATGCCTGTTTTTGTAAAACTTTCATCACCATCGACATAAAGTGTTGAACGTTGTGCAAATTTCCCGCCGGGGAGAAATTTATACTTAAACCATTTAAACAGTGCGCCCTGTTCACCTAATTGAGCAGGATACTGGTCAATTTCACGAAATTCTCCGTCTTGATTGTTATAAGCTTTTAAAATAGAAAGCGGATTTGTTTTTGATGCTTTATTGTTATAAATTTCAAGACGCATGTTATCATTAATTATTTGCTCGGGTGTTTTTATGTACTGACTTACAATATCATCACCCCAGAGAAGATCAAAGTGCATATCGTTATGATATTCCTTAAAATAACCATCCCAGAGCATATATTCTGCTAATGTTGCAAAGTATGGAATACGTCTTTTTAGTTTTGAGTTCATTGCACCTAAAACTTTGCTTGGTATTCTATAGCTTATTGGCATGCCTGATTTTTGAGAAACTTCATCAACCACATGGTCAATATGATCAACTCTAAAGCCGTCAAAGTTATATTCTTTTTGTAAATTATTCATGTAATCAATGAAAAATTCCTTAACTTTGTTATTGTATTTAGATTTTTCAAAATACACAAAGTAATAAGGTGTTTGACAGTCAAGGTTTGCAAAGTGTGTTACATCCTCACCTTTAAAATTGTAGTGTTTATATGTAGGATATTGACCGGACTTGTGCATTTTATCATACACAGGAACTCCGGCTGAACACCACGCACCGCCGGGCATAGTCCAAAGTCCTTCATTAATTAAAGCTTGTATTATTTCAGGTTGCTTTGTAATGTCTTCTTCGCACTTTGGTTTTTTACCGTTAACGCGCTCAATAATTTCCTCAACTCTTTTTGTTAATTCCTCTTGTTTATCTTTAAAAGACATTTTGTAAGAAATTAAAATTTTAAATTCTTTTAAATCTTCCTCTTGTGTTTTTGAATTATTTGCTTTTAGTGCTTTTTTAAAGTTATTTATTTGAGAATCAAGTTCTTTTATATCCATCCATCTTGCAACGTATGGATGAGTTAAAACAATTTTTGAAAATCTGCCTGTTTGAGGCAAAATG
This sequence comes from Candidatus Gastranaerophilales bacterium, assembly GCA_944324905.1. GTDB lineage: Bacteria > Cyanobacteriota > Vampirovibrionia > Gastranaerophilales > Gastranaerophilaceae > Galligastranaerophilus. The sequence goes on from CALUYB010000001.1 coordinate 69,026, forward strand.
TCATAAATTACAGGGTGTCCTGCAAGTTGAGCTAATGTTATAAAGAATTTTACCTGTTCTTTTGCGCCCAGACCTAAAAATTTCGCCACTTTTTCATCGCAAAGTTTTTGTGAAACATCAGAGGACTGAGGCAAATATGCACAGCCAAATTCACGAGGGTGAAAAGGTATTAAATAAAGAGTTGTGGGCATAATGTTTAAATCTTTATTACCCCAATCAAGAGAAACAACTGCAGCCAGCCAATCAATGAACTTACCGACATTATTTGGGTCTTTGCCTAACCCTGCAAGGGATAATAGTTTTATGTTGTGACCTTCTTTTTTAAACCAGTTAGAATGTTTTACTTTTCTTCTTGCAAGAGGAGAAGGGTTTGAAAAATTTGTAAATTTTTCTCCGTCATAAGTGCCTTCAAGTTTTAATTTTTCACAAAATGCAAAAATAATTTCACCTGTTGTTAACTCATCAAGCGTTTTATAGTGCGGGTATGGCAAATATCCGTATTTTTGTATTGTTTTTGACAGGTATTCTTTTCTTTCGTTTGAAACATCAGAAATACCATAAATTTCTTTTAACTTTGCAAACTGAGTATTGATGTCAAAATTGTTTAAAAAATCGTATTCATTTGTTTTGGGGTTAATTAAATTAAGCACTTATACACCGTCACTTTACTGTAATCTATCCTATTAACATGGTATATACTAACAAAAAAAGTTTAATTTTTTAACTTGAAGTAAAGAATTGTAACACAGATATGCTCTATTATGGTTTACAAATTAGTAAAATTGATATTTTTATATTAAAATGTCGATTAAAAAAGAGAATTTAAAGAGGAATTTTAGGGTTTATGGCGGATAACGTTGAAGTAAAATTAGAACAGCTTACAGATGCAATAAGGAGTCTGTATTCAAGACCATCACTAACGCAAAGTGAAATCAACAACTTGATGACAAGTCTTGCGCAAAAGTTTGAAAACTCAACAGAGTTAAGCACTCAAAAGTTTATTGGCGTTATCATAAACGAAACAAAAAAAGTTTTAGAAGAAAAACAACTTGAAATGCGTCAACAACTAACAGGTTTTGAAAACCTTATAAAACAAATGACGCAAAGTTTATCGAACCCTAAAATGTCTATGGAAGTGACAAAAATCTTAAATGAAGTCACTGACATGTACGCAAAATTGGGCGCACAAGAAATTGCCCTGCAAAAAGTTAATCAAACTCTAATTGCAAATAAATCCGCAAATCCAATAAACGAGATTATAAAATTAAGCAATGAATTTAACGTATTTAGTCGTGGTTTTGAAAATATAACACACACCCTAAACAAAAATTTTACAGACTTTTTAAATCAGGTTAAATCTTACAATTCCAAAGAAGAAATAACTGAAATGCAGCTTGAGTTAGATACAATTAATGGCAATATCAACTCAATTATTTCTGCCCTTGCAATAATTGACCATAAATATCGTGATTTAACAGGTCTTATCGATGCTTTCCACTCCAAAGAGGCAGTTTTTGACCAGAGTCTTGAAGGCATTAAAAACATAGCAGAAAAATTTGACCATATTAAAGAAGACATTTCAAAAGGTGCTACAAAAGACGATATCACTGCACTTAAAGAGCATTTAGACTTTGTTAATAAAAGTGTAGATACAGTAAATGAAAATATAAATCAAAGTTTTAATCAAAATTCCCAAAAATTCACAAACGCAATAAACTTAATTGAAACAAAATTATCTCAAAATCCTACAATGGAGGATTTAAACAACTTAAAAGGGGAAATTAAAACCTCAATTGACAAATTAAGCGTTCAAAGCAGCACAAATAAAGATGATTTCATAGCAAAATTGCAAGAAAACATTACAAAATTAAAAGCGCAGAGTGACGCTGATTTAAAAAGTCAGATTTTTGACCATGCAAATGGGGTAAATGAAGGAATTAACTACATTAGCTCCCAAATGACCAAATTGCAGGAAAACCTTGGGGCATCTTTTTTAGACAAAACCCAAAAAATGAATGAAGATGTTGGCAGTTTAAAAAATAAACTTGATTTAATTGAACAAACCATACAAAAACTCCCGAGGGAAAATATTTTACAAGAAGTAAAAACAATCGAGGAAAGTTTAAAAACCCTTACAAAAAATTCTTTATCAAGCATTGTAGAACTTGTAAGCAGCGAATTTTCAAGCTTAGATAAATCCCTTGAAAATAAAGGCAGCGAAAACAATCAAAAAATTGATTCAGCAATAAATAACCTAAGAGATGACATTAAAATTTTCGCTGAAAAATTCTCAACCCTTAAAGATGAAATTTCATCTTTAAATCAAGGCAGCATTAACACCCTAAAAGAACCATTAGAAAAGGCTCTTAGAGAATTAAGAGAAACAACTATTGATGAACAATTAAATATAATCAATCAAAACATTAAAAACACAACCTCAAGCATTAATAGTTCTTTTGAAAAAATAAAAGAAAATTTTGAACACGCTGCATCAGGCACAAATGTAGAAATATTATCCAAACTAAACAATGCAATTCCTGTAATTTCAGAAAAATTTGAAATATTAAGGGGTTATTTAGCTCAAGAAAATGCGCAAAATTCACAGGAATTAAAAGACTATTTTCAAGAAACCTCAGAAGCTGTTAAAGAGTACATAAACGAGATAAAAGACTCTTACAACTCACCTTTGACTGAAATAAAAGTTGACCTGCAAACCCTTTCAAATTACTTAATTGAAAGTGTAGAAAACATTAACATAAATATTTCAAAAGAATTTGAAGAATACAAAAATACAATTGAAGAATTTTTGCCAAATGCTGACAATTCTGAAATTAAAGAAGCTTTAAACTCTATTAAAAATGACCTTATAGAAGGCATTTTAGGCAGCACAAAAAATGCAAAAGCTAACTTTATAATTTTAGAAGAAAAAATTAATAAAATCCTTGAAAATCAAGGCACAAACAACGAAAACGTAATAATAGAGCTTATTAATAAAATTTTAGAAAATCAAGCTCAAAAAAATGACAACGAAACAGTTGAACTTATTAAAAAAGTTCTTGAAAATCAAACCGAAAGCAAAGAACAAGTAATTATTGAACTTATAAACAAAGTCATTGAAAATCAAAATCAGAAAAATGACAACGAAACAGTTGAACTTATTAAAAAAGTTCTTGAAAATCAAAATCAAAAACAAACTTTAAATAACGAAGAAATAATTCTTGAAGTCATTAACAACATCCTTGAAAAAATTGAACACAACAATCAACAACAAATTCACAATGCAAAAGAACTTTTGGAAGAAATTCAAAACAACAGTTCTGAAATAAACGAAAAAATAAGTTCATTCACCAAAAAAGAACCTCTTTTTAACAACGAAATTTTGCACAGATTGAATGCAATCAGCGAAAAACTTGAGGTGTCAGACACTTACAAGGAAGATGAAATAAAAGATTCTATTGAGCTTTTAAAAGACCACATTGAAAATATTGCAGGCTCAATGAGAGAAGAATTTTCAAACAAAATTAGTGAGATTTCGCAAAATAAAGAAGAAAAACCACAAGAAAAAAATCCTAATGTTAATGAATACCTTACAAAAATCAATGAATACCTTACAAATGTTGAATATTTAAAAAATAATTTAAGCGAAGATTTAAAAGACTGCATTGAAAATCAAGTTAACAATTTACACGAAAAATTTAAAGATGAGCTTAAAACTAAAAACCAAGAAACAAAAATTGACACATACAACTTAATTCAAAAAGTAACAAATGTTGAATCAAACATCGATAAAATCACATCTGACATCTCAAAAATTATAAATACAAATGATGAAACAAATTACGATTATTCACTGCAAGATGTTGAATCTGACATTGCAAAGTTAAGATTAACCATTGAAAAAAACCTAAAAGGTGACAATTACAAAGAATTTATTAACAGACTTATTGAACTGAAAAATATAAATATTGAAAATAACAAATTAAACCACGCGCTTGAAGGGCAAATGAGCCACCTAAACAATTGGTTCAAATCAGCCGCACAAAAATTAGAAGGGCTTTCAGAGCAAATTGAAAATGCCGAAAAAATGAACATGGAAGAAATTAAAACTCGCCTGATTCGCTCTGAAAAATCCCCTGACGGCGGAAAAATTGAAGAAGCAACAAGAAGACAAATTTCATACCTTGAAGATTTAGATGAAAAATTAAATGTACTTTTGCAAAGACAACAAGACGGTTTTGACCCAAATTCCTTTATCGATGTAACTTATGAAAATATGAAACAAACAAAAGAACTTGCAAGCCGCATGGATGAAATGGAAGTTAAAATCGATAAAATTCAAGGGTATATGGAAAAAATCGTTGCTTATATCGAAGAATAATCAGCACATTTTTCTTAAATACTTGCTTGCACCCAAAAGGGTAGAATTTTTAACCTCATTTTCACGCTTTTTAAACATTTCATCGGCACTTGAGTTTAAATTCTCGTCCCTGTAGGGAATTCCCGCTTTTGTATTCATTAAACCCAGCTCAAAATCATCAAGCGGAAATTTTATTAATTTTTCATCTAAAGCTGCAATGCTAACGTAAGAATGATTTTTACTATCAAGCATTTTACCTACAAAAAAATTATTTAAGCTCATCGCTTTTCTTACAGGCTGTGCGCTGCAATAAGTTACAAGCACACCATGGGGTAAAAGCAGTCTTTTTAATTGCGCAAAAAACTCAACCGACCAGAGGGTAGGCAGCTTATTTGGCGCAAAAGCATCAAGAAAAATAACATCGTAAGGTTTATTAAGCCCTAAAACAGTCTTTCTTGCATCATCAATATAAAAGTTAATTTTTGAATTACCCAGCTTTTTTTCGCCTCTTAAAAATTCATTAATCTCAGGCAAATAAAAATCAGATGTTTTTGAATATTCAACAAGCTCAAAATCCCACTCCAGCGCATCAATTACAATATCGCAATTTTTATAATAACAAAGAGCATTTTTTGAATTATAACCAATGCCGTAACAAACGTCCAAAACCCTTATATTATCTGAGTTTTTAGTCCTTTGTTCAAAGTCAGATGGAATTATAAATTTTTCAATGCTTTCTTTTTGTGCGCCCTCTCTTGAATGATAAATTTCATCCAATTCTTTGTTATATAAACCTATTGAACCGTCATCGGTTTTAAAAATTTGTGCATTTTTCATAAAATATATTATACAAAAAAGGGAGCAATTAAGCTCCCTTAAAGTTTAAGTATTTAAAAAATGCGCTAAAAGTGCCATAAATATTACCATTAAGATAAACATAATTATGCCAATCAACACATCTTTATTATTATGTTTAAATTCGTTCATTTATAACCTTTCTACCTTAAAAATCTAAGATAAATGTAAGCACTGCTTAATACAAGAGAAATAAAGACACAAATTGTGCCGTATTTCATAAAATGTAAAAAGCCTATGGGATAGCCTCTGTTTGCAGCGTTTTCACTGACATAAACGTTAGCTGCCGCACCTATTATGGTTAAGTTACCGCCAAGGCAAGCACCTAAAGATAATGACCACCAAATAGGATAAGCATAAGCACTGCCAAGCTCACGCTCAATTTCAGCGATTAAAGGCGCCATTGTTGCGGTATATGGGATGTTATCAATAATACCAGAGGCAATACCTGAAATCCATAAAACTAAAGAACATGTCATTGCTTTTGAACCTTGAGTAACATCAATTAGCCACTGTGCCATAAGTTTTATACCGCCAGAGGCCTCAAGTGCGCCAATAATAACAAATAAACCGATAAAGAAAAATATTGCGTTCCACTCAACGTCCCTTAAAATATCAGTCGGCTTTTCAAAAAGCAAAAGCACACATGCGCCCACCATAGCGACAATACTTGTTTCAAGGTGAATTGTATCATGCAATACAAATCCTAAAATTACAAGTGAAAGCACTACAAGTGAGCGAATCATCAAAGGAATATCCTCAATTGTTTTAGAATTATCAATCTCCATAACGGATTTCATTTTTTCCGGTGTTGTAACTAATTGTTTTCTAAATAAGAAATACATGGCACATACAACCGCAAGCAAAATAATTGCAACAATTCCCGTTAATTCTTTTATAAAATCCATAAAAGAAAAACCTGCAGCAGAACCTATTATGATGTTTGGCGGATCGCCGATAAGAGTAGCCGTACCGCCGATGTTAGACGCAAAAATTTCAACTATTAAATAAGGCAAGGGGTTTATGTCCAATTTTTTTGCTATTGCAAAAGTAATAGGCAAAATCAAAATAACTGTTGTAACGTTGTCTAAAAGTGAGCTTACAACAGCAGTAAAAATTGATAACATAAAAAGAACTTTTACAGGATGACCTTTTGTAAATTTTAAAAGCTCATTTGCAATCCAATTAAAAATGCCGCTGCGAGTAGTAATTGCAACAATAATCATCATTGAAACAAGCAAAAATATTACATTAAAGTCAACAAAATTTATAAAATAATGAGGATTAATTGCCCCGTCAATCATTTTTGTTTGACTTACAAGATTTAAAACAATTGCTATAACAGCACCGATTAGTGCTATTGTAACCTTTGGGATTTTCTCAAGTGCAATAAAAATATAGGCAAGAATTAACAGCCCTGCGCTAAATGCTACAGCATTTGCACTTACAAAATTATGAAAATTTTCTAACATATACTATCTCCCGCTTCTTTGCAAATTTAAAATTGAAGCAATAGCAACTGCCACCATTTCTTCTTCATTTGTTTGCGGTCTTTTTTTGGTTGTCGTTGTTTCAACAACTTTTGGCGGGAATTTTTTATTTAAATAGCCGACAATGCCTGATGTAATATCCATGGCAATTACCATAATTGTCAAAAATACAAATACGATAAGCATGCCAACAATAGTAATAATCACGCCGTCAGAAATGGCTTGCATAATATTTTCCATTATTTTCTCCTTTTCTATATACTTTTTCCAAACTAAAAAGTATATTTTTTAAGGAGCACGACTGTTAATTTCGGTCGAGTATGCGAGTTTAGTGCAATTAATTGTTAAAAAATTATTTTTATAAAAATTATTTATCTTATTTGAAAAATCAAATCTAAAAGATGGCGCAACAGTGGACAAAAATCCGCCATTAATTTCTCTATGAGAAGTAATAGATTTTGAGGAATTATTTTGACAAACAAAATGCCCGTCATTTGAGGTTTTACTTAACATGCCGTTTTTTTCGGCATCAATTATAAAATTGCGCACAAGGGCAGACTTTTTTTGAAAATCTGTATGATTATCAGTACAAATTGCCCCATAGAAAAGCAATTGCACAAATACGAATATAAAAGTTAATAAAACCCTCAAATTCATAATTGTATTTTATACACAAAATATTATGGACGCAAGGCAAGACCGTCAACAAGGACAAAACGCCCTAAGGGCAAGACTTCACAGTATTTTTGCAGTGAGTCAATAAAGCATTTATTTTCGCAAAAACCGCCTGAAATACAGATTTTCTGGGGATTTTTCGTAAAGTTATAAGCATTGTAGGCTATCCCATGGATAAATTTTGAAATTGCAATTTTTGGCGCAAGCCCTTTTGAAACATCATCCATAATTTTTTCTAACCCGAAAATCCCGCATGTGACAGGGTATTTCTCCTCACAAAACTCTAACTCATCGACTTTAACATCGTAAAACTTTAAAAGCATTTCAATTGTTGCGCCTGTTGCAGCAGCACAGCTTGAATTCCAGTCCATATCAGAAAATTTTGAGTTTTTATATTTTATCCATTTAATATCTCTTGAACCCAGATCAAGCGCAATAAAATTATTTTCAAGATGTGCTTTTGCGCCCATTGCAAGGGCTACAACCTCATTTACATACAGGGCGGAGTTTTTATCGCTTGTGTGACCTGTCATTTTTTCATATTTTATATCAAATTTTCTTGCCTCGCTTGTCGGGTAAATACTGTATTTGCGCTCATTTAAGGGCGTTATCTCAAGAATTTTTGACCACGTGGTACCTGCATCTATGTAAAATTTCGATTTGTTCATCTTAACCTCAAAAACGCCTCTATTTTAGCATAAGCAGAGTTTGTAGGAATAGCGTCCACATCAATATAAAGCCCGTTATATTTATCGGCTAAATACTTTGCAAGTGCCGTTTTTGAGCAAAAAGTCTGCGCAAAAAAGACTGTAGGTAAATCAGGCTCAACATACATTTCAAGCTCAAAATTTGCAGGGTTTTTAGCCTCAACACACCTTGACCAACCAAAAACATGGGTCTGGGGCGGAAATAAATCACAAATATTTAAATCATTAGGCGGAACACCCCAAAAACCAAAACGCGCATTTGAGCGCTCAAGGTGTGAATAGTCTTTCTGCTCAACAATATTTACAGTAATTAAAGAAAGCTTTTCTTTAAGTGGCAGCGAACTTTTACAAATGGGCACATCGCTCAATTGATTAAGGGGCAAAGTGTCCTCAAAATAGGATAATTCAACCTCAAAACCTTCGTTTTTAAGCAAGTTTGCCGCAAAAAAACCACTGTCGCATTTATCTTTTCCAACTGCAGCCAAAATTTTTATAATTCTGTTTTTGAGATAAAAAGCGTTATCAAAAATATTTTTAATAATCCCGCAATACGCATCAGGAGTGAATTTTGAGGATGGATAATTAAAGCAAATATCTAAATCAACCCAGGTGGCATTTGGATATTCAAGTTTTGTTTTATTTATTAAATTAGGGTGCGGATATCCCCAAAAAGCAATTATATCCTTTGTCATAGGCTTAAATACAGTTCAATTTCTTCTTCATCATTAAGTTCAGTAGCAGCAGTTAAAATTCTTTTATCATCCAGCGCAATACCGCCTAAAATGCCTCTTTCCTTAAGCATTGCAAGGTATTCTTGAGCATTTTGCTCACTTTTTAGCTCATAGGTAAATTCATTAAAAAAGTTTTTATTTAAAATTTTATAACCCTTATTTTGCAAGCCCTGTGCAAGTTTATGGGCATTTTTATAAGCAAGATAGTTTAATTCTTGAAAACCCTTTTTGCCTGTCAAACTTAAATATAAAGTAGCGCAAAGTGCACAGTGGGCTTGGTTTGAGCAAATATTACTCGTTGCTTTTTCTCGTCTAATGTGTTGTTCGCGAGCCTGCAGAGTTAAAACATAGGCGTCTTTGCCTTCTCTATCAACAGTTTTACCTGCAATGCGTCCTGCAAGCTGACGTTTATAAGCATCACGACAGCAAATAAACCCGCCATAAGGCCCGCCAAAATTAAGCGACAGACCAAGGGTCTGAAAATCACCCACCGTAATATCACTTTTTGGTGGCTCTAAAAGTGATAATGTTGAAATATCAACACATGCAATAATTAATTCATTTGCATTTTTTTCTGGCATTTCAACAATTTCGCCAAGGTAATTTGGACTTTGGTACAATTTACAAGCTAAATCCTCGTCCTTGCAATCACTTGCAACAATTAATTCAACATCTGCAGCATGTAAATATGTTTTTATAACTTCAAGATAATTCGGGTTAATGTTTTCATCAACAAAGGCTTTTGTTTTTTTACTCAAACGGCAAGCCATTAAAATTGCCTCAGCACAAGCACTTGCGCCATCGTAAACAGAGGCGTTTGCAACATCTTGCGCACACAAATTGCAAATCATGGTTTGAAATTCATACATAATTTGCAATGACCCCTGTGAAATTTCCGCCTGATAAGGGGTGTAGGCAGATAAAAATTCATACCTTGAAACGGTATCCCCAAGTGCTGCGGGGATGAATTTTTTATACGCGCCGCCACCTAAAAAACAAGCATAGTCAGTGTTATTTTTTTTTGAGATTTTTTTAAGTTTTTTTATGGCTTCAAGCTCACTCAGTGGATTAAAAAGTTTAAAATCCTCTGTACGTGCGCTTTTTGGTATAACTTCAAAAAGTTCGTCAGGTGATTTTATACCAATATCAGCGCACATTTTTTCGCGGTCATCACTGCTTAAAGCTTCAAAATTGTACATCTTAGGCTACTTCTTCCTTGTAATCTTCGTATTCTAAAAGCCCCAAGCTGTCTTGCGCAAATGTATCACTTTGAACTTTAACTAACCAGCCTTTTTCCCAGACATTTTCGTTAATAAGTTCAGGCGAGTTAATCAATTCTTCATTAACTTCAACAATTTTGCCGCCTATGGGCATATAAATTTCACTTGCAGCTTTAACAGATTCAATTGTTGCAAAAACTTCGCCTTTTGCAAATTCGCTCTCAACTTCGGGCAATTCAACAAATACAATGTCGCCCAACTGTTCAACGGCATAATCGGTTAAGCCGATTTTATAAGTGTCGCCTTCATCAAGTACCCATTCATGGCTTTTTGAACATAAAATTCCTTCAGGTTGTTGAATACTCATTTTATCTCCTATTTAACATATTTCTTTTCAACAAAGGGTTTTTTGACAATTTTAGCATTGTACAATTTATTTCTTACCATAATTTGTACTATTGTGCCAATACTTTTTTCGCTTGTGTTAAGTGATGTTGCTAAATCTTCGCATTCCCCAATAAAGGAAATCAAGCAAAGACCGATGTTTTTGCCCAAGGTTGGCGAAATTGAGCCTGATGTTACACACCCGCACTCCCTGCCGTCAATAAAAACTTTTGCCCCATGGCGCGCTATAGCTTTATCAATCATCTCAAAGGCAAAAAGCTTTTTAGCCAAAGGAATTTCACCGTTTTTTTGCCCTAAAATCACCTTTTTTCCGTTGTAATCTTCTTTTTTATCTTTTGGAATTGACCAGCCTAAACCAGCCTCAATTGGGGTTGTTTCTTCATCAATATCTGACCCGTACAGGCACAGTGCAGCTTCTAACCTTAGGGTATCCCTTGCACCCAAGCCTACAGGGGTTATTGAAAATTCTTTACCTAATTCAAGCAATTTTCTCCAAATTTCAACAACGTCAGAGTTTTTACAGATTATCTCAAAACCATCTTCGCCTGTGTAGCCTGTACGGCAAAGGTAAATGTCAAAACCGAAAAGTTTTGTTTCGCTTATTGTAAAAAATTTAGGCTGATTTTCTTTTTTAATCCCTGCTTTTTCAATAACTTCAAGGGCTTTTGGACCTTGTAGCGCAATCATTGAAAACTCGTCAGACTTGTCTTCAATTTTTGCATCTAAATCCCCTAAATTCATCTTAAACCAGTCTACATCAGCCTCACGACGTGACGCATTAACTATTATTAAATATTTATTTTCAAGTTTATAAATTATAAGGTCATCAACCAAAGTGCCGTTTGAATAGGGCAATTGGCAATAATGCGCGTGATTTAGGGAAAATTTTGAAACGTCCTGAGGTACTATTTTTTGTAAAAAGTTAAGAGCCTCATCGCCTGAAACAAATACTTGCCCCATGTGTGAAACATCAAATATACCGACGTTTTGGCGTACATTTTTATGTTCATCAAGAATTGACTTGTATTGAACGGGCATTTCCCAGCCGCCAAATTCAACCATTTTTGCCCCTAGTGCAATATGCTCATCGTATAAAAAAGTTTTTTTCATTGTTAATACCTCTTATCTGACATAAATCCTTGGCAGGCGGACTTTTAAGCGACATGTCAGTTCATAGTTTATAGTATCCAACTCTTGCGCCCAACAGTCAATAGAGAAAAAATTCCCCGAATCATCATCCCCTAAAAGCGTTATTACATCGCCGTTTTGTGCCTCTATATCGCCAATATCAAACATCATTTGATCCATGGTAATGCGCCCGATTTGATTAATAATTTTCCCGTTTAGACTTGCTTTAATCTTTCCTGAGAGTGACCTTGAAACACCATCTGCATAACCAATCGGAATGGTTGCAACTCGTGTTTTTTTATCTGCAACAAAAATGTGTCCATAGCTTACCCCATCACCCTTTTCAATTGTGTGAATGTTTGTAATTCTGCCTTTTAAACCTATAACCTGTTTTAAATCAGGCAGCATTGAATTTTTAGGATTTTTATAACCCAAGGGTGTTAAACCGTATAAAATAATGCCTAAGCGCAACATGTTATATTTTAAATCACCATAAAAAAGGCTCGCTGCAGAATTTGAACAATGAACGGTCAAACCTGTTGTGTCTATTGAATTTATGACATATTTAAAATTTTCAATTTGTTTTTTTGTAATTTCATCACTCTCTACATCGGCAAAATGCGTAAAAATACCCCTTAAATCTAAATATGGCGCGCTTTTTGCCTTGTTAAAAAATTCTATTGCGCTCTTTGGATTTATACCAATTCTGTTCATACCTGTGTCGATTTTTATGTGAGCTTTTAATTTTTTACCGCCTAAACGCTCGCTAATCAGGCGTGCTGCCTCAAGATGTTCATCAGAGAAAATCGACACTGTTATGTCATTTTTTATTGCAGTTTCATAAGACCAAATGGGAACTGACCCAAGCACCAAAATCGGCGCTGTGAACTTATTTTGCCTTAACTCAAGTGCCTCATCTATACTTGCAACGCCAAAAACATCTATCCCACAAGCTAAAAGCGTTGGCGCACACATAATTGAACCATGTCCGTAAGCATCAGCTTTAATAACCGCAAGCAATTTGACGTCATTATTTTTATCATCACCAAAAATTGCTTTTTTAATTTGCAAAATATTATGCTCTAAATGCCCTAAATTCACCTCAACCCAGGCGTCCCGGTGTTTGTTTACAAAAGTACCCCTAAAATTTTGCATTGTTTAAACTAAGCTCCAGCGTATTTTCCATTAACATGGCAATTGTCATAGGTCCAATCCCCCCGGGGACAGGCGTTATAAGGGAGGCAACTTTTGAAACTTCCTCAAATTCAACATCTCCTTTGATTTTTCCGTCCTCATCACGAGAAATTCCAACATCGACAACAACAGCCCCTGATTTTACAAAATCCCTTGTTACAAGCCCTTTTATGCCTGTTGCGCTAATTAAAATATCCGCTTTTTGTGTAATTTCAGGCAAATTTTTTGTTTTAGAATGTGCAACAGTAACTGTTGCATTTTGCCCTAAAAGCAAATGTATCAAGGGTTTGCCTACCATATTAGAACGCCCTATGACAACAGTATTTGCGCCTTGAATTTCTACGTTATATTTTTTTAAAAGCTTTATAATGCCCTTTGGAGTGCAAGAAACAGCATAAGGGCTTGAATTTGTCAAAAGTCTGCCACAGTTTATGGGATGAAAGCCATCGACATCTTTTTTTGGGTCAATAAGTTCTATAAAGTCTTGCGACACAAGGTGTTTAGGCAATGGCAGCTGCAGTAAAATCGCGTCTGTGTCCTCATCTAAATTTAAGTTTAAAATTAAATCCTTTAGTTCATTTGAGCTTGTATTTTCTTTTAAACGGTAGGTTTTTGAAACAAAACCAAGCTCGCGCGCAGTTTTTTCCTTGTTGCTTACATAAATTTGCGATGCAGGGTCATCTCCGACAAGAATTACCGCCAAAGAGGGCTTTTTTTGCAACTTTTCAACTTTTAGTTTAATCTGTGCAAGGATTTCTTTTGAATAAGCCTTGCCATCCATTATTTGAGCCATTTTACACCCCTCCTGAAATATCTTGCGGGAGATTTAAACGAGGGTAAAAATCTTTTATAATTTCTTTAACCTTTTCATAGCTCACATCATCACCCAAATCATCGATAATTCCAAGTAAATTAAGGTTATTGAGGTTTATTTGCTCAACAAATTTATTTAAAGTTTCTTTTTTAGCTTTATTTAAAATTACCCCAAATTGCCCGTCTGCTGCGTATTTTTTAGAAAAGTCATAAATTTCGCCTGCAAGATGAATGGACTTTTGAGTAGGATTAGCAACGATTATCGAGGTATCAATAGGGTAATCCACAAGTAAATTTAAATATTTAAGGTCAAATTCACAATCAAAAATTACAAAATCATATCTGTCAACAAGTTTTACAAGAGCATCGTTCATCTGCTTTGTAATAGGGCAACGACAGTCTTTTGAGGCAACAAACCAAGACACAATAATTTCCGTATTTTCTTCCACTTCTTCTAAAATGTCCTCAAGCGCCCACTCAATGTACTCTTGCTTTGTCATGCCCTTTGGTATGCCTGTTTTATACTCGTGTTTACCGGAGCGAATGCCATATATTGTATTTCTTGATTTTAAGCCGAAACTGCCTGCAAGCTCGCAAGTTAGGTCATTATCCACAAGTAAAATCGATGAAGATGGAAAATATTCCCTCAAAAGTGAACAAAAAGCCCTTGTTAAAGTAGTTTTACCGCTTCCGCCTTTGCCTAAAAGTGCAAGAGTATGTGTCATAAAAGCGCACCACACCTTTCTTTAAGACGCAAAGAAAGCTCCTGCGTAAGTTTTAATGCCTTTAGCGCGCCCTTGTCGTCAAGTGAACCGCAACCGCAAGAAGGGGTTAAAAACAGCTGTTTAAAAAGCAAATCTTTATCAATTCCCTTTGATGTAAAACATTTTACAGAATCGTTGAATTTTTGCTCAAGTGTATCTACATCAAGGTTTTTCAATTCATCTTTATCTAAAGTCGGAACAATTCCAAAGGCAAAAAATCCGCCGTTTTCAAGGAATTTTTTAGCCTGAGGCGCAAAATTTGCAACGCTTTGCGAATATGAATAAGCGTCAAAATTAACAATATCAACATTACTTGAAAGAGCAATTTCCCAATCAGTCTTGCCACAGCAGTGTACACCGCTTAAGGCATCAAATTTTTTCAAGTCATTAGCAATAATTTTAAGCATTTCAATTACATCTGAATTTTCAACCGACAAAAACGCACAAGAGCCGACTTGCGAAATTGAAGGCTCATCCATAAAAATTATTGACTTTGCATTTGGTGCAGCCTTTTTAAACTCTTTTACCTGCCAAAGTGCTTTAAGGGAAAGTGTTTTTGTGCAAACATCTCTTAAAACATCGTTATAATAGGCACATTTACCTTCATTATCAACTATTGAAGTTGAAAAAGTGAAAGGGCCTGTAATTGAACCTTTTACAAAATCAGGGTTATGGTTTTTAAGTTCACATAAAAAAGGTGCAAGAGAATTTGAATTTGGCGGCAAAATCGCATATTTATCAAGCGTTTGCTCGCATTGAATTAAATCATCCGCACTTATAACATTTTCATAATCAAAAAATAATTCTTCAAGTGCAGAAAAAAATTCTTCGCTTTCAGGATTTAAAAAATATTTATCACCATCAAAGCTAAGCCCTGCAAGGTTTTGGGTGTATTGAAACACCATATCTTCTTCGCGCGCAAAATGTGGCAACTGTGGCCAAAAAGGTATGCTTTTAAATTCATTAAAAATAAAGTCCAGTGCGCATTTTGGTGCATTTTCACCCTTAAATGGCAAAGAGCCTATTCCTGTATAATTTAAAGTTAACTCGCTCATAGAATTATTTTATTATAAAATTAAAAAGAAGTAAAATTATAAAGAGGGTAAAAATGGCACAAAATAAGGAATATAAAAACATTTTACTTGTAAATTGGGGCGGAATAGGGGATGAAATACTTTTTATGCCCGTTATAAAAAGCCTTAAAGACACTTTTAAAGAGTGCAAAATTACACTTGCGCTTGAACCTCGAAGTGCAAGTATAGTGCAACTTTGCCCCGATATTAACGATGTTATAAAAACTGACATAAAAGCAAAAGGGATAAAAAAATATTTAAACATTTTAGGATTTTTATTTGAAGTTTGGACTAAAAATTTTGATGTTGTAATATCAAGCGGAAAATCTCCGCTGGTAGCCATTTTGCTGTTTTTAACAGGAATAAAAGAGCGCATTGGGTTTAGGTCAAAAACTTCTTTTTTACTTACAAAAAGTGTAGAGTTAAACGAAAATCAATATGCCTCAAATATGTATCACGACTTAGTTTCGCCAATTTGTAATTTAGATTGCGAACTACCTAAAATTGCCGTTGATGAAAATTACATTTTGCCTCAAAACCTTACAAAAGGTGAATTTATAGCCATTCACCCAGGGGTGAGCAAAATGAGCATAAGAAAAAATATTTTAAAATGCCCAAATTTAGATTTTTGGAAAAATTTAATCACAGAATTACTTGAAAAGGGCGAAAAAGTGGTGCTTTTCGGCACTCGAGATGATGAAGATTTAATTTCTAAAATTATTGCTGACGAAAAAATTTCACAAAATCAAAATTTTGTAAATTATTTCAACAAAACAAAAAGCTTGCTTGATATGGCAAATATTTTTAACAAGGCTAAATGCGCAATTTGTGCGGATTCTGCACCAATGCATGTGGCAGTAGGGGTTAATGTCAAAACTTTTGCAATTTTTGGACCGACAAATGAAGAAAAACTTTTACCAAAAAGTGAAAAATTTTACGTAATAAAAAACAATGTTCCATGCCGACCCTGCTTATGGCACAAAAGGGCGCAAAACTGCGACAGTAGCGAATGTTTAAACATTGATTATAAAGAAATAATAAGTAAAATTTAGTTGTAGTTTGATTTTAAGCTTATCTTATTGTAAAATTTTCATAGGTTTTGAGTAAAATGAGGCTTAAAATATATGAAAAAGATATTCTGTCTAATAGCGCTTTGTTTATTGGTTTTTAGTGTAAACAAAGCTTTCGCGCTTGAAGTTACCGATGTTAAAAATGACCACTGGGCAGCTTCCCAAATTGCCAATGCGCTAAATAAAGGATATATGGGCTTTAAAAGCGGTTATGCTTTTGCACCTGATGAAACGCTTTCAAGAAGCGAATTTGTGCATATGCTTTTAAAAGTCATCCAAAGTGAAGACATTATGACAGATGGCACAACAAAATTCAAAGATGTAGATTCATCTACAAGATTTGACCAGAGCATTTTAACATCAGAACAACTAAGGCTTATTTTTGGTTATCCTGATTACACTTTTAAACCCGAACAATCAATTTTACGCTCAGAAGCAAACGCAGTAATAGCAAACGTTACAAAGGGTTTTTATGGCGACATAAATGTTCTTAACGGTTTTGCAGACACTGAGCAAATCCCAAACTGGGCTAAATATTCTTACATTAAAAACGTTGTGAATAAATTATATGTAAATCATCCTGACCCATCTTACTTTAGGCCAAATGACTTTTTAACACGCGCTGAAGCTGCTGTTTTATTTACTCAAGTTGAAAAACAATTAAGCCTTGTTGAAGATAAATTTAGAAGAACTGCAAATAAACAAAAAACAGAATTTTTAGGCACAAATACCTTAAAACTTGTTGAAGGTGCGCCAAGAAATACTGTTAATCTTTACAACACAAAAAATGTTATTGAAGCAGGAAACATTATTGTTGCAAAACCAAGTCAGCCTATAAACAGCAAAAAGCATGAAATTGGCGACCAGCTTGTATTTGTTGCACCAGCTGATGTTTACACTCAAGAAGGCACATTCTTATATCCTGCAGGAACTCAATTTGTTGCAGATGTTCAAAAAATTAAATACACACCCTTTAGAATTAAAAAACAAAAAAATCTTATTGTTATAAGAAAATTCTATATGCCAAACGGAATTAGCCACCAAATGGCAGGTGTAACTTACACTACAGACAAGGGCAAAGTTGTTACAACAAAAACAGTTGATAAAAAAGCACCTGTTAAAGAAAACTACTTTGAAGGCAGAAAAGAAATCACAAAAGCTGAATTTTTGGTTAAATATACAAACAAATTATCCCCTGTTGTTAAATACGACTTAAAAGGTGATGAGCTTGTATATATTCTCTTAACAGGTGATATGGTTATACCTAATGAAAATTATTGGGAATTTGAGGTTGAGGACGACTCGCAAAGTCCTGACGATTCAGTTAATACCCACGAAAATATGTAAAATAAGCGGCTCCCAAAGGCTCGATAAGAGCCTGCTTTAATTAAGAGCCGCCTATTTAATTAAATTCTTAATCATAATTAAATCTTTTAAGGTTAAATCTCTGGGTGAATTAATTTCTGTTGAATGCTGCCTTAAAAGATAAGACGGGTGCAAAACAGGGATAAATTTAATACCCTCGTAACCTTTTATATTTTCAAAAATCTGCCCGCGAACTTTTGAAATTTTAAGCTTTTTATCTAAAAAACTCTCCATTGCAGTCGCTCCGCAAAGGACAATAATTTTTGGCTTTATAATTTCAATTTGAGCTTGCAAAAACTTTTCACAAGCCTTTTTTTCTTCTTTTGTAGGTTTACGATTTTCAGGCGGTCTGCACTTTAGAGTATTTGCAATGTATAAATCCTCATCTCTATTAATTCCTGCAGAGCGCAAAAACTCGTTTAAAAGCTTGCCCGCACGACCTACAAAAGGCTTAGCAAGCTTATCTTCATCAGCCCCGGGGGCTTCTCCTATGAGCATAATTTTAGCTTTATTTGAACCGTCAGAAAATACAATATTGTTTCTTGTTGCAAAAAGAGGGCAGCACTCACATTGCTGCGCCTCTTTTTCAAGATTTTTTAACTTTTCAAAAGTCATTAGTTTTTATATTCCTTTTCAAATCCAAAAAGTGAAGATACACTTTGATCATCGTGAATTCTTGAAATTGCCTCACCTAAAAGCGGTGCAATGCTTAGTTGTGTAATTTTTGTCGGAATAAATTCATTTTTCAAAGGAATTGTATTTGTAACAATAACTTCTTTAATTGGCGCCTCATCAAGTCTTTGCAGCGCAGGACCGGAGAACACAGGGTGGCAAGCGCAAACATAAACTTCTTTTGCGCCTTCTCTTATAAGAAGTTTTGCAGCCTCGCAAATTGTACCTGCTGTGTCAATCATATCATCAAACATAACGCAAACCTTGCCTCTAACATCACCTATAACATGGTCTGCAATTGCAACATTGTGTTTATCACGACGTTTATCAATAATTGAAAGAGGGCAGTTAAGAGCTTTTGCAAATGCACGAGTTCTTTGAACGCCGCCTGTATCAGGGGATACCGCCATAAGAACATCTGAGGGGATATTTAAGTTTTTAATGTAATCAACAAGCACAGGTGTTGAGTAAATATGATCAACCAAAATATTAAAGAAACCTTGAATTTGACCTGTGTGCAAATCCATTGCAAGAACACGATTTGCGCCTGCAGTTGTTAAAAGGTCCGCAACAAGTTTAGCTGTAATTGCTTCTCTGCCTGATGTTTTTCTATCTTGGCGAGCATAACCGTAATAGGGAATAACCGCCGTAATTGTCTTTGCACTTGCACGTTTAAACGCATCGATTATAATTAAAAGCTCCATTAAGCTTTCATTTACGGGATTACAAACAGGCTGAACAACAAAAACATCATCGCCACGAATTGAATCTTGAATTTGGA
Source organism: Candidatus Gastranaerophilales bacterium (assembly GCA_944324905.1). Classification (GTDB taxonomy): domain Bacteria; phylum Cyanobacteriota; class Vampirovibrionia; order Gastranaerophilales; family Gastranaerophilaceae; genus Galligastranaerophilus. Next base: position 88,326 of record CALUYB010000001.1, read on the forward strand.
CGTAAATTTCGCCGTCCATAAAATTTTTGACAATCATCGGCTCAACCGTTGTACCTAAATATTGAGCAATTTCTTGCGCCAATACAGGGTTAGAACGGCCTGAAAAAAGTTTAATGTCATGTGTGGGCAAAACCGTATTTTGCAACTGCTCCATTGTTTCAAGCCCTAATTTCATTTTTAATTATCTCCTTTGTTTAGTAATTTTTTTTGTTTTTCAACCCAATTTGGGTATTCCTTCTGAGGTGTTCTGCAAAGTGCAAGCGAGTTTTCCTCAACATCTTTTGTAATAACACTGCCTGCACCTACAAAAACGTTTTCGCCTAACTCAACAGGTGCAACAATTACAGTATTTGAACCAATTGAAACACCATCTTTTAGCGTTGATTGCTTTTTCTCTTTTGTAATTGAATTGTAATTTGCAAAAATTGTACCTGCGCCTATGTTTACATTTGAGCCTAAAGTTGCATCTCCCACATAACTTAGATGCGAAACATTTGTGTGAGAACCGATTTTTGCATTTTTTAACTCGACAAAATTGCCAATTTTTGAGTAATCGCCAACTTCAACATTACCCCTTAAGTGCGAAAAAGGCCCAATTTTGCAATTGGAACCGATTTTATTTTTGCCGTTTATATAAGTATTTGGATAAATTACAGTATCTGCGCCAATTTTCGTTTCAGGCGATATTGAAGTAGATAAAGAATCAACTATTGTAACACCTGTTTCCATAAGCTCATTAAGCTTTTCATTTTTCATAATTTGTGTTGCTTGAGCAAGTTGCGCTCTTGAGTTAATGCCCAAAGTTTCATCAGGGTTTTTAATTACAAACGAAAGTGCTTTTTTGTTTTTTTCTTTTGCCCAACAAACTATGTCTGTCAGGTAATATTCGCCTTGCGAGTTATTATTTTTAAGCTCACCAAAGGCACCCTTGACACTTTCCCATTTAAGGCAATAAACACCTGCGTTTACTTCTTTTATAGCTTTTTGCTCGTCATTTGCATCTTTTTGTTCAACTATAGCCTCAATTCCACCATCTTGCAAGCGTACAATTCTGCCGTAACCAAAAGGATTATCAAAAATTGCACTCATAACAGTAACATCAGCATTATGTTCAAGGTGATATTCAACCATAGAGCGCATTGTGGAAGATTTTAAAAGAGGAGTATCGCCACATGTGATTAAAACCGTACCACAAAAATCCTTTAATTCACTTGTTGCCATTGAAACTGCATGTCCTGTGCCCAACTGCTCTTTTTGAAGAACACAGGTTACATTTTCATATTTTTTTAAATACTTTTCAACATCATCAGCACCATGACCCACAACCACAATACTTTGAGTATTATTTTGCGGATAAATTTCATTTATTGAATCCACAACCCAACCTACAAGAGGTTTAGAGAATATTTCATGCAAAACCTTTGGCTTGGATGATTTCATCCTTGTACCCTTGCCTGCTGCAAGAATTACTGCCTTAAAGCTTGTTTTGCTGTTAAACATGGGGGGCGCCTTATTTTTACTTGTTACAAAAAAATTCTCTCATGAAGTTATGTAAATTTAAAGTTTTTAAATCGTTTTTATGAACATTTTTTTACAAAAGAATGTATAATTGAAAAAAAGGAGAAAAAAATATGAAATCTGACGCAATTAAAGAGGGTATGGCACATGCGCCGCACAGAGCACTGCTTTATGCAGGCGGTTTAAGCGATAAGAATATTAAAAAGCCGTTTATTGGTATTGCAAGCTCATTTTCGGATTTAGTCCCAGGACATGCCGGAATGAGAGATTTAGAGCGACAAATTGAAAAAGGTATACACTCAAACGGTGGTCAGGCTTATATTTTTGGAACTCCTGCCATTTGCGATGGCATTGCAATGGGTCATAGCGGTATGAGATATTCTCTGCCAAGCAGGGATTTAATTGCAGACTGCGTTGAAGCAGTAGCAGCAGCGCACCAGCTTGACGGGCTTGTACTTTTAACAAATTGCGATAAAATCACTCCGGGGATGTTAATTGCGGCACTTAGACTTAATATTCCTGCAATTATTGTAACGGCAGGCCCTTCTTTAGAAGGTCAGTGCAAGGGCGAAACTTTAACGTTTATAAGAGGATCTTCTGAAGCAGTAGGACGCTATAGAGCAGGAGAAATAACCGCAGAAAAACTTTGTGAAATGGAACACTACGCATGCCCGACTTTTGGCGCATGTCAAGGATTATACACTGCAAATACTCTTGCATGTTTAACTGAAGTTATGGGAATGAGCCTTGAGGGTTGTGCAACTGCTTCTGCTGTAAGCTCTAAAAAACGTCGTATTGCTTTTGATTCCGGCTATACGGTTGTGGATTTGGTAAGAGAAAATATTTGTCCAAAAGATATTATTACCAGAGATTCCCTAAGAAACGCAATTATTGTAGATTTAGCACTTGGCGGCTCAACAAATTCTATTTTACACTTGCTTGCAATTGCAAACAGTGCAAGAATTAATTTAACACTTGATGATTTTGAAGAATTAAGCTTTAAAATTCCACAAATTATTAAACTTGACCCCTCATCAACCCTTACAATGACTGATTTAGACAACGCAGGCGGTATTTCAGGCGCACTTAAAACAATTTGGGGTCATACTGATGAGCTTAAAAATACTATAAATTTAGTTGGTCAAACAGTTGAACAACGTGCAAAAAGCGCATGGGTGGATAGCAATGTTATTAAGCCTTTTGACAATCCTATAACCAAAAACCCCGGTCTTGCAATACTTCATGGTAATTTAGCCCCATTAGGTGCGGTTGTTAAAATCTCGGGTGTAGATGAAAGTGTCTTTGAATTTGAAGGTACAGCGCGTGTTTACGAACGTGAAGAAGACGCTATGAAAGGCATTGAAACAGATGAAGTCGTTGCAGGCGATGTTGTAGTTATTAGAAACGAAGGTCCAAAAGGCGGTCCAGGGATGCGTGAGATGCTTGCTCCCACATCGCTTTTAGTAGGCAAAGGGCTTGGCAAATCTTGCGCTTTAATTACTGATGGCAGATTTTCAGGCGGTACAAGAGGCTTGTGCATTGGTCATATTTGCCCTGAAGCTCCTGAGGGCGGCATTATAGGGCTTATTAAAACAGGCGATAAAATTAAAATTGATATAAACAAAAGAACTATTGATTTAATAGTGTCTGAAGAAGAACTGGCGCAAAGAAGAAAAGACTTTGTACCCGTTAAAAAAGAAGTCCCGAGAGGATTTTTAAGTAAATATGCAAAAACCGTAAAAGGTGCAAATTTAGGCGCTATTACAGATTAAATAATAAAAACGGGGCTTAAACTAAACTGCGCCCCGTTTTATTTTACTTTTTTGAAAAGCTATGACGCTTTTTGTATAAAACAATGAAAAATATTACAATAACAGCAGTTGCGCCAAGTATTATAAGCTCCAAATGGTCTTTTATCTTTTCTCCAAAAAACATAAGCACAATGCTTACTATAAAAAAGCGCATACCGCGGCCAATTACCGACGAGAGCGTAAAAGCAAGCAAATTCATGTTTAAAATTCCGCTTGCAATTGTAAAAACTTTATACGGAATAGGGGTAAAAGCCGCAAAAAACACCGCATGCACGCCCCATTTGTTGTATAGTGCTTCAACTTCATTAAACTTTTGTAAGGCATTTTTTAGTTGTTTTCTTTTTTGAGCGCCTTTTTTATTTGAAAGAGCGGTTAAAATCCAAATAAAAACGGGCCTTCCGCCAAATTTACCAATCCAGTAGCCCACCATACCGCCAAAAGCTGAGGCTAATGTACAAATTAGCGCATAGTAAAGCGCACGCTCTGGTTTTGCTAAATCCATTGCAATAAGCAAAAAGTCAGGAGGTGGAACAAGGAAAAAGCTCTCTATGAAAGAATTTAGAGCAAGCCCCAATGTCCCAAGACTTTGAAAATACGTATCCATCGCACTAAAAATTTGCATTATACCCTCTCTTTAAAATACTCATCCACTTGCCTTGAAATCCTGCCGCCCTTAAGCGCTGTTGCTCGAACCGTCGCGCTTGTGCAGAGCTTTTGAGTGTCCTCGACATAAATTTCTTGTAAAAAAGTTACTGTTGTTTTGGTTAAATCAATTATTTTTGTCCTTAAAACGCACTCATCCATTAGCTTTGCACTGAACTTATACTTGATATCCAGCTCTATTACAGGCATAATGACATCTTGCTCTTTTTGCAATTTGTCAATTTTTATGCCATAGTCCTCTAAAAGCTCAACTCTGCCCATTTCCATATATCTTAAATACGAGCCATGCCACATAACTCCATAGGCGTCAGTGTCAGCATATTGGACTTTAAAGCGCATTATATTTTCTATCATTTTTTATCCTCATACTTTTGATAAGTCACAAAAGACGGCGGTTTTATAACTGTTCTTACGACAATTTGTTTTTCTTTTCCAAAACCTGTAACCGTAACTGTTTGAAGTTCATCATCAGATTGTACTATAACGCTTCCTGCCTCTGGATTTTCAAAAACGTAAGCAGGAAGTTTTTTATTAAAAGGGTTTTTGCTTAAAGTATTGAGTTCATCTGCAGTTTTTTTCGCAACAACTGAGGCTTTTTCTTTTTTATTAATTGAAAAATTTGCAAGTGATTTTGAAGTGAAAACAGCAGCATTTGCCACCACTCTTGCCTCTTTTTTCTTATCCAACCCGCCCGTTAAATAAGGCGTTAAATACAAACCTATGCACAAAATAAGAATTATAATAACTGCGATTTCAATTTTTGCAACTTTATTCATTTACACCTCTATTTTTGAATTATTAAAAACGATTTTACTTTTCTTTGCTCATTGTTGCTTGCACAGGAAATTTCCTTGTCTTGCCAGTTTAGTGAAGTTGATGGGCCTCCATCAAGCGCCATTATTTTCTCAAAACGATATTTTTCAAGTTTTTTTGCAGCCTCGTTTAATGTCACAGGAGCAAAGTTTGAAAATATTATAACATAGAGATTTTCACCCTTTAGCGCAAGCATGGTGCGCGCTCTTTTCTTTAGTACATGCGCACTTTGAATTTTAGGGTACCCTGTTTCATCATACTTCACAAAGCCTTCTTTTAAAATAGCCATCTCGGGATAAATTTCAGGCCCGCCGCCTAAAAGGTGCACTATTTCATAATCTTTTGGCACAGGGTCAAAGTGATTTACAATGTCAAATTTATATAAATCTTTATAGTCATGGCGGTAAATCCTTAGTTCGCTTCTGTTTAGGACATTTTCAACCCTGTCTTCTTTAGATAAATTTTCAATCATTTGAATTGATTCAAAAGGAGTTGCGACTTTTTTCCCGTCAATTACCACGTAAGACGCTGATTTTGCGGTGTTTGGGTCAAAAAAACCACCGTTTATAACAAAATCAAAATTATTTTCTTTAAAAACTTCTCTTGCGGTTTTTAAGCCGTCTTGCACAATATAAGGGCGTATTCTGGGCGCAAGCTGTTCTAAATCTATTTTATACAGGTAAAATTTACCCTTTTTGTCATACTTTTCGCTAATTCCATCTGCTGCAAAGGCTGATGTCGCAACTAAAAAAACCGTAAATATTAAAAATATTTTTTTCAACATCATAAATCCCTCACCTTTTTAATTACAAAAATCGCTGCAACAAAAACTATTATAGGAAACGCAGCAGCCAAAAACGGCCACATAACACCCTTTTGCGCCAAAAGGTCAAAAAACGGCAGAGTAATATAGTAGGCAAAAATCATACCTACTCCTATTGTAAAACCTACAAGCCTTTGAGAACGCGGTGGCGAAAAACCAAGTAAACAGCCTATTGCGGCAAAAATTACACATGTTAGTGGGTGCAAAAATCTCTGGTAATATTTTGCAAGCATAAAATTGTATTCATCAGTGTATTCTTGTTTTTTAAGCAACTTTACATACTCACCAAGCTCTTTATTTGTATAAGATCTGTCGCGGCGTGTAGCGTTTTTCATTAACTGAAAAACTTCATCTGATAATTTTTCGTTTAAAATAGGGTAATCACCAATTTCCTTAATTTCCTTGTAAATTCCGTTTGGATTTATGCTGTATTCTTTAGCTTCTTTTAAAATCCAATTATTTTTATTTCTTAGGGCATAAGGAGCAAAAATAATACTGTTAAACATTTGTGCATCCGCGTATCTGTCAGGGGAAAAATTTAGTAAAATCAAGTTTCTTATTACCAAAACATTAAAATTTGAAACAATAAGCCCCTGCTTTGGCGCATTATTTTCATCTTTTATAATATAAACAAAATGCACATCATAACCGCCTGCTTCACCTGCTCTGGCTGATGTATAAGGGATAAATTTATCGTTTACAACATAACAAATATATGCAAGCATGACCCCTAAAACAAGTACAGGCGCCATTATACGGCTAAAGGAAAGCCCGACACCGCGAAAAATACTGAGTTCGGAGTTTTTTGAAAGTGTATCAAAAGTAAACAACGACCCGAGCAAAATGCCCACAGGTATTGCTTTTGCAAGGACTTTTGGTATTTCATAAAGCAAAAGTTTTGATGCCTCAAGTATTGAAACATGCTCGATTAACACCTTTTTTATTGTCCTTACAAGGGTTTCAGGCGCAATCCAAACAATTATAAATAAAAACAAGCACACAAGTGTTGCCATTAGCACTTGCTTAAAAATGTATTTATCAAAAATTGTAAGTTTTAATTTATTCATTAAAGTGTAAAATCTTTTCCTAAATAAAATTCTTTTGCAACAGGGTCAACTGCAACGTCTTTTGACTTGCCTGAAATTTTTATTTTACCATCAAATATTACATAAGCTCTATCTGTAATAGAAAGAGTTGCCTTTGGGTTATGGTCTGTAATAAGCACCCCAATGCCTTTTTCTCGTGCAAGCTTATAAATATTTTCTTTAATTTCGCCAATTGCAATTGGGTCAATACCCGTAAAAGGTTCATCCAGCAAAATAAAGTGAGGTGTTGCAGCTAAGGCACGTGCTATTTCTACCCTTCTTCTCTCACCGCCTGAAAGCGATACTGCTGAGGCGGTTCTGAGTTTTTTAACACCAAATTCTTCAAGTAAATCTTCAAGTTTTTGGGCTTTTTCTTCTTTATTTAGAGATTCATTCATCTCTAAAACAAGTTTTAAATTGTCCTCAACTGAGAGTTTTCTAAAAATAGAGGCTTCTTGAGGCAAATAACCAATACCTCTTTTTGCGCGCTCATTCATTGGCATTTGAGTAATTTCAATTTGAGATTTGTCTTTTTTATTTTCTAAAAAAATATGTCCTGAATTTGCCTTTACAAGACCTACAATCATATAAAAAGTTGTGGTTTTACCTGCTCCGTTAGGCCCTAAAAGACCAACGACTTCGCCTTTGTTAACCTCAAAAGAAACATCATTTACAACAGAGCGATCTCCGTATATTTTTATAAGGTTGTTTGCAATAATTCTCATAAAAATCTCTCGTTTATTTTTTCAATAATTATAAATCAAACAACTTGAAATATAAAGGCAATTTTATTTTTTTTAGGTTTTTATATATACATAACATATTAATAATTATAGGGAAGCAAATGGGATTTTTAAATTCATTAGGACAAGTTATGTCCAATAGTAAAAACTTTAAGGAATGGGAAAAAGAACAGCAAAACAACACTGAAAAAAGGAAAGTTTTAGCTCAAAAAAATCCAAAAACACAAGAAGAACTTGAACGCGCAAAAAAGCAAGGTCAAGTTATAATTGACATTGTAGACATTATGGATGCCCATTCTGAAGATGTTGCAGAAAAAACAGAAACTGCAACAGCCCCATTTGAAGCCATCATTCCATATGTTGCAACGGTTGGCTCTTTCCTTGGCAGTTCTAAATTTGTATTTGGTCCTGCAAGTAAAGCTCTGATGGAAGCACGCAATAAATTTACAGATAACAAAGAAGTAATAGAACTTGCTAAAAAGATTCAAAACTATGGGTATAACAATGATATTAGTGACTTAAAATATTTCTATGAATACGGATTTTTAAATAAAAAATATTTAGACAAACTAAAAAACATTGATGACAATGAAATTAAAGCAATTTACAAACGAGCGCAAGAACTTTTAAAAGAATACCAAAATATTCCTGCGGTTAAAAATTTCAATAAAAAAATTGGTCTTGGAATTTTAATACCTTTAGCAACTGCTCTTACAAGCTTTGTTGGAACAATTATTTTAGCTACAAAATTACAAGTAAACTCCTCAAGAATTGCACGCTGGCAATCTAGAGAACAACTAAATGACCCGAAATACTTTGTTCAATACACTCCTGAGCAAATCGAACAAGCAAAACAAACAGTTGAAGCAAAAGAACAGCAAGAAAAAGGTTTCAGCGCAAAATTATCTAAGAAAAAAGAAAAATCCTCTCTAATTCAAGTTATAAAAGACAATAAAGCATATAAAGCTTGGAAAAAACAAGACTCTGACCAAAGCAAACTGGTACAAAGAGAATTAACTCAACAAGAACTTATTGAAGCTCAAAAAGACAAAGAAGTAATTCAAAGAATTACAAAATTAATCAACAATAGAGCAGAAGATTATTCTGAAAACATGGAAGTTGCTGCTGATACCATTATTATGGGAACACCATTTTTAGGTGGTGCAATTGGTGCTATTGTAGGTTTTATAGGCAACAAATCAGGTCTATTAGACAAAGCATTTAACAAAAACATTGAAAAACTTATAGGACAACTGCAAGATTATGACGCACAAGAAGTTAAAAACGTCTATGAAAAATTTAAAAATACCACAAAAAACACCCCTGAATATAAAAAATTAGCAGGAAAGTTAAGAGCATTAATACTTATGTCTGATTTTAAAGTAAATTCAGGAACAGCTTTTGACAATCTTAGCAATGCTGCAAAAAAAGTTTTAAACATTGCACTTACAACAAACAAAGGAAGAAACTTTGCCTTTTCAATAATAGGCGGAATTATTACCACAACAGTGGGGCTTGTTGTAGGTTTAAAACTTCAAAAAGCGTCAGCTCGTGCAGGAAGATATCTTGCAAAACGAGAACTTGAACAAGACCCGAATAACTTTATAGGCTACAGCGACGAAGAACTAAAATCAGTTGAAAATGTAAAAGCTCAAAAAGAACCTTTTGGCAAAAGATTTAAAGAATACATTACTTTTATACCGCGTGTTATTGGAGAATATTTTGAGTATAAAAAATACCAAAATTCAACTGCTGCAAAAAACAGAGCAATAAAAGAAGAACTTGTTAAAAGTGCAAATGTAGATGAAAATCAGCTAAAAGACGCTAAAAACTTGCAGCGCAAAATGTTTAATACCTTTGAAAAAGTTGACGATAAGTCGCAAGAATACTCTGAATCAGTAGAGGCAGCAGTCGAAATTGCAAAACCTTTAGTTTTACTAACAGGCATTGCAACGGCACTTTCACCTCTTGCAATTGTAGGTATTCAAATTGCAAGGGGAAAAATTAAAGCAGGTAACGTTATTGAAAAAGTAACTAAATTTTTATCAGAAAAAACAAATTTCCTAAAAGGCAAAAGGGTGAAAAATTATTTAAGTGATGTTAACAAAAATATTGTTGAACTTACAAAAGATATGAAAGCTGCTCAAAAGGTGACAGATGAGTTTTCTGAGTTTGATATTCCTTTCAATGTAATTAAAGACACCTTAAAAGAAATGAAAGCCGGAATTAAAGGAATGAGCGAAAAAGAATTTTTAGAATACATAAGTTCAGACAATATTCCACACTGGCTTAAATCTATTGTTGAAAGTTCTAACAAAAAACAAGTTGACACAATTTTAGACAACTTAGAAAAAATCGGCAACAATATTCCACAAAAAGATTTGGAAGAAATTTTTGAAACCATTAAAAAAGTTGTTGAAAAAGACCCTCAAAAAGCAATAGAGTTGTTAAAAGATTCTAAAAATGTTAAAAATATACTTCTTACAAAAGGAATTAAAAAAGTTGGCGCTATAACAGCAGGCACTTGGGCAGCACTAAACTTTGTTATAACTTTTGCAATAGAATCCTACCTTGCAAAATTACAAAAAGAAGCAGGCAGATTAGGCGTTATGAAAGCAATGGAAGAACTTGACGATGAAAGATTTTACGCTAATTCAGAAGTTGACACTCAAAATAAACAAGTCGAGCCCGCCAAAACCACAAATGTAGAAAATAAATACTTGTTATAATCATTTTTATAGTAAAATAACCATAAGGACATAAATAAGGAGATTCTTATGGGTATTATGGATGGCAAAAAGGGCATTATATTTGGTGTTTCAAACAAACATGGTATCGCTAATGCCATAGCAGAGCAAATTTATGCTGCAGGCGGTGAAATTGCTTTTACATATGCTAATGAAGCAATGGAAAAAAGGGTAAAACCTATAGCGCAAGAAATGAACGCTAAAATGTGCATAGAGTGCGACGTTACAAAAGATGAAGATGTTAAAAAAGTTTTTGAAGAATACGCTAAAATTTATGACAGATTAGACTTTGTCATCCACGCAGTTGCTTTTGCCAACAAGGAAGACCTTTTAGGAGATTTTTATACAACAAGCAGAGAAGGCTGGGATCTAGCTATGCATGTAAGTGCTTATTCTCTTTTAACTCTTACAAAATACGCTAAACCACAAATGGAAAAAACAGGTGGCGGCTCGATTTTAGCCCTTACATACCTTGGCTCAACTCACGCTGTTGCAAACTATAACATCATGGGTGTAGCAAAAGCAGCTCTTGAATCTTCAATGAGATTTATTGCAGCAGACTTGGGTAAATTTAACATTCGTTGTAACTGCTTGTCTGCAGGCCCTGTTAAAACTCTTGCAGCAAAAGGCATTGGCGGATTTGATAAAATGCTTAAATTTAACGCACTAAAAGCTCCACTTAATCGCACACCTTCTTTGGAAGATGTCGGTAAAGCAGGCTTGTACCTAGCTTCTGACCTGTCTTCAGGCGTAACAGGACAAGTTCAATTCGTTGATTGCGGTGCCTCAAGCGTGTTTGCCTCCCTCGACGAAATGGAATGCGTAAGCCGGAGTGAAGCCTAGGGGCTTGCGTTGAGCAAGACCAAAGGCGTAACTATCGATAGGCGATGCCCACAATCCGTTAGCGAATATATGAGCTTACGGATTGGCAATACTCTTGGGGTACGTAGGATAATCGAGGCTGTGAGCCGACTGAGGCGAACAGAGCCGAGATACCCACAGGAGCAATGCGTAAGCCGGAGTGAAGCGAAGCTTGAATTGTGACGCGACGCGTCCAATGAAAGCAAGCGACCGATAGAATGTGAGCATATGCACAGCGCCGATGAGGCGGTGGGCTTATGCGACACTGGACTGTGAAGCGCAGCTTGAAAGCTAGTGCTATGCACAGCTTGAAAGCAAGCGACTATGTAATAGACCCTGAAACGAGTTCAGGGTGACGGATTGGATCGTTCAGGGTGACAATTAATTGTCATGCTGAACTTGTTTCAGCATCTATTCAACCGGCGTAATTCGAACTTATTTGACTGCTTTTCTTGACGAAGCGCAGCTTGAAAGCTAGTATGGCTGTATGACAGACCCTGAAACAAGTTCAGGGTGACGGATTGGATCGTTCAGGGTGACGGGTTAATTGTCATGCTGAACAGCCCCCTTGTCATGCTGAATTTATTTCAGCATCTAAAAAGTGGACACTTAATAACATTAACGCGTAAGTTTGTAAGACCCTGCCCAGTAGGGACATTTTGCACAAAATCAAAGATTTTGGCAAAAGCAGTCAAACAAGTTCAGGGTGACGGGGTTTTTGTGTTCAGGGTGACAGGGTTAATTTTGCGACTATGTGACAGACCCTGAAACAAGTTCAGGGTGACGGGGTTTTTGTGTTCAGGGTGACGAGGTGAGCGCAAGGGGTGACAGGTTAGGCGCAAAGGACAATAGAGTAAATTTCACATCAAAATATCGCCAATGGTTTTATCCAAAGGCGATATTTTTGAACAATAGTGAGAAGAACAAATAAGGGGTAAACTATTCTCTAATCTGCATGCTTGCAGCCATTGCCAACTTTTGGGAATCAGAGAGATTTTCCCATGCGCTGACGCCTTGAAACTCCGTATCCATCGCGGCTTTTGTACTTTCTGTACTACCTTCAAAAGCACCCATCGAGGCTTCAATATCTTTTATCCTATCTTCTGACAAATAATCTTTAGGATTTACAAACTTGCCAAAAGCAATTGCCTTGTTTTGAATTGCGCTCATTTGCATAGCGTCAAAAATAGCGTCAGGGTCTTTTGCCTCTTGCGCCTGAGCTTGTGGCAACTCATTTTTTTCATCTGCCTTTTTACTGTCATTCTCTTTCTTAACGGACTGATTGTTTACGTAAAAATTAGCATTTGCGCCTATTTTTGAAATGTTGTCCATTGTCTTCTCCTTGTTGTCCTTATTGTTTACAATAAGTATTTCGGTAGAATTTTAATGAACTTTATAATTTTGACAACAAATTGTTACAAAAGTTTATATATTTTTTACCTGCTTGCACCATGCACTGTGGTTGTGAATACTCTCAAAAGCTTCAATTTCAACTTCATAGTAGTCAATTGCGTTAATGCCCTCAAGCTTTAAAACCACGTCTCGCATAACATCCTCTACAAATTTGGGATTTTCATACGCGCGCTCTGTCACAAATTTTTCATCTTCGCGCTTTAGTAGGGAATAAAGCTCGCAAGAACCGCAATTTTCAATATCTTTAATTAAATCTTCAAGCCAAATGTGCTGATTTTCAGGATAAGAAACCTTAACACTTACAATTGCTCTTTGATTGTGTGCGCCATTATTTGAAATTTCTTTTGAACAAGGGCAAAGGGTTGTTATAGGTACTTTTGCACCTAAATAAAATTTATAATTATCATTTTCATCAAGCGTGCCTTCAAAATAGCAATCATAGCACATAAGCGCTTCAAGGGCTGATTTTGGTGCAGATTTTTTAACAAAATATTTAAAATCAAACTTTAAATAGGCACTTTTAGATTCAAGTTTGATTTTCATATCCTCAAGCATTTTTTTAATATCAACACCGATGAGATTTTTTTTGCGGTAATCCTCTAAAATCTCAATAAATCTGCTCATATGAGTGCCTTTATAATTTGATGGCAAATAAACACTCATTTTAGCTTTAGCGTAGACTTTTTGCGACGTTTTTTGCCCCTTTCTTTCAATATTTAAAAGGGTTTCGACATCTTTGACCCCTACTTTTTGCAAGGGGATATTTCTTTCATCTATGGTTTTTTGTACATCTTTAATCATTATCTTGAGGGAAACTCTTTTCTTCAAGGGCTAAGAGCAACTTTAGCGCTGCTTTTCTCTGCACTTTCGGTTCGGCATTTCTTAAAAGCTCAATTGCTTTAATCATAACAGGATCATTATCATACCAGCGATTGCCTACACCCTGATACTTAGTAACTATTTCATAAATGCGCTCGATTACATCCTTTGCAACATCTTCCTGCAATTTTAAAATAAAATCTTTTGCAGCTTCTTTTTCGTTATCTGATGACAATCTTAAAAGCTCAAGAGCCTCTTTTAAAATTGGGTCTTTGTCATACCAGCGCTTTTTTTCAAACGATTCTTCCATAACTCTCCTGTTTAAAAAATACAAAAAAAGTATATCATACGCATGATAGACAAACAAGCACTATGATAGTAAGATATAAGTGCTGTAATGTTATTATCGGAGGACGAGTGCAGAACCCAACAGGTAACAACCCGCAAGAAAATAATCCTGATTTATATCAGGAGGATTTAGCTGCGCTTGAAGAAGAATCCGCACTTATTGAGGAGATTTCGGAGGAGTTTAAAAAAGGCTACAAACTCTACAATTTCCGCCGTCCCGATAAGTTTTCAAAAGAGCATTTGCGTGCACTGCAAGATATTCACAGGGATTTTGTAAGGCAATTGGCACTGACTTTAACTGCTTATCTTCGCATGGATGTTGAAATGGACATCATTTCGGTTGACCAGCTTACATATGATGAGTACGTTTGCTCCATGCCTGCGCACTTTCAAAACGGCATTTTTAAACTAAATCCACTCTCGGGTGAAATTTCGCTTGGTCTGAGCAGTGAAGTTTTAATGGTAATTTTAGACAGAATGCTGGGTGGGGATGGCTCAAACAACGATTTTAACCGCGATTTAACACAAATCGAGGAAGCTCTGACTAAAAAAATTATAGAAAAAATTATAAAAACACTTGAGAACTCTTGGTGTTCCGTTTTGCCTGTAAAAGCAGAATTTACAAGCCTTGACAACGGTTATCATGTTGTACCTATTACAACATCAGGGGAAATTGTTGCGCTTATTTCTTTTGAAATTCGCCTTGGTTCTAAAAACTTTGGTTTAATTAACCTGTGTTTCCCATATCCCGTATTAGAAACTGTTTTACAAAAATTAACACCACAGTATATTTTCCAACACACAAATGTTGTTTCAAATGAAATCGGAAGAAATGAAATTTTAACAAAGATAAACCCCGCCTTGCTTGATTTAAGCGTTATTTTAGGCACAACTAATATTTTAATTAACGATGTGCTTGAACTAAAAGAGGGTGATGTTATAAAGCTTGATGAAAAAATTGATGAAAAACTTTTTGTTTTAATCAATAACAAGAAAAAGTTCACTGCTATGCCGGGTAGAAAAGACGGCAAAATATGTGTTAAAATTGCTCAAAGGTACATACCTAAGGAATAAAAATGTCTGAAAAAGAACCGCAAAACCTTGATTTAAGTAAATTTGAAAGTGTTGAACGCCCAAAAGAAGATGAAAATGAAAATTCTTCAAGCAGCACTCTGGGGCTTTTAATGGATGTCGAACTTGAGCTAAGCGCGATTTTAGGTTCAACAGATATGAGCATAAAAAAGATTTTAGAACTTACAAAAGGTTCAATAATAGAACTTGAAAACAAAACCGCAGAACCGATTGATTTGCTTGTTAACGGAAAATTAATAGGCAAGGGTGAAGTTGTAATCATAGAAGATAATTTTGGTTTAAGAATAACTGATACTGTAAACGAGGATTTTAGAATTCATGAGTGAAGAAAATGTTTCAATAAGCAATGAAACCATTGATTTAATATATAAAATTGCAGGTACTCAAAAACCTGAAATAGTAAGCGATGAAGTAATTAAACTTGCCCTTTGTGTTATTGAAAAAAAGCTAACTGACGCGCAATCACTCGATATTATTCCGCAAGAACCGCCCGAGGATGAAAGCTATACTAATGAACAGTGGCAAAAAGATATGGCTATGGCAGGTTTTGGCGACAAGAGAAAAATCCTTGTTGTTGATGATATTGGTGTTGTAACTTACCAGCTTAAAATTCTTTTTCAAAAAATCGGATTTGAAGTTGACACTGCAAAAGATATATACAGTGCTGCAAAACTGGTCAGAAAAAGTGTTTATGACTTTATTGTTATGGATTTGTTTGTATCAACAGAAAGAGAAGGCTTCTTGCTTCTTGATGAAACAAAAAAAGTTATTGTACAAAACAATTTAAAAACAAAAATCATTGTAATAACGGCCTCATCAAAAGGCGAACACAAGGTAAAATGTTTAAATCGCGGTGCAAATCTGTATTTACAAAAAGATACAGGCTGGCAAGACGAGCTTATTAAATTTGTAAGCACTAACTGATAAACATGCAATCGCCATAGCTGAAAAATCTGTATTTTTCTTCTACTGCTTTTTTATAAGCCTCAAAAGTAAAATCCTTACCTGCAAAAGCACTTACCAGCATAATAAGTGTTGATTTTGGCAAATGAAAGTTTGTTACAAGTTTATCAATTGATTTTATTTTATATGGCGGATAAATAAAAATATCTGTTTCATCTTGCGTTGCAACGATTTTACCATGTTTTTGATAAGTCGCTTCAAGTGTCCTTAAAACAGTTGTCCCCACTGCAACAACAGAACCTTTAGTGTTGTTTATTGCTTGTGCCGTAACATCCGGAATTACAAAACTTTCAAAATGCATTTTGTGTTTTGTAAAATCATCAACCTTAACGGGCAAAAACGTTCCCAAACCTACGTTTAAAGTAACATAAACAATTTTTACGCCTTTGTTTTCAATTTTTTTTAAAATTTCCTTGCTAAAGTGCAACCCTGCTGTTGGTGCTGCTGCTGAGCCTGTATTTTTTGCAAAAACCGTCTGGTAATCTTGCTTATCATCATCATTTGTTTTTCTTGAAATATAAGGTGGCAGAGGAATAGAGCCGTATTTATTTAAAATTTCATAAACGTCATTCCCTAAAAACTCAAGCTCTACAATGTTTTTAGGCAACTCACCTTCTTTTACTTTTTCTACATCTTTTTGAATAACTTTTATTTTAAAATCATCACTTACAAAAAGTTCTTCACCTTCTTTTACCCTTTTTGAACGCTTCATAAGGCAAAACCAGCAGTTGTTTTGCGCACATGGATTAAGCAAAAACACCTCAACCTCACCGCCACTGTTGCGTTTTGCAATCAAACGTGCAGGAAAAACCTTTGTATTATTTAAAACAAGCACATCAAAAGGATTTAGCAAATCAACAATGTCATAAAAGTGTTTGTGCTCTATTGTTTGATTTTTTCGCTCAAGCACCATCATGCGCGCATTTTCACGCTTTTTTAGCGGATATTGCGCAATCAATTCTTCAGGCAAATTGTAATTAAAATCATTGGTTGTTAAATTCATATTTAGTGTTCAAATGTCTTGCCGCAAGCGTTTCATCTGCCCTTAAAACAGGTGTTTTTGTCGGATATTGCTCAAATTTTTGCGGGTCGTTTTCAACTTCATTTGCAATTTCAATCATTGTTTGAATAAAGTTATCCAAAACCTCTTTTGTTTCACTCTCGCAAGGCTCAATCATCATTGCCTCGTGCACAATTAAAGGAAAGTAAACTGTTGGAGGGTGACAATTAGAATCCATAAGCCTTTTTGCCATCATAAGGGTTGAAACACCTTTTTCTTTTTGCAAATCTCCCGATAATACAAACTCATGCATACAAGAGCGATTATATGGCAACATATAATATTTTTTAAGTTTTTCTTTTATATAATTTGCCGCTAAAACAGCGTCAGAACTTGCATTTTTAAGATTTTTACCCATCATTAAAATGTAAGTGTAGGCGCGCACAAGGACAGAAAAATTACCGCAAAAAGTGCTTACTTTGCCTATTGAATATGGGTTTTCATAATCTCTAAAGTATTTTTTGCCATCAAATTTTACCCTTGGCACTGGCAAAAACTTTTCAAGCTCAGCCACAACACCGACAGGGCCTGCCCCCGGGCCACCGCCGCCATGAGGGGTTGAAAATGTTTTGTGCAAATTAAGATGGACAATGTCAAAACCCATAAGGCGCGGGTTTGTATGCCCCATAACAGCATTTAAGTTTGCACCGTCATAGTATAAAAGCGAACCGTTTTTATGCATTAATTCTGAAATTTTTAAAATATTTTCATCAAAAAGCCCTAAAGTATTGGGGTTTGTCATCATAATAGCGGCAATTTCATCTCCCTGAGTATCAATTAGGCTTTTTAATGCTTCAAAATCTACACCGCCCTGCTCATCAGACTTTACTTCAATACAGTCAAATCCGTTCATTTTAGCACTCATAGGGTTTGTTCCATGGGCATTATCAGGGATTATAACTTTTTTCCTTTTTTTATCGTTTTCAAAATACTTTTTAACAATATTCATCGCGCAAAACTCACCATGCGCACCGGCACAGGGTTGCAAAGTTATTGCATCCATTCCTGTTATAATTTTTAGGGCTTGCTCTAAATCATACATTAGCTCAAGCGCACCTTGGCAATCTTCATCATTTTGCATAGGGTGAAGATTTAAAAAGTCCTCAAATCTTGCTGTCAGCTCGTTTGCACGAGGATTGTATTTCATTGTGCAAGAACCCAGCGGATAAAAACCTTTTTCTATGCAAAAGTTTCTATCAGAGAGTTCTTTGTAGTGCCTCATAACCTCTAATTCAGTTGTATCAGGCAAATTCAGGGGTGTTGTTCTTTTGTTAAACTCAACTTCTTCCACAAAAAATGGTTTTGCGTTTAAATTTTTATCTTTTTCAAATATTGTTTTCATAATTATATACTATAACAAAAATTTATTTTTGGCTTAAAATTAAGACGGGAGGAATAAAAAATGGATAAAATTAAAATTGGCGACAAGGAATTTAGTTCGCGTTTAATGGTTGGTACAGGCAAATTCGACGATTTTGAAACAATGCAAAAGGCACATTTAGCCTCTGGTGCTGAAATTGTCACTGTTGCAATAAGAAGGGTAAACGACAAGGCACAGGGCCATGTGGGTCTAATGGACTATATTGACACAAATAAATACTGGCTTTTACCAAATACCGCAGGGTGTGCAACTGTAGATGAAGCACTGCGTGTTGCAAAACTTTCGCGCGCAATGGGAATAAACAATTGGATTAAACTTGAAGTTATACCTGATCCGAAATTTCTTCTCCCTGACCCTATTGCAACTCTTGAAGCTGCAAAACAATTAGTTGATGAAGGTTTTACAGTTTTACCTTACATTAATGCAGACCCGATTTTAGCAAAAAGACTTGAAGAAGTAGGTTGTGCAACAGTTATGCCGCTTGCAAGCCCTATTGGTACAGGTCAAGGTGTAAAAACTCTTGAAAATATTAAAATTATAATCGAGCAGGCAAATATTCCGGTTGTAGTTGACGCCGGAATTGGTGTTCCTTCTGATGCTTCGCTTGTAATGGAGGCAGGAGCTGATTTTTGCCTTATTAACACCGCAATAGCTAAAGCGGACGACCCTGTAAAAATGGCGGAAGCTTTTAAATACGGAGTTATGGCAGGAAGATATGCCTATGAAGCAGGCAGAATCCCTAAAAAGGCCTATGCAAGTGCGTCATCACCACTAGATGGAATAATTGGCAAATAATGTTAAAAAGTTTTTTTGAACAGTTCGCAGATTTAATTTATAAACAAAAATGTGTGGTCTGCGGCTGTTCAAAAACTAATGAAATTCTGTGCAAAAACTGTTTAAAAACTGTGCAAAACCTCTCACCTTTTGCACAGAAAAAAATCGAGGGTGTTAATATCTTTTGTGCTTTTAAGTACGATGGAAATATTAAAATTTTAATTAGAAACTTTAAATTTAACAGAAGAAAAAACGCTGCAATTCCTTGCGCTAGGCTGCTTTATGACTACTTTAAAAAAGTATGTGAACAAAATAATTTAAACTTAAACCCTCAAAATGCAGTTATAACCTGTGTTCCAAGCCATCCACTAAGAGTATTAAAACGCGGATATTGCCACACAGAGCTGATTTCAAGGGAATTTGCAAAACTCAGCGGAATTGACACAGATTTTAAAATAATAAAAAAGGTCAAAAACACACTCCCACAGTATAAAGTGCGGGCAAATCAAAAAGCAAAAAACGTTCGCGGAGCATTTAAAATATGCCCAAATCACGCACAGGGCAAGACTTTAATACTTATTGATGACATTGTAACCACCACTGCTACGCTGTTTGAGGTCATTTCAAACCTACAAAAAAATTCTTACAACGATATTATTTGTTTTACACTTGCCTGTTAAAACCTGTTCAAAACTTCCTTGAGTTTTGCACAGGCAAATTTCCCATAAAATCAATAGTTTTGAGAGTTTTGCACAAAAGTTATTGTATTATTATGTATTATTATTTTTTTATAATATAATTAATATAAAAATAAATGGGGAAGAATATGGAAATTATCTTAAATAAGGATGAACTTTTAAATGCAATAAAAGTTGTTGAAAAAATAACCGCACAAAAAAGCTCACAGCCTGTATTGTCAAATATTTTAATTGAAACAGTAAGTGCAGATAGAGTAAAATTTTGCGCAACAGATTTAAATCTTTCAATAAGTCATAAAATTAACGCCCAAGTTGTAAATGAAGGTAAAATCACTCTCGGCGCAAAAAGATTAGGTGAGATTGTTTCAAGATTGGACAGCAAGCCTGTAAATATTTCCCTGAACCCCGAAACAAACGTTGTAACAATAAGCAGTGGCAAGGCAAAGTTTGAGCTGATTGGAATAACCGCAAACGAATTTCCGCAAGTGTTTGGCGAAGAAGAAAATGAAGAAGATACAAAAACTTTTGAAATAAATAAAAACACTCTTGTGAAAGGTGTTAAGCAAGTTGTTTTTTCAACTGCTCAACATGAAAGTGCAAGCATTTTATCGGGTGTGTGTTTTAATATAGATTCAAATACAATTGAATTTGTTGCAACGGATGGAAACCGCTTGACCCGCGCGTCAAAAGAAATTAATTCAAAAGATGATAGTGCAAACTTTATTGTGCCATCAAGAACAGTTCAAGAACTTATAAGAATCCTCTCTTTTGTAGATGATGACAAAGTTGAGATGAAGCTTTTAAGAGCAAAAATTCAATTTGCTTTCGGCGGAGTTATTTTTCAATCAAAATTAATAAATGGAACTTATCCGAAGTATCAACAGTTAATTCCAACCACAAATGAAAAATTGGTATATATCAACAGACAAGAATTAATTGATGTAATTGAAAGAGTTTGTGTAATGGTAAACGAGCGCACAAACATTATTAAATTTACATTCAATAAAAATTCACTTGAATTAAGTACAGACTCGCCCGATGCAGGTTCAGGAAAAGACTTTATTGATATTGACAGCAACTTTGATGAAATAGTTATTGCGTTTAATTACAGGTATGTTTTAGACAGTTTAAAAAATATGGATACCCAAAAAGTTAAAATTGAAATTGCTACAAATCTTAGTGCAACGTTGTTTAAACCTGCAGTTGAGGCAAATGCGGCTGATGAATCGTATGTTTGTTTAATTATGCCGGTGCAAGTGAGGTAGTTTATGAAAGTAGCAGTTCAAGTTCCTGCCACAATGGCAAATCTAGGATGTGGTTTTGATTGTTTAGGTTTAGCTTTGCCTATTTATAATACTGTAATTGTTGAAGAAACAGTTTTGCCCGGTTCTGGTGTTGAAATAAATATAATTGATGAAAAAAATCCTGACAGTGTTTCAAACATTCCAACCGATAAAAATAATATAGTTTACAAGGCAATTGAGCTTTTATACAGTTATATAGGGCAAGTTCCTGATGAAATGAAAATAACTATAAAAACACAAATTCCCGTTGCGCGTGGTTTGGGTTCGTCTGCCTCTGTTATTGTCGGCGGTTTAATGGCTGCAAATGCCCTCTTGAGAAATCCTGCCGATGAGGCTGTTTTATTGTCAATTGCAACAGAAATAGAGGGACACCCTGATAATATTACACCTGCAATAAAAGGCGGGGTAACTTTATCCAGCTGGGAAGAAGACGGTTCTGTAGTGTATCGAAAATTACCTTGGTATGACGATTGGAAAATAACTGTTTGTATTCCTGATTATGAGCTTGCAACAGAAATTTCGCGCTCTGTTTTACCTAAAGAAGTTGCAATTAAAGACGCTGCATTTAATTTAAGACGTTCGGCAATGTTTGTAGAAGCGCTGCACACGCATGACAGTGAGCTTTTAAAACTTGCAATGCGTGATAGATTGCACCAACCCTACAGAAAAAAACTTGTCCCGGGGTTAAGTGCCATAATGGATAATTTAAGACACACAAATGGTGTTTTAGGCTGCTTTTTAAGCGGTGCAGGGCCTGCAATAGGTGTTATTTCATGTGGTGCAAATTTAGGTGAAGTAAAAGAAATTGTTGCAAACACTTGGAATGACATGAACGTAAATACTCAATTCCATTCTTTGCCTCTTGACAATGAAGGCGCTAAAAGAATAATCTAAAAAAGTACATTAAAAGGAGAAAATAATGAAAAAAACACTAGCTTCAATCTTGTGCTTTATGTGTGTAACATTAGCATCAAACGCTGCAGGAATCGGTTATATTAACTATGACGTTCTTTCAAAAAATTATTCTTTAGCTAAAAAATACACAAATAACTTGAATAATAAAGTTAATTCAATAAAAACATACACTGCCCAAAAAGATAAAGAGATGAACAATGCAAAAACACAGGCTCAAAAAGCAGCAATTAAAAAAACAGCCATAGCTGAAATAGAAAAAAGACAAAAAGATTATCTTTTAACACGTCAAAAATATGAAGCTGATTTGACCAAGAAAATTAATGCTGCAGCAGAAACGGTAAGAGCTCAAAAAAAGCTTGACGCTGTATTAAATAAAGACTCTGTTGCTGCAGGTGGTGTAGATGTAACTCAGGCAGTACTTTCCATATTAAAATAAATTATGTTTAAATTTGACACAATCGTAGTTGGTGCAGGGCATGCGGGAATAGAAGCGGCAGTTAGTGCTGCACGTCTTGGGGCAAAAGTGCTTTTTTGTACATTAAACCTTGACAACATTGCCCTTATGCCCTGTAATCCTGCGGTTGGTGGCCCTGCAAAGTCTAATTTGGTTCGCGAAATTGACGCTCTGGGCGGGGTTATGGCGGATGCGACAGATGCTACTTATGTGCAGATGAAAATGTTAAATTCATCTCGCGGGCCTGCAGTGCGCGCACTAAGGGCGCAATCTGATAAAAAAGAATACATGAGATATTTTAGACACTTGCTTGAAAGTGAAAAAAATATCTCTTTAAAACAAACTCAAATTACTGAAATTATTGTTGAAAATGGTGTTATAAAAGGCGTTAGGGATGAATTAGGACTTGAATATTTTGCACCGACGGTTATTTTAACCACAGGAACAAGTTTAGAGGGTAAAATATATATTGGTTTAAAGTCTTTTAGCGCAGGAAGATTGGGAGAACGTGCAGCTTGCGGACTTTCAGAAAGTCTGGAGAAAAACGGGCTTAAAATAAAAAAATTAAAAACAGGAACACCGGCAAGAGTTGACGGTCGGACAATTGACTATTCAAAATTAATTATTCAGCCGCCTGACCCCTTAATTGACGGTTTGCCAAATTTCTTTTCTTTTAAGCCAAATCGCCCAATAAGAGAGCAATTGCCTTGTTATTTAACAAAAACTACTGAATTAACCCATAAAATAATTCGCGATAACTTAGATAAATCTCCACTTTATCAAGGATTAATTCATGGCAGAGGTCCAAGGTATTGTCCAAGTATTGAAGATAAGGTAGTAAGATTTGCGCACAACCCTTCCCACCACATTTTTATTGAGCCTGAGGGAAAAGACACTTATGAAGTTTATGTGCAGGGATTTTCAACAAGTTTGCCTGTTGAAGTACAGTTTCAAATGCTCCATTCACTCCCAGGGCTTGAAAATGTGTCTGTAATAAAACCTGCTTATGCTGTTGAATATGACTCTGTAAGCGCGCTTGAGCTTGACCATTCTTTGATGAGCAAGAAAATAAAAGGTTTATTTTTAGCAGGACAAATTAACGGTACATCAGGCTACGAGGAAGCTGCAGCGCAAGGACTTGTGGCAGGAATTAACGCAATAAATTATCTTCAAAATAAAGATTCACTTGAGTTAACGCGTGCAAATTCTTACATTGGTACATTAATTGATGATTTAGTTACAAAAGATTTAGATGAACCTTACAGAATGCTAACTTCAAGAAGTGAATACAGACTTATTTTAAGACAAGATAACGCTGATGAAAGGTTAATGGAGATAGGATACAGCGCAGGGCTTGTCAGGGAAGAAAATATTTTAAGATTTAGAGAAAAGCAAAAACAAATTGAATTTGAAATAAATAACCTAAAAAATACAAAAATTTCACCCACTCAAGAAAATAAAGAAATTCTTGCAAAATACGGTGAAAATCTTGATACGGGAAAAAGTGCTTATGAACTACTAAAGCGTCCTAATGTAGATTATAAGGTTTTAAAAGAGCTAAACTATGAGCTTTTAGGAAATTACCTTGATAAGCTTTTTGAGCGCGAAGTGTTGGAGCAGGCGGAAATAAAAATAAAATATGACGGGTATATTAAGCGTCAGGCAAGCCAAATAGAAAGTGCCGATAAAATGGAGCGCATAAATATACCTGATGATATTGATTATTTTGCAATAAAACAAATTTCAACGGAGACAAAGGAAAAACTTGACAAGGTGCGCCCTAAAACCTTAGCTCAAGCCCTTAGAATCGGCGGAGTAAAGCCTGCTGATATTTCTTGTTTAATGGTGTTGATAGAATCAAGAAAATTGACAAATAAATAAAATGAAAGGGTAAGACCCAAATCCCCCGCAACACACACTCTACAAAGCAGAAAGGTTGAAAGGGGGTGAGCAAATGATTAAACGTGAGTTAATCAAAAAAGC
This sequence comes from Candidatus Gastranaerophilales bacterium, assembly GCA_944324905.1. Taxonomy (GTDB): domain Bacteria; phylum Cyanobacteriota; class Vampirovibrionia; order Gastranaerophilales; family Gastranaerophilaceae; genus Galligastranaerophilus. The sequence goes on from CALUYB010000001.1 coordinate 112,594, forward strand.
TCTAGTGGTGCTAGAGCTTTTAATCAGATTAATTATAACGTTAATCTAAAGGGTCAAAGCAGCAACTCTAAGAGAAACCACCTCTTGGGGTTGCTCCCCTTTATATTTTAATTATACCACCTTTTAGATGAGTTACAACCCTATGTAATTTTTTAAATTACCGCTCAAGTTTTGGTTGCGACACAACTTTTTAAGTTTTGAAATTGCGCGTGTTTCAATTTGTCTGATACGCTCGCGCGAAACACCGTAACGGCTGCCTATTTCATCAAGTGTTTTCTTTTGTCCGTCATCATCTAAGCCATAGCGCATAATAAGTACATCTTTTTCTTTTTGGTTTAGTTGATTTAACATTTTATGAACATCGGTTAATAAATTTTCCTGTGTAACCTTAGTATCTGGTGTCAGATGTGAATCATCAATAATAAAATCAGCGATTTTTGATGAATCATCTTTTTGATTTGCAGGTGTTTCAATGCTTATAGTGCTTTGTGCGCTTTTCATAAGGGATGACAATTTAGAAGGACTCATGCCAATAGCATGCGCCACTTCCTCTTTTGTTGGTGTGCGGTTTAATTTTGTTGAAAGCTCGATTGTTGCACGTTTAATTTTACCTAAAGTTTCAATCATATGAACGGGCAACCTTATCATGCGCGACTTATCTGCAATGCCTCTTGTAATTGACTGTTGAATCCACCAGGTTGCATAAGTTGAAAACTTATAACCCTTTGTATAGTCAAACTTTTCAGCAGCTTTCATAAGTCCTAAATTGCCTTCTTGAATTAAATCAAGGAATGAAAGACCGCGCCCGATGTACTTTTTAGCAATTGATACTACAAGTCTTAAATTTGCATTTATTAAAATTTCTTTTGCTTTTTGAGAATTGTTTTCTTTAATCTCTTTTGCAATTTTCATTTCTTCTTCGTAAGACAAAAGTTTTATTTTACCTATTTGTTGCAGGTAAACTTTAACTGAATCATCAGAAGTTGCGCTTTTATAGTCTTCTTTTACCTCTTTTTCTTCTTGATTTTCGTCGTTTTCATCATCAAGATTTTCTATTTCATCCATTTCAAAGAGATTTTCATTTGTTTCATCTAACTCGTGTTTTGAACTTTTAGTTTTCATTTTTTTCTCCAACAAGCCGTTTAATAATTATACAATTTTTTTTAGGTGATACAAGCTACGTTTGGTGTATTTGTCTTATGCTTTCATACACTATAACGGCACATGCAGCAGAAACATTTAATGATTCAAAGTTTGATGGGATTTTTATTTTAAAATCAGCCTTATTAAGCAAAGTTTTTGAAACTCCTTCTCCTTCTGCACCTAGAATGATTGCAAAATTCATATCTTTGTAACTTATGTCAAAATAATTATCTTTACTTTGTCCGTCTGCTGCAATTATCCACCAGTCGTTTTTTTTGAGAGTATCGACAATAGAAGGTAGGCCATTTGTTTTTATTACAGGAATGTAATTTATTGCACCAACAGACGTTTTTTCAACAGTTGCACTTATGGGGCAGCTTCTGTGTTTAGGGACTATAACAGCGTCATAGCCGGCTGCTGCAAGAGTTCTTATTATTGCGCCAAAGTTGTGAGGGTCTTCAACACCATCTAAAATAACAATTTTCCTGTAAGAATTTGATTTTTGATTCAAAAAGTCCTCAAAATCAAGGTATTCAACAGGAGAAACAGAGGCAATTACTCCTTGAAAATTTATGTTTGTTAATTTTTTTTCATCTGCTTCAAAATATTTGTTAAATTTGTTAAGATTTGTAAACTGAACAAGTATTGAATTTTTTTGTGCAAGTTCATTTATTTTTTTTAATCGGTTGTCAAAATTTATCCCTTGAGAAAAGTATATTTTGTTAATTCTTTTAGGGTTTTGGCTGATTGCTTCAAGAACAGAATTTTTACCATAAATGTAGTTTTTAATATTTTCGGATGAATTTTTCATTTTTAACTACTCCGTTTATTGTATATTTTTTTTAAGATTGTTTTTAATTTTTATTGATTATTGTATTATAAAAAAGACATTATATGTAAGTATTATTACGAGTAAATAAATTTAAATGGTAAAATTTATTAATTCAAACAAACAAATAGTTGGAGTTTCAATTACACCTAATCATGGTGTAGAAGTTGCTGTTCTTGATAAAAAAGAACCTGTTATTGTTAAATACGGGTCAAGACCCCTTGAATACAACTTTGCAACAAGAGAAATTCAAGACTATGACACGTTTAAAGCAATAATTATTGACTTATTTAAAGAACTTGATATAAGTCTAAAGTCAAGTGTATATTTAACTTTGCCAAACGTGCATTTAGACTTTGAAACACTACCTTTAATTATTGGCGATGAAGCAATAAGCAATGCAATTTTATCTAAAGCAGAAGACTCTTATATTTTTAAAAGGGTTGAACCAATCAGCGCTTGGACAGATATTGTTACAAACTCTCAAACAGATAAAAGAGTTATTGCTTACACATCTTTTCAAGAAACTGCAATAACTCAAATTAGAGATATATTTTCAGAACTGGGTGCAGAACTTGTTGGTATTGAAAGTGCTTATTCTGCTACTATACGTGGATTGTTTTTTACAGATACAATTGATATTGAAGAAGATGAAAATGTTAACTGGAATTTATTACTTGTAAATTCAAACAGTTATGCACTTTTTTCAATGCAAGGAACAAAATTAATTGATTATACAGAAGTACCCCTTGCAATTAAATCTTTTTCTACAGAAGAAGCTTATCAGGCTATTTCAACATCTGTTTCACAAATTTTGCCTAATTTCCCTGCAAAAAAATTAATAATAGTAAGCCAATCTGATGAAATTTGTGCGGAAGTTTTAAGAACTCAAGTAACTTTTGATGATGAAATAATTGTACATGACAGCAATAAATACGCAAAAGCTGCCCCGATAACAACAGATTCTTCGATTATGGAAACAGAAGCTGCAGCAATGACGTATGCTGTTATTGGTGCGCTTGCAACAGACCACCTTGAAGAAAGAATTTTAGACCTTAATCTTTTAAGCACAGTGCCGACTTTAGGCGATGCTTATTTTGTTTTTCAAATTAAAGACAAAACAATTTTCGTAAACCAAGAACTTGTAAGAAAAGCATTTCTTTATATTGCTGGAGTTTTGGTAGTAATTTTTGCAGTAATTTATGGCTTAATTTATCTGGTTACAATGGGTTTAAATAAGCAAACAGGTAACTATCAAACAAAAATTTCTTCTACACAACAGGAAATTCAAGCAATAACCGGTACTGACGGTATTGTAGACATTGAAACGCTTGTTACAAGAATAATAGATTTAAACAAAACCGCAATTAATTTCTATGACTCAATTGCGACAGATATCCCTCAGTCTGTTTGGTTACAGTATTACTACAACAAAGACGGTGACAAAGTTGCGCTGGAAGGTGTTAGTGCAAATATTGCAGATATTTACAACTATTACAAAAGTTTAAAAGTAATTTCACCTCAATCAAGCATTAAATTAAACAGGTTGCAAATTTTAACAGAAGTTAGCGGGGAAGAGTATGACCTTGCAGCACCTGATTTAGGTTCAAGATATTATGATTTTGAAATATCAAATGTAAAATCGCCAAGAAGTTCACTTTTAAAAGGTGCAAACGCTCAAGACGGACAAAATCCGCAAAACCAAAATAACAATCAGGGTGATGGCGTTCCTGCAACAAGGTTGGAACCTGTAGATATAAATAATTAATTGGAAAAGTAAAAATGGATAAGTCAAAAATAATTGTTAATATTTTAAAAGAAAATGCAGTTTATGTTTTGCCAATTTTGGTAGCACTTGTCCTTTTTGTAAATTTTGTTTTTCCTCAGTTTGGCAAGGGTTTAAAATCATATAGAAATATGAACGATTCAAAAACCCAGTATGAACAAGTAAAAGAACAGTATGACGCACTAAAAGCACAACAAGAACTGCAAAACCGCCAGAAAAAAGTTGTAAAAGACGGTAAAATTGTTTTCGATGCTCCTGACATGAGATTTAGCCCTGATGCATCTTTTGCACCATTGTTTGAACTTGTTTTAACAATTGCGCAACAAAGCGGCATAAGAATTCGCTCAATTGATTACAACTATGCTCCGCAAGAAGATATGATTTTTGCGGCAAAAATTAACGGTTACAATGTTTGCGAGTTAAATATGGTAACTGTTGGTTCTTATACAGAATTGCAAAATTTCTTTAAATCAATAATGAAAGAACAGTATCTTACAAACCTTGCTGAGGTTGAGTTAACCCCATGGGAGAAAGACAAAAAAGTTCTTATTGCAAAAATTAAACTAAGATTATACACAAGAACAATCGTTGATTAATTTTTATCTTATTTTACCGTTTTGAACTTTTCTAAAACCTTTAATATAGACAAAATCAGGATTAGATTTGTCTAAAATGTTTCTGTAGTCTTCGTTTTCGTTTAGTAAAAATACGTTAAAATCAGCGTCTTTATCTATTTCTAAACTACCGATGATTTTATCTAACCTTAAAATTTTTGCAGGAATTATTGTTAAATATTTTATTGCTTCAAGCGCATCTAATCTGCCGCAATTAACGCTTCTTAGCTCGTTTAAAAGACTCATATCAGAATTAAACGCAAGCGAGTTTGTCCCAAAACCAAAGCGCTCCGGAAAATATTTTAAAACTTTATCAAAATCAAGCACTTTATTGTGCAAGTTTTTACTTACTCGCGGACAATATGCAAGCGCAACCTTGTTGTCTTTTAAAATTTCTAAATCATCATCATTTAAGTAATTACCGTAGCTTGCAATTAATCTCTTGTTTAAAACATTCATTTGCGCAAGGTATTGGGTGGAGGTGACTCCTTTAAATATTGGTTCGAATTTTTTGTTTCCGCAAAATTCATTTAGCAAGTCAATGTCTGAAAAGCCGTATTTCAACCAATCTTTTTCTTCTTGACTTTCAGAAATTCTAATTGTCATTAAAATATTATTTTTTGAACAATATTTTGTTAAAATTTTAAATAATCTTTTATGCACTGAGCAAACGCTGTGCGGTGCAACGCCCACAAAAGTGTTTTCGGACTTTTGTTTTAAAAGTTTGTCAATTTTCTTTTGAATATTTCTGAATTCTTCTTTACTTGTTTCTGATGAATCTGAAAAAAGTTCAAAAAACAAATACGTTTTAATCGGCAAATCGTTTAAAACTTTAAAATATTTACTTTCTTTAGAAAGCTGTGCAACACAAGTTGTACCGGCTAAAAGTGACAATTCAAGACCCTTTTTAAAAGAGGCAAGTTTATTGTCTGCACTTAGGCAAAAATACTGGTTTAACAAGTCTGCAAGCCTATAAACAAAGGAATTTTTTTTAATTCCTGCAATAAAATAATGTTTTTTTAAAACCGTATAAGCCTTTTTAAGACAGTATTTAATTCCTTGCTGCTTAACGTTTATATCAGTGTATTGCAGGTGATTGTGTAAATTTACAAACCCCGGGGTTATGACGCAACGACCGTAATCTTTTAGATTTTTATATTCGCCTTCTTTTATTTCGCAAGTTTTTACAATTTTTTCAACTTTGCCTTCATCCACAATAAGAGTGCAATCCTCGTAAAGATTGCCATCTGAAGCTATAATCCATTTTGCGCTGTATCCTTTAGACATTTTACCCCTGCTTATAGTGATTATATAATATATTATTAGATTTTTTAAATGTTTGCAAGCTCGATTTTATCATTTTTTAAATCGTAAAAAATTCCCTGCCCCTTGTCATTTATTCCATAAAATATATTATTTTTGTTTGTGTTTATAAAAATCTTTTCATCAAGCTGTTTATCAAGCACAAAGGCACACCGGGTGTTTAAAAATTTTTCACTGTATTCAAACATTTTTTCTTTTTTTGAAGTAAAGCAAAGACCAAAACGCACTTTTTGCAAGCCTAAACACTGTAAATCAGGAGTTAATATAGGCGGCCCTGCAGGAATAGAGCGAGAAGCGCACTTTGGATTGGAAATAATTCCAACAGACCTTAAAAGCGCAATTCTAAGTTCGTTTTTATAAATTTCATACTCATTTACACCTTCGCCTAAAACCCCTGTCCCTTGGGCATATACAAAGTTTAACATAGGGAAAGAATTTGTTTTTAGTTCATAAGGGCGCATGGCAGGCTGGTTTTCAAAAAGTGAATAATTCGGGTCGCATTTTCTTTTTATAATTCCTAAGCTATCTTGCGCAAAAGTTTCGTAAATAGGCTCATTTAGGTTAAAAACAACTTGCAGTTTGTGATTTTTCTTTTTGTTGTTGATTTTTGTGTCAAACTCAAAAAACTTATTTTTATTGTCTAAAATAACATCAATGGTTAAATCTTTGTAAAAAATCCTTAAAACCGAACGCACAAGCCCGTTTTCAAGAACTTTTGTTTTAATCGGTTTTATAATTTCAGCCTTTGAGGCAGGCGCAAAATTGTAGCTGTCGCCTAAATCTCTTGTGTCTGTAATTTTTATAAAATCCTTGTGCAGCGCGCCTGTTGACTTGTTTAAAACGTTAATTTTGCCGTCCTCAAAACTTAATTTTAAATAAGGATTTTCAATGTAATTTTTGCCTGCAAAGCTTAGTTTCTCCGGCTTTTTAGGCTCAAAAGTTTTAAAACTCATGGGTTTTTGTTCATCAATTTCAACAACTTGTTCGTACAAGGTTAAAATGTCCTCTGTGACAGGCACTTGATTTATGTCATAAAGTTTGGAATCGCTAAAACCTTTTGTTTTAGAGATTATTTGTGCATTTTTTAATTTGTATTCACTTATAACCCTTGCAATGCCTGAACTTTTGTAATTAGAAAGATTAAAAACACCTACATATCGCGGTTTTTTGGTGTTTTTGTGAAAATCGCGCACAATTCTTTTTTCAAGCCCCTCTAAAATTTCATTTGTCTTTTCAAATCGAGAGTCAACAATTTTATACACCTTGTCTGTAGAGCATCCGTAAATCGAGTCATGGGCGTGGTTTTTCAGGATTAACTCATAGGCATAATCAATATTTGGCGCGTAATTTAGCCCTAAAAAGTAATTTAGGGGCTCAACAATGCGCGAAATTTTGTGCATTAACTTTGCATTTTGTACTTTTTGATAAATTCGAGAAGAAAAAACGCCGCCTAAAATGTTGTTTTGACTGTTGTCTAAAAACTCGCCCTCATAGATTTTTGAACGAGAATACTTAACCGAAGAAAAATATTCAAAGGGGGTCGAGAGCTCAATTTTATAATTTTTTAAATATTTGTTGATTTGAGCAACTTTTGCGCTTGCATTTTTAATAATTGCCATATGGTCGCCCCCAAGTGGCAAAATAAGCGTGTTAGAGGAATATTTTGCAATTTTATCAAGAAATTTTTCAAGTTGCAGGGCAATATTTTGTGCTGAAATATTTTGGTGCAAAATATCAATAAAATAACCCTCTACAAGCCTTGTGGTGTTGATGTTTCGAACCTTTATATCACTTTTTATTGCTCCTGTACCGCGCCAAATAATCGCATTTTTAATTTCAAATTTTTCTAAAACCTCAAAAACACCCCTGCTGTGACCGAAAATGTCCGGCAAATAGCCTATAAAATCGCTGCAGCCAAGACTTTTTGAGTATTCAATGCCTTTTTCCAAGTTTTTTATAAGACATCTTAAATTAACTAAAAACGCGTCAGCGCTTACAAAAAAAGGCCCTATGAATAATTTTTTTTCTTTTATAAATTCTTTTATGATTTCTAAATTTTGCGGACGAAATTTTAAATAATCAATAATTGCGCTTGTCTGCCCATCAAAGTAAAAGCAAGGCGCCAAGCCCTTTTTAAGCTCCTCTATGACCTCGTCAAAAACTTCTAGTAGCCTTAGATTAAATTCTTCTTTTTCTCTGTACCACTCTCTGTCCCAATGGGTTTGCAAGTAGGCAATTACACGCTTTTTCATATGATTATTATACTTGTTGTTCAACAAAACTTTTTCCATCCTTTAGATGAACTTTTAAATTTAAAAGTGTTGTAATATATTTTCTGCTAACACCCCATTAATTAAGGTATTTATGGACATCGAAAATTTAAATTCCCTAAAAAAAGAAATTTTTAAATGCAAACAAAGGCTTTTAGAGCTTGAGCCACAAGCCGATTCAAATGAAAATATTAAAAGGATTTATAATAAAGTTTTGATTAGAAAAGCTGTGCTTATACAAAAGTATAAAAAAGCCTGCTATAAGCCAACTTTTAAGGATAAAGTTAAGAAATTTTTGAGAAAAAGCACGAGAAATAAACTAATCTGCGATTATTGGAACGCGTAAGCCAGAGTGAAGCGAAGCTTGAAAGCAAGCGACTATGTAATAGACCCTGAAACGAGTTCAGGGTGACAGGGTTTTTGTGTTCAGGGTGACAATTAATCGTCATGCTGAACAACCCCTTGTCATGCCAAATGCCCCCTGTCATGCTGAACTTGTTTCAGCATCTATTCAACCGGCGCAATTCGAATTTATTTGACCGCTTTTCTTGACGAAGCGCAGCTTGAAAGCTAGTGTACCCCAAGGGCATTTCCAAACTCTAAGTTCGCATTAGCTCACTAAGAGTTTGTGGGCACGACTTTGTGACAGACCCTGAAACGAGTTCAGGGTGACGGGTTAGGGTCGTTCAAGGTGACGGGGTGGGTCGTTCAGGGTGACGGATTGGGTCGTTCAGGGTGACAATTAATTGTCATGCTGAACTTGTTTCAGCATCTTTGTCATGTCGAACAACCTCTTGTCATGCTGAACAGCCCCCTTGTCATGCTGAACAGCCCCCTTGTCATGCTGAACTTGTTTCAGCATCTTTGTCATGCTGAATTTATTTGACTGCTTTTGCCAAAATCTTTGATTTTGTGCAAAATGTCCCTATTCGGGCAGCATCTAAAAAACAGGCAACAGAAAATATTCCTACTGGGCAGCATCTAAAATTTAACTCTTACACAACAAAACAAGGCCCTAAACATCCACTCCGCGCATCATATCCTTAAGAGTTTTTATAGTTGTTTCCATGCTCACTGTATCAGACACTTTCTGCTGTAGAAAAGCATTGATTTGCGGCATTAATTCAATTGCAATATCAAGCTTTGGATTAGACCCTGCCTGATACATGCCAACGTCAATCAAGTCTTTATTTTCGCGATACATAGCAAGCAAACGACGCATTTTTTGTGCTGCCTGCTGGTGTTCTTTGTCTGTAATTTCTGTAAAAAGCCTTGAAATCGAGCCAAGTGCGTCAATTGCGGGGTAGTGGTTCATTTCTGCAACCTTACGCGACAAGAAAATATGCCCGTCCACAATACCCCTTACAGTATCTACAATAGGGTCTGTAATGTCATCGCCTTCCATAAGAACAGTGTAAAGCGCTGTAATTGAGCCTTTTTCAGAGTTTCCTGTGCGCTCCAGTGCGCGTTGCAACCAAGAAAATATTGAAGGCGGATAGCCTTTCATTGTTGGCGGTTCGCCAATTGAAAGACCGACTTCACGCCCTGCCATAGCGCAACGCGTTACAGTGTCTGTCATAAGAAAAACTTTTTTCCCCTGATCCCTAAAATATTCGCATACGGTAGTTGCTGCAAGCAGTGCTTTTTGTCTGATTAGTGGGGGCTGATCGCCTGTTGAGCATACAACAACTGAGCGCTTCATGCCCTCAGGCCCAAGGGAATTTTCAATGAATTCTTTAACCTCACGGCCGCGTTCTCCAATCAGCGCCATAACGTTAATATCTGCCTCAGAATTCCTTGCTATCATACCAAGCATTGTTGATTTGCCGACGCCTGAGCCTGCAAATAAACCCATACGCTGGCCTTGACCCATTGTTAAAAGTGAATCTATAACCCTTATGCCCGTTGATATTGAATTTTTTATAATTGGGCGATGAAAAGCATCAGGAATTGTGCCGTTAATGTTCATATACTGGGCATTTGTAAGGTCTAGGGGGCGACCATCTAGGGGTTCGCCCAAAGGATTTATGAGCCTGCCAAGCAAAAAATCTCCAACAGGGAGCATAATGGGCCCGCCTGTTGTTTCTACCAAGCTGCCTTGCCCGATGCCTTCGCCATCATAAAGTAAAAGCAATTGCGCGGTGTCGCCTTTAAAAGCAACGACTTCTGCGGCTTTTTTTTCGCCTGTGTAAGTTTGAATGTAGCATAAATCGCCAATTTTAAGCCCGGGGAGTTTAACCTCGACAGTTAAGCCAAGGAGCTTTGAAACAGCACCCTTAAAGCCATATAGCTGCGTGTTTTCAAGGGTATTTATGGCTTTTGTTTTTAAATTATGAAGTTTTAGTTCTAATTCTTCGTCCATTAAAAAAATTATAGCATATATTTTAGTTGTTGTGTGTTTTGCGATTTTGTTGACTTTGTAATAAAGTGCGCCCAAACTGTCACCCTGAACGACCCTAACCCGTCACCCTGAACTTGTTTCAGGGTCTTAACCGCATGTACAACTCATGCCCGCCTTGTCACCCTGAACACCCACCTCGTCACCTTGAACGACCCTAACCTGTCACCCTGAACTTGTTTCAGGGTCTGTCATACAGCCATACTAGCTTTCAAGCTTCGCTCCAGTCCAGTGTCGCATAAGCCCACCGCCTCATCGGCGCTGTGCATATGCTCACATCCTATCGGTCGCTTGCTTTCATTGGACGCGTCGCGTCACAATTCAAGCTTCGCTCCAGTCCAGTGTCGAGCTGTCCGCCTGCTCAACGCAGCCGTCACGCTCTCACATCCTATCGGTCGCTTGCTTTCAAGCTGTGCAGTCGCACTAGCTTTCAAGCTTCGCTTCACTCTGGCTTACGCATTAGGTACGGACTACGTGCTCTGCGCCAAGCTCCTCGCTTGCCGCTATCGCACTTCGCACACCAAAGCGCTCGCCTTCGCTCGTTAAGCGCAGTCGCGCTAAACTCGCTCGGCTTACGCGTTCCGCCTGTGCTCGCTACGCTTGCTACGGCGGTCATCAACAGTTGCGTTTTCGAACCGCTCAACGCGGCTCTCAAACTCACTCTGGCTTACGCGTTCCGCCTGTGCTCGCTACGCTTGCTACGGCGGTCATCAACAGTTGCGTTTTCGAACCGCTCAACGCGGCTCTCAAACTCACTCTGGCTTACGCGTTCCGCCTGTGCTCGCTACGCTTGCTACGGCGGTCATCAACAGTTGCGTTTTCGAACCGCTCAACGCGGCTCTCAAACTCACTCTGGCTTACGCATAAAAAAATGGGGCAAAAGCCCCAAACTGTCTGGAATTAAGAATAGCTGGAAGTATGAAAAAGATTAATTATATATAACAATACATGTGTAAGTTCTACAATAACCCGCATGGGTAGTATTTTTTTACGTCATGAAATCAAAATAATAAGTGTAAAATGAACAATATTTTTTATAAATATTTTATAAAGGTATACAAAAATAGGTCAAAACGCTTGCTATACTTGAAAATAAAAAAATTTTACATAGGGGTTGACAAAAGATTTTTTTAGGTACATAATGTGAGTATAAAGATAAAGTGTTAGACAAACACTAAAAAGAAAAAAACAAGAGGTTAAAGAAAAGAAAAATGTTAGCTATAAATGCAATAAGAAACGTAAATAGTACACTAAATAAAAATATCAGCTTTGGTTATAGAAGCAACGAACTTGTTAAAGCCCCAACATACAGCAACGATATGGTTGAAGGTAGCATTGGCGGTTTATTTACAGGCTTTGTAGGAACTCTAAAAAGCTCTCCCTTGTTCGATGCAAAGGTTAAACAAAGAGCTCAAAGCATAAACAAAGGCTTGGAAGAAACAAAATTAAATCTCATTGCATAATGAGTAAAAGCATTATCAACACCTAACAACACAATCCCGAAGCACAACAACACATGACCCTGCAAATTGGCGGGGTTTTTATTTTTTATATAGAATGTAACAAAGTACAAATTAGGCAAAGACATAATATTTTTAAGCTTGACAATATTTTTTTATTTGAGAATATAATAAGTGTTGAAATAATTTTATTTTTTTTATAGAATAAAATCATTGACGTAAGGAAAAGGAGTTGCAAATGCAAAACAATAATCTGCCTAAAAACATGGGAAAGAAAATTGCCGATGCATTGAAGCAACAAGATAACCTGAGCGAAAACACAGACACTCTTGAGATTGAATCTGATAGTGATAGTGTAGAAAATACAATTAATTATCAGGAATCTAATGAAACATTTGATACTTCGTTTGATTTAGGTTCGGACAATGTTCAAGACAGTACTGAATACAATCCGGTATTCTCTGTGGATGTTGATGAAATTGACAAAACTTCAGATATGAAATTGTCCATCGATTCCGAAGAAGATGAAGCTGCTGAAGAATTTGAAATGCCCAATAACATAAATGTTTTAAAAAGGCTTATCAATCAACTTCCCACAGGTGTTCCACGTCAGACAGGTGCGCAAATCATCCGTCAGACAATTGAAGCCCTCGGTATTCCAATGAAAAGCGTGCTTCAGGATGCACAACGAGTAAGGGATTGCTTAAACAGCTCAATCAAAGATTGTAATTATACAATCCAAGAATACAAAACAAATATTCGTAATCTTGAAAAACAAAGCGCAAATTATCAAAAACAACTGAATAAATTAAATGACATTATCGGTTTGTTTGTGTATAATGATAGAAAATAGTCTTATGCCCCCATCGTCTAGAGGCCTAGGACAACACCCTTTCACGGTGTAGACAGGGATTCGAATTCCCTTGGGGGTACCATTTAGCGGCATATGGCCGTTTTTTTATTGGAATTCGAATCCATGCAAAAATTTGCTACCCTCACAAGTTCGTGTAGTTCCCTTGGGGGTACCATTTAGCGGCATATGGCCGTTTTTTTATTGGAATTCGAATCCATGCAAAAATTTGCTACCCTCACAAGTTCGTGTAGTTCCCTTGGGGGTACCATTTAGCGGCATATGGCCGTTTTTTTAATGTTGTGTAATATGAGCGGCGCAGGCTGAATAGACCCTGCCCAGTAGGGACATTTTGCACAAAATCAAAGATTTTGGCAAAAGCAGTCAAACAAGTTCAGGGTGACAGGGTTGGGCGTTCAGGGTGACAATTAATCGTCATGCTGAATTTATTTCAGCATCTGAAAAGTGAACGCTTTGCAAAATTAAGTTGCAAAACGGTAAGACCCTGCCCAGTAGGGACATTTTGCACAAAATCAAAGATTTTGGCAAAAGCAGTCAAACAAGTTCAGGGTGACAGGGTTGGGCGTTCAGGGTGATAATTAATCGTCATGCTGAATTTATTTCAGCATCTGAAAAGCGTACAACTAATTTATAATTTTAATTCCTTGCTTTTGAATTTCAGCGCTTGGGGCAAGCTTTTTGTACTTGTAGAGGGGAACTTTTGGGTTTGGATTTTTTCTTTGCGAAAGTTTTTGGTCAAACCCTTGTTTTTCCTGCACATAAAGCTGTTTTATAAATGTGTCACTGTTTTGAATTTCAGAGGGCATTTCTTCATATGGCACATTTAGCGCGAGTTTTTCTTTAGCATATGCGCTGTAAGCTCCTAAATACATACATAAAAAACCGATTAGTGCCATTAGGCAAATTCTTCTCATAGCAAATCTTTCTTCTTTCACTACCTTCTAATAATATAAATCCCCGTAATTGAATTTAATCACGAGGATTTAAAAAATTCTTTACTAAAGTTAATATTAATAACCAAGAGCTTTAATTTTTGCATCATAAAGCTTGTTAATGTTGTCTTTTCTTGTGTTGAGGGATTGTAATTGTCTTTCATAAGCTCTTACTTTTATGATTTTTTGTGTTTGAAGCATTGTTTTGTCGTTGTTTACTGTTTTTATATTGTTTTCAACTTCTTTGATTTCTGCTTCAATTGGTTTTAATTGTTCTTTTCTTTCTTTTTCAATTTGAGCTTTTTTTGAAGCATTTTGTGCTTGTTTTTGTTTTTGCGCAGCTTCTTTTTGCGCTGCTACATCTTGTTTTGCAGCTTCTTTAACTGCGTTTAAATCGCTTTTTACCGCATTTTTAAATGCATCGCCAAAGCTGCTTGCAGCAAATACCGAGCTGACACTTAAACATAGTGCAAGTGCTAAACCTAAATATTTTTTCATAAAGAACACTCCTTTTAACCTATATTAGTATAATAACATTGTTTTGAAACTTTGTAAACTTAAAACCCCTCAAACTCATTGTTTGAGAGGTTTTTGGATTGTTCTTTATCCCCCGATTATATTTTATAGGATTAACCTATACATTTTCTTTTTATATATAAATAAAAACTTTTTTAAATTTTCAATTTCAAATGTAAAAAAATTCTTTACACTTTTTAATATTTTTCTATCGGTTGCATTTATCCCCCCAAAGTGTTAAAATTCTTGTGCTATATCTTTTTTAAGGTTCGGTTAATGGTAATAAAAAAACCCAAAAGTGCAGCTGAAAGAATTATCCTTGCCCTTGATGTAGATACGCTTGAGGAAGCAAAAGAGCTTGTAGTCGAGCTAAAAGACTATGTGGGATATTTTAAAGTAGGTTTGCAACTCTACACTGCTTGTGGCTATGATTCAGTCAGAATGATTCATGATATGGGTTCAAAAGTATTTTTTGACGCCAAATTTCACGACATTCCAAACACAGTAGCGCGCGCAAGTGCAAATTTAGTTAAAAATGACGTTGATTTTTTTGATTTGCATATAAAAGGCGGCTCAAAAATGCTCTCTGCCACATCCCGCTTGTGTCGAGAGGTTGCAAAAAAGTATGACAAGCCAATTCCTACTATTTTAGGTGTTACCCTTTTATCGAGCTTTGGGCAAAAAACCCTTAATCAAGAATTAAATGTAAATATGAACATTGACGAGTATGTTTCGCGCCTTGCAAAAGTTGCGCTTGAAGCTAAACTTGACGGTGTCGTGGCGTCAGCCTCAGAAGTCGGCGCGATAAGGCGTGTCTGTGGGGATGATTTTATTATAGTTTGTCCTGCAATTCGCCCTACATGGTCTGTTGTAGATGATCAGGTAAGAGTTGTAACACCGACAGACGCTATTGAAGCAGGTGTTGACTATATGGTTGTGGGTCGTCCTGTGATTTCGGCTAAAGACAGAATTGAAGCAATAACACTTATAATCGATGAAATAGAAGAAGCAAAAGAAACAATACAAGAAAGACTTTAATATGAAAACAAATTTTGGCATTTTAAAAGAACTAAAAGAAGGCGAAACGCGTGTTGCGCTTACTCCTGACACTGTTGGCATGCTAATTAGCGAGGGGCTTTCGGTTTCGGTCGAATCCGGTGCAGGTTTTTTAAGCGGATTTGGTGATGAGCAGTATGAAAAAGTAGGCGCAAAAATCCTTCAAAGTGCTGCTGAAGTTTGGGAAAAATCAAATATAATTGTAAAAGTTAAAGAGCCCCAAAAGTGCGAATATCAATACTTTAGGGAAGATTTAGTTATATTTTCATATCTGCATTTGGCAGTTGAAGAAGAACTTACGCGAGAACTTTTGAAGAAAAAAGTCTGCGCAATTGCCTCTGAGGCTGTAGAAACGCAATGGGGCGAGTTGTCTTTATTAAGACCCATGAGCGAAGTGGCTGGCAGAATGAGTGTGCAATTAGGCGCAAGATTTTTAGAAAAGCAAAATGGCGGTAGAGGCTTGCTTTTAGGCGGAGTCCCGGGCGTTGCACCTGCAAAAGTTGTTATTTTAGGTGGTGGCGTTGTGGGTTCAAATGCTGCACAGGCTGCTCTTGGCATGGGTGCTGACGTTTCTGTTTTGGATGTAAATTCAAGAAGATTATCAAATCTTGACATGTTTTTTGGCGGACAAATAAAAACGTCTTATTCTAACCCTTCAACCATTGCAAACTATGTAAAAGACGCGGATTTGCTTATAACTGCGGTTTTAAATCCTTCAGCGCGCGCACCAAAGCTGGTGAGTGCTGATATGGTCAAGAGCATGAAAAAAGGCTCTGTAATTATTGATATAGCGATTGATCAAGGTGGAAACGTTGAAACAATTGACAGAGTTACGACTTTAGAAAATCCTGTTTTTGAAAAGTATGGTGTAATTCACTGTGCTGTTCCAAACATCCCCTCATACGTTCCGCAAACGGCTTCTTATGCTTATTCTTACGCTGTTTTGCCTTATTTAAAAGCTCTTGGCGAAAAGGGTACTTTTGTGGCGTTTAAAGAGGATGAAGCGCTAAGCCTTGGGGTGTCTACTTTTAGGGGTGCAGTTACAAATGAGGCTCTTGCTCAATCGTTGGGCTGCGAGCATACGGAAATTTCAGTTCTTGTGGGATTTAAAATCAAATGATAAAAGACGCGAACAGAATAGTTTTTAAATTTGGAACAAATATTTTAAGAAATGACAATGGCGAAATTTCGCTTACTCGCCTGTATTCCTTTATTGAAGACATTGCAACATTAAGGAAAAAAGGCAAAGAAGTTCTTGTTGTAACATCTGGTGCAGTTGGTTTGGGTGCAAAAAAATTAAACGTAGATACAAGTCAAAGCACTGTTTTAAAGCAGGCTGCAGCCTCTGTCGGACAGCAAATTTTAATGTCAATCTGGCAAGACGGTTTTGAAAAATACGGGATTTGCGTGGCACAAATTCTTTTGACGGAAGAAGATTTTTCAAACAGAAAAAAATATTTAAGCTTGAGAAATACCCTCTCTAAGCTTTTAGAGTTAGGAATTATTCCTGTAATCAATCAAAATGACGCTGTTTCGCCTTCGGAATTAGAGCATGTCTGTTTTTCGGACAACGATAAATTATCTGCAATAGTAGCTTCTAAGCTTGATGCAGACTTGTTAGTTATGGTTTCAGATATTGACGGGCTTTTTGATAAAAATCCAAAAGAATACCCTGATGCTAAAAAAATTGATGTTGTTGAAAAAGTTACATCAAAAATCGAAAAACTTGCCTCAGGTGCGTCTTTAGGCGGTCGAGGCGGCATGATTACAAAACTTTCAGCGGCAAAAGTTGTAACCTCATCGGGTCTATATGCGATGATTGTTAACGGCAAAAAGCCTCAAATAATAAAGAAAATTTTTGAAGAAGAAAATGTTGGAACACTGTTTTTGCCTACAAAGGTTTTGTCGCACAAAAAACGCTGGATTGCCTATGCTACAAATATTATGGGCGAAATAACGGTAAATTCGGGCGCAAAAACGGCACTTATCGAAAAACAAAAAAGCCTTCTTGCCGTTGGCATAGTTGATGTTAAGGGTGATTTTAAAGCAGGCGAAATAATTAGCATTTATGATGAGAGCGGTTTGGAATTTGCGCGTGCTGTTGTAAATTATAATTCTGACGAGTGCAAAAAAATCATGGGCGCTCATAGTGATGAAATAGAGCGGATTTTAGGCTACAAGCTTGATGATGATGTAGTAATAAAAGACAATCTTGTACTTTTATAAAAAGGGAAAAAAATGGACATAAAAGATATTGCAAAAGCAGCAAAAGAGGCGTCGTTAGAGCTTCTTGGCGCGTCTGAAGAACTTAAAAATTCGGCACTTAAAAAAGTAAAAGAAAATATCGAAAAAAACAAAGATGAAATTTTTGCTGCAAATAAAAAAGATTTAGATGAGGCTAAAAGCCTTGTGGATAGCGGCGAAATAACATCTTCTACCTATGCGCGTTTAAAGTTGGATGAAAATAAAATGCGCGACATGCTAAAAGGCATTGAAGATGTAATTTCTTTACAAGACCCTGTTAATAAGGTTTTTTGGACAAAAGAGCTTGATGAAGGGCTGATTTTAAAAAAAGTTTCTTGCCCCATTGGCGTTATAGGGGTGATTTTTGAGGCGCGTCCTGATGTTATTTCTCAAATTGCCTCTCTCGCAATAAAATCAGGCAATGCGGTGATTTTAAAGGGTGGAAAAGAGTCTAACAATACCAACGCTGCAATTGCAAAAGTTATAAATGAAGCATTGAATACTGTTGAAAATTTCCCAAAAAACGCTATAAATCTTGTATTTTCGCGTGATGATATCAAGGCGCTTTTAGAACTTGACGAGTATGTGGATTTAATAATCCCGCGTGGTTCAAATAAACTTGTAAAATATATTCAAGAAAATACAAAAATACCTGTTTTAGGGCATGCCTCGGGCATTTGCCATATTTTTGTTGATAAAAGTGCAAAGGTTGATTTAGCAAAAAAAGTTTGTGTTGACGCTAAAATTCAATACCCGAGCGCATGTAATGCTGTTGAAACAATTTTAGTGCATAAAGATTTTAAAGGCATTGATGAGCTTAAAAGCGCGCTTTTAGAGGCTGGAGTTAAAATTGTTGAAAATCCGCAAGATTTTTCTGTTGAATACGGGGACAAAATTGTGTCTTTTAAGCTTGTTAACAGTGTTGATGAGGCTATTAAACACATAAACAAATACGGCTCAGGGCATACTGATTCAATATTGAGTGAAAATAAAAGTAATGTTGAAAAATTTATGAATTATGTCGATAGCGCAGGGGTATATCATAACGTGTCAACGCGCTTTTCAGATGGTTTTCGCTACGGTTTTGGTGCTGAAGTCGGCATTTCAACAAATAAAACTCACGCGCGCGGGCCTGTTGGCTTAGATGGGCTTACAATCTACAAATACAAGCTTTTTGGCGCATATCAAGCGGTTGAACCTTACGCAAAAGGTGAAAAAACTTTTACACATAGATTTATTTAATTATTTTTTTGTTATAATAAAATAATCTAAGAAAAGTAAGGCATTTTATTAGTGCAAGAGATTATAGAGAAAATCATTAAGTTAAAAAAAGAGCGCAAGGCAATTGTGCTTGCTCATTGCTACCAAAATGTCGAAATTGACCTTGTGGCTGATTATGTTGGCGATTCTTTGGGGTTGTCTAAAATTGCTGCAAAAACCGACGCTGAAATTATTGTTTTTGCAGGGGTTTACTTTATGGCTGAAACTGCAAAAATTTTATCGCCTGATAAAAAAGTTCTCTTGCCAAATATGAACTCCGGCTGTCAAATGGCGCAAATGATTGATTTAAAACGCATGCAAGAGTTTAAAGCGCAACATCCCAACGTTCCTGTAGTTTGTTATGTAAACTCAACGGCAGAGGTAAAAGCGCAGGCTGATATTTGCTGTACAAGTTCTAATGCTGTTGATATTGTTCGCTCTTTGGGTGTTAAAAAAGTTCTTTTTGCGCCTGATTGTTATCTTGGCTCTTGGGTTGCAAAAAAATTGCCTGATGTGGAAATTATTTCCTACAACGGTTTTTGCCCGACGCACTTAAGGCTTATACCTGATGAAGTTAAAAAAATGCGCATTTTATACCCTGATGCTGCTGTTTTAATGCATCCTGAGTGTCATCAGGAAGTTGTAAAATTGGCTGATTTTGTGGGTTCTACAACTCAAATTATGCAGTATTGCGAAAAAAGCAAGAAAAAAACTTTCCTCATAGGTACTGAAAAAGGCGTTGTAGATAGACTTTCAAGGGATTTTCCCGAAAAAGAATTTATTCTTATTTCAGACAGGCTCGTTTGCCACAATATGAAATATAATACCCTTGAAGACATTTTGTATGTGCTTGAAACAGGCGAAAATGAAGTTTTTGTTGAGGAAAACCTCAGAAAACTTGCCTATGGCGCAATAGAGCGCATGGTCGCAACAAGGGTTAATTAATATATTTCGACCAGTTTTCATCTAAATTTTGAAAAAAGTGGTGCGCGTCAAGCACGTCATCGTAGCTTATTGGCTCTTTTTCGCTGTTGGTATTTTCTATGCCAAAATCAAGCGATTTTTCAAGTTCTTTTGCGCCAAGCCCTAAAAATGCCATTCCAAAGCACTTTTTGCACTGTTCGCATTTAACCTGAAAAACTAAAAGCCCGTTTTCGCTACGCATAATTTTTATCCCTTTTTCGCTAAATTCATTTTTACAGTGGGAACAATGCATATTAATAAGTAGTCTTTTTATACTGTTAATCTCTGACATAGTGTAAATCCTCATTATTAATTTTTATTACAATAAACATAAATTTTATAAAGTTGTGTTCAGATTTTGACGATTAAAGGAATATAAGAAAAGGTTGTTTAGAAAGCGAGGCAATAATGTTTGAAGCTTTAGGTTTAGTATTTTTTGCAGCGGTTGTGTACTTATTTTTAGTAGTTGTGCCTGCTGCAGTTGAGTTCTTTGGTTCAGAAGAATTTGCAAACTCTTATTTCAAACATCTTTCAAAATCTCATCTTAATTCCTTCGGACGATAATAAGATAGACAAAATTCTCCCCCTTTTGTTCCAAATTACTTGAAAAAATAGCCCAAAAGGGTAATAATATAAAAGATATGAAGTTTAAAAGGCTGTTCATATTTTTTATATTATTTTTTTGCGCTACAATTTGCCCGATAATGGCTGAAGAACAACAACAAGGCGAATTGCAAAAATTTGTCTTTGCCATAGATGACGCTAATGAAGTTATTGAAGGTTCAGTTGAGATGACTGAGGAAAAACCTTTTTTAAGTGATTTTATCGAGGTGAAAGAAGAAAATTGTGACGATGAAATCCTTTTGCAGACTGATTTTAACCCCACATATAGAGTTAATCAAATAAAAAAAGTTTCCACTTATCAAAAAACACTAGATGTGCCTCAAGCTGAGGATATGGTGCTTGGTAATGATAAATTTGGAATTAGTTCAAAATCAACCCAGTACAATGATTCTAATACTTTAAATAAAAATCTTCGCCAAGAGCTTGGTGCAACTGTTCGCGGTAAATATTTAAGTTTAACCGGCGGACTTGAAACGACTTATGACACAACAAATATAAGCGCTGCCTCTCGTGGCGCGTTCATCACGCCAAGTATTAAACTGGGTGAGAGGGCGCAAATTTCTTTTAAAAATAAAATCAGCGGTCAAAAGTTAAATAAATATGAACCAATGATTGGTATTGACTATACGCCTAAATATATTAAAAACAGCAGTATTTGGATGGGCGCAGGGGCTACAATCCTTGATAATAATATGCAATCACAATCACTAAATTTAAAAACCAATTTTTACGTATTTTAAGGGGTGTGAATGAAAAAAATATTTATATTGTTATTGTTTTTGGCGGTTTTTGCGGGGGTATCTTTTGCAACTGTCGACTACAACAACACAAATTTGCGTCACAAAATAGCGCAAATGCTCATCATTGGCTTTGATGGTACAAAATTAAACGAAAATGACCCTTTGTATGATGATTTAATTAACGACAGAATTTCAGGCGTGATATTTTTTTCTAAAGATACAAATGGTGAGTCAAAGTATAAAAACGTTCAAAATCCAAAACAGCTAAAAAAGCTTATAGCAGAGATTAACAAGGCGTCAAAGACAAAGCTTTTTATTACAATTGATGAGGAGGGCGGCAAAATCAGCCGTTTGCCATCAAGCAGAGGTTTTGATGTAAAAACCTTGTCGCACAAGGAATTAGGCGATAAAAACGACGAGATGACAACATACCTTGAGTCAAAAAAAATTGCTTCAAATTTAAAATCGCTTGGTTTTAATATGAATTTTGCTCCATGCGTTGATTTGGCGCTAAATCCTAATTCAGAGGTGATTTACAAATTGCAGCGCTCTTTTTCTGACGACCCCCAAAAAGTCATAAAACACGCAAATGCCTACATTTTAGCGCATAACCAGTATGGAATTTTAACGGTTTTAAAGCATTTCCCGGGGCATGGCTCAACAAGCAGCGATTCGCATAAAGGTTTTGCAGATTCTACTCAAAATTGGAGCGAAAAAGAGCTTGAACCTTATCAGGCGCTAATTTCAAACGGTGCTGCGCAAAATATAATGATTTCGCATGTTTATAATAAAAAATTAGATGAAAAATACCCTGCAAGCCTCTCAAATAAAACTGTAAGCGGTATTTTAAAAGGCAAATTGGGATTTTCAGGGCTTATAATAACCGATGATATGCAAATGAGAGCTATTTCGGATAATTTTAGTCTTGAGGAGGCAATAATAGCTTCAATCAACGCCGGTTGCGATTTATTAATTTTTGGCAATAACCTTGTTAAGGATGATAAAATCGCTAAAAAGTTTAATGATATTGTCTTTGAGGCTGTTCAAGATGGCAAAATAGACCCCAAGCGCATTGATGAGGCTTATTTAAAAATAACAAAAGTAAAAGAAAGACTTTAGTCTTCTTTATTTTCGCGCGTGTCAGAACTCAATGACCAGATTATTGCCGCAAGCCAG
The DNA here is from genome assembly GCA_944324905.1 of Candidatus Gastranaerophilales bacterium. Lineage (GTDB taxonomy): Bacteria > Cyanobacteriota > Vampirovibrionia > Gastranaerophilales > Gastranaerophilaceae > Galligastranaerophilus. The sequence continues at coordinate 134,799 of CALUYB010000001.1, forward strand.
CCCAAGAAAGTCCAACCCAAAAATATTGTAATTAGGGTAATTGGCAAAATTTGCTCGTGTTTTCTTGCTGCTGCAATAATTACAGGCAGAAAATACAGCGCTAACGCCACAAAAGCGCCCATTGCAAGCCCAAAGAACATAAAATATACTATGAGTGAAAGAAAAATATCAAGACCCATTTAAAACTCCTATTCATTTTCCTGTGTATTCAGTGCAGGTTCTTGTCTTTTAATTTTTAATTTAACAATCCTTGCGCCGTCTGTTTCAAGCACTTTAAAAGTAAAATCGCCAATTGTTGTGATGTCATTTTCTTTTGCGATATGCCCTAAGTACTTAACAACAAGCCCGCCGATTGTGTCTACGTCTTCATCGTCAAATTTTAAATTGAAATATTCGCTAAACTCGTCTAATCTCATCATGGCATTTGCAACATACTCGTTGTCGTAAATTTGCCTGATGTCAGCTTCTTCTTCGTCAAATTCATCTTGCACTTCGCCAAAGATTTCCTCCAGCACGTCTTCAAGTGTGATTAAACCTGAAACACCGCCAAATTCATCTATTACAATTGCCATTTGTGATTTTTTTTCTTTAAATTCAAGCACCATGTTATCCATAGTCATTGTTTCAGGCACTAAAATCGGCTGTCTGATTATATCTTTTAAATTTATCTCGCGCCCTTCAACCATTAAGGGGTAGATGTCTTTAACGTGCAAAATACCTAAAACGTGGTCTAAATCTTCATTGTAGACAGGGTAGCGCGTATATTGATTTTCTATAATTAATTTGTTTAAATCATCAATTGAAATATCAATCGGAACGCTCACTACATCAGGCCTTGGTACCATAACCTGTTTTGCAAGGGTGTCTGAAAATTTAAATACATTTTGCAAAATTTCTTTTTCAGTATCGTTTAAAACGCCCTCTTTGTGCGATTCATTGATAATCATGTCGAGTTCTTCAACAGAGTGAACAATGTGCGCACTGTGAGCCGGCGGGATTTTAATTAAAGATAAAAGCCAGTTGCCAAGCCCATTTAGGAGGAATATAAAAGGTGTGAAAATTTTTGTAATTGCATACATTGGGCGCGCTACAAAAAGCGTTGTGCGCTCCGGAAACTGTAGTGCAATTGATTTTGGCATAAGTTCGCCTATTACAACGTGCATAAAAGTAATAAGTGAAAAAGCAAGGGTTACTGCAAGCGAATGAGTTGCAAAACCGCGCCAAGCCTGTGGTAAAAAGTGGAAAATTGGTTCAATTAGCCTTACAAGTGTAGATTCTCCGACCCAACCTAAACCGATACTGGAGATTGTAATCCCCAATTGTACCGCTGCAATTGTTTTATCAAGGTGTTCAATTCCGCCAAGCGCAATTTTTGCGTCAGTATTGCCCTCATTTGTAAGTTGCGAAATTCTGGTTTTTCTGATACTTACAAATGCAAACTCACTTGCTACAAAAAATCCGTTTGAAAACAACAAAAATGCTACTACAAGCAAATTAAATATCAAACTCTGGTCTATATCCATTTTTTCTCCCTAAGGTGACAGTGTATATTATACCTAAAAATCAAGATTTTTCAAGAGTTAAAAAAATGGGGTGCAAATTATCTACCTGGAGTGCACCCCTATGAATTAAGATACGAAGTCTTTTTTGTGGTTATTAATTATAATCCGTCCAATAAATATAAACATATCCATTCTGCCCATTACCGCCGTACCCTGGGTTATCTGTTGGATAAATCGTAGTATTATACGCATATCCTCCGCCGCCTCCACCGGCTCCTGCACTTCCAAACTCAGCAGCATCAAATATATTAGATGGAGATACAAACATAGTACTTAAACCATACGTTGTTGTAGCTGAACAATTTACACCATTACTAAACAGTGCCCCACAACCTCCTTCGCTTTCTATTCCACTTTTACCTCCACTACCCCCAATAGAGCCAATATTACTTATTGTTCCACTTGAACCATCAGAACCAGCTACAGACACCCCAGCACCAGATTTAGCAGCACCTGCACCGCCTACACCATGTACAGCTGCAACTCCTGCTGTTCCACTTGTTCCTACCTTGCCTCCTTTACCTCCGCTTAAAACATATGTACCACCGGCAAAACTTACTTTACTTTCACCACCGTCTACGCCATTGTTCATAATAGCTCCACCATTACCACCACCACCAACGCGAATAGTATAAGTAGTAGATGGAGTTACAGTTATATTTTCAACCTTTAACATGGCACCGCCACCGCCACCTCCGCCTCCTGCGGATTCATATGTTAAATCATATGTTATCTCAACTACTCCATTTGCTCCATAACCGCCTTTACCTGCAGTAGAAGTCACACTTGTACCAGATGTAGTAAACTTAGTTGTTCCTCCGCCACCACCTGAGCCATAAAGTGAGCCATTACCCCCAACTTCATTACTTGCACTACCACCATTACCACCACCTGATAGTGTTGTTGTATTATACAGTGATCCTCCACCAACACCACCATTAGCTGCACCATCTCCACCAGTATCTAAACTAGCTCCATTACTTCCAGCACTACCAACACCTGTACAATTTGTATCAGTCCACACATTATTCTGAAATATCTTACAACTTGTATTACTTACACTAGCCCCACCATTTCCATAACTAGAACTAGTCGCTCCTTTTCCTCCATTTCCACCCGAAGCTTCTAAGCCCCATATTAACTTATTTGTCTTATCATACAGAGCAATATATGAAGCAGTACCACTGTAACCATTACTTGCATTAGAGTTAGATGAGCTTGCCCCATTACCACCTTTAGCCCCCGGGGCTGCGTAAAATACAATCCTACCCCCGATGTTATTTACTATTAAATCATCGGGAATTTGGTAGTTTTTAAAAAAAGATGCTCCACTACCTCCGCCGCCCCCGTATGAGTTAAAGGTCTGAGCTCCGCCCTCCAGGACACAGCGAACCGAATCGGCGTACCGAGGATTGTTGTAATACTGGCGGAACGTACCGCTACTCAGGTAGAAACAGTAGTAATTGTTGCTATAAGGTGTAGAAGACCACACCTCTCTCGGGGAGCAGGTATCAGTGTAAGCCCCGTCGCAAACGCCGTAATAGAGGCATCGCGCTGCGCTGTAAACGTTGTCGCCGTCACAGAGCCTCAAGCCGTTATCGCCTTTGTTTTTGTTAATAGTGTTAATGTTGCTTGCCCATTTAGATAATTCATTTTTAGTTGGTAATCGCCAATCACCTGCTTTTGTACCGTTGTATGCTAATGCTTGACAAGAGGCATTTCCAGCATACCATGTGCATACTGTTCTATTGCATCCGCTGTAACTAGTTCCAGAGCTATCGCATGGTTGTGCAGTTTTTCCTTGCCAACAGCATGCGTTAGCATTGCAAGTTCTGTTAGTTCGAACAGTTGTAACAGATGTTGCAATCCCTCCATTTGGCGCACTAGGAATATCCCCAATATTCCATTTTGTAACACATACTGCTTTTCCACCGTTTTGAGCAGCTGTTAAAAATTTAGCATCATATTTATCGCAATCCGCTTGACTTGTCGGAGCTGCACCTGCGCTTTCAGCCCATGCGCCACCGCCTCCGCCACCGCCGGAACCTGCTAAATATGTAACAGTAAAATTTTTCATGCCTTTTGTAATTGTAAACTCTTGAGTTTTGGCACTACCAACAGTTGAATTTGTTACTGTTAATTTTTTCCCGTAATCATAATTTGGAGTGGTTGCACCTGCTCCACCACCACCGCCTGATACCATTACGACATTTACACTTTTAACACCAGATCCTGTTGTAAAGTTGCAATCAAGAGCATTTTGACCAGAAACTGCAGAGCAGTTTGGATCGGTTGGATTATACAAAAAAAGTTTACTTTCTTTTTTTGTGCTTCCTCCTCCGCCTGAAACATTAATGTTACTTGTCACCCTTTTTGTAATTACAGGGGCTAAAACTACCATAATAATTGAAATAATAAGAGTTGATACCAACAACTCTGCAAGCGTAAACGCATGCCAATTTGCATACTTTTTCATATCTTATCCTTCTAAATTACCCATTTGAATAATAATTTTTAGAAAAATTTTACATTATAATTCTATAAAATGCAATTAAAAATTAGAATAATTAAAAAAATTCTAATTAAAAATAAGTTTTTATTACCTCTTTTTAAAACTAGAATTAGAAAAAACATAAGGAAAAGTATTATGATGCAAGATAGCGAAGCTGCAAGGTTAAAAAAGAACCTTGGCGAGAGGATAAAATATTTTAGAAAAAAACAGGGTTTATCACAAACCCAATTAGCTGAAATTGTAAATATTGAGATGAAAAGTTTGTCTAGGATTGAATCAGGGCATAATTATCCACAGTGCGAAAACCTTGTTGCAATTGCACGAGCACTTAATGTTGCACCTTGGCAACTTTATTTTGACGACAGCCAAAAAGATTTAGAGGCAATGAAAAATGAGGTAATTAAAGCACTTGAGGATAAGGATAAAATTTACCCCCTATATCAATATTTAGCGTATTTAAGATAACACGCACATTTTTTGCATTGTGTTTAGGTAGTTAGACAAAATTTTTGGTACTAAAGGCGAGTGGATAGATGAAAAATCAATGACAAATTCATTTATTCCTAGTTTTGAATAATATGGGATTTTTTCAAAATTTTGCACAATGGTTTCTTCAAACATGTGCATTTTGCAAAAACCGTCAACCATTATAGGGAAAGTTTTGTCAATTAGGGGGTCTGTAACACACCAGTGCCCAATGTGACAAGGTGCAGAACAAGAAAGCCTAGAAATTACTGCGCTGTCACAGTTTAGCGGGCAAAGTCCCATGCTCTCTACCCTTTTTGCGCCGCCAATAAACATTTTTTTGTTTGGAATTAAACGTTTTGTTTTTTTAATACAAGAGATAATATTTTCCTCATCACCCAGTGTAGAAAAATCTATTGCGCGTATTGGGTGCAAATTTGAAAGGCATTTTATTGAATAGCTGTTCAAAAGGTTAATTCCGCCGCCTATTTCAATATTTATGTCATTTAATTTTAAATCATTAATAATTGCCCACCACATGCCTATATTATTTACAACAATGGTTGAGGGTTTTGGTGTTTCAAGCGCAAGAGAGCCAATAAGCTCGTAAACTCTATCAAAATCCCTTTCTATAAGTATTCTTGGTGTAGAAAGGTTGAGTTTAATTTTATGTTTTTTGCAAAAATCTTTTACGACATTTACAAGTTCATCAAAACTTTTTGTGTATAAATCAACAGTAGAGGCAACTTCGCCGTATTCAATTGAATTTATCGGGTTAAATCCTATTTTTTCAATGAATTTTTCAAGCTCTTTTAGCTGCTCTAAACTTGCAATTCTAAGGTTTATTTTTGGCAGTTTAAGTGCTTTATAATCGCAGTTTTTCTTTATTGTTGACCCTTTTACTTTCCAGTTGTATTTGTGAATATTATTTGCAAATTTAAAATCTCCACCCTGCGCACTTTGAATTTCGCCACAAAAATGGTTTGTGCGGTAAAAACTTTTCCTAACGTGTCTAAAGGGCAGTTTTTGTTCTTTAAACATTTTTGGTTTTGCTAAAATTTTCTCTATTAATTTAATAGCGTTTAAAATTTCATCTGAATTACTAAATTTGCCTTTTATTACAACTGCTGAGATTGCACCTGATTTTATTATGTCATCGGCAAAATAAGGCAGATTGTCTGTATCTATTGCAAGGGGGATTTTTGCGTATTTTTTGATTTTTTCAATGTTTTTGATGTAGAGTTCTTCAGTAATTATAAGCCTGTCAATTTTATGGAACATTTCCATAAATTCAATGCCGCAAAGATTGTGTATGTCAAAATATGAGTCAATTATGACTTTAAAAGGTAAATCCATGGTTTTAATTATTTCTAAAATGCCGTATGAATTTACAAAAATCCCGTCGATTTTAGTGCTGTGCAAAAATTCTATAAATTTTTTGGTTTTTGAAACTTCTTCCTCATCAATTGAGTGTTTAAAGTTTACAAAAATGCGTGCATTACACTCATGCGCGGCTTTTATGTATTCTTCAATGTATTCAAAATTATCGTTTATAAAACGATGATGATAAACGTAAAATTCCCTGCATTTTGTTTTTTTGCAGAATTCCCTAATATTATCGGGAGTTTTAACAGGAGATACTATAAAAATATCCTTCATTCCATAATAATAGGCTTTTGAGCGTTTTTAGTCAAGCTTTTTTATGGGTTTATTTTAATTGTTCCGCGAACATCTTTATCTATGTTTAAACTTTCAAAAAGACTGTTTTTAAGCTCATCAGGCGAATTTGCGCTGTAGAATTTGCCTGATGTGGTAAGGGCAGTACATCTTAGCTGGTTTCTAGCCTCTTGATCGTATATATCAAAGGCTATAACGTCAATTGAAATATCGTTTCTTGTTTTCATAAGTTCAATAGCATAGGTGCAGGGGCTTTCGTCGCAGTTTTCGCCGCCATCTGTTAAAAGAATAATGTGTTTTTTACCGCCTACGCCTGCAAAATCAGAGTTTACGGCTTGTTTTAGAGAATATGTAATCGGTGTCCAGCCGACTGCTGAGGTCTGGTAAAGCGAATTTAAAATCGCGCCTGAGTTATTTGGTTTAAGAGGTACTGCAAGTTTTGATGCCATGCAGCCGTCCATATAAGTAAAGCCGCCGCGATGACCGTAAATTCTAAGCCCTGTTTGAACATTTGAAGGGATTTGCGGCAATATTGAAGTTAAGGTATCAAGTGCTACACGAAGTTTAGTTCTGTCGCCCATTTTTTCGTTCATGCTGTTTGAAAAATCGACAATGAAAAGTATCATTGACGAGGATTTTAAATACTCAGGGTCAATTTGATTTTTGTTGTTGGGGTTCATTGTGTAGACATTGTAGCTGTAGTTTGGCTCGCACAGTGCAGCATTTGCAAATATTACAAATAAAGATAAAATCAAAAAGAATTTTTTCATAGAATAATTATACCTTAAAATTAACTTTTTATACTGCCCTTTTGTATATAAAAAGCCCCCTTTGTCAAAAAAGGGGGCTTTAACTCCGAACTTTTGTGTGCGCATTGGGGTATTAACCCAGAGTTGTGGATTAAAATTTTTTTCAGCACACTTAAAAATGAGAAAAGACAGTTCAATACTTTAGACGAGCCTGCAAAATACAGACTCGCTAAAGATTAAATTTTGATTCAACACCTAACGATTTTAAAATTACATTAAACCTAACATTTTTTTGTACCAGCTGAACGTTTCAAGTTCAAGACCGTTAAATGTGGTTTTTAGGCATTGTTTTTTGAGGTAATGTTGAAATTCATCGTTAAATTTGGATTTGATTGCCGGTTTAACTTTCAATTTTTCTACAAGAGTTGACATAATTTTTGCCTCCCATTTTTTAAAGCACACACGTAATCTAACAACCTTAAAAGTATTATATCATAAATTTTCAAATTTGTAAGCCCTTTTTATTACCCATGTGGCTAATCTTTAGGCTATTTTTGAAATTTTTTTGTAAATTTTTGTTAAACAGATATTGTATTTTCGTATATTTTTTTTATATCTTCTGCTAACTTTGTAGCAGAATGCTTGCTATCACCGCTTTGCAGGTATCCGTATTTGTCTGCGACCCTTTTTTTAAGTGCTGTTTTGTAAAAATCAAAAAATAATTTAGGATACAGGCTAACCCCTTGCGAGTATAAAAAAGAATTGCTGTTTTTGAAAATTCCATTGTATTTTTTTTCGTAAAACCTGTGTGCAAGGACATTTAAGCTAAGGCAGTTAAGTTCTTCCTGAATAGAATTTTCATTGTCAAAATCCTTGCCATGACCGCATTCGTGGAATATTGCCTCTGAAATTGCAAGCACATCAGGGTGCGAACAGTCATCTTTGTAGTTTGAATTTATAAGTATTTTAATGCCGTCTTTTTCACTGTAATCTAGGCAGGCATGGACATTTGGGTTTGAAAAATCCGCGTATAAAATTTGTGCTTTGCTTTGTTTAATCCACTCAATGGCTTCTTTGCCGTTTTTAAAGGGGGGATTTGCACCTATAGAGTGCATATATAAGAGGTCATTGGGCAGGTATTCAACATCCTCAAGCTCATCTAAGGCTCTTTTAATAGTTGAAACCTGTAATCTGTCAGGTTTTTCAACTGTTGCATAAACAGGAGTTGCGCCTGACGCGCCATCAGGAGCTGTTTTAAAATAAGGTGATTTAAAAATTAACGGTGTAATTTTCATAATATCCTGTAAGTTTATAAAACCTCTAAAAAATATTTTTTCATAGTATAATAAAATTTGTGATAAAAAGATATTCAAGAGAAAAAATTTCCTCTATTTGGGAATTGGAACAAAAATTTTCATATTATTTAAAAGTGGAACTTGCTGTGTGTAAGGCTTATAACAAGCTTGGCAAAATTCCTGATGAAGCATTAAAACACATTGAAAAAACAGCCTCTTTTGATGTTAATCGAATTGATGAAATTGAAAAACAAGTGCGACATGACGTTATTGCGTTTTTAACAAATGTTAATGAAAATGTCGGAGAGGAATTTTCCCCATATATTCACATGGGTTTAACAAGCTCTGATGTTATAGATACAGCCTTTGCGCTGCAAATAAAAGACGCATCAGAGATAATAAACGAGGATTTAAATATTCTTTTAAATTCTATTTTAAATTTAGCAAAAAGGCACAGAAATACAGTATGTTTAGGTCGCTCTCATGGTATTGGTGCTGAGGTTATAACCTTTGGTTTTAAACTTTTAAACTGGTATGATATGTTAGAGCGCGCAAAAGAACGCTTTAATTATGCCCTAAATGACATTTTGGTAGGGCAAATTTCAGGCCCTGTGGGTACTTATTCAAATGTTGATGTTGATGTTGAAAAATTAACTTGCGAGTTTTTAGGTTTAAAACCCGCTAAAATTTCAACTCAAGTAATAGCACGTGATAGGCACAGTGCCTATATTAGCGCGTTGGCGCATATTGGGGCTGCTATTGAAAACTTTGCAATTGAGATTAGACACTTGCAAAGGTGGGAAGTTTGCGAAGTTGAGGAAGGCTTTAAACAGGGGCAAAAAGGCTCATCTGCTATGCCTCATAAGAAAAATCCTATTGCAAGCGAAAATTTATCAGGGCTTGCGCGTGTTGTAAGGTCAAATTCCATTGCAGCACTTGAAGATATTGCCCTCTGGCATGAAAGAGATATCTCGCACAGCAGTGTTGAGCGTGTAATTTTCCCTGATTCTACAATTTTAATTGATTATATGCTAAATCGCTTTAACAATGTGGTAAATAACCTTGTTGTTAAAGAAAAAAATATGATTAAAAATGTCCAAAAGTATGGTGGGATAATTTATTCGCAAGCTTGTATGTTAAAACTAACCCAAAAAGGCTTAACTCGTGAGCAAGCTTATGAAATTGTCCAAAAAGAAGCACTTAGCGCATTTTCTCAAGGTGATGAGGGTAATTTTAAAGAAAATATGCGCCCGCACTTGAGTGAGGATGAAATTCTTGAGTGCTTTGATGAGAAAAAATATTTAAAAAATATTGATGTAATTTATTCTCGCTTTGGTTTATAAAATAAAAAGCAGCCTAAAAGGCTGCGTATATTTGAACAATAGAGGAGGAGAATAACAGAGTAATGCTTCTTTTTAAGCAAAAATGTTTAGAGGTTCATTATCTTCCTTTTTGCTTTCTTCTTGTTGAGGTTTGTATGCAAATGGGTTAGAGCCTTTTGCATCTTTGTTAAGGTTTGCGATTTGATACAAATCAACTCTTTGCGCTTGTGGTTCAACGACGTTGATTGCTTCAGCTTCAGAGTTAGTTGGTACAAAAAGCTTGCCTTCAACTGCTTTTGCTACATTGTTGCCACCGTAAAGTGCGCTTGCAGCTTGAGAATTTAGGTAAGATGTGTTGATGCTTTGAGTGTTCATTCCTGATTGAGTGATTGCAATTTGTCTTTGCAATTCAAGGCTTGTTTTTGAATTGTAAAGATCAACACCTAAAGTAGGACGTTTAAATTGAGATAAATCAGTTTTTGAAAGGTCGATAGTTTTTTCTGCCGCGCGGGAAAAAATTTCGCCTGATACTTTTGCAGCATTTACACTGTCGATTCCTGCAAATAAATTTTGATTTAATCCAAGTCCTGAAACACTCATTTTGTTTCTTTCTACTCCATTGTTCCTTATGTAATGTTAATCGGCGCAATTTCAAAAATATTTAGGATTTTAACTTATTTTTGTTACATATATTTACAAAAGTTCTTTATTTTAATTTTCTTTAGGTTATAATTTAGAAAAAGGAATTTGGCTTAAATGAACATAAAAATGTCAAAACTTAAATATAGCAAATAAAAGAAAGGTTTTTGCCTTTCTTTTTTTATGGGTGAAAATGAAAAAAATTCAAAAAGGAATTATTAAAAATATAGAAAAAATTGCACTTGATACTTTTGCGCTTGAAATAAGCTCAAGTGTATTAGAGGCTCACTCAGGACAATTTATTTCAATTTTATGTCCACCAAAGACCCTGAGACGCCCCTTTAGTATAAAAGGTTTTAAAGACGGTGTGATTGAGGTATTTTTTAAACTCAAAGGCGAAGGCACAAATTACATTAAATCTCTTAAAATTGGCGATAGTGTTGATTTTATGGGACCTTTAGGACAAGGTTTTAAAATTCAAAATAAAAAATCCCTCCTTGTGGGCGCAGGGATTGGTATTGCGCCGATGTTGTTTTTAAAAGACGAATTAAATAAAAAAGGAGTGGAAAACTTTTTAATAACAGGCTTTAAGGCTCAGGATGAGGTGATTAAAGGCTCGGATAAAACAGTAATTGGCGGCAGCGTGATTGACTTTTTGCCCGAAATTATCGAAAAATTTAAACCCGATGTAATTTATTCTTGCGGGCCTGAAATTGTTTTAAAATTAGTTAGCAAAGTAGCGCAAGACTACAATCTTGAGGCGCAAATCGCCATGGAGAAAGTTTTTGCCTGTCAGGTCGGTGTCTGCAGGGGCTGTGTAATAAAAATTTTAAAAGACGGCAAGGTTCAAAATGCTACTATTTGCCACGATGGACCTGTATTTGATGCAAAGGCGGTAGTATGGGAATAAAAATTGCAAATTTTGAAATGAAAAACCCAATAATTGCAGCCTCAGGCACTTTTGGCTATGCTGACGAGTACGAAGACTTTTGTGATGTGTCTAAAATCGGCGCAATTGCTACAAAAGGCATTACCCTTGAGCCCAGAGGGGGTAATGAAGGGGATAGAATTTTTGAAACAAATTCAGGCATGATTAACCGCATTGGGCTTGAAAATATTGGTATTGAGCGTTTTATTGATGAAAAAATTCCGATTTTAAAAAAGAAAAATATAACATATATTTTAAATGCGGCAGGAAGCACAATTGATGATTACTCAAAATTAGCTCAAATTGCGGATAAAAACGGAATTGAGGCAATTGAGCTTAATGTTTCATGTCCAAATGTAAAATCAGGCTGTTTAGAGTTTGGAGTGGATTCAAATTCACTCTATGAGCTTGTTTTGAGTGTTAGAAAAAATTACGGCGGATGTTTAATTGTTAAATTAACTCCCAATGTTACAAGCATTGAAAATTTAGCATTAGCTGTCCAAAAAGCCGGAGCAGACGGAATAAGCGCCATTAATACCTTAAAAGGTTTAGGAATAAAAATTGATTTTATAAACGGTAAATTTTACAAAAAAGAAGTTCAGGGCGGGCTTTCAGGTAAATGCATAAAACCTGTTGCACTTAGCATGGTTAAGCGCATTGCTGCTGTTACAAAGTTGCCAATAATAGGCATGGGTGGCATTTCTTGCTTAGATGACTTATTTGAATTTATAAGCGCAGGCGCAGACGCTTTTGAAGTGGGTACGCAAAATTTTACTCAGTGTGATGTTTGTAATAATCTTGCCGATGAACTTGAAAACTTTATAAAAACAAACGGATTTAAGGATTTTGAAGATTTAAAAGAAAAAATTAAGGAGATAAACTAATGCCACAAGTGGATGTAAAACAGCTTTTAATTGACTTTGACGGGTTATTAAACGGGCATTTTTGCTTGACATCTGGCCTGCACTCTGATACTTATTTTCAATGTGCAAAGTTGTATCAGTACCCCCCTGTTGTTAAAACTATAGCTGGAGAGCTTGCTAAAAAGCTTAAAGGGCTTGAGTTTGACACTGTTGTTTCACCTGCAATCGGCGGTATAATTTTTGGTTACGAAGTTGCGTCAGCGACCGATAAAAGAAATCTTTTTGTAGAAAGAAAAGACGGTGAAATGCAGTTAAGGCGCGGTTATTTACTTAAAAAAGGTGAGAGAGTTTTAATTGTAGAAGATGTTATTACAACTGCAAGAACAATTTTTGAAACAATAGAAGCACTTAAACCCTTTGAAATAGAGGTCGCAGGAGTAGCGTGCATTGTTGATCGCTCGGCAGGAAAATTAAAAGACAAACTTAATATAACCTCACTTTTGCAGGTTGATCCCGTAACTTACACTCCTGAGGAATGCCCTTTGTGTAAGCTTGGAATTGAAATTACAAAACCGGGAAGCAGGACTGGCAAGTAAAATGAAGCACTTAATTGACATAAAAAGTCTAAAAAATGATGAAATACTTGAAATAATAGAACTTGCAAAGTATTACGAAAAAAACGTACCTTTAGGCACTCAAAAAAAGAAACAAAAAGGCTCGGTTGCACTTTTGTTTTTTGAAAACTCAACCCGCACAAGGTTTTCTTTCGAAATGGCATCAAGAAAATTAGGGTTTGATGTTTTTAATTTTGAAGCGCAAAAGTCCTCTATTTTAAAAGGGGAGGGCTTTTTTGACACATTAAATAACCTAAATGCCATAGGCTGTGATATTGCAGTTATAAGGCATTCTAGAGAAGGCTTTATAGAAGAACTTGCCCAAAAGGATTATTCTTACGGGCTTTCGCTTATTAACGCAGGCGAAGGCAAGTCTGCTCACCCGACGCAGGCACTTTTAGATTTTTATACTCTTAATAAACACTTAGGAACGCTCGAAGGTAAAAAAATAGTAATTGTTGGGGATATTGTACATTCCAGAGTTGCAAAATCAAATATAGAGCTGCTTTCACGCTTTGGAGCGCAAGTTGTCTGCTGTTCGCCTGATTATTTTGAAGACTGGACGCTAGAGCACATTAAATACGAACCAAACATAAATATTGCGCTAAAAGACGCCGATGCCGTTATGGGGCTTAGAATTCAAAAGGAAAGAATTGAAAATAATGTCCCTTATGCCCAATACATTGCAGATTATCAAATAAATGAAAAAAATATGCCCGATAGTGCCATTTTAATGCACCCGGGACCTGTTAACAGAGATGTTGAAATCTCAAGCACTTTGCTTGATACAAAAGGTGAAATAATAATCGAGCAGCCAAGAAATGGTGTCTTTGTGCGCATGGCGGTGTTGGATTTAATTTTTGAGGGGGTTCAAAGATGAATATAGTTGAACTGCCAGCTTTTATTGATATGCACGTCCACTTTAGAGAACCGGGGTATGAGTACAAAGAAACCATTGAAACTGGTCTAAATGCCGCACTAAAAGGCGGATTTTGTGCAGTTTGCGCTATGCCTAATACAAATCCGGTTTGCGATAACATTGAAACGCTAAATTATATTATTGAAAAATCAAAAGGGCACAAATGCAAGCTGTATCCGGTTTGTGCGGTTACAAAAAACTTAAATACAAATGAATTAGTTGATTTTGAGGCACTTGCAAACGCAGGTGCCGTTGCTTTTTCTAACGATGGTTTGCCGATTTTAAATCACAGCGTTTTTTATAATGCCCTAAAAAATGAGAAATTAATTCTCTCGCACCTTGAAGATGAAACTCGTGAAGCCATTTGGCAAATTCAAATATTTGAAGAACTTGTGCGCGAAGGCTTTTTGCCACGTCTGCATTTTTGCCATATTTCAAAAAAATCTACCCTTGAAGCAATAAAATCTGCAAAAGCTCGCGGTTTAAAAATAACTTGCGAGAGTGCACCGCATTATTTCACTTTTACAAGGCAAAATGTTACAGATACCGGCGTTTTTAAGATGAATCCGCCACTGGGTGAAGAATATGACAGGCTGGCAGTTATTGAAGCGATAAATGACGGTACAGTTGATGTTATCTCAACAGACCACGCTCCGCATGGAAATGATGAAAAAACTTTGCCTTATGATAAATCACCAAACGGCATAACAGGGCTTGAAACCTCTTTTTCGCTGACTTATGCGCAATTTGGCTTGCAAAAAACGCTTGATTTAATGTCAAATAATCCTGCAAAAATTTTAGGAATTGAAATAAAACAGAAAAATAAGTTTGATTTAGATAAAACTTACACTGTGCATGGGGCGGAATTTGCCTCTAAATGCAAGGTTACACCTTATGAAAATATGATTTTAAAAGGAGTTAAAATTGATGATTAATGAAAAAATAAAAGAAAAAATTGTTTTAGCGCTTGATGTTGAAACCTTTGTTGAGGCAAAAAATTTAGTAGATGAACTATCCCCTTATGTGGGTACTTTTAAAGTCGGATTGCAACTATACACAGGCTTTGGCAATGAAATTATTGACTATATTAAAAATAAAAATTCAAATTTCTTTTTGGATGTTAAATTAATGGATATTCCAAATACTGTTAAAAAGGCAAGTGAAAATATTGTTGCTCGTGGTGCAAATTTCTATAATGTCCATGCTTTGGGCGGGCTTGAGATGATGAAACAATCAAAAGAAGGCGCACTTTTAGCTGCACAAAAAACAGGTAAAAAACCACCTATAATCCTTGCTGTAACTGTCCTAACAAGTATTTCTCAGGAAGTTTTAAACGATGAAATTGAAATAAATAAAGAAGTAAAGACCCTTGCAATTACACTTGCAAAATTGGCAAAAAAAGCAGGACTTGATGGCGTTGTAGCCTCAGTCCATGAACTAAAAGCCATAAAAGAAGCTTGCGGTGCGGATTTTAAAGTTTTATGCCCCGGAATAAGACCCTCTTGGAGTCTAAAGGATGATCAAAAACGAATTGCAACACCAAAAATTGCAATTGAGAATGGCGCAGATTACCTTGTAATAGGTAGAGCAGTGACTGCGGCGCAAAACAGAGTCGAAGCTATGGAAAAAATTTATGAAGAAATAGGAGAAATTCTATAATGGCAACATTAATACTGGAAGATGGAACAGTAATGAGCGTGAAGTCCTTTGGGGCTGTGCGCGAAGTCTTTGGCGAAATCGTTTTTAACACCTCTATGGCAGGTTATCAGGAAATTATAACCGATCCCAGCTATGCCAATCAAATAATAGTAATGACTTATCCTGAAATTGGCAACTATGGCATTAATAAAGACGATTTTGAATCACTAAATCCTGCTCTTAAGGCATTAATTGTAAAAGAATACTGCAAAAATGAATCCCATTACAAAAGTGAAAAATCCTTAGGTGATTACTTGAAAGAGAGAAATGTTGCAGGGATTGAATGTGCCGACACAAGAACACTAACTAAAAAAATCCGCGAAGCAGGGACTATGAACTGCTTTATAAGTCCGCGCGATTTATCTGAATATGAAATAAAACAAAAAATTGAAGAAACAAAAAACTATAAACCAAACCCCGATGTGGTATATGATGTAACAACACGTGCAGTCTATGTGCGTGGCGAAGGAAACCCTATAAAACTTGCTTTTATTGACTATGGCGCAAAATATGGCATTGTAAAAAGCCTATTTAACCGCGGTTGTGAAGTCAAGGTTTACCCTGCAAATGTAAATGCCGAGTCAATTTTAAATGGTGATTTTGATGCGGTGTTTTTATCAAACGGCCCCGGAGATCCGCAAGATTGTAAGGTCGAAATAGAAACAATAAAAAATTTAATTGGCAAACTGCCGATTTTTGGTATTTGTCTTGGTTATCAGCTTTTAGCAATTGTGTCGGGCGCAAAAACTTATAAATTAAAATACGGGCACAGAGGGGGAAACCACCCTGTAATAAATCTTTTAACAAATAAAGTTATGATGTCATCGCAAAATCACGGTTATGCGGTAGATATAAACACTTTAAGCGACATTATGACACCAACGTACAAAAATCTTAATGACGACACTTTAGAAGGTTTTAAAATTGACTCTTTAAAAATCCACGCGGTGCAGTTTCACCCTGAAGCAGCCCCCGGGCCAAATGACGCGTCAGTTATTTTTGATGAGTGGGTTGAGTTGATGAAAGAATATAAAAAAGCGAGGGTGTAATGAAAGATAATTCAATAAAAAAAGTTCTTGTAATAGGCTCAGGACCTATTGTAATCGGGCAGGCGGCTGAGTTTGACTATGCGGGCGTGCAGGCATGTCGGGCACTAAAGGAGGAAGGTATTGAAGTTGTGCTTGTAAACTCAAACCCCGCAACAATTATGACAGATGAACACATTGCGGACAAGGTTTATATAGAGCCTCTGACAGTTGATATGCTGACAAAAATCATTGAAAAAGAACGTCCGCAAGGTCTTATGGCATCTTTAGGCGGTCAAACGGGGCTAAATCTGGCTTGTGAATTAAATGACAATGGTGTGCTTGAAAAATATAACGTAAAAGTTTTAGGTACAAATATTGACTCTATTAAAAAGGCAGAGGACAGAGAATTATTCAAAAATTTAATGAATGAAATAGGCGAGCCCATTCCTGATAGTGAAATTGTTTCAAGCTATGAGGAAGCTTTGGAGTTTGCAAATAAAATCGGTTTTCCTATAATCATTCGCCCTGCATTTACCTTGGGCGGTGCAGGCGGCGGTATAGCGCACAATGAAAAAGAATACGAGGAAATAGTTCACTCGGGCTTAACCCAATCTCCCATAAATCAAGTGCTTGTCGAAAAATCAATCGCAGGCTTTAAAGAGGTTGAATACGAGGTTATGAGGGATTCTAACGACACTTGTATTATCATTTGTAACATGGAAAACATTGACCCGATTGGTATTCACACAGGCGACAGCTTTGTTGTTGCACCCTCTCAAACCCTTACAAATAACGAGTATCAAATGCTAAGGTCGTCTGCAATAAAAATAATTCGCGCACTAAAAATCGAAGGCGGCTGCAATGTTCAATTTGCCCTTGATACAAAGTCGAATCAATATTATGTTATCGAGGTAAACCCGCGTGTATCAAGGTCATCCGCTCTTGCTTCAAAAGCTACGGGCTACCCGATTGCAAAAATTACGACAAAAATTGCAATAGGTTACAATTTGCATGAAATTAAAAACTCTGTTACAGGCAAAACCGTTGCAGCGTTTGAACCTGCGCTTGATTACGTTGTTGTTAAAATTCCAAAATGGCCCTTTGATAAATTTGCAACGGGCGATAGGATTTTAGGAACTAAAATGAAAGCTACGGGCGAGGTTATGGCAATTGGCAGAACTTTTTGCTCGGGCTTTAAAAAGGCGATAACTTCTCTTGAAGGCAAAAAAACAGGGCTTTTGCACTATAAATTTGAAAATATGTCACTTGAACAACTTTTAGAAGAACTCCATATTCAAGACGACAGAAGGATTTTCAGACTGGCGGAAGCTCTCTCTCGCGGTGTTGAAGTTGATGAGCTGAATAAAATTACAAAAATTGACAAATGGTTTATTAATAAAATTAAAGACATTACAAATGTCGAGCGCGAGCTTGAAGTTAAGCCGCTTGATTTTGAACTGTACAAAAAAGCAAAAGAGTTTGGGTTTTTAGATTCTGAGATTTGTGCTTACGCAAATGTTGAACAGCAAACCCTTGATAATTTTAATCTTGAGGCGTCTTTTAGAATTGTTGACACTTGCGCAGGCGAGTTTCGTGCCTCAACTCCTTATTTTTACTCGACATATTGTGAAGAATGTGAGCTTGAGGAATACAAAAAAGAAAAAATTGACAAAAAAGGCAACGCGCTTAAAAAAGAAAATGTTGTTGTGCTTGGTTCAGGCCCAATTAGAATAGGGCAAGGGATTGAATTTGACTACTGTTCAGTGCATGCAAGCTGGGCGTTGAATGAAAACGGTTATGAATCTGTTATGGTAAATTCAAACCCTGAAACGCTTTCGACAGATTTCGATGTTGCAACAAGGCTTTATTTTGAGCCAATGAATGTCGAAAACGTAATGAATATAATTAAAAAGGAAAATCCAAAGGGCGTTATGGTGCAATTTGGCGGGCAAACAGCAATTAACCTTGCGCCAAAGCTTGCAAAATATGGTGTAAAAATCCTTGGAACGTCCTTAGAAAGTATTGACGCGGTTGAAGACAGGAAAGTTTTTGAAAAACTTTTAAAAGACTTAAAAATACCTCAGCCTAAGGGTAGAGGGGTAAGAAGTGCGCAAGAGGCGCTTGAAACAACACGCGAGCTTGGATACCCCGTTTTGGTGCGCCCATCTTACGTTATTGGCGGACGTGGCATGCAGGTTGTATATAACGATGATGAGCTTTTAACCTACATTAATCAAGCTTTGCAATTCTCAAGCGAACACCCTGTTTTAATTGACCAGTATATTGAGGGTCTAGAGGTTGAACTGGACGCTGTGTCTGACGGCAAAGACATTCTTGTACCGGGGATTTGTGAACACATAGAGCGAGCCGGTGTTCACAGTGGTGATTCTATGAGCATATATCCTTCAAGAAATATAAGCCGCAAAAACGAGCGAAAACTTGTAAATTATGCACGTGCAATAGCTAAAAAGCTTAATATTAAAGGCTTAATGAATATTCAATTTATCATAAAAGACGATGTTGTTTATGTAATTGAAGTTAACCCGAGAGCCTCAAGAACTGTGCCTATTATGTCTAAAGTTACAGGCATTCCCATGGTAAAAATGGCAATTAATGCGGCTCTTGGCAAGTCAATTCGCTCTTTTGGCTTTGGCACAGGGCTTTATAGAAAAACAAATCTTGTATGCGTTAAAATGCCTGTGTTCTCTTTCCAAAAATTAAACAGAATTGACCCTGCGCTTGCGCCTGAAATGAAGTCTACAGGCGAAGTTTTAGGAGTTGATACAAACTTTAAACGCGCGCTTTTAAAGTCTTTTATAGCGGCAGGTTACAAGTTTGGCGGTAAAAAACAAAGAGTGCTTGTATCGCTTAACGACCATTACAAAAAGCCTGCACTAAAGATTGTAAAAAGGCTTTTCTCGCAAGGCTTTTTCATTATGGCAACTTGGGGAACGCACAAATTTCTTGAGCAAAACGGCGTGCCTTCAAAAATGATTGAAAAATTTATGATTGATAAACTCCAAAAACGTATGAAAAACGGGCGTTTGAGCTTTATTATAAACACTCCGACTTTGGGTAAAAATTCTCAAACAAGCGGTTTTCAAATAAGGACGATAGCTGAAATGTACGGCGTACCTTGCTTTACATCAATTGATACGGCAAGAGCCTACCTAAGAGCTTACCGCACATTTGATAAAAAAGTAAATCTTGATGTAGATACAATTACTAATTACCGCAAAAAGAAACTTTTTGGAATTTTTTAAAACCGCAAACACGATAAAATAAAAGGCGCAAAGTTAATTTGCGCCTGTTTTCCATCTTATTCTTCTATAATTTGTTGCATTTCTATATCGGGTTTTCCCAACACTCTCACTAATTCAAGCACAGCAGCCTTCATTTGGCATTTTTGCGAGGAATTATTGAAAAAATCTGTATAAAAACAGCCTTCGCAATTACAGCCTCTCTTATAGCATTCCATTGCCGTTGTAGTCCATCTTCTCACAGCAACTGCACGCCCAAAATCTCTACTTTTCAGCACGTTAAATCCCCCAAATAATCTCTGTCCGCACAAACCTTACAACCTCAAAAGGCTTGCCTGTATTGAATTTAATATTATTATAACGCCTAAGAGCGTTTAATCAAGCGAATTTGGTGTAAATATTACGCTTTATTACAAAGTTGCAATGGCTTACATGGCGCGCCTTTAGCGAGTCTTAACCACCTCTATGGCGCGTTAGGTCATGCTTTCCATGATTGCACCCATGTAAAACTCATGCGCGGTGCATGATTTCATGGTTTTTAAGTGTAAAAAGTAATATTAAGAAGTGTAAATATTTGACAAATTGGAAAAAAAATCATGCCAAATCTGTAAAGAAACCATAATTTTAGGAAATTTTTTAATTATTTTGTTTTTATATTATATATAGAACATGAAGGAGAATATGATGATAAATTCAGTTTCAAATATCACGGTTTATGACAGAAAATATTTAAACGAAAACAGAATTACTCAGCAGCAAGAACAAGATAGTAGTAATTTTAGCGCTTGGCTTAATGACGAAGATAAAGTATGCACGGACGGTTTAGATGATGGCAAGCTTTCTTTTAGCGAGGCTTTGGGAAGTTTCGGAAAAGGGCTGGCAGGTATAGTTAAAACTGCAATTAATCATCCTGTTGTTACTATAGCAACAGTTGCTGCTGGTACTGTGCTTACAGTTGCTACTGGAGGAGCTGCTCTACCAGTCATGGTTGCTGCTGGTGCTACTATGGGCGGTGTCCAAATTGGCTATGGTGCGTACAAGGCTGTAACTGCTGAAACGGATGCAGAAGCCAAGCAAGCATTTGAAACCATTGGTAATGGTACATTTGCACTTGCAACCTCTGCACTTGGTGCAAAAACTGCATTAAATACTGCCTCAAATGCAGGCGTATCAGGCACTTCTACCGATGGAGGAATTTTAAAATCTTTGATAGGATGTTTTAAATCTACTCCTGAAGCTTTGAAAACATGTGGAGCAAATATAAAAGGAAATGTTTTAACTTGGACGACAGGAAATATACATGCTAATTCAAACATACTGAGGAGTGAACAAGTTAAATATATGAGCAAACCAAATGAAGCCCAAGCATATAGATTTAACCCTAACGGAACGGAAACAGATATTTTGAATAATAACCCAGGGGTATTTAAAGGACAAGACGGCAACTATTATGTTGCAAATAAATGGAATCCTGATTCTCCACATTTGATTAATACAAATAAAGAACAAATGATAATGATGTATGGCCCTGATGATATGGCTGTATGTGATGCTGAAATATTTAGCGGCTCATATGTTGACACGGCAGCTTTTAAATCTAGTGGGGCTTTAAATTATCAAAATCCTGCAAAGCTTGAATATAGCCAAATTGTTAATGTAACAAAACAAGCTCCAGGTTCTTTTAAAAGTGTTCTAACAGGAACAAAAGTGCAGACACTGGAAGGCGTACAAACTGTTAACGATGGTCAAGTTATTGCGATTGACCATGCAGGGAACCCTTATGTTACACCTGCTTCTAATATAGCTAAGAGAAATGTGCCATTAGAAGGATATGAAGAATTGTTTGGAAGATTAACAGTCCAAAACAAGTAGAGCTATTTGCAATTTTAAAAGCTTTTAAACTATTTAAAAATACTCGCATTGTTTATGTTGTGACTGTTTTGTTTATTTTTTCTTGCTTTAAGCAATGCTAAGAGATCATTAATATTTCAAGTAAACAGGATTTAATTGTGCAAAAATTTATACAAAATACTATAAGGATATTTCAGTGTATAGTCGCCATGTTTGTTATTAAAATGTTATAAAATGATAATAAAAAGCGGGCTAATTAGCCCGCTTTTTAAATCTCCTCCATAAATCCGTAGCCTTTTTAATCAAGCAATGCTTCAAGGATTGCTGCATTTTTAGATGCAAATGAATTTTCTCTAATTTTTGTACGTTGGATGTAAGTTCTCAATGCCTCACGAATAAGTTCACTGCGTGAGCGGTTTTCTGTGTCTGCTACTTGGTCGATTTCGTCTAAAAATTTTTCGGGCATTGAAATAAGTACTCTTGCCATTGTTTTTTCTCCTTTAAAATATTTTTCTCTAATTCTCTTTTTGTGGGGGATTTACTGTTTTGTGCTCTCGTACTTATATAAAAAATATATTTCTTGAAAAATTGACTAAAAAGGATATATTTTGTATATTTTATGTTACATAACTTAACAAAAATCCCCAAAGTCCGCTATGAACTGTATTTTTTTCTTATTTCATTATCAATTTCAAAAATGTCATCAAGTGAAAGATTATAAATTATATTATGCTCGCAAAGTGCCTTTTCAACGGTTTTTTCAATATCTAAAAAGCTTATTTTACCTGTTAAAAAGTCATTAACGGCAACTTCATTTGCTGCATTCAAGACGATAGGCGCGCTTCCGCCTTTTTTGCCTGCGTCATATGCCATTTGCAAACAGCGAAATTTTTTAAAATCAGGTTTTTCAAATGTCATAGATTGACCAAACAAGCTAAAACCATCGGTTTTAATACCTTTTTGACGCTTTGGATAAGTAAGCGCATACTGAATTGGGATGTGCATAGAGGGAAAGCCTACTTGCGCAAGCATTGAGCCGTCTATGAACTCTACAAACGAGTGTACAAGGCTTTGCGGATGAATTACAACTTTAATGTCATCATAATCCATATTAAACAAGTGGTGTGCTTCGATGACCTCTAAGCCTTTATTCATAAGGGTTGCGCTATCTATTGTAATTTTCCTTCCCATATGCCAACGTGGGTGTTTTAGTGCTTCAAGCGCATTTGATTTTTCCATCTCCTCGCGCGTTTTGTTTAAAAAAGGCCCGCCTGAGGCTGTTATTATAAGTCTGTAGGCGTCGTTATTTTTATCGCCTAAGCACTGTAAAATTGCCGAATGCTCAGAATCCACAGGCAAAATTTTAACCCCGTTTTCGCGCGCTTTTTTCATTACAATATCCCCTGCCATAACAAGGGTTTCTTTGTTTGCAAGTGCGATGTCAATTTTATTTTCAATCGCCCTAAGCGTAGGTTTTAAGCCAATTTTGCCTGATGTGGCTACAAGAATAATGTCATTTTTTGTATCAGAACAAATCTCCATTAAACCGTCTAATCCCCAAAGTACTTCAAGATTAGGGAATTTTGACTTTATAAACTTAACATCTTCCTCTCTTTGCACGTTTACGCGCTTGGGGTGGTATTTTTCAATTTGCTGCGCCAAAAGTTGCACATTTTTACCTGCAGCCAGCGCTAAAACTTCATATTCTTTAAGGTAATCCAGCACTTCAAGAGTTTGAGTGCCTATAGAACCTGTTGAACCTAACAAAGTAATCTTTTTCATAATGCCATTATATTAAAAAAAGGGTTTAAAACAAACTTTAATTATTCTCCTTTGCCTCGTCTTTTTTAATAAAATCGCAAAGTTCTTCAAGGCGCTTATCTTCCATAGCGTCAATCAGTGTTTGAATATTATCAAATTTTTTAAGTGCAAAACCGGTTTCAGCAAGCAAAACACAGGAATTACAAAGTCTGTATTTGCCATATTGAATAGAACCTGCTAACGGTGCGTTTTTTCCGCAAGCGCTGCAGTCAAAATACTCATTTAACGAGTCAGGATTTTCCTCAACATCATCTTTAAACATTTGCTCTACAACTTGTTGCATATTTGCAACAATTTCTTCTTTGTCTGTCATTTTACTTCATTCCTTAAACTCAGAGAAATTCCCTGCATTATATTCTGAAAATCCTCATCAGGCAAGCAAGACGCGGTTTTAAAAATTCTTGACAGGGGCATAGAATTATCATACCATCTTCTTTTATTTTGTTCTTTATAAAGCCCTAAAACTCTATCCAGTCCAAGGCTTAGGGGTATTTCGTCGCGTTCTCTGTTATTTGCCCTTATGACATCAATTACTTTAATTACTTCGCGCGCAATTTCATAGTGCGAGCGAATTGTGAGCGTTTGCAGAACGTCAAGAACCTCTCCTGTCCAAGGTTCGCTGTCGTACCAGCGTTTTTTATAATAATTTGCCATAATTTAATCTTAGACTTATTTTTGTTCTTTGGCAACTTTCAAAAGAGTAACTCTAGTCGTCCAAAAATTCGCAAAGCACTGAATTAGAGAGCATTACGCCGGATTTTGTGAGCTTGTAGCCATGTAAAGTTTTTTGAATATGTCCGCTTGAGATGAATTTTTTTAGCTGTGGTGCATATTTTTTATTAAAATCAATGGAAAAAATTTTGTTGATTTCTTCAACATTTATGCCCTCAAGTTTTCTAAAACCTAAGAAAATATGTTCTTCAAGCAAATTTGTTTTATAAAATTTTTTTTGCGCTGTTGGGTTTTTCAAGTATTTTTCAATATCAATTTCATTTTCATATCGCTGTTTGTTTAAAAAGCCTGCGGCACCTATGCCAAAACCCCAGTATGGCTTGATATTCCAGTATGTTAAGTTATGGCGTGAGCAAAAATTTTTTTCTTTTGCAAAATTTGAAAATTCATAGTGATGGTAATTTTTAAAGCTATCAAGCGCAAATTCGTACATATCAGCCTGCATATCCTCATCAGGCAAGTCTTTTGGCTGGTTGGAATAAAAATCGCTACCCTGTTCAATTTTTAAACCGTATAGCGAAATGTGCGGCGGGGTGAGCTTTTTAGCCTTGTTTAAAGTATCTTGCCAAATTTCTAATGTTTGAGTTGGCAGACCATACATTAAATCAATACTAAAGTTTTTAAACCCTGCAAGTTCAATGTTTTCAATGCTTTTGACAGCATCATAAGAGTTGTGAATTCTGCCTGCAATTTTTAAAATGTCATCGTCAAAAGACTGCACCCCGAGGCTTATTCTGTTTATGCCAATATCAAAAAATGCTTTTAATTTCTCTAAATCTGCGGTTTTTGGGTTCACTTCAAGCGTAATTTCGCAATTTTGAAAATTAAAACAATCAAGAATTTTTTTAATTTCAAAAGGCTCTAAAAGCGAGGGTGTGCCTCCTCCAAAGTAAATAGTTTCTAAAATTTCACCTTTGTAAAAATTTTTAATTTCTAAAATTAATTTATCAATGTAAACGCTTTTATAGCGCGGATTTATACCTGATAAAAATGAGCAGTACGCGCATTTTTTTATACAAAAAGGTATGTGAATATAGACACTTTTGGGCATAATAATATTATAATATAGTTAAGGTGATTTATTATGTTTCTCAAAAAACAAACGCAAATGGAGCTTGAAATACTGGAACAGCCTGCAATCATAGGGGCTTTTATTGAAGGGCATGTTGAAAATTACGTGCTTAAAATTGATTTGCCATCAAAAATTCAAAGTATAAAAATAGTTGCAAGCGGTTCATCTTACAATTGTGGGCTTTTGGGCAAAAAGTTTTTTGAAGATATAGCGCAAATTGACACTAAAATTGAGTTTTCAGGCGAATTTGTCTGCAAAAATAAACAACCTGAAAAAGACGCGCTGTATATTTTTATAAGTCAATCAGGCGAAACTTATGACACAACGCTTGCGGCAAAAAAAGTTAAAGAATCTGGCGCGATGACCCTTGCAATTGTGAACAATGAAAACTCGACCCTGTGGAATTTGTGCGACTATAAAATTAATATTAATGCAGGTAAAGAAAATTCAATTGCAGCCACAAAGTCTTTTAGTACCTCACTTTGCGCGCTTTATTTGTGTGCGGTAAAAATTGCGCAAAATAGTTTAAAAGATGTTACACCTTATTTAAAAAATATTTTAGATACGCGAAATAAAATTGAAAATGTGCTTGATTTGACACTTAATCTTGATAAGGCTGCAAAATTTTTGTCAAAATACAGCGCATTTCCAACGGTTGGGCAAGGGATGAATTATGCTCTTGCGCGAGAGTGCGCGCTAAAGATAAAAGAAACCTCTTACATTGATGTAAATGCTTATTCTATGGGCGAATTTGTCCATGGGCATGTGGCAATTTTAAATAAAATTAACACCCTTATTGAAATTATCACAAGTGATTTTTGCGATTTTGAAATTAAAACACTAAATAAAATTACAAATGATTATAAGCCTAAAAGTGTTGTAATTACTGATAGTGAGGAAGACTTTGGGGCAGGAATTTCTGTTATTTTTCCCTATTGCGAAGATACGCTTGTAAGGGTGCTGAGCGTTGTTTTTGTAATACAAATGCTTGCACTGAAAATCGCACTTAGGCTCAAACGTAATGTTGATAAGCCCCATGGGCTGAATAAAGTCGTGAGTTAAAACTTAAAACCGCCTGTTTAGGCGGTTTTTAAACTAAAACGGTTTTGTTTGCGAAAGTTTATTTCTTAATTCCCTAAACCTTGCAATGTCTTCCTGCGCTTTTGAGGTTTCTTTAAATAAAACCTGTGTCGCTGGGTGAATTATAACAATCGAGTCCATGTGAACTTCAAGAAAGTCATATCTTCTTGGTGCGCTGGAGGAGTTTTTGCCCATAATTTCAGCATTTGTAACCGCCAAAAAACGCCTGTCTTTGTCATTTAAAAGTTCTGTTAATTCACGATTTGCCTTTGTAAGTTTTGAAACATGCACTGTTCCTTTTATGTCATGATCTTTTGTTAGTATGCAAACCTCTATGGGCATTGTTTGGGTGTTGTCGTTTACCATTTTTAACTCCTTTTATGTAAAATATTATATATTATTTTTTGCACTATGTAAAATTTTTGTGTAAAATTAAGGGGAAATGAAAAAGTTTTTTGCGATAGCTTTATTTTTAGTATTACTTTTAAACATACCTGCGTATGCGGCTAAGGACGCGCTTTTACAGGTTTCTGATACTTCTGTTCAAAAGTATGATTCTTCAAGCGAATCAGGGGTTGAGTATGGAAAACTTTCAAAAAGAGATAGAATTATTGCAAAATCTTCAAGAAAAATAGACGCTATTTACCCCGGCAGTCGCTCAAATAAGCTTGGGATATCTTTCCCCGGGAATCGCGGGCCAAATCAGCTTGTAATTTATAAAAGAGAATATGGCAGAAGAACACTGACAAATGAATTTGGTAAAGAAGCTGTTGTAGTGGGCGATACAGTTGTGCGCCTAACCGGTGCGGATTCAATCATCCCCCATGACGGCTTTGTAATAAGCGGCCATGGCAGTGCCAAAAAATGGATTAGCGACAATTTAAAAGTCGGTACAAAAGTTAGAATTGACGCTAAAAATAATGTTCTGCACTCTTTTACAACCATTGGAAGTTATCGCTATTGTGCAAAAGTTAAAATAAAAGAAGTTGAGCAAATCCTTGAAACAACTAAAAAACAGTACAAAAACAGGGATGAAAGAAAAGTAAAAGAGTATTTAAAACTTGCAAAAAAACAACTAAAACGCTCTTATTCTTCAAATTCAAACACTGCACTGCAGTGTGCAAAAGAATCAATTGTGTCTTCTCAAACTGCACTTAGCTATACTCTGCCTTATTTAAAAGATGAATTAAAAGGTGTTTGGGTAAGACCAACAGAAAAAAGTGAGGCCGAAGTTGAGCGTACGCTCGATGAGATGGCGCAATTGGGAATAAACACAATATTTTTAGAAACATATTTCCATGGTAAAACAATTTTCCCATCAGAAGTAATGAAAAGTTACGGTTTTGAGGGACAAAACAGAAACTTTAGAGGCTATGACCCGCTTTCTGTTTGGGTTCGTGGTGCACACAAGCGCAATATGACTTTGCATGTCTGGTTTGAATCTTTCTACATTGGAAATAAGCTCCCACAGGAAGATGCTTATAACATTCTTGCAATAAGACCCACCTGGGGCAATCGAAACAAGGTAAATAGCGAATCAAATGAGCCTGTAGCCCATATTAGCGAGCATAGGGGTTATTTTATCGACCCTGCAAATCCTGAAGTCGTTGATTTTTTGACAAAATTAATCCTTGAAATTTGTGCTAAATATAACATTGACGGTGTAAACCTTGACTATGTGAGATACCCGCTCAGCGCAAAAGCCTCCTCATCAAACTACGAGGCAAGCAACTGGGGCTACACTCCTTATGCAAGAGAAGAATTTAAAAAGATTTATGGTGTTGATCCAATAAATATAAGCGCAAACACTGCTATGTGGAACAAATGGGACAACTACAGGCAAGATAGAATTACAAAATACGTTGCAAATATTAGAGAAACACTAAAGGATAGGGGCGTAGTGCTTTCTGCGGTTGTTTTCCCTGATTACAAAACAAGTCTTGAAACAAAGCAACAAAATTGGCAAAGATGGAGTTCTTATAATTATGTCGATGCACTTACACCTTTAATTTTAACAGCAGATTATAACCTTGCAGATAGCATGATTGAGGAGCTAAAACGCAAAAGTTCATCTAAAACAAAAATTTATCCGGGGCTTTTTGTTGGTTTTATGGAAGGCGAGAGCGAAGATTTATTGAAACAAATTCATATAATAAGAAATCAAAGGCTGGAAGGGGTTGTGCTTTTTGACTGGGCACATATGGATAAAAAATATGCTGATGTTTTAAAAGCTTGCGTATTTTCAAGAGATTGCGATGGGGTAGATAACAAATAAAAGCCACGCCCTGCCTATCGTCACATCAAAAATAAAGCTACGATTATAATATCTCCTCCCTAAAATGTCACACCCGTTAACATCAACTTAGTGCTGCTATGTTTCCATCCTGACACGGTTCGCTGCATAATCGCCGCAACAGTTTAAGTTATCAACAATATTACAACTTTCAATTTACGTTCAATGCGCCTCATAGCAGGCTTTGCACCCGACATAAGCTTTCGGTCGAGGGCTTGCAACACCCCGTGAAGCGTGGCTATAAAATAATAACACAAATAAGTGTATTTTTTCCATTATTAAATATTATTACAATATTTATATAAGAAAAATATACATGCCGTTTTTTTAGAAAATTAAAGGTTATAATATTAACAGAGAATAAAAGGAAGACTATGAGAGTTATAAGCACTGAAGCAACTACTCCAAACGGAAACAAATACAACAATACAAGGCTTGGAAGGATTGTTGGCACTACGGCATTTACAACCTATGGCGCGTATCAGGCGAAAAAATTTATGAATTCTGATGAATTTATAAAAGAGCTTGAACAAGCTGCAAAAACTGCGGCTGAGAATAAAAAAAGTTATTTTAAAGGCGCAAGAAAAGCTGCTCTTATAGGCACAACAGCTGCTATTATGGCAGCTTGCGGTTTTTTAGTCGGCGGTGCAGTTGATTTTGTTGTAAATAGAATTTCAAAAAAGAAAGCAGACGAGAAAAAAGCATAAATTTATGATAAAATAAATGTATGTTTAAACCAACGCGTCAGGAATTTTCCATAAAAGTTTGCCCGAGTGATGAAATTTCACTTCTTGAAAATACGCTTAACTCTATGTCAAAGGAAGGCTGGGATTTATATTCTATTTATGAATCTGATAACGGTTCAAAAATAGTGTATAATTGCCTTTTTGTGCGTGAGGTTGAAAATATATATGATGAAGCTGAGTTTGAGGACATTTTAGGTTTTAAATCTCAAATGGAAAAAATGCTCTATTCAAAAGAGCAACCTTGGGAATTGTGTTTGAATATTCAAAAGAAAATTCGCGAAAAAAGGCAAAAAATAGAGGAAATAAAAAAATTCCTTGAAAATGCAAAAGACGACGAGCGTGAGTTTTTAAACGAAGAAATTTCAAGGGAAATTGATAAATTAAACAATTTAAAAAAACAATTAAAAAGTCTTTTATCTCCCTCGAAAATGGCTCAAAACCTTGGTGTTGAAAAGCTTTCAATTAATTTAAGCGAAGAATTGTACTGTTTGAACGATGCACAAAATGTGCATAATCTGCTTGAGCAGACAATAAAAGCGCGTCAAGATTTAACTTTTGACTTAGGTTATATAATACCTAAGGTGCAATTTGTAGAAAATCCTGAGCTTGATGAGTATGCTTTTACCATTTCAATCCACGCTGTACCTGTAATAGAGGCAAAAGCTTATCCAAATCATTTAATGTATTTTGAGGATGAATTAAACATTGATAAATTTCCTAAAAATACAATTAAAGCAAAAGACGAGCTTAGCGGCAGAAAAGTTGTTTGGATAGAGGAAAATGCCTGCAAAGACTTTTGGGTAAAAGGTATTACGCCTTGCGAGTATGTGGTTGAGTACTTAAAGCATTTTGCAATAACAAATGTTAGCGAAATATTCAGCTATAGTGACATAAATCGCTATATAGAGCTTGTTTCTGAGCATAACTCTTTTCTTATAGATTCAATTTTAGGTGATTTTATTTCAGTAGGTGAGCTTAAATACATTTTCTGTAATTTAATAAGAGAAAGAGTAAGCGTAAAAGACGTTGACTTTATTTTTGAGAAAATAAATGACTTTTCAGACGAGTCAACAAAAGCAGACTTGCTCGATAAATTGCGTGTTGCACTCTCGAGGCAAATTTGCCATTCGCTTGCAAATGAAGACAATCAAATCTTCGGTTATGAAGTTTCAAATGAGCTTATTTCAATGCTTGAAAGCCAATCTGAAGATGAGCAAAACGGTGTTGTTAAAATTGATGGCACTAAGTTTTCTAAATTTAAAAAAGAATTAAAACAAGTACTTGAGCAAAAAGCAGTTCTTGTTGCTCCGCAGCATTTGCGCCAGCTTTTATTTGTGCTAATCTCGCAAATTTATACAGATATTCCTGTTATTTGTCTTGAAGAAGTTGCAAATGAGTTTGAACTTAAGATTTTAGGGCAAGTATAAAATGAGCATAAAACACAATATAGCTTTAAAAATATACGGGAGTAATTTTTTAAAAAAAATATTGCGTCCGCTTGCGCTATTTATTTTAAATAAAGCTAAAAATAAGACAAATACTGTTGTTTACGTAAAAAAAGACGGAACAAAAATTTATAATAAAAAAATTAAAAATGTCAAAATTAAGTTTTCAGGTGAGGCTTCAAATAACTACGTTGAAATTCATGAACCTGTTAATCTAATTAATTTAGCAATTATGATAAGGGGCAATTCAAATACTTTTGTTTTGGGCAAAGGTTCAAGGATTAGAAAAATGAAATTATCTTTGAGCAACCAAGCAAAAGTTATAATTGGCGATAATTTTGCAGTTAACGATTTAACCATACTTACAACATATTCATGTGGCAGAAAAGTTGAAATAGGTTCAGATTGCCTGTTTAGCTACGGTCTTGTTATAAGAACATCAGATGCACATGTTATTTATGATTTAGATAGCGGCAATGTTCTAAACTTTTCACAAGATGTAAAAATTGGCAACCATGTGTGGGTTGGCGCAAATGCCATGATTTTAAAGGGGTCATATATACCTGATAATTGCGTTGTTGGGGCTCGTGCGCTTGTAAATAAAAAATTTGATAAAACAAATTGTGTTATTGCAGGCATGCCTGCACAAATCAAAAAAGAAAATATAAACTGGAATTATTGTCAGGCTGATAATTGGGATTTTAAAGATAATGAGTGAAGATTTAAAAAAATATTTAGAAAGCATAAATTTTCAAAAACAGCTTAATAATATTGAGAGAAAATGTAAAAATAAAAGAATTATAATTTATGGAACAGGGTTGTTTTTTCAGACTATTATACAAAATTATGACATTTCAAAATTGAATATTATTGCAGTAAGCGACAGAAAATACGATATTTATGATAATGGTAAAAGTTTTTGCGGCTATAAAATTGTTCCGCTTTCCAATATTAAAGATTATAATCCCGACTGCATTTTGATTTCTGTTTTTAATTTTTTGTCTGTAATATACAATTTTAAAAATAAAATTTTTAAAAATACAAAAATAGAAATTTTGCCCCTTGCAGATAAAAGCTTTATTGCTCTTTTAAGGGAAATTTGGGGCACTTGCGTTTAAACTTGTTCTTTTATAATTTTATTTAATTTTAAAAGCGCGGTATAAGTTGGCAAAACCACTAATTTTTCCCCTGCATACATCGATTTTAGTGCAAAATCAAAAGTCTTTTTAATATTGTTTTCAATAACCATAACAGATGGGTCAACCCCTGCGTATTTGAGCCTTAAAGCCATATCATCGGCGCGAGTGCCTGAGATGAATATTTTTTCGCTAAACTTTTCAAGAACTTCAAAATCAGCGTCCCAAAGCCAAGAAACATCCCTGCCATCAGCGTATTTGTCATTAATTGCTATCATTAATTTTGTATTTTTTAAATTTTTTAATCCTCTTAAAACCTCACATGCGCCTGTAGGGTTTTTAATTAAGTACAAATCTACTTCCCTGCCATCAATATTTACTTTTTGCGCTCTGCCAAAAACAGGCCTGTAATTATCCAGTGCGCGCGCAATAATTTTCCTGTCAATTCCTGCTAAATAGGCGCAAGCTATTGCACCAAGGGCATTGTATGCATTATAAAGTCCAGATAAATTGAGCTTATACATAATGCTTTTGCCTTCGTATTTAACATTTAGCATTGAATAATTTTTAAAAACTTTAACATCTGCGCTAATATCGGGTCGTGGTCGTCTTATATGGCAAATGCAGCTCCATAGTCCCAATTGAGAATAAAATCTTTTTGAATATTTAAGCGGTTTTTTGCAAACAGGGCAGTAAATAACTTCTGATGGGCTGTTTGATTTTTCATCAAAGTCGCAAAATTCAACGTTTTCAAAGCCAAAGTATATGAGTTTCCTTTTCTTTCTGCCTGCAATTGTGTCGTTTTCAATATTCTTATCAATGTCATAAAGGCCGGGGTCATCTGCGTTTAAAACAATTTTTAAATCAGGATTAAGCCTGATACCTTCTTGAATTTTTCTTTTTGTGGTGTCTAATTCACCGTATCTATCAAGTTGATCGCGAAAAAGGTTTGTTACAAGCAAATAGTCAAAAATTATATTTTCAAAAATTTCTTTTAAATACGCTTCATCAGACTCTATTACAAAATTGTCAACAGTTGCGTTTTCACCATTTTCTTTAAAGTTTTCGTATAATCCAAGCGCAATAGAGGTAGCTATACCGTTTGGCATATTCGCGCCTAGTTCATTGTGAATAACGCTTTTTTGTGCTTCTCTTAAAATTTGCGCTAAAATCCCCGCGGTTGTAGTTTTGCCGTTAGTACCAGTTATAGCAAATTTATAAGATGTCACATAGTTTTGTGATTCCCTTAAAAAATCAGGATAAAATTTCCTTAAATACTTCCCCGGCAAAGACGTGCCTTCGGTATTTAATTTTTTTAGGAGGTTATGAAATTTAGTTGTGTAATTAATTGCCTGTTCAAAGTTCATAAAAATCGCCTGCACTGCGTATGGAATAATTTTAATAACTAAATTATAATACACAAATGGAACAATACATATATATTTTTACAATTATCCTTGAAATTATCGTTTTTGTACAAGTTGCAAATGCAATTATAAAGCTTGATAAAAAAATTGTTCAAATTAACTCTGATGTTGTATTGTTAAAAAGCGAAATTGAGCTTGCGCTAAAGACTTTTAAAAAATTTATTAAAAAGTTCAATAAAGTTGCAACAATTATTGTAAAAGTTAAAAAGTTCCATATAAAAAGATTGATTTTAATTGCTATTGAAATTGTAAATCTTTTCTTTTTATTTAGAACTTTTAAAACTTACAAAGGTTTGAGCAAAATAAAATTTTTGCAAAAACTTTTTTCATATTCGCTTATAAAAGGTTTTGTTTTGAATTTGAAAAATTTTATATAGTTTGTCTTAACTTTGTCCAATCGTTTCTATCAAGAGCTACATTTTCGTATCTTTCACCTTGCGGATTTTTTGTAAAATCAACAAAAACCTCTGCATTTGTTGTGAAATCTGAGTTAATATATCCGTTTGTGTGGTTTTGAGCTTGTGCTCTAAGACCGTTTTTATCAAAACTCAAAAGCAAATCTGCCTTTTTGTAGCTTTCTTCAAATTCGTTAAGATGTATATTTTCGTAATTTTTAAAGTAATCCCATCTGCCATTTTGATATGGCATGTAGACAAATTTTTCTTCAGCATACTGGTTGTCATAGAGTTCTTCCATATGCTTAATCATAACAGATTTTAACTGTCCGTTATTGTATTCATATAATTTTTCACAAGAAACTTGCTTGCCATCTTTTGTTTCGTTGTGTTTAATTTTTTCAATTTTACCTTTATCTAAAAATATTTTGCTATAGCCTTCTTCTTCTTTTTTAACTATATTTTCAATTCCTTTTGAATTAAATTCTGCGCTAAGAAATAATTCCTCACCATCGTATGCGTTGAGGGTGGTATTTTTTGTATCTTCATTGTAATCAAAATCTACTTTTAACCCTAGTGCAGAAATATTTTCAAATAACTGTTGTTTGCCTGCACTTATTAAGTAAGATACACTGTCAATTGCGTTTACTGCATTCAAGAACGCTTTTTGTCCTTCGGTGTAGTTTAATTTACCCGTTTGTTTAATTGAAGCAAAACCTGACAAGTTTACATCATATTGACCGCAAAGAGCAGCAGCTTTTCTAGCGTAAATACTGTTAATGTCATTTTCAGGATAGCTTACATTTGCTTGTTTTTGCTTGAAATTAATGTTTGGCGCACTTTTTAATGTATGCGAAGATAGTGCTTGAATTCTCATTTCCCATTCCCTTTTTGTCTAGTTGTAATTAATGCTTGTTTTTGGATTGTAACAAATAACAATATAAATACAAGTGTTATTTTAAATTTTATTAAGCAAAAAGTCTAACCCCTAAATTACCACTTCGGTTATTTTTTTTAAGTCTTAAAAAGGCTAGACTAATAACAAAGAAAGGACATTTAAACAAGGGAGTGTTCAATGCTAGTTGATAAAAGATGTTTACAAAATGAAGAATGTGTATTTATGGAATTTAGGGATGTTAATAAAGATTATATTGAGTGGTTGGAGGACTTAGCGCTTGAATACCGCTGTCGAGTCGAGAAAAAAGAGTGGCGCTCAAAATACAATAACTATGTGGTTTACGACTACGAACCTTTTTGTTCTGACGGTTTTGAAATAAGTCTTACATTATCCTCAAAAAACGCATGTTTTCTAAATTTTGTAAGATACCTGTATGAAATAAAAGTGCAGACAATAAATTATTTAAACAACTGCATTGCGATTTAGCTTATTTGTATTTGCTTGAATAATCTTTTCTATGTACTCGCCATAGCCGTTGTTGTATTTTTTTGCAAGATTGGATAATTCTTTTGTTGTAATATAGCCCATTCTCCAAGCTACTTCTTCAATGCAGGCTATTTTCATGCCTGTATTAACTTCCATTGATTTGATAAAGTTGCCTGCTTGCAAAAGGCTCTCAAACGTACCTGTATCAAGCCAAGCAAAGCCTCTGCCCAGTATTTCAACATCAAGCTGTTTGTTTTTAAGATAAATGTTATTAAGGTCAGTAATTTCTAACTCGCCTCTCTGAGAGGGTTTTAGGGTTTTTGCATATTCAACAACGTTTTTGTCATAAAAATATAAGCCCGTTACAGCGTAGTTAGAACGTGGGTTTTTAGGTTTTTCTTCAATTGAAATTGCTCTGTTATTTTCATCAAACTCAACTACACCAAAGCGATGAGGGTCATTTACAGCATAGCCGAAAACTGTTGCCCCTGTTGTTTTTTGACCCACTCTTTTTAGCATGGAAGAAAATCCAAACCCATGGAAAATATTATCGCCCAAAATAAGCGCACAAGGCTCATTATTTATGAATTTTTCGGCAATTAAAAAGCTGTCTGCAATACCTCGTGGCACATCTTGCACCATATATGAAAATTTTACGCCGATTTGCTCACCTGAGCCTAAAACTTTTTCAAAATTTTGAATATCAGATGCATTTGTAATGATTAAAATATCCCTGATTCCCGCTAAAAGCAGTGTGGTTATAGGATAGTAAATCATCGGTTTATCATAAACCGGAAGTAAAATTTTTGATATTGGTAATGACGCCGGATAAAGTCTTGAACCTGCGCCGCCTGCAAGGATTATGCCTTTCATTATTCTTCCTTATTGTCTTCTTCTGTTTTTTGACTTGCTTTTTTAGCTGCTGCAAGTTTTTCTCTTACTTTTGTTTCAATTTCAGCTAAAATATCAGGATTAGCTTCCAAAAATTCTTTTGATTTATCTCTGCCCTGACCGAGTTTTTCATCGTTATAGCTAAACCAGGCACCTGCTTTTTTAACTATATCCATATTAACCGCAACGTCAAGAATATTGCCTATAGCGCAAATTCCCTTGCCATAAATTATATCAAATTCGGCAATTCTAAATGGCGGAGCAACTTTGTTTTTAACAACTTTTACTTTTACTCTGTTACCGATGTCCTCGCCGTCTTTGTTTTTTACAGAGTCAATTCTTCTTATGTCAAGTCTAACAGAAGCATAGTATTTAAGGGCATTACCGCCTGTTGTTGTTTCAGGATTACCAAACATAATGCCGATTTTTTGCCTTAATTGGTTAATAAAAATAACTGTTGTATTAGTTTTACCCACAATACCTGTTAATTTTCTTAAAGCCTTTGACATTAAGCGTGCCTGTAGACCCATTTGCTGTTCATCCATTGCTTTTTCAATTTCAGCCTTAGGTACAAGTGCTGCAACTGAGTCGATGACAATAACATCAATAGCACCTGAGCGTACAAGCTCCTCTGTAATTTCAAGTGCCTGCTCACCTGTATCAGGCTGAGAAATTAAAAGTTCATCCACATTTACGCCTAAATTCCTTGCATACTCAGGATCAAGCGCGTGTTCTGCGTCGATAAATGCTGCAATACCGCCTTTTTTTTGAGATTCTGCAACAATGTGCTGAGCTAAAGTTGTTTTACCACTTGATTCAGGCCCGTAAATTTCAATAACTCTGCCTTTTGGAACACCGCCAATGCCAAGTGCTATATCAAGCGCTAAAGCGCCTGTGGGGATGTATTCCACATTAAGAGTAGACTTATCGCCAAGGCGCATGATTGAACCTTTGCCAAAGTCTTTTTCAATTTTATCCAGTGCAAGTTTTAAAGCCTTGTCTTTGCCTGCTTTTATCTCATCAAGTTCTTTTTCTTTAGTTTCAGCCATTTAAAAATCCTCTATTCCCTAATCTTTATGAATATTATATAATAAAAGTTATGAAAACAGTACAACTTAACAATTTTGAAATCGGCGGCGATAAGCTTACTATTTTTGCAGGTCCCTGTGTTATAGAAAATTCTGACATGCTTTTTTTATGCGCACAAAAACTAAAAGAGATATGCGATAAGCTTGATATCAACTATATTTTTAAAGCAAGTTTTGATAAGGCAAATCGTTCCTCAATTAACTCTTACAGAGGCCCCGGGCTTGAAATCGGATTAAATATGCTAAATGAGGTAAAACAAAAGTTCAATGTGCCTGTTGTAACTGATTTTCATGAGCCATATCAAGCACAAATGGTCGCGCAAGTGGCTGATGTTTTGCAGATACCCGCTTTTTTGTGCAGACAAACCGATATGCTTGTTGCAGCAGCAAAAACAGGAAAAATCGTGAACATTAAAAAAGGGCAGTTTTTATCCCCTTATCAAATGAGCTCGCTTGCAAAAAAAGTTTTAGATACAAATAATGATAAAATTTTAATAACAGAGCGCGGTACAAGTTTTGGTTATAACAATTTAGTTGTTGATATGCGCGCAATACAAATTATTCAAGAAATGGGCTATCCTGTTGTGTTTGATGCTACCCACAGTGTTCAAATTCCAGGAGGACGCGGAGAAAGCTCAGGCGGTGAGCGCAAATTTGTTCCTCTGCTTGCAAAAAGTGCAATTGCAGCAGGGGCAAGGGCTTTATTTTTTGAAGTTCATCCTTGCCCAAGTTGCGCCAAGTGCGACGGGGATAATATGATTGCGTTGGATGACGCTTATGAGTTGTTTTCAAATTTGAAAAAACTTTTTGAACTTACAAAAACAATTTAAAATATACTTGCGTAAGATGTCATATAATCAGTAATAACGCTTATTAGCATTGGTAAAATCCAAACTAAAATCAATGCACCTAAGACAGGTTTAAAAAGAAAGCTCAATTGGAAAACGTTTACTTGCGGTGCGGTTTTTGAAATTATACCTAAAATTATGTCTTGCCCCAAAGTTGCAAGCAAAACAGGCGCTGCAAGCTGCATGCCAAAATATAAAACATTTGAAGTTAT
Source organism: Candidatus Gastranaerophilales bacterium (assembly GCA_944324905.1). Classification (GTDB taxonomy): domain Bacteria; phylum Cyanobacteriota; class Vampirovibrionia; order Gastranaerophilales; family Gastranaerophilaceae; genus Galligastranaerophilus. The sequence continues at coordinate 172,751 of CALUYB010000001.1, forward strand.
GACAACAAGATAGTTTGTATTTATGACTTTTGCTAAAGGAATTATTGTTTGATACATTCCAAAAACGTCAAAACTCCTGATAAAAGCGTTTATTAGCCAATATGTTCCGCCTGCGCTTATAAAAATTATAAGCCCTAAAACTGTAAAATAGTTTCCTAAAATCGAGGTCTGCGCGCGCGTTGTAGGGTCTAAAACCATAGCAGAAGACAAGCCCATTTGGGTGTTTATCATATCACCGCCTGCGCTTATGGCAGCTAAAACACAATTTGCAATAAAACCTAAAATTGCGCCAAAGGCAAAATTTAAAAGAATGCCAAGCATAATTGAGGTGTTAGGCGGAATTGGCTGCGGCTTAATTAGCATAGTCACAATAACTGTTACAATAAGCGCAATCGAAATTCTTACCATTGAGGGGATTTCTTTTCTGTTAAATGGCGGCGCGTATTGCATAAGCCCAAGCATGCGGCTGAACACCATAATTCCTGCGCCCAATGCTAAATTGAGCTCAGGAAAAAGTTTTGCAAATTGTGCTAAAAATAAGTCCATAGGTTATTTTTTAAGGTTCAATTCTGCAATTGCCTACAATTGCGCCCATTTTTTTGTATTTTGAGTCAATGTTGTAGTTAATTGATTGATTTTTTCCATCTTGAGTTGTTATTTCAAAGCTTGAGCTTGATTTGTCAAAAGTTCTTATAACAAGCGTGCTTGCAGCTCTGTCGCCTTGTTCAAAGGGTTCATTGTCCATAAAGAAAAATCTTAAATTTGCCCTGTCGCCAAGGTTAACATTTTCAATAATTGAGGGGCAAGAAATTGTATATCTTGAATAAGGTCTTAAACCGACATTGTCCCCTTGTCTAAAAATACTGTTTGCATCGATTTCATAAGCACATACAGTACCTATTGAAAATAAAATTCCTAAAATAGTAAATAATTTTTTCATTTTTTACCTTCCCATCATCTTGTTTCTTTCAATAAAATTAGGCGTCGGGTTTGCCCCCTTTCGTGTCGGGCCATAAAGATTTTTATCGGCTTTATCAACCCATGGGAGTTTTCCCGGATTTTTCATAATTTCTTTTAAATCCTTTTGTGAACCGTCAATTTTGTCATACATTTCATTTGTAAAAGGACGAGTGTATTTGTAATAGTTTGAATCAAGCACATATTCCTGATTGTGAGGAATGACATTAAAGGCAACTGCTGTCCCCTCAATAATGTATTCTGTTAGAATTCTAACATACCACATCCCAAGGATAATGATAGTTAAAAATACTGCAATAATTTTTGGTGCTGCAGCAATTGTTTGTTCTTGAACCTGCGTTACAGCTTGCAAAATACCTACTACAAGACCGATAGCTGCCGCTACAAGTACACAGGGCAAGGATATCATAAGCATTGTTATAAAACCTTTTGCAAGGTATTCTACCATTATTTCCATCAGTTAAAACTCTCCACAAGTCCTTTAACAATTAAACTCCAGCCGTCTACCGCAATAAATATTAAAAGCTTAAACGGTAGAGAAATAATTGTTGGTGATAACATAAACATACCTAAAGCAAGTAAAATATTTGCCACAACAAGGTCAAGCACAATGAAAGGTATAAAAATTATAAAACCTATTTCAAAAGCTGTTTTTAATTCGCTTATAATGTAAGCGGGTGCTACTTCCCACATTGTAAGTTCATCGGGCGTTGCAGGCGCTTGCTTTCTTGTTTTTTCTACAAAAAATGCTAAATCACCCTGACGGGTTTGTTTTAGCATAAATTCTTTCAAGGGTTTTGAACCTTGAGCGATACACTCTACCATATTACCGTTTTTATAAGCACCCTGCCCTGCTTTTATCATTTGATCAAAAACGGGGGACATGGTGTAAAAAGTTAATATCATCGAAAGACCAATAAGGACAATAGCAGGCGGCACGCTTTGAGTACCAAGTGCTGTTTTCAGCATTGAAAAAACAATCGTAAATCTTAAAAAAGATGTCATACAAGTAAAAACAAAGGGCAGCAATGAAAAAAGAGTCATTACCACAAGCAGTTGTATAACAGGATTCATATCCTTTAAAAGTACGTCCATTTTAATATCTTTCCTTGTTTGAATTTATTTCTTTTAAAATATTTCTCATTACGTTTTTTGAGTGTGCATTTTTCTTTAGTTCAATTAATTTTTCCTCAAGCGAGTCTGTTGGTTTTTCTGTTTTTTCTACAATTTTAGCAGATGGCTTTTCAAGGATTTCTTTTGAATTTAATTTTGAGATAAGTGTAGTTGAATCAATGTCAGAGGCTATTAAAAATTTTTCGCCTTCGTAATTTATCACATATAAAGATTTTCTTTGGTTAAGTCTAAGCATATCTTCGATTTTTAATTTTGAGATGTGCGTATTTTGACCTAAAACCACGTTTTTATATACTGCAAAGGCTACAAACATTACTCCAAGCATTGCAAGTGTATAAAAAATAAAAGCTATTATATGTGTTGTCATTGTTTTTCCTATTTTTCTTCTTCAAAATCCGAATAATCAAAATCTTCTTCTACATCATCCTGTTTTGGCACAGGCTTAGGTGCAGGTTTTGGTGCGCTTTGAGGTTTTGCTGCAGCCTGAGGTTGAGCAGCAGGTCTTTGCGCACTTTGAGCTTTAGGCGCAGGTTTTGCTGCACTTTGTGCTTGTGGTTTTGCTGCAGTCTGAGGCTGAGCTTTTGCAGCTTGTGGCTGCGGTTTTGGTGTATCGCTTATGATTTCATTAATTTTAACGGCGTATTTGTCATTTATTATTACAAGTTCGCCTTTTGCTACAGTTTTATCTTCAACAAGCAGTGAAATTTCATTGTTAAAAACTGAACCTAGATCTATTACAAGCCCTTTTGAAATGTGTTTCAATTCGCCCAGAGTCATTTTAACTTTTTTAAAACGAGCGTTAACTTCTATTTGTATATCATCCCACATATTTTTTGTTGTGTTCTCCTCTCCGTCAATATCATGTTCATCTTCGTCAAGTTCAATCATAAGAGCAGGATCGGGATTGATTTTAAATTCTCTTATGTTTTCACCCGTTATCATTTTCATTTTGTTTACAAAACTGTCCTCAAGAAGTATTATGTCGCCATCTGAGATGTTTTTCAAATCGTTAAGGGTTAATTTTGAACTTCCTGCTTCAATGTCAACGTAAGCGTTTATGTTTTTAAACTCGTCTTCGCCAAAGTTTTCTTCTTTTTTAATTTCTTTTCTTTTTATTCTTGAAGACGGTAGCGTTATTATGATTTTTGAGTTTTTTTCATCTTTATCTTTAATGATAATTACAAAATTGTAAATTTCTTTGTTTTTAAGTTCAATTTTGCTCAGGTTTTCCTGAGGGATAAGTGCATTTGAAAAAGATTTATACAAAAAATCGCAATACGCATTTAGGATTTTTACTTCCAATTCGGATAAGTCATTTAGTTCAAAAAGAGGCAAATTTGAGCCAAAAGCGTTGTGTAAAAATAATCTTGCAAATTCTTCGCTGAGCCTTATTGTGACAGGTGGTGCAATCTCTGATGGAACTTGACTTATGAAAAAAGAATCATCTTTTAGATATTTATCTTCTTTAACTTTTTCAAGGTTATTTATATCAAAAAGGCGAAATTCGTATTTTTCTTCCCAAAAATTTTGTGTAGCGTCAATAATTTTAGGCAAAAATTCGCTGTCAAATTCCATCGTGACGCTTGAAATTTGACCGCATTTTTTTTCGTCAAAGATGTTTTCTAAACCCCCTTGTGCGCTCAATTTTTACCTTATTCAACTATACTTATCCGTAATTATTATATATTCTAGTATAAAATGGGGCAATTTGTTAAATTTTGTTATTCTTTAAAAGGATTTTGTTTTTTCATTTTAGTTGGGTCGACTTTCACCATAAAACCGCACTTTGTGCAAGCAAGGACTTTTTTAGTCGAGTCAATGGGAACAAAAATATGTTCGCATTTTTGTTCTTCTTCTTTTTCTTTGGGCTTTTCTTTTTTTAAGAAATTAAAATCCCGATTTTTAATTTTTGTGCTTAACTTTGCGACAAGTTCAATTATATACATAATCCTATTTTTTAATTATAATTTTATTATATGAAAAATCAATTTAAAAAATTTATATCTTCAACTGTTGACTATCACAATTTTAAAGGTGCGCTTGAAATTGCAAATGAGCTTAATTGTGGGATTGAAATCAGTCGTTTTGGTAAATTAAAAGACATTGAAGACTTGTTTGACATAACAAAAAAAGAGTATAAGGCAGCCTTAAAAGATTTTGATGGTGAAGTTACTTTGCATGGGTTTTTCTCAAACTTAAACGTCGCTGCAAAAGACCCCTTAATTCGCGAGGTGTCTGAAAAAAGGTATTATCAAAGCTTAGAGCTTGCCTGTGAATTTAATGCTAAAACTGTTGTTTTCCATACTTGTTTTAATAATTTATTGAAACATCAGGAATATAGACAGCTTTATTTTAGAAGGAATATTGAATTTTTCCATGAGTTTATTCCATATTTTGAAAAAGAAGGAATAACAGCAACAATTGAAAATGTTCATGAGCCTGATTGGGAGCTTATAAGAAGTATTGTCGCAACTATTAATTCACCTAACTTAAAAGTTACAATTGATGTTGGGCATTGTAATTTGCACTCTGATTATCCTGTATCTAAGTGGATAGAAAATTATGGAATAATGCTCCATCATATGCATTTTCATAACAATTTTAAGGATGAAGATTCCCATAGCTCGCTGTTAAAAGGTTCTCTTGATATTAAACCGATTATAAAAACGCTAAATGAAATGCAGCTAAATCCTCAAATTACTTTTGAAATTTTTGATAAAGATGCGCTTTTTGAAAGTGTTAAATACTTTGATGAAGTGGTTGAGGGGGTTTAGTTGTCTGCGTAGGGTCTGCCACGTAGTTGTAAAAATAACCCCGTCACCCTGAACGCCAAACTCGTCACCCTGAATACAAAAACCCCGTCACCCTGAACAAAAAACCCCGTCACCCTGAATTTATTTCAGGGTCTTATTAACCTACTAGGCAGGGTCTAATCCCTTTGCGCGTTAATGGCATAAAGCACTCACTTTTCAGATGCTGAAATAAATTCAGCATGACAAAGATGCTGCCCGAATAGGGACATTTTCTATTGCTAACTTTTCAGATGCTGAAATAAATTCAGCATGACAATTATCCGTCACCTTGAACGACCCAATCCGTCACCCTGAACTCGTTTCAGGGTCTATTACACAGTCGTGCCCACAAACTCTTAGTGAGCTAATGCGAACTTAGAGTTTGAAATGCCCTTGGGGTACACTAGCTTTCAAGCTTCGCTTCTTTTCAGTCCAGTGTCGCATAAGCCCACCGCCTCATCGGCGCTGTGCATATGCTCACATCCTATCGGTCGCTTGCTTTCATTGGACGCGTCGCGTCACAATTCAAGCTTCGCTTCTTTTCAGTCCAGTGTCGCATAAGCCCACCGCCTCATCGGCGCTGTGCATATGCTCACATCCTATCGGTCGCTTGCTTTCATTGGACGCGTCGCGTCACAATTCAAGCTTCGCTTCACTCCGGCTCACGCATTAGGTACGGACTACGTGCTCTGCGCCAAGCTCCTCGCTTGCCGCTATCGCACTTCGCACACCAAAGCGCTCGCCTTCGCTCGTTAAGCGCAGTCGCGCTAAACTCGCTTGGCTCACGCATTTTTATCTCGTACTTCAAAAGTTATTTCCCAGCCATCATTAGGTTCAGCAGGCGGTTTTTCAGGCTTAACATCTACAAATTCAGCGTCTTTTTGTGCCTTTGTTTCATAATCATTTATAGTTACAACCTCAGGTTGCTTATACACTTTTTCCTCTTGTCCTTGCTGAGCTTCTTTTTGCATTTCAATATTCATAGCTGCAACAGGCTCTTTTTGAGTTTCATTTATCTCTTGTGTTATGCTAAGCGGCAGCCAAAAACCAAAAGTCGAGCCTTCGCCAACTTTTGAGTGTACAAAAACCTTTCCGCCATGGTGCTTTTCAATAGCAATTTTTACAAGGTGCAAACCAAGTCCTGTGCCTTTTATTGTATGGGTTGCATTTTCAATTCTAAAGAATCTGTCAAATATTTTTTCCTGATACTCTGGTGCTATGCCCATACCCATATCTTCAACTGTGACTTCAAGATATTTTGGGTCTTTTGCAATTTCAGCACGAACTTTAACGCGCGAATTATCAGGGGAATATTTTATAGCATTTGTAACAAGGTTAGATAAAACCCGCTCTATACTTTGCTCATTAAACTCAAGTTCAGGCAAGTTTGGTTCTTTTATAACTGAAAAAGTTATATTTTTTTCTTGCGCAAGGATTTTATGGTCTTCAATAGAGCGCTCAATTACAGGCATGATACTTTGTTTTGTTTTTTCAAGTTCAACATTATTTTGCAATTTTGAAAAATCTAAAATATCATTAACCATTTTATTTAGTCGGATGACTTCTTGATTAATTGTACCTATGAATTCTTTTTGCTCGTCGTAATTAAAGTCTTTTCCGTAGTGGTAAAGTGTTTCAGCATAGCTTGTAAGAATGGTTACAGGCGTTCTTAATTCATGTGATACATTTGAAATAAAGTCATTTTTAAGTTTATCTACTTCTGCTTCTTTAGTTATGTCAATAAGGATTATAATGTAGCCCATGTAATCATGGACTTTTGAATACATTGGTGAAATTAGAGTTTTTATTATTCTTTTATCCACTTCAATGTTAAATTCAAGCGGTTTTTTCTCCATTACATCAAGCGGTGTGTCTTTAAAAATGCTTATTTTTTCCCTAAAACAAAGCACTCCGTCAGTATCACAATAATTTTGAACAGATGTACCTACAATATCCTGAGCTGTGACTGATAAAATCTTTTGTGCTGCAGGGTTAATCATCGAGATTTTATCGTAGTTATCGCATACAACAACGCCGTTTGCAATGCTCATAAGTACCGCCTCAAGCTTGTTGCGCTCAAGTGTGAGTTGGTCGACATTTTGTTCTTCATAAGCATGGAGTCTTTTTGACATGTCGTTAAATGCGCTAAATAGTTCTTTTATCTCGCCTGAGGCTTGTTTGTAATCCAGCACTGTTCCGAATTTACCGCTTGAAATTTCTTTAACACCATGGTGCAAAAGAGTTAATTCTCTTGTTATAAGGAAGGTATTAACTAAAATTACTATTGTAAAAATTATCCACACAAGAGTAAATACAATGAGCATGGAATTTTTTGTAGTTCTAGCGACAATGCTTGCCATATCAGCACTCAGACCAATTTCTACAACACCTACAATTCTGCCAAAAGTATCGGTCATAGGTGAGCTTATATTTATTCTTGTGTCTTGTGCGCGGCGGTTGTAGGCGTCTGCTGTTGTGTAGATTATTTTGCCTTTTGAGTCTTTAAAGGTTATAAAAGAAATGTCTTTATTGCTGGTAAGGATTGAATTGGCATGCGTTCTTAAAAGATTGTATTTGTACTCTTGAGGGGTGTCTTTTGTAAGTTCATAACTTTGTATGGCAAGGGTTTTAGTTAAAAGTTGCCCAAAACTGCCATAGGAGTCATAAAGTTTCTGCTGGATTTTGCTTATTGCAAAAACAGCTACTGCGACAATTAAAATTGTCGAAACAAGTAACCCCGTAATGATTAATTTATTTTGCGCTGTTAAATCAAATTTAACTTTGTTCATTTCAGACAATATTATAGCATAACAATCTTGTGTTATAATCCTTTTATGCAGAAAAAAATTATTTCAACAAACAAAAAAGCGTATCATGATTTTTTGATTTTCGATAAATTCGAAGCAGGGCTTGTTTTAACAGGTACTGAAATAAAGTCAATCCGAAAAGGTGCAATAAATTTAAAAGACAGCTTTATAAAAATTGAAGATATGGAAGCGTTTTTATATAATGCCCATATTAGCGCGTATGAGCAGGGAAACAGGTTTAACCATGAAGAAAAGCGCACAAGAAAATTGCTTTTGCGAAAAAAAGAAATTTTAAAAATGTTGGGCAAGGTAAAGCAGGAAAATTATACTATAGTGCCACTTGAAATGTATTTTTCAGGGCGCTGGGCAAAGCTTGAAATAGCCCTTGCCAAGGGTAAAAAACTTTATGACAAAAGAGAGGCCCTAAAGAAAAAAGACATCCAAAGAGATATTTCAAAGAATATTAAGCTTTAAGGGTTATTTGACATAAAAGCTACAAAGGGTGCATTTTGAACGTATGGAAGTATTATACTTCTGCCGTTTTGGGGGTTAAAACCTATGTAAAATACGTCGGTCAATTCTACATCATCCCATTGGACAGATTCAAAAAGATCGTCCTCGTCGTTGTATTTTGCTTGTTTCCAGTCGGCTTTTGGGTCTTTTATTTTGGTTGGTTTATTGTCTGCGTTTATGTCTACATAGTATTCGTTTGTATTTACAAGATGATAAACAAAACCGTCGCCTGTGTATAAAATTGTGTTGCCATCCGCGTCAACATCTTTTTTTATAACCGGTAGTTGTTCTGCCAGTCTTTCGTAAAAAATCTCTTTTTGAGCATCACTTGAGTTCATATACTGTTCAGGCATCATATTGTATCTGACATTAATATTTTGCATTGCAGAATTCATTGCAGAAAAAGCCTTTTTTACTGCTGTTCTGTATTCATGTTGTTTGGTTTTTGTTAAAAGTACAGGAGTTGTAAGCGCTGCAACAATTCCAATGATTGTGAGCGTTGAAAGTAGTTCTGCTAAAGTAAAAGCTTTAGATTTTTTATTCATTTAAACTCCTTTTCAAGTTAGATTTTTTAAAACTGTTGTTGGGGCGTGCAGAATTTGATTCTACAATTTCATAAAACTCGTTTTTATTATAGTTTATTCCCCAGTTTTTTGTGTTTAGTTTTAATTTTTTAGCTTTTTTCTTATCCATTACATTTCAAGTTCAAGTTTCATTGATGTGTTTGTTACTCTTATAAGCAATTTAATTTTATTAATTTTTACAATGAAAAATGTTTTATCAGACTGCTTTTCACTTATTCTATACTTTATTTCATAATTTGCAAGGAATTCTTTAAATTTGTAAAGTAAAAATATATTGTCGTAAATATAACCAAAAAGTGCCTTTGTTCCCTGCTGCTCAATAACCATAAAGCCCCTGTTTGGTGCTATTTCAGCTGATGTTAACACTTGGGGTTCTATATATTCTTCTTCTTTATTTTCTTCTACGCTTTGAACTTGTTCAGGTTCATCATATGCAAGATCTTTAAATTCATCTTTAAACGCTTGAATTTCATCAACTGTAGAGCTTTCTTGCACCTCTGTTGTTGTTTCAAGAGTGGTTTGTACATTTGTTTCAGTTGTTACTTCGCTTGGAGTTTCTTCTTTTTCCATGTTTTGAGCAGCTCCTCTTTTTTTGTTTTTACCTATTGCAGCTAATATTAAAATTCCCATAAATGCTATTAAAAGCGCGCTAAAAAGTATAAAATTGTCTTTTACTATGTAATAATAAGGTTTTAGGTGAATAATATATGGTTTTAGCTTATTTTTTAAAATTTTTTTAATGTAAGCTTTTTTGCTTAACTTCTCTGGGTTTTCAGGAATTTGTGTTAATGTTTTTTCAATTTCTTGGGCATTTGGAATTTCCTGAGTTTCAATATTTTGTTCATTTTGGGATAAATTATCATTTGGAGTCTTATTCAAAGACTCCGTATCGGACTTTTTTTCGTTTGCACCCTGTTCATATTTGTTTTCTGTGCCATCAGGTAATTGTAAATTATTTGTATTTTTAGGTTGTACTGTAGGCTGGGTTTGTTGAGTTGTTTGTACTTTTCTTTGTGCCTCTTGCTGAGCTTTGGCTCTTGCTTGTGCCTCTTGCTGCGCTTTAATTTGTGCTTGACGTTGTGCAGCAGCTCTTGCTTGTGCCTCTTGCTGCGTTTTAATTTGCGCTTGTCTTTGTGCTTCTTGTTGAGCGCGTAACTGCGCTTCTCTTTGAGCTTGGGCTTTTTGTGCAGCTTCTCTTTGAGCTTGAGCGCGAGCCTGTGCTTCTTGCTGGGCTTTTAGTTGAGCTTGACGTTGCGCAGCAGCTCTTGCTTGTGCCTCCTGTTGGGCTTTTAGTTGAGCTTGTCTTTGTGCTTCTTTTTGGGCAGCAAGTTGTTTTTGTTGAGCGGCGTATTGTGCTTGACGTTGCGCCTCGTTTGTCTGAGCTTGTTTTGTATTAAATGCGCTGTCTAATTGTGATAATTTTTTCGGGTCAATTGATGGCGCAACCGCTCCTGTTGAAGAATTAAGCTGCGCGCTTATATTGAGCGGTTTTGATGTAAAAATGCTTATTTTTGTGTAACCGTTGTTTAAGTCTTGTCCTGCGTAAGGGAAAAGCTTTACTTCAGTGCTTTTTATGTCACCTGTAGGAGCAACAGAGCCTATTGAGTGGAATGTTTCAGGTAAAAGAATGTAATAATTTGTATTTGTTTTTTTAATTACCTTAATTGGTTCACTGTAAGGTTTTTGGGTAAAAAGCCTTATAGCGTAGCTATCGGCACCTGTTTTTACGTAATCAACTTTTAAAAGGCTGTTTTTAAAATCGCTCTCTATTGCAAATGCGCATAAATTAAAAGCTGCTATCCCCAATATTAAAAGAAATTTTTTCATTCAATTTGACCCTTTATTGCCTTTTAGGACTTAAAATTTAATTTTATATTATAATATTAACTGTTGCAATTATACTATGAATAATTTTTTGTGGCAAAGAAAGGTGTAAAATGAGCGAAATTAAAACAGGTTTTGTAGCAATTATTGCGCGCCCTAACGTTGGTAAATCAACCCTTTTAAACAAACTTGTAGGGCAAAAAATTGCAATAACAACTCCTGTTGCGCAAACGACCAGAAAAAATATAAAAGGAATTTATTCTGATAGCGATTCGCAAATAATTTTTATTGATACCCCTGGGATTCACAAACCTCTAAATAAGCTTGGTGAGGCACTTTCAGAGCAGTCAAAAAGTGTTTTGGATGATGTTGATTTGATTTTGTTTCTTGTTGATGCTCAAGATGAGGCAGGCAGGGGCGACAAGTGGATTGTTGAGAATTATTTAAAAGACACAAAAACGCCAATTTTGCTTGTTTTAAATAAAGTTGATTTAATAAAAGACCTTGCAAAGAGAGAGTTGAACACTTACAGTTATAAGTCATTGTTTGGAAAGTCTTTAGATACTGTAAAAGTAAGCGCAAAAACAGGCAGAAATGTTGATGATTTGATTGAAAAAATTAAAAATTATTTACCTTTAGGACAAAAATTGTACGATGAGGATGAAGTTACCGACCAAAATATGCGAGAAATCGCCTCAGAAATTATAAGGGAGAAAATAATTTTTGCAACAAAAGACGAAATCCCGCACAGTGTGGCAGTTGTAATTGAAAATTACAAAGAAGAAGAAAATATTGATAAAATCAGCGCGCAGATTATTGTTTCAAATGAAAGTCAAAAAAAGATTTTAATAGGCAAAGGCGGCTCTATGCTTAAAAAAATAGGAACTAACGCAAGGTTGGAGCTGGAGAAAATTGTTGATAAAAAAGTTTTTCTTGAACTTTTTGTAAAAGTTGTCAAAAATTGGCAAAAAGACGATAATTTTATTAAATCTTTGGGACTTGATGTTAAGTAATTTTAAAATGGCGCAATTTTTTTACTTAAAAATACTTTAATAATATATAAAAGGTATATATCATCATGGAAAAAGACAAACTTACATTTATTGAAGAAAAAAAACTTGAAAAAGAGCTTGAAAAAAAAGACTCTTTTGCCCCCTCAAATGCTGCAAGTAACCCTATTAAGGCGCGTTTTGCTAAGTTTCGTCTTGACAAAAAACAAATTAAGCCTGATGATTTAATTTAGTATGCAATACATTAAAAATAGCGTGTTTTTATACCTTACGCCACGCCAGCGTTCGCAGTTGGTGAGCTTTTTAAGGTCTTTTGCAAAAAAACACCAAAAATTAAATGAAAACGAGCTTTTAGATAAATTCATTGAGGAGGAAAACTACTACAGCGAGGTTGGTTCACCTCATTTTGAATTTGCGCTTGAAAATTTTTCAAACGATGAATTTTTGAGCGATATTAAAAAATTTTTTTCTTACATTTTTTGGGAGCTTGAGCAAAAAGAAGCCCAAAAGCCTCTTATAGAGCGTCAAAAGGCTATCCAAAAAGAGGCAAGAAAGCGCGCAAATGATTTTAAAATGTCAAAATTAAAACCCACAAAAAAACAACTGTGGTATTATGAAAAAGTATGCAAAGCGCACAATGCGCCTCAAAAACCACTTGAAGGCGCAACGAGGCTTGATTTAAGAAATTGGATTATGGAAATAATTGAGCCCAAGGAGGAAAATGAAAAAGACTCTGAGTGAAATTATTAACATTTTGCAAGCTGCAAATATAGATGAGGCAAGCGTTAAGGCTAGAATTATCCTAAGAGAAGTTGCCAATATGAGCGTTGAGGACATGCTTTTAGATAGAGAAGTTAAAGATGAGCAAAAAGTCCTTGATTTTGCAAGGAAAATGGCGCAAACTAAAGCCCCCCTGCAGCACCTTTTGGGCTATTGGTATTTTATGGGCGAAAAATTTATTGTGAGTGAAAATACCCTTATTCCTCGTGAGGAAACGGAATTTCTTGTAAATTGCGCAATTGAGAAAATCAATAAAATAAAAAAAGATACCTTGCAAGTGCTTGATATTGGCACCGGCAGCGGTTGCATTGCCTGCATGATAGCTAAAAATGCGCCGCAGGCTGAGGTTTTAGGGGTTGATATTTCATCTGATGCGCTACAAGTTGCGCTTGAAAATGCTCAAAAATTAGACTTAATTAAAAAAGTTGTTTTTCGCAAGTCTGACTTGTTTAGCGCGTTAAGAGAGGGCGAAAAGTTTGATGTAGTCGTGTCTAATCCGCCCTACATAAGCGAAGATGATTATAAAAATTTGGATTCTACAGTGCGAGATTTTGAGCCAAAAAGTGCGCTTTTGGCCAAAGAAAATGGTTTAGAGTTTTATAAAAAAATAATTAAACAAGCTGCAAAATATGTTAATTATGGCGGCTACATTGCCTTTGAGTGTGGCATGGGACAAGCAAGGGAAATTTGTACTTTGCTTGAGCGCAATGGTTTTCAGGTAAGTGATGTTATAAAAGATTTAGCAGGCATTGAGCGCGTTGTGGCAGCGCGCATGGTGCTTGTTGATGAGAGTTTTTAGGCAAGTGAAAATATTTCATAAATTTCATCGTCACTTAATTCTGTAATTATTTTTTCGCCTGCAAATACCGCAGCGTCAGCCAGTTCTCGCTTGTCTTTTATAATTTTGTCAATTTTTTCTTCAAAAGTTGAAAGTGTTATAAACCTGTGTACCATAACGTTTTTGTCCTGTCCGATACGGTAAGTCCTGTCTGTAGCTTGATCTTCCACCGCAGGATTCCACCACAAGTCGTAGTGAATAACATTTGATGCTGATGTTAAGTTAAGCCCTAAACCGCCTGCCTTTAGCGACAGTATCATTATTTTTTTACTTAAATCGTCGCTAAATTCTTTAATCATCTGCTCTCTTTGTTTTACATTAAGTGAACCATGAAAAAACAAAGGGTCGCAGCTAAATTCATCGGCAATAATTTTTTCAAGAATTGAGCCCATTTCCTTGTATTGTGTGAATACAAGCGCTTTTTCGTCATTTGAAACAATATTGTGCAAAATAGAAATAAGTTTTTGAGTTTTTCCTGATGCACCCTGACTCATATCGCCATGTTTTAAATAGTGATAAGGGTGATTACACACTTGTTTTAGTGATGTTATGAGTTTAAAAATAGCTCCTCGTCTGTTTATTCCGCCACCAGAGTTTGCAATATCAGTCATAGACTGGTTTAAAACTCTTTCATAAAGTGCAGCCTGCGCTTTTGTCAGATAGCAAAATTCATCCAAAACAACTTTGTCAGGTAGGTCTGAAATGATTGACTTATCTGTTTTTAAGCGTCTTAACATAAATGGCGAAATTGCCTTTTTGAGCTTTTGCGCACGCGCTGCTTCTTTAAATCTCTCGATTGGTAGAGAATAATTTTTGCTAAAGTCGCTAATTGAGCCTAAATAACCTTTATTGATAAAGTCAAATATGCTCCACAGTTCGCTCAAGCGGTTTTCTACAGGTGTACCTGTCATTGCAATTTTCATTTGTGATTTTATTGCTTTAACTGCCTGAGTTTGGCTTGTAGATGGGTTTTTGATGTTTTGAGCTTCATCAATTACAAATAAATCCCAATTGTGCTTTTTAAATTCTTCAAGGTCAATTCTAAGTATTGCATAAGTGGTTAAAATTACGTCGCAGTCTATGTTAAAGACTCTATCAAAACCATGGTAAATAAATGTTTTTAAAGACGGTGCAAATGTTTCAAGTTCGCGCTCCCAGTTGCCCATAAGGGTTGTGGGACATACGACAAGGACGGGTTTTTTAAGTTTGTTTTCTTCTTTTAATTTTAAAATTAAACTTATTACCTGAATTGTTTTACCAAGACCCATATCATCTGCTATTGCACAGCCAAAACCTTTGGTAACATTGGTATATAGCCATCTGAACCCAATTTCTTGATAAGGGCGCAGTGTGCCTGTTAAGTTTTTAGGCAGGCTAATTTCTTCAACGCGTGTAAAGTCAGATATAATGCGCGCAAAAGCCTCATCATAGTCAAAATCGTACTCATCAATTTTGCCAGATAGGGCATGATGCAAAAGCTGCATTTTGTTTACTACAAAATCCGGTTTTTTCTTTAATCTTTCAAGGAGTTTTTGTGTTTCATCCCTATCAATTAAAATATATTTATCTTTGTATTTAATAAGTCCGTTTGTGTCTTTTGCAAGTTTTTGAAATTCTTCGGCGCTGATTTTTTCATTTTCACCAAGTGCAACTTCAATTGAAAAGTCCATAATCTCATCAAGTGAAATAGTTGAACTTGAACCGTTTTGCAAAAGCTCCCTAACATCATCAAGTCTTTTTTGTTTAATTTTTGCATTAATTGAGGCACGAGGGATAATAACGTTATCCATGCCTTCAGGCAAGTTTACTTCCATGCCTGCTTGCGCAAGATAATATGTAATTTGTGTAATTAGTTTATAGACCCCTGATAAATCAAGCTCCAGAGTAACATCTTCTAAGTCTTCAATGTATTTTGTTGCCCAGTTGATTTGCTTTTCGATGAGCGTTTTTTGCATTTCATCAAGATTTTCAAGGTCGATGATTTGATTTTTCAGCTTGTCTTTTGCTAAAATCCTCATCAGGAATTTTTCATCGTCTAGTTTTTCAATGTTAAAGACAGGGATTATATCGTAAGTGCCAAGCGACATTTCATCAAGCCAGCTTTGAATATCAAGCCCTAAATCATTGCCTTTTAAAATTCTTTTGTGAGAGGTGTTTTTAGTAAAATAAATTGCTGCTTTTAAGTCTTTAAATTTGTAGTGTTTAACACCTAAGAATGTAAAAATAAGATAGTTTAAATACCTGTCGATTAGTTTTTTTGTTGTGTCTGAGTCTAAAAACTCGTTTTCTAAAACACTTTGGTAGGCTTTTAAATAGTCTTTGTTTTTAAAATAAGGCTCCCAAACTATTGAAAAAGTTTCCTTTTTAAACTTAACAGCAGGTATGAAATTTAACTTTTCAACAGTTTTTTTAACAAATTGAAATAAATTAAAGTAAAAACGATAATTTTCACTGACATCTTGAGGAAATTCATGGTTTTCATCAACCCCTGTAAAGTATTCAAAAAGCATATCTAAAGTGATGTCATAGCCGTATTTATCACCTTTGTATTTAGCTTTAAGCTTGTAGAGTGAGCCTTTTGACTTTAGATAGTATTCAAAATTATATGGAGGAGTAATAAAAATCTCTGCCAAATTGTCTTTTGTTTCAAAAATAATGTCAGTTGCGCGCAAAATTTGATTTTTTGTATCAAAAGTATCGCAAAATTCTTCCTCAATTAATTCGTACACCAAAGAAAGCGTGTAGCGAAAGTCTTTATTCTTTTGAGAATATGGGTTTTGATCCAAATTCAAAAGAAGTTTTTCAACGTCATTTTTCTTAAAAGTAAGATTGTCCGTAACTATCATTTTATTTATTTTAATATAAAAAAAATTTGTTGTATAATTATTTTTATGAAATTTGCAGTAAGGATTATTAAAAATACTTTTCATCCTTTAAATGTGCCTGATGGGGCTAATTTGCACCATGGGCAAAAAGTCCTTGTAAGGACTGATAAGGGTGAAGAAGTTTTTAGTGTTTTCATTGTAAATTCTCAAGTTTTAAAACAGTGGCAAAAGTTTAAACCAGAGCCTCTGCCTTTGATTAGGACAATTAATGAAAATGATAAACCTATTTTAGAGGAACAAAAACAACTGGAGGCGCAGGCGTTTTTTAAATGCAAGGCTTTAGTTGAAAAGCGTGGGCTTGTAATGAATTTAGTCCAAACCCGCTATACTTACGATAGGAAAAAAATTACTTTTTACTACACAGCGCCTGAGAGGGTTGATTTTCGTGAACTTTTAAAGGATTTAACTCAAGAATTTAAAAGGGTAAGAATAGATTTAAGACACATCGGTGTTAGAGATGAAACCTCAATTTTAGGCGGTCAGGGTGTTTGCGGACAGGATTATTGCTGTTGCAGATTTTTAAAGAAATTTGAATCAGTTAATACTAAACTCGCCAGAGATCAGGGAATACCAATGACTCCTGGGAAAATTACAGGTGCATGCGGCAGGCTTTTGTGCTGTTTAAATTATGAATACCCAAATTATCTTGAAGCGGCTAAAACCTTGCCTCCAATAGGTTCAGGCGTTATGACTCCAGACGGTGTTGCAAAAGTATTCTCGCTTAATTTCTTGAAAAAGTCTGTTTCGGTAAAACTGGAAGATGGCAAAATTAAAGAGTATTCAAAAGATGACATTGAAATGTTAGATCAGGAAGTAAACATTGAAATTGACACAGCGCAAAATGCCCTAAATTACCATGAGGAGGGCGAAGTGCTGGATTTAAAATCTTTAGATAACGATAAAAACAGTTCAACAGGAAATATATAATGATTGAAACAAAAGAAATTTCTTCAAAAAAGCTTGCAAGCGTAATTGCCCGAATTTTAGATGATTTTAAAGCAGATGACATTGTAATTTTAAATGTGGCAAATGTTTGTGTGCTATCTGATTATTTTGTAATAGCTTCAGCGCAAAGTTCAACTCAGGTAAAGGGTTTAACGTCAACTGTTCGAGAAAAAATTAAAGAATATTTTGGCAGAATTCCTGCAGGGGATGAAAACGATGTTAAAAATCGCTGGAATTTGCTTGATTACGGTGATGTGGTGGTTCATATTATGCATTTTGAACAAAGGGAAACCTACGCACTTGAAAAATTCTGGAATCATGCCTTTAAGCTTGAGCGTGATGAGTGGGAAGAAGAATCTAAAGAGTTTGCAAAATATGAGTAAAATATAACCCCTCTTAATTAAGAGGGGTTTAAATTTATATTTGATTTATTTTAAGCTTGTTCTTCTTCAACTTCAAGAGTTTCTTTAATAGTTTCAGAAGCGCTTACTTCAACGTTTAATTTAGCTTTTACTTTAGATGACAATTTAACTGTCATAACAAAGCTGCCAACGTGGTTAATCGGGTTGTCAAGAATAATTGATTTTCTATCAACTTCAATACCTGTTTTATTAAGCAATTCTTCAGCAAGTTTTTTAGTTGTGATTGTACCGAATAATTTGCCTGATTCACCTGCTTTTGCACTAAGTGAAATAAGTTCAACAGCTTCGATTTTTTCAGCTTTTTCAAGAGCTTCTTGATGCAATTTTTCAGATTTTGCTTTAATTCTTGCGATATTTCTTTCTCTTGCAGCAAGTGAACCTTCTGTTGCTAATTCTGCTACGTTATTTGGAAATAAGAAATTTCTTGCATAACCGTCTTTTACATTAACTAAATCCCCAGCTTCACCGAGGTTTTGAACATCTTTTTTTAATATAACCTGCATGGTTTTCTCCTTTTTTGACTTGTGTTTAGTATAAATCTTAATTAAAACATGCTAAAAACACAAGTGTTGACTTTAATTTTCCTTAACTTTAGTTTTTTTAGTTTCTTCTTTATTTTCTTCTTGTACTTCTTCTTCTTCGCTTTCTTCTTCTTGAGGAGTTTCTTCCTGTTCTTCTTGAGCTAATTCTTCCTGAGTTTCTTCGCTAACTCCTGCAAGTACTGCAGCACGCTCTTTAATTAATTCTTCAAGTTCTTCAACAATTTCTTGAGCTTTTGCTTGAGTTTTAATTGCCTGCTCTTTAATTGCCTCATCAATTTCTTCATCAGTTTTAGCTCTTGTTACGGGAATTGCAAGATTTAAAACAGTGCAATTGTCTTGTGCATTTATTTCTAGGTCAAACTTTTCTTCATCAATTTCCATATACTTTGAAATCGTTGAAACAAGTTCTTCTTTAAGCATTTGCATGGCGCGTTCTGAAAAACCGACTCTATCTTGCATAAGGACAGTTTTTAGCCTGTTCATAGCAACTGCTTTTGTCTCATCATGCGGTGTTTGGTTTACAAAAAAACTCAAAACCTTGTTGTATAAATCTGAAAAAATATCTCTCATATTATGCCTTCACTTTCTTTGAAAAGAATTTTTTAACTTTTTCAATAAAAGTTCTGGGTTGGTCAATGTCAAGGAAAGGCACTTCTTCACCTTGAATTCTTTTTGCAACATTCATATACGCTTGACCCGCAAGAGAATTTTCATCGTTAACAATAGGCTCACCCTTGTTAGTTGAGGTTATAACCCCTGTATCTTCAGGGATTACGCCGATTAAATCACAAGAGAGAATTTCAACAACATCTTCAACACTCATCATATCATTTGTTTTAATGAGGTTTGGACGCACTCTGTTTACTAAAAGACGATATTTTTCAACTTCTTCTTTTGCTTCTAGAAGTCCTATGATTCTGTCTGCATCACGAATTGCGCTCATTTCAGGCGTTGTTACAACAATAGCTTCGTTTGCGCCTGCAACAGCGTTTTGGAAACCTTGTTCAATACCTGCAGGACAGTCAACTAAAATGTAATCAAAATCTTCTTTTAAAGTGTCGCAGATTTCTTTTAATTGTTCAGCTGTAACTGCTGATTTATCACGTGTTTGAGCTGCCGCTAAAAGACAAAGATTTGGATTTTTCTTGTCTTTTACAAGTGCTTGTTTTAATTTGCAACGTTCTTCAACAACATCAACTATTGTATAAACAATACGATTTTCAAGACCTAAGAGCAAATCAAGGTTTCTAAGACCTATATCTGTGTCTATTAGAACAACTTTATTGCCATCTTTAGCAAGCGCGGTACCAATGTTGGCAGATGTTGTAGTTTTTCCTACACCGCCTTTGCCTGAGGTAATTACTATTACAGAACCTGTCATCTATTTTTGCTCCTTTTTAGTTAATTTTAAATAATACAATTGAATCATCTACAATTCTTGCTTCTTCGGGTGTAAATACGGATGATTTTATAATATATGGGATGTTTGTGCCATCAGGACGTCTTGAGTAGCAGTCTGCTATTCTTAACTGTACCGCGTTCATTTTAAGTGCGCGGATTTTAGCGTCACGATTGCCTTTTGCGCCGGCATGCGCTATTGAACCTAATACACCCCATACGGTAATGTCGCCCGTAGCTTTTATTTCAGATCCGGGGTGACAATCGCCTATGATTACTACGTTTCCGTCAAATTCAAGAACTTGTCCCGAGCGCAATGTTTGATTTACATAAATTGTTTGTTTTGAATCCACAACAACAGGCTCATCGGTTGGAGGTGCGTAGTAGTCAACTTCTTCCCAGGTTTGTTTTTCTTCTTCATCCTCGTCATAGGCTTTTTTGTAGGTTTCCATTATTTGTTTGCCGTCTTCGTTAAATTCAATGGGTGTAAATTCTTCAAAACCGTTGCTTTGCATTTCACCATTTGCGCCCATGCCGATGTTTTCGCCGTTGCCTTGAAATTCTAAAGTGTTATTTCCTGCAAAATCTTGTATTCCATTGCCTTGCATGCCTGTGTTTTCGGTTTCGCCATTACCTTGAAATGTTTTTGGGATTTCAAAGGCAATTTCTGTTTGTGTGCTTAGCTGTGGTTTTTCACACAATTGAGCGTTTATACCCATATTTTCGCAAATATTTTTAGTTGCTTCGTTTGGTGTTTCAACGTAGCTTAATTCTGAAGCATAACTTGCAATAAGCGATTGAATAGAGAGCATTTGCGCTTGATTTAGAGTAATATCATTTAACTTCAAGCCGATTTTGCGCTCTTTTGCCTCAGGTACTTCAAAAGCTGTGCTAACACTGGTTATTATTTCACCTGTATTATTACAACCGCTTAAATCTATAACAAATAAATCATTATTCATAGTATATCCCTGCTAAACTTCTCAATATCAACAATAGCGTAAATTTGTAATAATTACAATTATTTATAAAGTCATGTAAAAAAATAGCAATAAATTTTTTTTTGCGTTTTATAATTATGGTGGTAAAAGTTATGTCGATAGAAAATATTCAACAAACATACTTAATAAATAATAATATAAAGAAAAAAGAGGGGATAAAAGATAAAATAGCAAAGCAAGCACCCTTGATAGGTTCGCTTTTAGGTTCTATTGCCCCTGTTGCAATAATTAGCTTAGCTCGAAAAAATAAACTTAGTTTTGATGTTTTTGAAAGCGGTAATCTTGCAAAAGACTTAGCTGCGGTTGTGACTGTCGGTACAGGCGGTGTTTTGGGCGGTCTTGCAGGGGCTATGACGCAGGAAAATTCAAAAGAGGACAAAAAGGCAAAATATAAAGAATCGTTTTTTCATATCTTAACAATTGCAATTCCGGCGAGCATTGCTACAGGAATTTTAGCAATGGCGAAAAAAACTAATTATAAAGGCATTTTAGATAAAGTTTTTGCACCGATTTTAGGTGTTGGAATTGGCATGCCTCTTGCTTCGCATTTTGCAAATTTATTTGATAAAAAAGTTTTAAATAAAAATAACCCGAATTACAAGCCACAAGCTAAGTTACAGCTAAAAGACTACATTGTGCATATTGATGATATTTTATCGATTATGGTAATTTCAAAAGTTCCGCTTGCAAATAAAATCCATGCCGATAAAATTTTGCCGTTAATTTATGCTTACAATGGTTATGAATCAGCTTCAGCAAAGGCAAAAGATTAGTTTATTCTTATTTCTTCTTTTGCTTGAACTTCATCAAGATTTTCATAAAAATGCCTTATGAATTCTGATTTTGCATTTAAGTTTGTTTTAATTGTGTCTTTGTTTGTGTATAGTTCTTTTTCTATTGGGTTTTTAGTTTTCAAAAAGGCCTTTTCAATGTTTGCAAGTTTGTATTCACCATCAAGTTCAAGAGGTTCGCCTGTATCTGTTCTTCTTAAAAATTGAATTAAAATTTCTTTTGGTAAATTGTGTTTTATTCCATCTAAGAGCAATGTTTTTTCTACCTTTAGTCCACTGTAGTGGTTAAGCGGGTTTTTATTTTTGTCTTTTTCGTTTGCAATGAGATTGTCCATGACAATATTAAGCAAATTTTTTCCGCTTATTTTGCTTATAAAAATTGTTGAGTCTTCATTTTTTGCACCGTTTAGGGTTAAAAGAAAATCTAAATTGTTAACGCATCCGCCATTTTTTGTTGACAGTCCTCCCCTTATAGAACTTGCATTCAGGCTGAAAAAGTCTGTATCAGGGTATTGTTTTTTAATTCTGTTTGAAATTACATCTGTAATGTAGTTTGCAAGGTAGCTGTTTTGGTATCTCACTCCTTTTAATTGAAGTTCGCTAATATCGTCAGAAGTTGGAATTTCAAAGCTTTTTTCTATGTCTTTTCTAAAAATTCTATTATAAAATTTCTGCATTACACCTGTTTTTTGGGATTTTTGAGGATATAATGCGCAAGATTGGATTGAGCTTATTTCTCCAGAGTCGTCGAATTTTATTTTGACATTTTCAAATTTTTCAAAGTTTTGATAAAGTGAAATTATATATGTATTACCTACAAGTTTATTAAAATCATTGTGCTCATGTGCGTTTAAAATAAGGTCTATGGGCAATTCTTTATCTAAAAGTTCTCTTTGGAAATTTCCACCAAAGTGATCAAGTAAAATAACCGCACCTTTTTTGTTTTCGTCTTTGAATTTTTTAATTTCTTCTTCTACAGATTTTATTGTGTCTTTAAAGTCTTCATATTCAAGTTCGCTCTGTGGTTTAGCAGCACTGTCCAAAAATTTCATTTGAGTTAATTTTTTTTGATAATAAGGCATATTAGCAGGTGCTATGCCTAAAAACAGTGCTTTGTGTGATAAATTTGGAATTTTGTCGTCTGGAATTTCAATAGTATAAGATTTTAAAATTTCATCCTTTAGGGATTCTTTTGAGTTTTCAAAGTCAAGGTTAGTTGAAACAATTGTGGCATTCATTTTTCGAATGCACTGTTCAAACTCGTCAAAACCTGCGTCAAGTTCGTGATTGCCTGGTGTAAAAACGGTTTGGTTATCCGGACACAATTTTTTTAGTTCATTTATTAATTTATTAAAAAACAAAAGTTGAAATCTTTGAGAATTATATTGAGGATTTGATAAATAACCTTTAACATTTCCTGCCATATACCAATCACCTACAACAGCAGTTACGTTTTTTGTGCCTTTTTCTTCTTTTACAAATAAATCTTCTTTGTTGTCTTCTATGGTGTCATAAAATTTGCCAATGTTTTTAAGGCACCCGTGCGTGTCTGAAAATGCATTTATATTAAGGGTTGCGCCCCTAAATGTTGTTGTTAAGTTCGGATAAATTTTCATAGGTATTAATATTAAAACGCGTAAATAAAAATTGTGCTACAATTTTTGTATGAAAAAAATATTTTTTATTGCGGGTTTATTTTTATTAACATTTTCAAATGCTTTTGCGCTTGAAGAATTGCAGGATGTCGGAATTGCAAAATATGCTGTGATTGAGGCAAAAAGAGATTACACACCTGTTCGAGTTTTGCCAAATGAGAATGCAGGGCGTTTTTTGCATGTCAGGAAGGGTTTTGTACTTTATGCTGATAAGCAAAACGAAGATTTTTATAGAGTTGATTTAGGTCTGGATAAGCCTTTTTGGCTGGAGAAAAAATACGCTGATGTTCAAGCTGTAATTGATGAAAAAAGAATTCAAAAAATAGATAAAATAGAATTTGACGAGGATAGGGAAAAGTATAATATTTTTATACCCTTAAAAATTCAAAATGCTTACTCTTTTAAAGAAACACCTGACGGGCTTGAATTTAGCCTTTATGATGTGGATTATAAAAATCTCGAAATAAAAAACAAACGTGGAAATTTTAATATTGTCCCAACGAAAAATTCTGTTTTGACTTTAAAATACACATCCCCAGCTCTTTTTGGTTATGATGTAGTGCCTCATAAAAAAGGGCTTGTACTTCAGGTAAGAAAAATCCCTAAAATTAATCGTAAAAAACCCTTAAAAGGCATAAAAGTAGTGCTTGATGCCGGTCATGGCGGTGAGGAAAAAGGAGTTTGCGCCTTTGGAGTTGAGGAAAAAGATGTAAATTTAAAAATTTCAAAACAAATAAGAAATGCCCTAAAAAAGCGTGGCGCAAAGGTTTATATGACAAGGACAAAAGATAAATATGTGCCACTGTACGATAGGTTAACTTTTGCGCAAGAAAAAGAAGCAGACATTTTATTGAGTATTCACCAAAATTCCCTGCCCAATCCAAAAGATGTTGTAAACAGGCATGGGGTGGGTACGTATTATTATAATAAGCAAGCCTACGCGCTTGCAAGTCAGCTGCAACAGCGTTTATTGGAGCAGACGGGTTTTAGGGATGATGGCATTAACTTTGCCTCATTTGCGCTGACTCGCCCTACAAATCCCGTAAGTGTGCTTGTTGAGTGCGGATATTTAATTGACAAAAATGAAATGCAAAAATTAACGAATAAAAAATTTCAAAAAGAATTTGCAAAAGCTTTTGCCCTTGGGGTTGAAGACTATATGAGATATTTAGTTGTCTTTTAGAGCGCCTAAAAATGCAACATTCAGCCAGAAAAGAATTTGCAACTGCGGTCTAAACCAGACTGTGTCGAATAATCCATGAATCATTGTCGGGAAAATGCTTAAAATTAGCGAAAAAATGACAATTTTTGTTCTTTTTGGTACTTTTTTTATGGCTTTTAGACAATCTTTGCACCATAAAATAAGGAAAGTAACAAAACTAATTAGTGCAAAAATGCCGCTTTCGACAGCTATTTCAAGAGGCACGCAGTATGAACCAAGCGCATCAAAGCCTGTTTTCATATATAAGCCATAGATTTCTCTAAAATTTTTATTGCCAACACCAATACCTAAGAAAGGATTGTCCAGAAACATTTTAAAAGATGAAGCGTAAACGTTCATTCTAAAGGCAATTGAGCTGTCTTCTCTGAATTCAAAAATTGATAAAATTCTATTTGTAATTGCAGGATTTGACATAATAAAAACTAAACCTGCGCAAATTACAGTCAGGGCAAGGTTTTTGTATCTTTTTCTAATTGATTTAAAACCGCCTAAATATTTCTCAATGTAATAAATTACACCAAGTGCAAAAATGCCGTAAAACCCTGCTATTCCAAGGTATCCGCCTCGAGAGCCTGTGTATATTATTGCAATTGTTGCAAGCAACATTAAAATTAAAAACCCTAAAAACCTTTTGTAGTGCTTGTTTAAAAGGTTAATCATAGAAAGGCACCAAAGGCTTGAAATACCTGTTACCAAGTATCCTGCAAGCAAATTCGGGTTATAAGGTTTTAAAGTGCCATAGGCCCTTGATATAACTTGCGTTGGGTCAAGATTTGAGGTGTCTTGCCAGCCTGCAATCGCTAAAATTCCGGAGTTATTTTGAATAATTGCAATAATGCTTTCAAAACTTATAAGTCCAGACACAACAAGGATTGTAGGCAAAATTTTGTTTTTGTTATCAAGAAAATATGAAAGTGCACTAAAGTAAAAATAAGTATAAATTGCAGTTTTCATAAAGCCTTTTAAGCTGAGTGTAAAAAGTGTAGAGCCAAAAAGACTTAAAACAACAAAGGCAAAAAATATTAATATTGCCTTGTCATAAAGCGATATTTTAATTCTTGCGCCTTTTTTTACGCACATTTTAAAACTTTGCAAAAGGCTGAAACAAAGTGCAAAAATGCCAATATAGCCAGATTCGCAAAAAATACACGAAACAAGTGTAAACATCAAAAAGATATATAAAAATGAGTCAATATTCTCGAAAAACAAACTTTCTCTAACGCATGCCGCAGCCTGAGTGTTTTGAATATTTCTCAAAACACCGTTTTTAAGGCTTATAAAAATGCTTTTTGTTCCGAATTTTCTATTGAACATCCTGATTTTGATTTACCTGTTTTTCTAAATCATCATTATTTTTTTCATCCGGTTTTGCAACAACCGTAATGTTAGACACAATGCCGTTTAATTTGTAATCTGAACCCTCAAGGGTAATTGGTAAACCTATTTTAATTTTATTTCCGCCAACAACTGCGCCGTCGCGGTCTTTTGTAATTTTTGCTTTATCAAGAACAGTTACAAGAAAATCATATTGGTAAGGTGCTGTAACATCATCCACTACATCAAAGGGTTTTTTTGCATTGAATGTAGGAATCATAGCTTTTTTTCTGTCAAATTTAACGTCTTTGATTTTTAATTTTGTGTAAGGTACGTTTCTGATTGTAATAAAAGTTTCGTCCCCTTCTTCAAAAATGTTGTTTGAAGCACTTATGGTGACGCTTCTTAAAAATACTTCAATTTCAACATCTGCAGTAGTTTCAATTTGATTTGACGAGGTTGCTCTTTTGCCAAACATGGTAAGAATTCCAACCAAAAGTGCAACGATAATTACACCTATAATTATTAAATCGAAAGTTCTAAGTTTTTTAAGAAATCTCATATATTTCTTCTCCTTTTAAATTTTTAAGTTCAGATTTTAAATCTTCAACAGTTACGCTATGGCAACCAAAATATCTGATAACAATGCTTGCCGCAAGGTTTCCTATATACATTGCCTCGTACGCGCTAAACCCTGCGCAAAGTGCAAGGGTAAATGCTGCAACAACAGTGTCGCCTGCACCTGTTACGTCAAAAACTTCTTTTCTGTTAAAGGCTTCTACTTCGTGGTGTTTAATTTTTCCGCAAACATTTTCAAAAAGTGCCATTCCACGCTCACCACGTGTGATAAGCACGTTTTCAAGTTCTAAATTTTTAATTAAATCTTCGCCTGCTTTTGTAAGTGCGTTTTCGTCTTTTAAAAAATAGCCAACAAATTTTTCACAATCCGGCTGATTGGGCGTAATTGCAGTTGCGCCTTTGTATTTATTTAAATCTTTTTGAGCGTCAGCGACAATGATTTTATTATATTTTTTTGCAAGCTCAATTGCTTTTTTAACAACGTTTTCAGTCAAAAAGCCTAAATGATAGTCTGATAAAATAATTCCATCGTACAATGGTATTGCTTTTTCAAGATTTTGAATAACTTTTTCTTCGCTTTGCGCGCTCAGCGGATCTGTTGTTTGCCTGTCAATGCGCACGATTTGCTGAGTTATACTTTGAGAGCATGAACCTGAAATGCGCGTTTTAGTAGTTGTTTTGCGCATTTTATCTTCTATCATGTACTCTACATTTATATTTTTTTCATTTAGCGCAGCAAGAAGAACTTTTGCATAGTAGTCATCGCCATAAACGCCCATTGCTGCTGCTTTTCCGTTGTTTAGAGAAGCAATATTATTTGCAGCATTTGAGGCTGTACCTAAAATAATTTTTGTTTTAGAGTGCTCCAAAATTAAAACAGGTGCCTCACGGGAAATTCTCTGGGTATTTCCAAAGACCATTTCATCTATGCCAAAATCGCCGACAATAAGGATTTTCGGCTCTTTCAATCTGTCTAACTTTTTTAGTAATTCCTGCTTTTCCATATACTTGTGACTTATATTTTACCACAAAAATCAAATCAAGACTAAAAGTAAATTTTATGCTAAAATATAAATTGTAATTTTTGGGGTTTAAACGTGGAAGAAAATTTTGATATAGATAAGCATATTGATAAAATTAAAAGTCAAATAGAGCAAGAACCTGAGGTTTCGAATATTTCAGATGTTCCTGAGGATGTTCTGGCGGATATTCCAAATTTAGAACCTTCGCTTGATGGTTATGCGGGAGCAGAAGAAGAAACAGTTGTGCAAGAAGCAGTGCAAGAGCTTGAAAACCCTGAGCAAGTTTCACAAGGGGCGCAAAATGATTTTCAAAGTGAGCCTATAGCGCAAGAAGAACTTCCAAGCGCCCAAGAAAGCGAGTGGCATGACCCTTTTGGGACTAATGAAAATGACGCGGTTAAAAAATATGTTATATACATTGCAAAAGACTTTGTACCTTTTGTTGACCACATGGATAAAGACGCCAGAAGTGCCTTTGTGAATGAATCTATTCAGCTAAAATTGCAAATGGAAGGTAAAGACAGGAAATGGCATGCTTTTGTCAGGGTCTTAAGACATATTATTGTTTCTGTTTTTACTCTTTTAATAGCAGTTCCTGCGCTTTTTTGGCTTGCAGATAAATCTATTACCGCAACTGTTCAAAATTATGAATATGTTCAGCAAAACTTTGAAAAGTTATATAAAGACAAGGCTGAAAGAGATAAAGCAGCCAGAGAAATTGAGCAAATGCGTTTGGGGCTTTAATTAATATCTACAATGCTTACCCCGTCGCCACCCTCAGTTTCTTCGCCTGCGCGAAATTTTGCAACGTAGGGCGAGTTTGCAAGGTAGCTTCTAACGGCGTTTTTCAGCGCGCCTGTGCCATGTCCGTGAATTACTGTAATTTCCCTTAAATTTCTTAATGATGCCATATCAAATTGCTTATCAAGAAATTCAATAGCATCTTCTGCCCTCATGCCGCGAATATCAAGCCTGTTGGAGAGGCTTTGTGTAATATCATCAAAACTTACACTAACTTTTTTTAGTGCTTTGCTGATTTTTTTATCGGTTTTTGCAAGTTTTTTAATATCCACTTTTGTTTTCATAAGCCCAATAGACACAAGGACTTTACCTTTTTTATCGGGCAGACTTTCAAGGCGGGCAACCTGTTCAAGCCCTTTTATAAGTACATTTTGACCGATTTTTAAATTTGCAACATCAAGCGCTTCGTATTTGTTTTGCAATTTTTCTTCATCAGACATAAATTCTTCTCTTGCGGCGCTTTCAAGTTTTGCCAGTCTGGAATATGAGCGCATAGCAATCTTTTCTGACTTTTCTTTTCTCATAATGTCGAGAGTGTCTTTAATTTCAGCACGTGCATTTTCAATTTGAGCCTGATATTTTTTCTTAAAACTTTCAAGAGATTTTTTCTTTTGGGCTTTTAATTCTTTTAATTTTTCCTGATACTCAGCCTCGATTTGAGCTGTTCTTTGGCGTATTTCTTCTGTTTCGCGTTCTTTTTGAGAAAGCTCGTTGTGTGTTTGTTGAATTTTGGCAAAAACCTCGCCCTCGGGGCTTTTTGCTTTATTTAAAATATCTTTTGCATTGTTAATAATTTCATCGTTTAAATTTAGGTTATGAGCTATACAGAGCGCATTTGAGCTGCCTGCAAGTCCTAAAATGAGCTTATATGTAGGTTTTAGCGTTTCGACATCAAACTCGACACTTGCGTTTTCAAATTTAGAGTTTTCGTATTTTAAAATTTTTAATTCTCCTAAATGCGTTGTGCAGACGCATAAAATATCTTTTACGGATAAATATTCAAGAATGGCGCGCGCAAGAGCTGAGCCTTCCTCAGGGTCTGTTCCTGCACCTAATTCGTCAAAAAGTACAAGAGAATTCTCGGTCGCGTTTTCAATAATTGTTGAAATGTTTTTAATGTGCGCGCTAAAGGTGGAAAGGTTTTGAGAAATGCTTTGTTCTTCCGATATGTCGGCTAAAACCTTGTCAAACGGGTAAATTTTAGCGCCAAGTGCGCAAATGTGCAGTCCTGCCTTTGTCATAAGCGTTAAAAGACCTGCAGTTTTCAGTGCTACAGTTTTTCCGCCTGTGTTAGAGCCTGTAATTAAAAGAGAATTATATGTTTTACCCAGTTCAAAGTCGTTTTCGACAATATTTTCAACGTTTCCGATTAAAAGCGGGTGTCGCATGGCTTGTATTTCAAGGATTTTTTGCTCACAAATTTGTGCGGGGGTTGACTTTGTGCGGATGGAATATTTCGCTCTTGCAAAGATGAAATCAAGCTCGCTTACAATATTTTGCACATCAGTCAATTCTTTTTTTATGTTTAAAAATTCTTTTGTTAATTCCCACAAAATTCGCTCAATTTCGGCGTTTATTTCAACTTCAATCTGGCGTATTTTGTTGTTTATAGGCACAAGAGCCGAAGGCTCGATAAAATAAGTCTGGCTGCTTGCGCTTACATCATGCACAATTCCTGATACTTTGTTTTTGTCTGTTGCCTTTACTTGGAAAACCGTTCTGCCCTCGCGCGTTGTCCAGACAATGTCTTGCAGATGTGATATAAAATCGGCATCTCCCAAAAGCTTGCCAATTGAGGCTTTTAAGTTATCTTTTGTGCTTTTATAAGCGTTCCTGAGTCTTTTTAATTCAGGACTTGCGCTGTCTAAAATGTTTAATTCGCTGTCAAAAGTTGAAAAAATTTTATCTTCAAATTCTTTATTTGTGTATAAATTTTGCGCAATAGCTTTTAAATTCGGGCAATTTTCCTCTTTTGAAAGGAAATTTTTAATTAATCTTGATGTTCTTAAATTTTTTGTCAAATCAATAATATCGCTTGCGCCAAGCCTTTGCGTTTCAAGGATTTTAGCCCCGTCGCAAAGAAATTCCAAAGGAAAACAAGAAAAATTGCCAGCATTGTCATAAATTTTCTTTGCTTCGCTTGTAAGTTCAAGGTGGTATTCAATTTGTGCTTTTTGGTTGTAAATAGGAGCATTCAGGCACTTTTGCTTACCTAAATCAGACACCGCAAAATTGGCAAGAATTTCTAAAACCTTGTCAAATTCGAGTGATTGGGCATGTTTTTTAATTAAATCCGCTTGTGTGTCGGCCATTTTTCTAACTTTGTACCAGTGATGACCTTATTCTATCAAGAGCAGCGTCTTTACTCAAGCCCCATTCGCGTTTTGTTACATGCACGACTTCATAGCCTAAACGCTCCATTATGGCTTGTTTTTTGGTTTCATTTATATTTGTTTGTAATTCATCTTCTGCGCCGTCAATTTCGACAACAAGTTTGTCGTCAATCATAATATCGGCGTTAATGCCTGCAAAATCTATTCCTGCACGCAGTTGATGTGTTGCAAACTCGTCGTTTATAGCTTCAAAAACTTCTTTTTCAAACGTATTTTTAAATACATTTTTTCTTGAGGCAATGACCTTATCCTGAGATTGTACAAACTCAAGGTAATCCCTTAAAAGTCCTTCGGGCAGCTCATTTACTGGTTTAGAGATAAAGTTTATAAGTTTTTTCCTTGCACGAGTAATCGCAACGTTAAAAAGATTGGGTTTTTGTAAAAACATAAGACTTTGCGAGTGTGAATTTGCAGCAATTGCCCATGACATAAGCATTACATCTCTTTCATCACCTTGAAAAGTATGTGCTGTGCCAATTTCGATTTGGTGTTGCTGTATTGTTTCCTGAGAAAAAACTTTTAAAACAGCTTTTTTAATCAACTCTACCTGACCCCTGAAGGGAGAAATTATACCTATCGAAACAGGCTCTAAATCAGGGTTTTTCTCGTTTTCATAAATTATATCTTGAACTTTTTTAATAACAGCCTCGCACTCGGCTTGATTCCTTGTGATGTCGGTGTCTACTTTTGCCTCTTTAACTTCAACAAGTTCAATGGGTGAAACATCGTCAAAATAAGGCTTCATGACTTTTATTCTGCCGCCGTAAAATTCTCTGTTTGAAAATTCGATAATAGGCTTTGGCGAGCGAAAATGCTCGTCTAAAAGGGTTGGCGTTGTTGAATAATAATTTGCAACGTCAAACATTGAATTTGTTCTAAAGCGCCAAAGGAGCTGATAGCGGTCTTCTATGTTGTATTGGTTTAAAAATGATTGTTCTTTTGCCTTTTCTAAGAAAGATAAATGCGGTAATTGTTTGTCATCGCCCACAATTACAGCCTTTTTGGCTCTAAAAAGTATGGGAAAACAGCTTGCAATATCGCATTGCGATGCTTCATCTATTATTACAACGTCAAACAACGCAGGTTTTAGGGGTAGAGAGTTTGAAATTGCATAAGTTGTTACGCACCAGCAGGGGAAAGCGGCTAAAAGCGGCTTAAAGTCCTCTTTTTCAAGCAATCTGTTTTGTTGGTTTAATTTTCTTGAAACAAGCGACTTTGAATGTATCATAAGCCTTTGACGTTTTTGCTGGTCGCATAAAATATTCTTTAATGCAGTTCTGCGCTTGTTTTTTAGAATATCTACCGCAAGTTTTTGCTGTTTTTTTCTTAAGCTTTTAATTTTCTTTAAAATTTGGTGCAAATTGCCGATTTTATAAATATTATTTTCAATTTTTCGCAGTTTTGCATTTAAAAGCTCTAAATCAAGCTCCAGTGCCAGTCTTTGCGACAATTCGGAGGCTTTTATTTTTCCTTTTAAATTTAAAATCTTTTTAATTTTATTTAATTTTATGCTTTCAAAAATTTTGTCAAAAATATTTTTTTTGTGCTTGTTTTCGTACTTTTCAAGCTCTTTGAGCAGCTTTTTGGTTTGATTAACTTCTTCAAGACTAAGTGCATTTTTAATTATTTCACACTCGCCGATTGCCTCTTTTGTTTCTTTTTGTTCTTCATTTACTTCGCTGTAGCGTTTTTCAAGCGAAAAAATCTTTTGTGCGCCTTCTTCAAGCCTTTCTATTTCATCGCACAAATTTTTCATATCCTCAGGCTCTGCCATAACTGCATCTTGATAGCCGCTGTCTAAATCGACCTTGTTAGAAAGTAAATCTTCCAATTTAAAGTTGAGCATTTTTTGATAATTCGCTCTGCCCGCTCTTAGCGCAAGATATGGCGCATTTAGCGAGTTTAGACGCTGGGCAACAACATCAACGGCTTTATCCATACGAGAGGCAACAAGAACGCTTTTGCCGTTTGCAATCAAGTGAGATACAAGGTTTACAATAGTTTGCGACTTTCCTGTCCCCGGTGGGCCATATACTGCCAAGAAATTATTTTCTTCGATTTTTTTAATGACATCCTCTTGCGAATCGCTCAATGATAGAGGAGTTATTGGGAAAAAGTCTTTTATCTCTTTTTGATCTAGTTTTTCGTTTGCAACTTTACCCTTTTGTAGTAAATATTCGTGGTTTATGACTTCAAGCACAGTTTCACGATAGACCCCTTGCGGTTTTTCGGCAATTTGAGTTAATTCATGCAAAACTCCTGCAGTGATACTTGGTCGTTTTGTTAAAATTACAGCGTTTTTCCTTTGCAGAGTAAGCTTTTCCACTTTTACACGAGGGCGTTTTGCAATTTCATCAATCGCATCAAAGTCAAAATCACCTTCTTCAAGTGCTTTTTCAAGATTTTCTCTTGAATAAAAGTCTTCAAAATCTTGCTTTATATCCTCAATTGGAGCTGTTTCAATCTCTATTTCAGGAATTAGCGATTTTAAAGTGGTTAAAAATATTTCAAGATTTTCTTGCGTTAAAGGTAACTCGGGCACGACATCCAAAAGCCCTGAGAGCATAGCGTCCGCCTCTTGCTCGTCGTCGCGTTTCATAAGCTGAGCTAAAGCACCCGTATTAAGCGATAAAATATCCTCTTGTGCGGTCAGGACAATATTTACCCCGCGTCTTTCAAGCTTACAGGGAACATACAAAAGCGGGGTCAAAAATTGGTTGTTTTTTCTTGCTTTTGAATTTTTGCCCACAAGAAAAAGATAACCGTAAATTAAATACTTTTCTTTTGCGTTCATGTCGCTTTGAATCATAAGCTCGGTCAAATAGCTGTTTGAACCGTCAAGCAAAAGTTCCTCATCAAAATTTGTAAAAAGCTTTTCTTCATCATCTAAAAAGACCCATTTGTTTTCTTTGTCTTCTTTTAGATTACGAAAAGTCGAACTTTTTACTTCTTCCCTTACGCAGTCGTGCAAGTACTGCGCAAGTTTTTTTATAAAACTTGTGTTAAAAGCGCTTGCTATAACTTTTTGAGCTTCTTGTAGCATAAATATATTATAGCTTGCATTTAAAAAATCTTTTCATACAAAAAGAGGAGAGAATTTAGTTATGATTTTGTTCAAAATTTTCAATAATAGAGCGCACATAAGGGTCATCAATTGCTTCAATGCCTTGTGTTTTGTATATTTTAATATACTCATTTGCTTTTTGTTGTGCGTTACTGAATTCTTCGCTGCCTATAATGTTCCAAAAACGCTTTCTGTATGAATTTAGAGCATATTCTTCTTTTGAAGTCAGTTCTTCGCCTTGCGCTTCTTTTACAAGTAATGAACTTGCAAGCCTGTCTTTTTCAGCTTCAGCTGAGGCTATATCACGAGTTTTTGGGCTAAAATGCCAAACAATTTCCATTCTTAAGGAATTATAGGGGTTGCCCTGTTTCCTTTTTTCTTTTGCTTCTTGAATTCTTTGGGCTTTTAGTTCTTCTAAAAATTTTTTTTGAAAAAGAATTTTATCAATGAAATTTTTTGTTTTTTCATCTTTTAAATTCAGAAAAACTTTATCATGATCATCGCTAAAAATGTATTCTTTAATTATCTCCAACTCGCCATTTAAAATAGCTTCATCGACATCCATTTTTTTGATTTGCATTTTTTTGGCAAAGTCGCTTGTTGTTAAAATATCTTCATTTTTATTTCTTAAATCAAGCAGTTTTTCTTCTGAATCAACAAATGGTCTTATATTTACAAGAGCTCTTATTTTTGTGCCGGCTGGAGTTTGAACTTTTTCATAAATCCCCGGTAACTCGCCATTTTTGAGCATTTGCGCTAATTTTTTTGCACTTGAAAAACCTAACTTTTCAAGATAAGTCACAGGTACATATACATCTTCGTTTGACACAAGTTTTTTATAGTATTTTTTTGAGGGGACAGGTGTTGATTTTTTATGCTCGTTTAAAATTGCAATGTTTTGTTCGTTAGTTATGTCAAATAAATATGAATCGAGTATTTGACCCCTTGTGTAGCTTGTTTCAAGGGGAATTAAATCACCATTTTGCAAATAATGTCTTATTTTTTTGTCTGGAATATTGTATTCATAAGATAATTCATATATATCTTTGCAATTTTCAAGTTGCTCACTTATTTTATCTATAAAATCAATATTTTTTTGTGATTCCATATCAAAATATGGCCAAAAAAAGCGCGCATTTGGAACTGAGCAATATTCAAGTTTGTCATCTTTTGCCCATTTTAAAATAGGATAAGAAGTTTTCAACCCCAGTTTTTTAACAAAATTATCAGCATCACCTATTGTCGGGTCTTGCTCTGCTATTTGTGCTTTTTCGGCTTTAGTTAAATCAGGTTTGTACAAAAAAGCCATTTTGGGGTTTGTTTTTTGTTTTTCCAGATATCGTTCTACGTTTTTTTCATATGAATCTTTATTGCCACTAAAAGAAAAAGTATCCCTTTTAATTGCAAAAGGTGAGCTTGAGTATTTATTTACGGCGTTTGTGTAGTTTGCGAATCTTGGTGAGAAATTAATTTTCATGGCATTTTATACAAGTATGCTGAAAATAAAAATTGTTAAAATATTAAAGAATGTGAAGTTTGCGCTTTGTATATTCTTTCGTTGTGTTATTTTACTGTGTCACTCTTGCGACCCAACCGTCACCCTGAACGCCCAAACCCGTCACCCCTTGCGCCCAACCGTCACCCTGAACACCCAAACCCGTCACCCTGAACGCTCCGCCTTGTCACCCTGAACTTGTTTGACTGCTTTTGCCAAAATCTTTGATTTTGTGCAAAATGTCCCTACCGGGCAGGGTCTAATCCTTTTGCGCGTTAATTTTTTAGATGCTGAAATAAATTCAGCATGACGGAGGGGATTGTCACCCTGAACGCCCAAACCCGTCACCCTGAACTTGTTTCAGGGTCTAATCCTTTTGCGCGTTAATTTTTTAGATGCTGCCCGAATAGGGACATTTTTTGTTGCTCATTTTTCAGATGCTGAAACAAGTTCAGCATGACATTTGTTTTGTCACCCCTGAACACAAAAACCTCGTCACCCTGAACTTGTTTCAGGGTCTAATCCTTTTGCGCGTTAATTTTTTAGATGCTGAAATAAATTCAGCATGACGCAGGGGATTGTCACCCTGAACTTGTTTGACTGCTTTTGCCAAAATCTTTGATTTTGTGCAAAATGTCCCTACTGGGCAGGGCCTTATAACATTATTTTACTTGAATTCATTCTGCAAATCTTCATATTTTACTTGAAATAAAGTTAATTTTGTTGTATAAATTGAGTTACAATAACAAAATTGACAAGTAAATATTATATGCGGAAGTAACTCCTTTGCGAAGCAAATGTGGCTTGTCCACAATGACCAATTGAGTTACAATAATAAAATTGACAAGTAAATATTATATGCGGAAGTAACTCAATTGGTAGAGTCCCTGCCTTCCAAGCAGGTTGTTGCGAGTTCGAGCCTCGTCTTCCGCTAATTAAAAGGCTCCTTACTTGGGAGCCATTTAATTTTGCAATATTTAAAGACCCCCAAAATTTTTAGGGGTCTTATTACTTTTAAACTCCAGGACACAGCGACCGAAACGGCGTAACACCTGCAGTGAGGGTTAAATATTTTGCAAATTAATGCAAAATTCCTGTTTTGATAAACCAAAGATCATTATGAGCCTAATTATTGAGGCTACCTCACACGAGTTTAAACATCCTGCTCTATGCCCATCCGTAAACAGTACATACTCTGAGGATATTTCCTGTATTGTAAATTTTTTTTAATTAAAATTCAAGATGAAAATATATTTTATATATAAAAACACGTCTATACTAAACACCAGGACACAGCGAACCGAATCGGCGTAGCGCGGATTCTGATTGTTCGGACCGTTAAATGTACCACTATTCAGGTTAAAATAGTAGTAATTGCTACCATTAGGCGTAGATGACCACACCTCGTTCGGGTAGCAGTTACCATTGTTCGACCCGTCGCAAACACCGTAGTTGTTGCATCTGGCTGCGCCGTAACCGCTGTTCCAGTCACAAAGCCTTCTTGAGAGTTTAATATGATATATCGTTATAAACCCCGACATATGGTATTTGTATGTAAAAGTACAAAAAATAAGCTTAATTATTAAAGCTATCTCAAACGAGTTTAGTTCCCACTCTGCAAACATCCGTAAATAATTTGCACTCCGGGGAGACGTGTTTTAAATAAAATACCATATTAACAATATAATTGTCATATTTGTTACAATAATTTTTATAATTTGAATATAATCTTGAAATTATGAACAAATATGATATATTAAAAATATCCGTAGAGTTTTTTTGAATAGCTTAACAAAAAGGTCAGGTTTATGGCAAATTTGTTGTGTCGTTGTAACGGCGACGTTAAAAAAGCTTTTACGCTTGCGGAATTATTAGTTTCAGTGCTTATTATCTCAATTATTATGGTAGTTTTAGCCCCTGTCATCACCAAAAGGGTGACAAGTAACATTAATGTTTCAGGCGGAGGAGGAAGTACTAAAAAAGAAAGTAAACTTTTTTTGTATAATCCAACCGATCCAAACTGCTCTGCTGTTGCAGGGCAAAATGCTCTTGATTGCAACTTTACAACAGGAGTTGGTGTTAAAAGCATGAATGTTGTCATGGTCTCAGGCGGTGGTGGTGGAGCAGGGGCTACCACTCCAAATTATGACTATGGAAAAAAATTAACTGTAACAAATTCAACTGTTGGCAGTGCTAAAACTCAAGAGTTTACAATTACAAAAGGCATGAAAAACTTTACTGTTACATATCTCTCTGGCTCCGGCGGCGGTGGAGGCGGCGGAGCATGGATTGAAGAACAAGGTGGCGCACCGACCTCTCAAGCGGATTGTGACAGATACGACGCTAAGTTTTTAACAGCTGCTCAAAATGGCGGAACACCTGTATGTGTTACAAAATATAATATTGGTGATATACCATCAGCAACAAACGGTGGGATTGCAACATCTGTTACAACCGTATCAACAAATACATATTGCTCAGCTAACGCATGCTGTTGGCAAGGGCAAACTGCAAGCCCATGTGATAGTTCAGGCACAACTTACAGCGGTTGCAACAGAACAGTATGCACATGGTATGCTGGAAATGCCTCTTGTCAAGCATTAGCATATAATGGCACAAAAGCAGGTGATTGGAGATTGCCAACAAAAAATGAGATGTCTAAATGGGCATCAAATATTAACACTATTAACAAAAACAAAGGTGATAACGGCTTGAGGCTTTGTGACTACCACAGCGGTTACGGCGCAGCCAGGTGCAGCAATTACTACGTTTGCGGCGGGTCGACCTATGGTAGCTGTTTTCCACAGTATGTCTGGTCGGCTACTACCAGCGGTAGCAATGTTTACGACTTCGGCCTGAATAGCGGTTCTTTCAACGGTCCGAATTCTACCTCCGCTCGTTACGCCGAGTCGGTTCGCTGTGTCCTGGAGGGCGGAGCTCAGACCTTTAACTCTTTCGCCGGCGGCGGAGGCGGCGGCGCTTCTTTCTTCAAAAACTATCAAATTCCCGATGACTTAATAGTTAATAACATCGGAGGAAAGATTGTATTTTACGCGGCAGGCGGAGCTAAAGGTGGAAACGCTGCAAGTTCCTCTGGATCTAACGCGAGCAATGGTAACAATGGTTCAGAATCATACATTGCTTTGTATGACGCGGATGGAAATTTAAAATGGGGATTAAAAGCCGCAGGCGGATATGGCGGCAAGGGTGCAACAAGCACTGCAGCAGGCAGTGGTGGTGCTCAAGTTGCCATTTCGAGTTGCAAAATTTTTCAAAATAATGTGTGGACAAATACAAACTGTACCTCATCAGGCCCAAAAGGCAATGATGGTGGTACTTCAACAGATTCTACGGCCGCTGCAAACGGAGGAGCAGGAGGGGGCTCAATGTACAGCTCCACTGCTCTTTCGGGCGGAGGCGTAGGCGGCACAAATTCATTAGAAACAGGCGGAAATGGAGCGTATTATGGTGCAGGAGGTGGAGGTGCTACCACAAGATTTATAACTTCAAGCGGCACTACAACAGCCTCGGCAGGTAAAGGTGGTTATGGGGCAAATGGAGTAGCTGAGATAACCTATGATTTAACATATGAATCCGCAGGAGGCGGAGGTGGCGGCGGTGGTGCCATGTTAAAGGTTGAAAATATAACTGTTACTCCTTCTACTACATACACTGTTCGTGTCGGTGGCGGCGGTAATGGCGGAGCTATTATGAACAATGGCGTAGACGGTGGTGAAAGTAAGGTTACTTTCTCAGGTGGTACATATGTTTTAAGCGGAGGTAAAGGAGGTAAAGTAGGAACAAGTGGAACAGCAACTACTTCAGCTGTTCATGGTGTAGGCGGTGCAGGTGCTGCTAAATCTGGCGCTGGGGTGTCTGTAGCTGGAAGTAACGGAAGTGCTGGAACAATAAGTAATATTGGCTCCATTGGCGGTAGTGGAGGTAAAAGTGGAATAGAGAGTGAAGGAGGTTGTGGAGCATTATACAGTAACGGTGTAAATTGTTCAGCTACAACAACATATGGCTTAAGTACTATGTTTGTATCTCCATCTAATATATTTGACGCTGCTGAGTTTGGAAGTGCAGGAGCAGGCGGAGGCGGTGGAGGATATGCGTATAATACAACGATTTATCCAGATAATAACCCAGGGTACGGGGGTAACGGGCAAAACGGATATGTGTATTTGTATTGGACAGAGTATAACTAGAAAACAGGTTTTCGTATCTTAATTCTAAATTGGGGTGTACTCCAGGTAGACAAAAATACACCCCCCTTTTTTTATTCTGTTTCATAGTTTGTTATAATTATTTTCGAAAAGTTTTCATCAGGATGAGTAAAAAGTGTTGTAGATTTTAAGCACAATTTTTTTCTTAAGTTGTAACCGTTGACATGCTTGTACATTCCAAGGTAGCTGTTTATTTGGTTTCTAAATTTATTTAGTACTTTTGGGTCAAATCTGTTTTTATCTTTTTCCCATTTTTTTACCGTATTAAAGGATTTTTTTATAATTCTTGTTCTTAAATGCAGACTGTTTGGCTTTATTACATGGCCTACAAAGTCAAAGCCCTTGCAAAGTGTGTTCATATTTTTCTTTTTATGGTTAAGTGAGAGCGCTAAGTTATTTTGCAAAAATTTATTTATTTCAGCATAAGCATAGTTAAGATAGCCTGCGTCTTTGTCCATAAGCAACATGTCATCAACGTATCTGCAGTAATATTTGCACTTTAGCTTGTGTTTAACAAATTGATCAAGCGGATTTAAGTAAACATTTGAGAAAAACTGACTTGTGAGATTTCCTATAGGCAAACCTTTTTGTGGGTCAGTGTTAAAAAGACTTTTGTACTTGGGCAATAAATCGTAAAGCCATGGGGGGGATTTCATGTAAACATTATTTTTAGGGTCATGAAAGAGCACTTTTTTAATTAAATTTAAAAGCCAAGGCTCAAAAACATATTTGCAAATTTCATTGTATAAAATTTCTTTGTCTATGCTGTTAAAGAAATTTCCTATGTCAGCTTTTAGAAAATATGCTCTTTGACTGTAGTTTCTTGTAATTTTTTTTGCATATTTTTTAGCTTGAATTGCGCCTTTTAGAGTTCCCCTCTTTGGAATACAGCTGTATGTGTCTAAAATAAATCTATTTGTAAAACGTTCTTTTATTGCATTGTAAATGAGGTGGTGAACAATTCTGTCTCTGAAGGCTCCTGCCCAGACCTCGCGCGGTTTTGGTTCGGTTACAATAAAGCAAATACTTTTGCCGATTTCATATGTATCGTTTACTATTTCTTCGTAAAGTTCAAAAATATTTTTTTCAAGTTCAAATTCAAAATCTATTGCCTGCATAGTGTTTCGTTTGTGTTTTCTGCAGTCGTAGTAAGCCTCAAAGAGTTTTGAAATTGAAAATTCTTGAAGTTTTATAAATTCTATTTTATTATTTTGTTTTTTCAAGTTCATTGTCAGAATCACAAATATTTTTAGAACTGTGCGAAAGCCAGCCGTTAAGCTGTTTTTCTATGTCTTGAGTCATTAGCGTGAGTTCAATGTATTTGTCTTTTGAAATATTCTTTAGTTCATGTGAGAGTCTTAAAATTACGTTTAAATATTGTAATTTTTCAAGTAATTCCTTGATGATTTGCGCCCTGTCTTTAAGGTTTTGAGCTGAATTTGCCTTGTAAATCCATACGATAAAATCAATCCC
Source organism: Candidatus Gastranaerophilales bacterium (assembly GCA_944324905.1). Taxonomy (GTDB): domain Bacteria; phylum Cyanobacteriota; class Vampirovibrionia; order Gastranaerophilales; family Gastranaerophilaceae; genus Galligastranaerophilus. Next base: position 213,239 of record CALUYB010000001.1, read on the forward strand.
GCCGTTGTTGAGCTTTTCGCCTAGAGTGTAGCGAAAATCGCGCTGAAAGTGGATTGTCTGCTTTGTTATTTCAGCTAAAAAATCAAAAGATTTCTTATATACGTTTAAATGGTGGTACTGTGCCAATTTGCCTATCCGTTGTTATATACAAAGTCAATTATACATAAGCGCAGCAATTCTTTCAAGCGTTATTATTTGCTTTATAATTTGAATAAATATTTGAAAAACCTTGTGTGGTAAGGGTTTTAATATATAAAATATGTTTATATATTGTATCGATATGTAAATATAATTTATAATATTGTTAACCTTTGCGTAATTTGTTATTATGCGCCCAACCGTCACACTGCGCGCCCAACCTGTCACCCTGAACACTAAAACCTGTCACCCTGAACTCGTTTCAGGGTCTAATCCTTTTGCGCGTTAATTTTTCAGATGCTGAAATAAATTCAGCATGACAGGGGGGTTGAGTTCAGCATGACAGGGGGTTATTTGGCATAATTAGGGATTATTTGTGCGGGAGTTTAGTGTTATGCATAAAAAAAAGCCGTCCTAAAAGGCGGCTACTAGACTTGGGGAGGAGGTTTTGAGTTAGGACTTATGTCCTTATGTTTTTCTTAACGGTTCAAGTTTTCAAACCTTTAAATATATCATCCATATGCATTAATTTTTAAAAAAAGTTCAATATTTATAACCGTTTTGATAAAATATAAGTATGAAAAAATTTTTAGCATTATTATTGATAATATTTTTTGCTTTTACCTTATTAGGTGCAGATGCTGCGCAAAAAAAGAAAAGGGTCAAAAAGCCTAGAATTAAAACAAAGGTCGAACTTGAGGCAAAAGACGGGTTTTTGCTTGTTGGCGATTTATATTTTGCGCCTCAAAGAAAACCTGCTCGTCCTCTTATAATCTTGCTGCACTCCTTTGGCTCAAGAGCAAGTGATTGGGGTAATTTGAGTGAAAATTTGCGACTTAAAAACTTTAATGTTTTGGCTCTTGATTTAAGAGGTCATGGGCGCAGTGTTTACATGAAAAACTTGAAATTTAAATCCAGAATGAATTTTACAAAAGATGACTGGGCAAAAATGCCTATTGATGTTGTAAGTTCGATTGATTATATTAGAAAAAATTATCCGCAAATTAACACTGATGAAATATACATTGTAGGTGCTGATTTAGGCGCAAATATGGCTGTTTTGGCGGCTGCAGTTATGAAAATTAAGCCTTTGAAAATGGTTTTAATTTCACCTTATGTTTCATTTAAAAACCTTGATATTGCGCTTGTTGTGCCAAGATTAAATACTGTACCTATGATGGTTATGGCGTCAAAAGCTGATAAATATTCTTATTCTCAATCGGATATCATCTACAGGCTTATTCACTCGCCAAAGGTTTTAAAGTTATATGACCAGGGTGGTTCGGGGAATCTGCTTTTAAAACGCAATCCAAGTTCTTATGATGAAATTATAAAATACATTTCAGATAAATAGATGATTTAAAATACTCTACAAACATATATAGTATTCATATATCACAGGGAGTAGGGTATGGCAGGAAATTTAAAAAGAAAACTTGAAATAAGTGAAGGTTTAAGGGTTGTAAAAGCCCCTAAAACAAAGCCATACAGCGATATTGATTTAAACAATTGGAAAATGTATTCGCATATTAAAACAGGCTCGCTGTGGGAATTTTCTTCGCGTGATAAGTCAAATGGTCACAGTTATGACTACCATGGCAACTATATTCCACAAATTGCAACGCAGCTTTTTGAGCGTTTTACAAAGAAAAATGACATTGTTTTAGACTTGTTCTTTGGCTCGGGTACATCAGGCATTGAGGCTCTTAATATGGGCAGAAGGTGCATCGGGGTTGAGCTGAAGCAAGATATGGTGGATTATGTTTCAAATAAGTTTTCAAAGCGCGAGCTTGTTTCAAAAATGAACATAATTTGCGCAGACAGCACATCGAGCGTCGCAAAAGAAAAAATCGAAGCACGTCTTGATGTTATGGGTTCAAAAGCTGCTCAGTTCCTTGTTTTGCACCCACCATACGATGATATTATAAAATTTAGCGATAAAAAAGAAGATTTGTCTAATTGCGCGACAACTGAGGAGTTTTATGAGCTTTTCAAAAAAGTTGCAAAAAATGGTTATGATTTGCTTGAAAAAGGTAGATTTGCAGCGCTTATAATAGGCGATAAGTATGCTAATTCGCGCCTTGTGAATTTGAGTTTTGAGTGCCAAAGACGTATGGAAGAATTAGGTTTTATTACAAAAGCTGTCATTGTAAAAAATATCACAGGTAACGAAAAGGCAAAAGGCAAGCAGGCAAATTTATGGCGCTATCGCGCTCTTGCAGGCGGTTTTTATACTTTTGACCATGAATATATTATGGTTTTTCAAAAATTATAAATTATTCAACTGTTCAAGAATTCTTTTTTCAACTTTGTCAGCTTTTAAAATGGCATTGTTGACATTAGGATCAAGAGCTTGTTCTTGTGAGTCTGATTTTATTGTACATTCTGATGATGGAATGTATGTCCTGACAGGTTCAAGAGGGTCTTGTTTTTCTTGTTTGGCATCTTCTTGAGTTGCTGCTTGTTCTTCTTCTTTTTTCTTTCCTAAGCCGAATAAGTCCATTTGGCTTTTAGAATTGTTATCAATTGCATTTAAACTTTGTGTGCCATTAGCTTGCGCAGGTGTGTTTTGTATTTTAGGCTGAATTTGCTGAGGGTTTTGCGCTTGCGTTGGCTGTGCCGGTTGTTCTTGTTTAATGTATTTTGGGTTTATTAAAGAGTTATTTTGAGGGGTGTTTTGAACTTTTAGCTCACCGTTTAAATATTTAACTAGTAAATCAGGATTTTGTAAAAGTTCATTTGCAAATTGCGGGTCGCTTTGCATTTTTTGCATAAGTTCAGGGTTAGCTGCAAGTTTTTGCATCATTTCTTCCTGAGTCATATTTAATGGATTATTTTTATCAGCTTTTTTATCTTCTTTATCTTCATCAAGTATAGAGTTTGACGGTTTGCCAAATATTAAATGAGAGATTTTTGTCACACCTTTTGAAATAAAAGGACCTACGACCATCAAGCCTACAGCAAGCCTTAGAACTGTACCAAAGCCCTTGCCTCTTGCTTTATTTGCAAAGCCTTTAATTTTATTAAAGAATGCGCCGCCAAGTGACTTATCTGCAGTATCAACAAATGGCATAATTGTTTCTGCATCTAAACCTGTTGAGAATACTTTACCCAAGAATTTAAAAGGTTTTTGCCAGAATTTTGCATCTCCTTTTAAGAATTCTTTTATTTTTTTAGATTCTTTTAAGTAATCAATATGAGAAATTGTGCCTGATGCTACTTTTTCATTTAATTCTTTAACCATAGTGCGGTATGTATTAACTGCAGCTTTTTGGTCTTTAAGATTATTTGCGCCGTTAATGCCTATGTATTTTAAACCGCCAAGGGTATGTGATGCCTGTACTTGAAATGGAATTGACAAGAAATAACCAAAGTCATTTGCAACGTTTTCAGTAAATGTAGAGAATTTTTCACCTTCTGGCGCGTCCATGGCTTTTCTGATTGCTTGAGCAAACATTACCGCTTGAATGATAATCATTATTTTGCCGCCGGCACCGCCGTTTGTAGTGCCTTCAAGGGTTTTTAAAGCTGTTTTTGGTAAGCTTTTACCTAAGTTTGTAGCTTCCTTGCCAAGGGCAGCGTCGTTTTTGTAAATGGCATTTAGTTTATTTGCCATTTCTTTAAAAGAACCTTTTCTTTTTAAGAAAGGAATATTTGGAATTCTTAAATTAAAACCAATGTTTGTAAATGGAATGCCTATGCGCGTGTTTATAATATTATCAACTGTTACTTTAACATTTGAATTGCTCAACCTTTTGGTTAAATCCATAATTTGAGCTTTGTTATTTTCGCAATTTTCAAATAAATCTCCAATGTAACTTAGGGCTTCTTGACCTGTTTTTCCTTTGAAATCCGTACCTTCAAGCAATTTTAGCAGGTCTTTGCCATTTTTCTCAGGGTTATTTTTCAAGTGATATTCAAGCATAGACTTGATATCTGACATAATAAAACTGTTAATGCCTCTTGCCTGACTTTTAGCCATAGAGTTTTGCGGTTTTGTTGGTGTTTTTAAACTCCTTAATATGTCAAATTTGTCAATAAAATTATTTATACCTGTTCTGATTTTTTTCTCGTTGCTGTTTTTAAAATGTTTTTTTGCAAAATTATCAGCCCTTGTGCCGATTTTACCAAGCCAGCTTTTGTCCCAATCACAGTCTAATTTATTATTTAAAAATTGGCAAAATTGAGCAAGACCAAGCCATATAACACCTGTTAAACCAACTGTAATGGGGTCTGTTTTTGCGCTGTTTGCTGCTTTAACAGCAGGGTTTTCACCAACGCGTTCTTTAACGTCGTAGTTTTGTACACTCTGAGGCAATTTTTGGTTAAGTTGTTGCGGTACAACATCTTTCACTGCGCCATAGTTCATATTATTTGAATAATTGTTTGTGATCATAATTTTGCCTTGATATGAGTATATATAAAATAAAAACAAATTAATCTCAAAATTTGCCTAAAAATAAAAATTTAATATTTTAGTTAATGTTTATGATTTTAATGTATGCTATAATTTTTAGATAAAACGGAGTAGAAATTTGCACATAGTTGTTTGTATAAAACAGGTCGCAGATACCAACAATATTAGGTGGAGCAAGGAAAATAACCTTTTAAGAGAGGGTATGCTCTCAATTTTAAATCCTTGCGACAATTGGGCAATTGAGCGCGCACTTGAGATTAAGAAAAAGTTTAAAAATGCTACAGTGAGCGTGTTTTCTATGGGTCCAATGCAGGCAAAAAATGTTGTAGAATATGCCATTGCACGTGGTTGCGATAGGGGAATTTTATTGTGTGACAAGGCTTTTGCAGGGTCTGATACGTTGTCTACGGGAAGAATTTTATCAAGCGCAATTAAAAAAATCGTTCCTGATTTTAATTTAATTATTTGCGGTCAATACGCACAAGATGGCGATACAGCCCAAACTGGGCCTACTCTGGCAGGTTTTTTAAATATTCCTGTTGTAACTTGTGTTGATGAAATAGTTAATTCTGATATGAAAATGTCGATTTTGAAACAAAATTTAGCAGAAGGAATTAATATAGTAGAAGTTCAAAATCCTTGTGTGGTATGTGTTTTAAAGGGTAAAGGAGCTATAAAACCGCTTTGTGTTGCGGATTATGTTCGTGCGCAAGATATTGGAGTTGAGGTTTTTGACATCAAAAAATTAGGCTTAAATCCTTCTCAAACAGGCATTTTAGGCTCACCGACTTTTGTTTCAAAGGCTTTTAAATTAAAACACAACAGGCGTCAAATTGCAATTGAAAATCCGAAAGATTTTTTGTGCAGAATAATAACGAGTGGGGGCAAAATTGGCGAATAAGAAAATTTTTGTACTCTGTGAATATAAAAAAAATCAAAATGTTTTTCGTGATGTTTCTTTTGAGCTTTTAAGCGCGGCAAATTCCCTCTCAAAACAGGCGAAAGAGGAATTTAATCTTGATTATAAAGTTTATGCAATAGTCCTAGACAGAGGAATTGATGCGGATTTTTGCCAATTGTCAAAATACGGCGCGCAAGAAATTATTTATTTAAAAAATGAAAAATTTTCGCACTATGACTGCTCTTACTACGCAAGCGCGCTTGTTGAACTTTTTAGGGAGCAAAAACCTGATATTGTGCTTTTTGGGGCTACAAATATCGGTCGAGAGCTTGCACCGCTTGTAACTTCTAAACTTCAAACAGGCTTGACCGCAGACTGCACAGCGCTTTCGCTTGTTGAGAATAAGGGTGAAATAAAACTCGCGGCTACTCGTCCGACTTTTGGCGGTGTGCTTATGGCAACAATTTTATGCAAAAATTCTCCTCAGTGCGCTACTGTTCGCGAGGGTGTGTTTAAAAAAGTTGAGTTTAACTATGACACAATAACAATCGAAGTTGTATTCAAGGAAGATATTTTTAAAACAAGCCCTTTGAAGCTTTTAGAGTTTATACCTTCTTATGCCCCTGCAGGTGATTTTGAAAACGCTAAAATTATTTTGTGTGGCGGAAAAGGTTTAAAATCAAGAGAAAATTTTGAAAAACTTGAAAGGCTTGCAAAGCTTACAGGCTGCGCGGTTGCGGCTTCAAGAGGTGCAGTAGATAAAGGTTTTGCACCTCAAGAAATTCAAGTCGGACAAACAGGCAAAACAGTTGCGCCACAAGTTTATGTGGCATTTGGTGTTTCAGGCGCAATTCATCATATTTCAGGCATGAGTGCTTCAAACGTTGTTGTTGCGGTGAATAATGACCCTAATGCGCCGATTTTTGACAACTGTGATTATAAAATTGTGGCTGATGCAGTTGAATTGATTGATGAATTATTAAAGCAATTTGGCGCTTAGCTGCCTTGCTCTTGCAATTTTTCATACAATTCAATCATTTTCGGGCTTAATTCTTTTGGCAAGACAATTTTTACCCTAACGTTTAAGTTGCCCAAAGTACCGTCTTTTTTGGGTAGTCCAAGACCTTTAAGCCTTAAAACCTTGCCGCTGTCAGTGTTTTTTGGAATTGTAATATTAATTTTGCCATCAATTGTAGTGATTTCTTTTTTTGTACCAAGTGCTGCTTGAGAGGGCAAAATTTCAATTTCTTTTTCTAAATCATCTCCAATTACTTTGTAATTAGGGTCTTTTATTCTGACAGTCAAATACAAGTCGCCCTTTTGCCCGTATTCATCAGCCTTTCCTTCGTTTTTAAGACGAATTTTTTGGCCTTCTTTTACGTATTTTGGAATTTTAACCGATAAATTTTTTGTGATTTTTTCTATGCCAGTGCCTGAGCAATGGGAGCAAAATGCACCTTTTGAGCGACCATTGCAGTATCTACAGGGTTCATAATCAACAATTGTAACGGTTTTAGTGGGAGTTTTTATTAAATCGTTAACATTTAAAATAATATCTTTTGTAATGTCAAGATTTTTTGTACTTGCTTTGCTGCGAGTAGTATTTGCCCCTTGATTAGCACTGTAAAATTGCGAAAAATCACCGCCCATACCACTATTGCCGCCAAAGTTAAATTCTCTAAAGCCGCCACGAGAGTTGCCCGTACTTGCGCCACCCATTAAGTCGCCGAAAATTGCGCTGAAAAAGTCTGAAAAGCCTCCGGCATTACCGCTAAAGTGTGCTCCGCCACCTGAGAAATTTGAAAAATCAAAGCCTTCAAACCCCGGTGGTGGTGTAAAATCTGCACCTTGTTGCCAGCTTGAACCTAATTGGTCATACCTTGCACGTTTTTGCGGGTCGCCCAAAACTTCATAAGCTTCGTTGATATCTTTAAATTTTTCAGCCGCACCTTTTTCTTTGTTTACATCAGGGTGGTATTTGCGTGCAAGTTTCCTGTAGGCAGATTTTATATTTGCCTGCGTCTCATCACGTTTTACGCCTAAAATTTCATAATAATCTTTGTACTTCATATTAATATATTAATATTCTTTTTTTAAAAACTTTTTAAAATTAATTTTAATTTAATATTTTTTAATTCTTTTTCCATCCACCTCATGCACATTTTCTATGGCAATAAAAGCCTCAGGGTCAATAGAATTAACTATATCTTTTAATTTTGTGAGTTCAATTCTTGGTACAACGCAATATAGCATTTTCTTTTCTTGTTGTGAGTATCCGCCCTGTGCGTCAATGTATGTAACACTTTTGTCGAGTTGCGAAATGATATTTGCGCCTATTTCAAGATTTTTATCACTAACTACAAAAATAGATTTTGCTTCATTTAAACCCTGTAGAACTACATCTATTGTTCTTGAGGCTGTAAAGTAAGTCAGCGCACTGTACATTGCCTTGTCCCAGCCGTAAATAAAGCCTGCGCAAGTGTATATGAAAATATTAACAAACATAATAATTTCGCCGACTGAAACAGGGAATTTTTTAGTCAGCGTAATTGCTAAAATTTCTGTACCGTCTAAAGAGCCGTTATTTCTAAGTACCAGCCCGACACCTGCACCAAGTATCATTCCGCCAAAAACCGCTACAAGTAACCCGTCATGTGTTACAATGCCTATTTTTCCGCCTACAAGTTCAACAAATATTGAAAAGACTGTTACAGCGTAAAATGTTTGAAAAATAAACATTTTACCGTAAATTTTCAGTGCTAAAAGTATAAAAGGAACGTTTAAAACAAAAAGCAAAATACCAAGGTTTATTTTGGTTAGATAGCTTACCATCATTGAAATACCGACTATTCCGCCGTCAATCATCTGGTTTGGAATTAAAAAACCTTCAATTGCAAATGCTGCAAGAAACGCCCCTAATGTTATAAATAACATTTTTAAAATAAACTTCTTCATAAAATTATGATACAATATTTACGATGAAAAATCTAATTTTAATTATTTTTTGCGCTGTTATTTCATTTTCTTTATTTTGCGCTTGTTCACTAAACCAAAAAAAAGAAAATTCGCTCTCTCATGCTATTTTAATGAATAAATTTACCATAGGTGTAAAATGTGATTCAAAACCCTTTGGTTTTGTTGATAAGGATGGTAATATTCAGGGGTTTGATGTTGATGTTGCAAAAGGTATTGCAAGGCAGATTTTAGGGGATGAAAATGCGCTGGAGCTTGTTTGCGTTACTCCTCAAAGCAGAATTACCGATTTGAATTCCAAAAAAGTTGACATGATAATTGCTGCAATGAGTATAACTGACACCCGCGCAAGTGTTGTGAGATTTTCAAATCCATATTATGTTGCAGGGCAAGCAATAATGGTAAAAAATAATTCTAAAATTGCAGCACTTAATGATTTAAACGGTAAAAACGTAGGTTTTATTTTAGGAACAACAGGAGAAAAAACCATCAGAAACCTTGCTCCTGCTGCAAATTTAAGAGCCGCAAAAACTTACCCTGATATATACGAGCTTTTAAAAAAAGACGAAATAGACGCTATTTTAGCAGATGATAGTATGCTATATGGTATTTTAAGTGACAATAAAGGTTTAAAAATTCTTCAAAAAAGATACACAAGAGAATACTACGCAATTGCAATGAGGCAGTGGAGCGAGAGTGACGAGCTTTTTGAATCTGTAAATAATGCAATAAATATCATGCAGCAAAGGGGGGTTTTAAATAAAATAAAAGCAAAATGGATACCCTGATTTACATTATTTGGGTAAAATGTTATAATTGCGCTGTTCGGGTAGAAAAATGGATAGGAAGAATTAAAATGACTAAAACTGCTCTAAAGAGTTGTGTCTGGAAAACTCTTTTTTGGATTATTTTTGCAGTAGCAATTTACTTTTGCTTTGCAATCTTATTTCCTTTGGAATTAAAAACCGGAGCAATGCTCTGGATTGGTGTTATTGCCGGAACATTATCTCTATTTTTTGCAACTTTAAAAATTTATACAATTTCTGTTGAAAGCTCTGGCGATGACAATATGAGAAGGATTGCAGGGCATATTTTTAAAGGCGCTATGGCCTTTTTAAAAAGGGAATATAAAATTTTATTTTGGTTTGTGCTTTTAGTTTTTGCACTTTTATATCATTATATAGATTTGCAAACAGCAATTTGTTTTGTATGTGGCGCATTCTGTTCCGCAACAGCAGGCTTTGTTGGGATGTATGTTTCGACAAAATCTAATTCTAGAACAACCGAGGCGGCTAAAAAATCGTTGAATAAAGCTTTTAAAATTGCTTTTTCAGGCGGCGCAGTTATGGGTCTAACCGTTGTGGGGCTTGGTCTTTTAGGTTTAAGTGTTCTGTATATAATTTTTAGAGATCCTGAAATAATTAATGGTTTTGGTCTTGGAGCAAGCTCAATTGCTCTTTTTGCTCGTGTTGGCGGCGGTATTTATACAAAAGCGGCTGACGTTGGTGCAGACCTTGTAGGTAAAGTTGAGGCTGGAATTCCTGAAGATGATTATAGGAATCCTGCAGTTATTGCTGATAATGTAGGTGATAACGTAGGGGACGTAGCAGGCATGGGAGCGGATTTATTTGAATCTTATGTTGGTTCAATAATTGCTGCAATTACTCTTGGTGCAATATGTTTAAATCTTCAAGGTGCTTTTTTACCTGTACTTGTTGCTGCAGCAGGTATTTTTGCTTCAATTTTTGCAATTAACTTTGTAAGGACAGGCGAAAATTCTGATCCTATGGCAGCATTACAAAGAGGAACAGTTGTTGCTATGGCAATTTTAATTGCAGCATCTTACTTTATGATTAAATTTTTCCTCCCCGACTTTATGGGAATTTTCTGGTCTATTTTAACAGGTATAATAACAGGCTCTCTAATCGGCTTTTTAACCGAATATTATACTTCTTATGACTATAACCCGACAAAATCAATAGCCAATGCTACAAAAACAGGCCCTGCAACAACAATAATTGCAGGTTTGGGCGTCGGTATGGTCTCAACATTTTTGCCTCTTATATTAATTTGTGCGGCAATTATAATTTCTTTTATTCTTGCAGGCGGTTTAAATGCTTATACATTGGGCATTTACGGTGTTTCAATGGCGGCAGTGGGTATGCTCTCTGTTGTCGGCATGATTGTTGCAGTTGATGCTTACGGCCCAATTTCAGACAATGCAGGCGGAATTGCGCAAATGGCAAATTTAGAAGGTGAAGTTCGTGAAAGAACAGACAAGCTTGATTCTGTAGGCAACACAACAGCGGCAATAGGCAAAGGTTTTGCAATAGGCTCTGCAGCACTTACTGCTATTGCTCTTTTAAGTGCGTTTGCAACGGTTGTTGAGCTTGATAAGGTCGATATTTTAAATCCTTTTGTAAATTCAGGTCTGCTCTTTGGCGCTGTCTTACCGTTTTTATTCTGTGCACTTACAATGGGTGCGGTTGGTCGTGCTGCTCAAAAAATGGTTGATGAAGTCAGACGTCAATTCAGAGAGCTTAAGGGTATTATGGAAGGTAAATGTGAGCCACAATACGCTAAATGCGTCGATATTTCAGCACGCAGCGCAATTTATGAAATGTTTTTACCCGGTTTAATTGCAATTGCTGCTCCGCTTGTTGTAGGCTTAGGAGTTGCCGCATTTACCGATAAAGCAACAGGTGCGCAAGCATTAGCAGGCATGCTTATGGGCGCTACAGCTTCAGGTGTATGTCTTGCAATTATGATGGCAAACTCAGGCGGTGCTTGGGATAACGCTAAAAAATATATTGAAAGCGGTTATTTGGGCGGAAAAGGCACAAAAGAACATGCCGCAGCGGTTGTTGGCGACACTGTAGGCGATCCTTTCAAGGATACTTCAGGGCCTTCGCTTAATATTTTAATTAAACTAATGTCTATAGTTGCCTTAGTCTGTGCGACATTGTTTATTTAAAAAAATAACGCTATAATGGTTAAAACTTCAAACACGCTTCAGGCTTTGGGGCGTGTTTGATATTAAAAGGAGAAATTATGCCTGTTAGAAATGAAAAATTTTTACTTTCAACAAAAGGTTTTAATGACATTATCGATATAACTTCAAAAGTTGCAGATTTTGTGCGTCTTGGAGGCGAAAAAAACGCAATTGTGCATATATATACCCCTGGTTCTACTGTTTCAATTACAACTCTTGAATATGAACCGGGGCTTGTAAAGGATTTACCTGAGGCATTAGAAAAAATTGCTCCTATAAATAAAACCTATGAACATGATAAACAGTGGCATGACGGCAACGGACATGCGCATATTAGGGCTTCGATGATTGGAAACTCTGTAACTGTACCTTTGGCTGCAGGTCAGTTGGAGCTTGGCAGCTGGCAACAAATAGTTTTGATTGATTTTGATAATAAACCACGCACAAGAAGTGTAATTGTGCAGATTTTATCATAATAAGGGGTTTAAAATGAAAGAAGTGAGAGGATTTTACAGAGAAATACTTAAAAATTCAAAAGACGGTTTTGTGCTTTTAAAAAGTTCGGATGAGTATTTTAACTGCCATTATAAAGGGTCTGCGCTAAACGTTTTGACCGGTTTTTCAGGTACTGCAGGAGAGGCTTTAATTGATTATGAGGGGAATATTACTCTTTTTGTTGACCCAAGATACCACGAACAGGCTGATTTTGAAACAAAAGGCAAAAATGTTGAAGTCGTAAAACTTAAGCAGGGAGAGGGTTTTGTAAAATCAATTGCAAAAAAAGTTAATAAGAACGAGCTTTTTGTTAGTAATTCCATTTCGCTTTTATTTTATAAAAAATTGCAGCAAGAAGGTCTGAAACTCTCTGTATATGATGATTTTAAGGGAGTTTTCGAGAATAAAAATGTAAATTTAAAAAAAGAGATTTTCAGCGTTCAAGGCAAAAATAATAAATCTGAATTAATTAAAAAGCACGTAAATACTCGCTATTATCTTGTAAATTCGCTTGAGCAAATTGCTTGGCTTTGCAATTTGAGGAGTTTTCAAATGGTTGAAAATTCAACTTTTAAGGCAAAATTACTGCTTGATTTTAAGGGGAAAAATATTCTTTTTTGTGATGAAGAAATTAAAAATATTCCTGATGGGTATAAAGTCTTACCGTTGGCGGATTTTGAGAAAAAAATTCGCTCAATAAAAGATGAAATTGCGCTTTTAGAAAATTCTATCACCTATGGCGATTTTAATTTGATTAAAAAACCTGTGGTGCTAAAAAAGGATTATGTGGCAAAATACGCATCAATAAAGGAAAAGCTCGAGCTTGAACATTATAAAAGTGCATTTTTTAGGCTTGATTGCGCTTTGAAATCTTTTAAAAGCAAGATTAAAGCGGGTTTGAGCGAGTACGAGTTGAAAGAAATTTTTGAAAAAGAACTTTTAAAATTCGGCGCAAAAACTACAAGTTTTAAGACTATACTTGCAATTGCAGATAATTCATCTTCAATTCACTATTCAAACTATGATAAAAATAAAATTTTAAAAGAGGGTGATTTGATTTTGTTGGATTGCGGCGGATATTATGAAATGGGGCTTGCAACAGATATTACAAGGGTGTTTTTGTGCGGCAATAAGGCAACAAAAAAACAAAAAGAAATTTATACTGCAGTTTTAAAGGCATTTTTGCGCTCTTACCATAGCGAGGCAAAAGACGGCTCTGAGCTTGATAAAATCGCAAGAAAAGCATTAAAACCTTATGAAAAAGAGGGTTTTTATTTCCCCCATGCGTTGGGCCATGGCATAGGTGTGCCTGTACATCAAGCTCCGCCTGTTATTTCGAGCTTTGGAGATGAAAAATTTCCGCTTTATAAAAATATGACACACACAATTGAGCCTGGGTTATACTGTTCAAAAAAACCTTATAAATTTGGCGTAAGGCTTGAAAACAGTGTTTATGCAACAGGCAGAGGCAAAAGAAAAAGTTTCTCGCATTTTGAATTTGAGGAAAAATTAATTGAGCGTGATTTGCTTACAAAAAAAGAGCAAAAGTGGCTTGATGACTGGAATAGAGCGTGGATGGTATTAAGTGAAAAATGTATTGAAAAATAATAAAATTTATTTTTGGGCTTTAGGGTTAATTTTTATGCTTGCAATACTTTTGCGGCTGGATTTGTATATTTTCAATCGTTCTTTTTGGTTTGACGAGGCTGCCCTTGCAATTAACGTGCTTGATAAAGGCTTTTTTGATTTATTTAAAGAGCTTTCTTACTACCAGAGTGCGCCGCCAATGTTTTTGTTTGAAACAAAAATGCTTGTCGAGATTTTTCCTCTCAGCGAGTTTACTTTTCGCGCAATTCCTTTTTTAGTGTCTATTTTAACCTTGCCTATATTTTATATTTTTTCAAAATATTTTCTTTATTCCCGTCCTGCAAGGCTTTTGGCTGCATTTTTGTTTGCAATAAATACAAATTTAATTTTTTATTCAACAGAATTTAAGCCTTATGCACTTGATGTTTTTGCTGCAATTGCTTTGCCCCTTTTGATTTTGAGATTTAAATTGAAATCCCCTGTTTTTCTCGGGTTTATTTTTGCGCTTTTTACTTGGTATTCTTATGCCTCGGGAATTATGGCTTTTGCCTACAGCATCTTGCTTTTGGCGTTTGTTTTAAAAAATAAAAAAGAGTTAAAAAACTTTTTGCTTTTTATTTTGCCGCAGTTTATAAATGTTTTTTTATTTGCGCTGCACTTGGGCGCAATTGAAAATACGCGCTTTTTTATGACAAAAATCTGGGCGCATGGTTATATTTTAAAGGATTTTTCAAACTTTTTAGATTTATTTTTTGAAAATATTTATTATATTTTTCAACCTTTTAAAATGCCCTTTGGTGCGCAAGTGTTTATTTTCGGGTTAATTTGCCTATTTGGTGCAATTTTTATTTTCAAGGCAAACAAAATTAAATTCTGGCTGCTTAGTATGCCTTATTTTATCTTGCTTTTACTTGCCTACATTGGCTCTTATCCTTATCAGGACAGGCTTGCACTCTTTTTAACACCAATGTTTTTAATATTTTTCTCTAAATTTTTTGAATATTTTTCAAAAAAATCAATTTCACTTGTCGTGCTTGGTTTGATTTTTATTTTTTCACTTTATCCTGTTTTTAGTTCGCAAAAAGTAATGAAAAATCTGCCATCTCAAGACAGGGCAATGTTTTTAGAGCTAAAAGAAAATTATAAAAAGGGTGATGTGATTATTTTAAATGAAACATCATTGCCCCAATACCTTTACTATTCAAGGGTTTATGGCTTTTTAGCACAGGATGTAAAGGTTGAGAAAATGTATAAAAATTCTTATGATTATTTAATTTTCTTGAATTCTTTGGATAAAAATAAAAATTATTGGTTTGTGCAAAGTTCGGTAAAATTCCCAAATACTGAGGATGTGCGCCCTGTGATTGAATTTTTTGGGCAAGACAAGGAAAAATTTATTCGCTATAATAAAGGAAAAACGGATTTATTTTATGTCGGAAAATAATTTTTTTGAAATTACATCACTAAACAATGAAACAGTTAAAAATGTTGTAAAATTACAACAAAAAAAATATAGAAAAGAGTGCGGTTTAATTTTTCTAGAAGGCGAAAAATCGCTCACAGGCGCGCTTGAGGCAAAAGTTAAACTAAAGAGCATTTTTTATCTTGATGAGAAAAATATTTCAGCTTTTAAAAATTTAGATGGTGTTGATTTTTATAAAGTCAATGAAAAAGTCATGGATAAAATTGCAACTGTAAAATCTGCCTCAAGCATTGCAGCAGTTGCGCTTGAGCCAAAGTATTCTTTAGATGATACCCTAAAATGCGACAAGCTGGTATTGCTTGATAATATAAAAGATGCAGGTAACTTGGGGACTATAATTCGCAGTGCATGCGCTTTTGGGGTGGATGGGATTTTATTGCACGGTCAGTGTGTAGATGAATTTTCCTCAAAAGTTATACGCTCAAGCGCAGGGAATATTTTTAAAATTCCTATTGTCCACCTTGGTGAAGACATTTCGGCAATGCAAAAAATCAAAAAAACGCATAAAATAATATCAACAGTTGCACCTTTTGGCGAATTTGGCAAAAAGGCGCATGATTGCCAAAAAATTGACTATCCTAAAAAGCATGTCCTCGCGCTTGGTTCTGAAGCAAACGGATTGTGTAAAGAAATTTTACAAATATCTGATTTATTTGTAACCTTAAAAATTGAAAATAACGTCGAATCCCTTAATCTTGCTGTGTTTGCAGGAATTATTTTCTACATAATAAATTCTAAAAAATGAACAAAATTTTTATTGTCATGCTAAAAATTTTGTGATAGAATTGATACGTTGAGCACATTTGAAAAGGAGCTTTAGATAAATGAAAATAGCACCCATAATCTTAAGTTACGGTAAGAATAATGCTATTTCTACAAAAGGTCAGGGTGTTATACAAAATAAAGCTCGCCAGATTCATCACTATACTGGTAATCCTTGCCAAGATTTGGCTTATGCGAGCATGTTCGATAAAAAAATTGCTCGTGATTTAAAATTAATGGGATTGATTTAGTAAATGAAACTCGCTGTTTTAGGTTTAGGATGTTGGGGTTTGGTTCTTACTAAGCTCTTGACGCCAAAGTTTGACGATGTTTGGGGTTGGTCAAGAAAACAAGACTTAACTGATGATTTGCTTTTGAATAAAAAATCAAAAGTACCTTTTGAAGTTGATTTAGACAAAAGAGTTAACATTACTCACAATATGCAAGAGGCGATAGATGGCGCAGATATTATACTTTTGGTTGTTTCAACAAGTGCTATTCGCCCTGTTTGCGAACAGTTGAAAGAGGCTGGCATTAAACCATCTCAAATACTTGTAAATACTTCAAAAGGGCTTGAGTTGCCTTCTTTAAAGCGTATGAGTGAAGTTATAAAAGAGGTTTTGCCCCTGCAAAAATTTGCAGTATTATCAGGTCCAACTCTTGCGCGTGAGGTTTTAGAGGGCAAGCCTACTGCGGCAAGCGTTGCCTCATATGAGCCTGAGGTGGCTTGTTTTGCGCAAGAGCATTTAAATGTCGATGGTAAATTCAGACTATACACAAATGACGATGTTATAGGTGTTGAGCTTGGCGGTAGTTTGAAAAACGTCATTGCTATTGCTGCAGGCTTTTTGTCTGAACTTGATATGGGTGATAACGCAACAGGCGCTATTTTAACGCGCGGTATGGCTGAAATTGTGCGTGTCGGTACTTCTCTTGGCGCTAAACCTTCTACTTTTTGGGGATTGTCCGGCATGGGCGATTTAATTGCAACTTGTTCTAGCCCATTGAGCAGAAACCACACCGTTGGTCGCATGTTGGCTCAAGGTAAAAAAATTGACGATATTTTAGCACAATTAGGTTCAGTTGCAGAAGGTGTTAAAACTTCAAGGGCAATTTGTGAACTTTCAGATAAGCTAAAAATAGAAACGCCTATTTCTCATGCAATTTATGAGGCTGTTTATTCAAAAGAAAATTCTAAAGAAATTTTTATGAATCTTATGTCGCGCCAGCTTAAAGCGGAAGAAAATTTTATAAAACAGTAGTTCTGCTTTGTGCGTAAGCGTATTAGACCCTGAAATAAATTCAGGGTGACGGCTTGGTCGTTCAGGGTGACACTTAACCGTCATGCTGAATACAAAAATCGTCATGCTGAACTTGTTTCAGCATCTGAAAAGTAGCAACAGAAAATGTCCCTATTTGGGCAGCATCTGAAAAGCCGACGCTCAAAAGTTTTATTAACGTGTATGTTTATAAGACCCTGAAACAAGTTCAAGGTGACGGCTTGGGCCGTTCAAGGTGACGGCTTGGGTCGTTCAGGGTGACGGGAGGAATAGACCCTGAAATAAATTCAGGGTGACACCCCATGTCATGCTGAACTCAAAAACTGTCATGCTGAATACAAAAATCGTCATGCTGAATTTATTTCAGCATCTATGCAATGGATATTAAAAATATAGGCTGTGTAAATTATTGAGACCCTGAAATAAATTCAGGGTGACGGGTTGGGTCGTTCAGGGTGACAGTTGGGCGCGCAGGCACAAACTTTTACTCAATTAAATTCGGATTAACTTTATTTTTAAATTTAGTTGTTGCGCCTTGGAATATAAGCTCAAAATCCCCTGTTGGGCCGTTTCTTTGTTTTGCAACAATAATTTGAGCTTTATTTTTTAATTCAGGATTTTCCTTGTCGTAATATTCTGCACGATAAATAAACATTACAACATCAGCGTCCTGCTCTATCGCGCCTGATTCACGAAGGTCAGAGAGCATTGGACGCTTGTCTGTTCTGTCTTCTACTTTACGCGATAGCTGTGAAAGGGCAATAATTGGCACATCAAGCTCTCTTGCAATGGCTTTTAATCCCCTTGATATGGTTGAAATTTGTTGGTTACGATCGTTTGAGCTTCTCTCCTCAATTAATTGCAAATAATCTATTAAAATAAGCCCTAATTCAGGATATTTCATTTTAAATCTTCTGCATTTAGCGCGAATGTTAGATATTGTAACACCTGCGGAATCGTCAATAAAAAGCGGCGCTTGGTGGAGTTCATTCATAACATTTGTTATTTTTTCCCACTCATTTGCCTGCAGCTCTCCTGTTCTTACTCTTTGCGCGTTTACCTCAGCCTCAGCACATACAACCCTGTGCGCCAACTGTAATTTAGACATTTCAAGGGAGAATATAAGCACAGGTACATTTTGCCTAATTGCGACATTTTGTGCGATATTCAGCGCAAAAGCAGTTTTTCCCATAGACGGACGTGCTGCAAGAATAATAAAATCTGACTTTTGAAAGCCTGAGGTTAAATTATCCAAATCAACATAACCGCTTGCAACACCTGTATATGTACCTTTATTTGCACAACGATACTCGATTTTTTCAACAGTTTCCATTAAAAGATTTGTCAATTGCTCGATGTCTTGAGTGGTTTTTTGTTGAGCAATATCAAAAATCATTTTTTCCGCAACCTCAAGAGAATCCTGTGCTTGCGCGTTTTTGTATGTTTGCTCGATTATATTTGAACCTGCGTTTATGAGCTTTCTTTTTATTGAGTTTTCTTTAATAATATTTGCGTAATATTCAATGTTAGAGCTAAGTACAGTATCTGACATTAAATCGCTTAAATACTCTGCTCCACCAACGCTTTCAAGTTGGTTTTTCGCTTGAAAATAATCACTCACGCTAAGTGCATCAACGGGCTTATTTTGATTGTATAAGCTTAACATAGCGTCAAAAATCAACCTGTTTGAGGGTGAGTAAAAATAATCAGCCTCAAGAATTTCAACAACTCTGTTCATGCTAATAGGATTTATAAGAATAGACCCTAAGACAGCTTTTTCTGCGTCTAAGTTATGCGGTGGAAGCCTTTTTGAACTTTGCTCTTTAACTTGTAATGCCATTTATTCCATTCCTAAACTCTCTAGTTAATTTTATTACGCTAAAGCAATTTATTCAATATTTTTATACTTCAGTATAACAAAATTCTAACTTTACTATAATTCAAACGACTCCTAAAACCTTGTATATTAACAATGTAGTCAATCACCAATTACTTTTTAGATTGAATTGCCAAACTAAAAAACCATCACATTCCCCAGTATTAGTTAGATTTAACGGCGAAAAAGGAATTAAGCCGTCAATTTGAAAGGAGTCCATCACTATGGCTATTGTTGTAAACACAAACATTGACTCGCTAAGAGTCCAAAGGAACTTGAACTCTGCAAGTACAAACATGTCAAAAGCGGTTGAGCGCTTAACAACAGGTAGTAAGGTAAACCAAGCAGCGGATGATGCCGCAGGGTTTGTTATTGCAAAAGGTTTAGAAGCTCAGCAAAGAGGTTCTGTTGTTGCTCAAGACAACGCACAAACAGGTATCAACCTACTGCAAACTGCAGAAGGTAACTTTGATGTAATTCAAGAGCACTTATTGAGAATACGTGATCTTACATTGCAAGCTATGAACGGTGGTTACAGCTATGACGAAGTAAAAGCAATGGAAGATGAGGTTTTGGAAAGAACAGCTGAGATTGACAGAATTTCAAACGGTGCTAAGTTTAACGAGTTTCAATTGTTCCCAACGGGCGGTGCAGATGATTTAGTACTTCAGGTTGGTGCAAACTCAGATGAAGCTACAAATACAATCACTGTAACAGGAGTATTTACAGAAGCTACTGTATCTGTATTGACAGGCAGAGCCGGCAATCCGATAAGATTCACAGATGGTGTCAGTGACATTGTTGACCTAACTGAATTTAGAGATATTTTGGATGCAATTGATGTTGGTATCAAAGAAATTTCAACAAGACGCGGAACAATTGGTGCTATAACAAACAGGCTTGAGTCAGCTGTTGAAGCACTTGATATCCAAAATGAAAACTTGCTTGCTGCAAAATCAAGAATCATGGACGCTGATATAGGTGAAGAATCATCAAACTTTACAAAGTATCAAATCTTACAACAAGCTTCAGCATCACTATTGGTGCAAGCTAACCAATCACCATCGATTGCTTTATCTCTAATCTAGGTTTACAACAAAAAAGCTAAGTAGATAAACAATCTAACTGGTGATGGCAATACAGTGGATCGGGAAACCGATCCTTTTTTTTGCGAGCGCAGCTCGAAAGCTAGTGCGACTGCACTGCTTGAGAGCAAGCGAGCCTTGAGAATGTGAAGCCCGTGACGGCTGCGATGAGCAGGCGGACAGGGCGAACTGGACTACAGCGCAGCTCGTGGCGGTGTTTACACCAGCCGAGTTTTTTGTCATACCCAACATAAAAAACCGCCATACCCAACATAAAAAACCGTCATGCTGAACTTGTTTCAGCATCTATGCAATGGATATTAAAAATATAGGCTGTGTAAATTATTGAGACCCTGAAATAAATTCAGGGTGACGGATTGGGTCGTTCAGGGTGACGGATTGGGTCGTTCAGGGTGACAAAATGAACGATAATTTAAATTTGCAAAAGTCGTAAACAAATCTATTGAAGAATTAATTTCAGAAGATTAAAATAGTTTTATGGCAAAAGTAAAAACAAAATGGGTGTGTCAATCTTGCGGGTATGAGAGCTTTTCCTATCTTGGCAGATGTCCTGATTGCGGCAATTTTGCAACATTTTGCGAGGAGAGCGTACAAGATACCCCGCAATTAAAGTCAAATAGTGCGCCAAGCCTTGTTTTAAACTCTGAGCTTAAAGCACAAAAAATTAATGACATCAAAAATGACGAGAAAATCCGCCTTAAAACAAATATGCAAGAGCTGGATAGAGTTTTGGGCGGCGGTTTTGTGGCAGGTTCGCTTGTGCTTTTAGCGGGCGACCCCGGTATTGGTAAATCAACCCTTATTTTGCAGACTTGTAAAAATTTATGTTCAAAAAACCTGAATAAAAATCCTGTTTGCGCCCTGTACATTTGTGCGGAAGAATCGCCCGAGCAGGTTAAGCTGCGTGCATTGAGGCTTGGTGTGAACAGTGATTGCCTTTATGTTACAAATCAAAATTGCCTTGAGGAAGTTATTAAGCAAATTGATGAAATTAAGCCCGAGTTTTTGGTGGTTGACTCTATTCAGGCTGTTTTTTCCTCTCAAATTACATCTTCATCGGGTTCTGTTTCTCAAATCCGCGAATGTACAAATATTTTAATGCACATTGCAAAACAAAAAAATATAACAACGGTCATAATCGGTCATGTTACAAAAGAGGGAAACATAGCAGGCCCAAAGGTTTTGGAGCATATGGTTGATTGCGTTATAAATTTTGAAGGGGACAGATACAAAAGTTATCGAATTTTGCGCTCAATTAAAAATCGTTTCGGCACAACTTCTGAGGTTGGAGTTTTTAATATGGAAGATGACGGCTTGAGTGAGGTTTTAAATCCTTCAGAGTTATTTTTAAATCCATCAGAGAGTGCAAACTGCGGCTGCAGCGTTATTGCAACGCTTGAAGGTACAAGAGTTTTATTACTTGAAATTCAATCGTTAACTGGTTCTACTCCATACCCAAACCCGAGGCGCGTTGCAAGAGGGATTGAATACAACAGGTTGTTGCAAATTCTTGCGGTTCTTGAAAAAAGGGTTGGTCTTAACCTTTCAAAACAGGATGTTTATATAAATGTAATCGGAGGCATTGATATTATTGAGCCTGCGGCTGATTTAGGCGTGGCACTTGCGGTTTTAAGTTGTGCGCGTGATATTGCGTTGAGGGAAAAAACGGTAATTATTGGCGAACTTGGCTTGTCGGGCGAAATTCGTGCGGTTGATAACCTTGAAAAACGTTTAAAAGAAGCACAGAAGCTTGGTTTTGAGTGTGCAATAGTTCCTTGTGTCAACAAAAATATTTCTCAAAAAATTGATAAACTTGATATCAAGGTAATTCAGGTGTCAAAGCTTACAGACGCTATAATTCAAGCTTTTAAGCAAAATTAAATTTCGTTTAATTCTTCAAGAATACCTTTTAGTGCAATTTTAACGTGCGCATAGTTTAAGCCGCCCTGCATATAAACAGCATAAGGCGGACGCACAGGGCCGTCTGCCGACAATTCAAGAGTTGAACCTTCTATAAAACTTCCGCCTGCCATAATGAGCTTGTCCTCGTACCCCGGAACTCCGTCAGGAATAGGAGTCAGGTAGCTTTCAACCGGAGAATATTTTTGTAATGCTCTGCAAAATGCCGCTTGAGCTTCGGGGTTTTCAAATTTTATTGTTTGAATTAAATCTGTTCTATCTTCTCTTGAGCGTGGATGTGTTTTAAAACCTATTGTTTCAAAGACTTTTGCAGCAAGCCTTGCGCCTTTGTGTGCCTCAGATACTACTGATGGCGCCATAAAAAAGCCTTGCAGCATAACACGTGTCTGATTGAACATTGCGCCGCCCTGTGTACCTATCCCCGGTGCAGTTAAGCGATTTGCACACATTTCAACTAAATCTGCTCTGCCTGCAATATAGCCGCCCGCTTCAACTATTCCACCGCCGGGGTTTTTAATTAAACTGCCTGCAATGATGTCTGCGCCTGCTTCAAGCGGTTCTCTATCTTCTACAAATTCACCGTAGCAATTATCTACAAAGCAGATTGTATTAGGGTTTTTTTCTTTAATTGTTAATACAATTTGTTCTATTTCATTTATTGAAATAGAGTGTCTTAGGCTGTAGCCACGTGAGCGTTGAATTAGTGCCATTTTTGTATTGGGCGTTATTCTTCTTGAAATTGCGCCAAAGTCGACAAGAGTATCATCAATCAGGGGTACTTCAATGTAGTCAACCCCATGACCCTTGAGCGAACATTGCGGATATTCACCTTCTCTTGAGTGTCCGATTATCTCATCCAGTGTATCGTAGGGCTTTCCTGCAACAGACATAAGGGTATCTTGATATCTTAAAATACCAAAAAGCACGCAAGCTAAAGTGTGTGTTCCTGATACAAAGTGCGGTCTTACAATCGCCTTTTCAGCCTTGAAAACATCCGCAAAGACGTTATCAAGGGCTTCTCTACCCATATCATCGTGTCCGTAGCCCGTAACGGTGTAGAAATGTTCTTCGCCGATTTTATTTTTTTGAAAAGCACGCAAAACTTTTTCCTGATTAAAATCGCGAATTTTATCTATTTTCTCAAAATATTTTGTTACTTCCTTTTGCGCTTCTTCTATAATTTGTTCAGGTGGCAGTTTGAGTTTTTTCATCTTATTTTGCGCCTATTTCTTTGTGTTTTTGTGCTATAGTGTGCGCTAAAGCGTCAATGCGCTCCATATCTTCCTGTTTTGCCCTGCCTTTAACAGTTATATAGTCAAGTTTTTCAGCTTGCAGAAGATTTGTGTTTTCTTCAATTTTGCCCACTAAATTGCCGCCCCAGCCGTAAGAGCCAAGAATCGACATAAATTTTACATTTGGTCTTAGCGCATTTGTTAAATAAACTCCAAAAAATGCGTAGGGATGAGGCATTGCAAGAACCATAGACGCCCCAAAGACAACTGTTGCAGCGTCAACCAATTCAACCGCTAAGTCGCCGATATCATCGGATATTAAATCAAACTTGTGTGCTTCAACACCTTCTTCTTTGAGTTTTTCAGCAAGTCTATCCACCATACGTTCAGTGTTTTGATACATTGAAACATAAGGTATAACAACTTTGTTTTTTGGCGTGTCTGCTGTCCACTCATAATATGCATTTAGTATAAAATCAGGGTTTTTGTATACTCCGCCATGAGAAGGGCAAATCATTGATGGGTTAATTTGTTTTATTTTATCAAGGTATTTTTTGCAATGAGGTCTAAAAGGCATCATAATTTCAGCGTAGTATCTTTTTGCGCTTAGCAAATACTCTTGAGTTTCCTGTGCGTAAAATTGCCCTTGATTATACGTAATGTGTGCGCCTAAAAAGTCGCAAGTAAACAAAATGTTATCTTCAACAAGGTGTGTAAACATAGTATCGGGCCAATGCACCCAAGGGGCAAGATGAAATCTTAGAGTTTTATTACCAAGGGAAATTTCATCACCGTCATTAATAACTTGAAACTTATTTTCAGGAATGGCGTACTGGTCAATTAACAAGTCCATACATTTTTTATTTGTAACAACTTTAGCGTTAGGGTTCATTTGAAGAACTTTAACAAGAGCTTCCGAGTGGTCGCCTTCGGCGTGATTTGCGATTATATAATCTATAAATTCGCCTTTACCGTTTAAGTTTTCAATAAATTCTTTTATTGTTTTAGAGTAAGATGTATCAATTAAAGCGCGTTTTTCGTCACCTTCTATGTAGTATGAATTGTAAGTTGTTCCATGTGGCAAGGGGATTAATTGGTCAAAAATTTTTCTTCCAAAATCTTCCACACCACAGTAATATACGCCATCCTTAATAAGTTTCATAATGTTTTTGTCCTTTTAAATTATAGTTCTTTTGCAAATTGGTCTTTGCCTACACCGCAAATAGGGCATAGAAAATCATCAGGTAAATTTTCAAAAGATGTACCTGCTGCTATATCATTTGATGGGTCGCCTTCTTGCGGGTCGTAAATCCAGCCGCAAACTGTGCATACGTATTTATCCATAGCTTTTTCCTCCTTTTATTGACAAGATAATTATACAATAAAAAGCTTATATTACAATTGCCATATAGGTATTATATAAGAGGAAGTTTTAAAAAATCTTCTACAAAAAAGCTTGCAAAACATTCACACAGGTCACCGTTGTAGTTTATTGAGCGGAATTTGTTTAAGCCTATTACACCTGCTAATAATTTTTGGTCATTGGGGTAGTATATGTTTAGCATTTGTTTTTTGGTTGATGCGATATTTGAAATATCGGCGTAGTAGTCAATGTATGAAAGTGCATAATCGCTTTCATACATTAAAATTTGCAGAGTTTTTTTATGTTCTTTTGTTTTTATGATTTTTTTAAGATGACTAATAAGCGCTAAAGTATCAGGGTCTGCGCTAAAAGGGTTTGGAATAAAAATAAAATCTACTTCGCTTATATCAATTCTGGATACTTTTTTATATTCATCCTGCAAGGTGCCGGAATTTATATCAAATACCTTATAACCTTTAACCCGCGCATGTTTCATTACATTAAAAAACTGTTCTTTTTTAATGTTTATCGCCTCAATTTGGCTTACATTTTTTATCATTGAGGAGCCGTTTGTTAAGGCTAAGACTTCAAAGTTTTTGGGGTACTGTGCAATAAGACCGCCTAAGCCTTTTGTTTCTGCGCCAATGTAGGGGGCAAGAACAAGACATTTTGTTTCAATTTTTACCTTAAAATTTGCAGGCGGAACTCTTTTTTCATTTAAAAATTGAAAAATAAATTTGTTGTATTTACTTTTTAAAAAATTAAAAAATTCTTTCATTTCTTTTATTTTACATAAAAAATCTAAGCCGGCAAATTTGCCGGCTTAAAAGGTTTCTAGCTGCAACCCGAGTAACCGCAGTTAAGGCATATAAAACATCCTTCTGCCATTTCTATTGAGTTGCCGCATTCAGGACATACAACGGTTTTAAGTGTGACACCGTTGTCATCCACTCTCTCCCCTATGGTTTCCACTTGTTTATGTTCCTCGTTAAATGTAGGAATATTAATTTGCGCCGGTGAAATGCTTGGCGCGCCTATTGCAGATGGTGATTGACTCCAATCTGTTTGGGTTTGCGCACCGGCTGCCGCTTGCGTAGTGCTCGGGTCAAGCTCACCGCTTGCCCCTATCGCACCGGCTTGCGCGTCTTCTTTGGTTTTGATTTTATCCACAACCATTGGTTGCGACCATCTTGAGTTGTTACGATATACGGTTAAACCTTTAAGACCGGATTTAAAGCCTAACATATAAGCTTTTGCAACATCTTCAACCGTTGCGCTTTCAACAAAGTTAATAGTTTTTGAAACAGCGTTATCAGTGTGCAATTGAAATGCTGCTTGCATCATAATATGCGCTTCAGGTGAAACATCATGCGCTGTTGCAAAAATTCTTTTTGTTTGCTCGTCAATTCCTTCTATATGCGCAATTGAGCCTGTTTTTGCAATTTCTTCCATTAATTCTTCACTGTAGAAACCATGTTCTTTTGCATAATTTTCAAAAATCGGATTAACTTCAAGAAGAATTGTGCCATCCATGATATTACGTTTAAATACCAAACCAAACAGGGGTTCAATACCGCCTGATGCGCCTGCTATCATTGAAATTGTGCCTGTGGGGGCAATGCAAGTTGTAGTTGCGTTTCTAATGCCTGATTTTGCAATTCTGTTGTCTAAATCAGCCCACATCTCATCAATTATGACGCCTGCACTTTTGCCTTTGTATTTGTTGTAAAGGTAATTAGGGCGAGTGTAAACGCTTTCTTCAAACCCTTTAAAACTTCCCCTTAATTCGCTTAGATTAATACTTTGTGCTTTTGAATGGTAGTCAATAAATTCCATAACTTTAGCACCAAGAGCACAGCCTTCTTCAGAGTTGTAAGGAATTCCAAGCTGCATAAGCATATCAGCAAGACCCATAACACCAAGGCCGATTTTTCTTATATTGCTTACCATTTGCGCAATTTGAGGCAATGGGTAATTATTTACTACAATTACGTTATCAAGAAAATGTATTGCAAGACGAGTAACATTAGCTAATTTACTCCAATCAACATCTAAACCGCCTGCAGGGTTTTGTTTAATCATTTTAGATAAGTTAATTGAACCTAAGTTACAAGCTTCATAAGGTAAAAGCGGAACTTCGCCACATGGGTTTGTAGATTCAATTTCGCCTAAAGCAGGTGTCGGGTTATCTTCGTTAATTCTATCAATAAAAATAATACCCGGTTCGCCTGAAGCCCAAGCGCCTTTTGTAATTATGTCAAAAATTTCTCTTGCGTTTACTTTTTTAACGCACTGTTTTGTGTTTGGGTGAATAAGTTCAAAATCTCTGTCTTCTTCAACTGCTCTCATAAATTCATCTGTTACGGCAATTGAAATATTAAAGTTGTTTAATTTTGATAAGTCATCTTTGCAGTGGATAAATTCTAAAATATCGGGGTGGTCAATTCTTAAGATACCCATATTAGCACCACGTCTTGTGCCACCTTGTTTAACGGCTTCTGTTGCAGCGTTAAATACTTCCATAAATGAAACAGGGCCTGATGATACACCCATTGTAGAATGCACTACATCGTTTTTGGGTCTTAATCTTGAGAAAGAAAAACCTGTGCCGCCGCCTGATTTGTGAATTAAGGCTGTATTTTTAATTGTTTCAAAAATGCCTTCAAGAGAGTCTTCAACAGGAAGAACAAAACAAGCGCTTAATTGTCCTAAATCCCTTCCTGCATTCATAAGTGTGGGTGAATTTGGCATAAAATAGCATTGTGTAATCATTTCATAGAATTCTTGTGCTGTTTTTTTAACTTCTTCATCACTTGCACCAAATTCCTTATCAGCACTTGCTATGGTGTCTGCAACTCTGTGAAATAAATCTTCCGGTGTTTCAATAACTTCTCCGTTTAAATCTCTTTTTAGATACCTTTTTTCAAGTACCTTAACTGCATTTTTTGATAATGGCAATCCCGTATACATTGTACTCTCGCTAAGCGAATTCACTTTTTTTCCTCCAACCAAGTATTTTTTTAAAAAACGATTTCTATAATTATATCTTAAATCTTTTTTAAAATTCATGCCCAAATGTAACGATTTGTAATTTCATGTCTAACATGCACCCCATCATGCTTTTAACCTTTTTAAAAAAATATACTAGCCTTGGTGTTTAACTGTCTATACAATGAAAATAATGACATTTAAAAAATAAAATTAATCATGCGAGTTGTAAATTTTTTAGCGGAAAAGTACTATAAAATAGCCTATGACACTTTTTTTTATATAGAGGATAATCAAAAGGCTCAAAAATATATTTCACGTGCGCTTGAGCTTGACCCTTGGCATAAAAAAGCCCTGAGGTTAAGAGGTAATATGCTTATTTTGCAAGATAAAATCACTCTTGCGCTTGAGGTGTGGCAAAAGTTGTATAAATTAGGTGAAGATGATTTTGAAGTAACGTCAAAAATTGCATACTGCTGCGCTCAAAAGGGCGATTATAAAAAAGCTTTTGATTTTTGTGAAAAAAGTGCTATGCAGGTGGGGTTAGTCGAGAGTGAGAAAATGTATTCACTTTATCGCTTAAAAATTGATTTACTTTTAGATACAAAAAAGCCAAAAAGTGCTTATAAACTTTTTAAAAATGCTCTTAAAATGCTCGGCTCAAATGAGGCCTACGAGCTTAAAAACAGCTATTCCTTTATTGATTTTTACACAGGTAATGTTACAAAATTAAAAAATGTAAAAAGTGCTTTTTAAAAAATATTTTTTTGTGCTAACCTTTGAACATGATTAAAAAAATCTTTGAGTTGATCGAGAGTGCAAAAAAGGTTTTAATAGTTACACATGTAAATCCTGATGGGGATACTTTAGGTAGTGCTTGCGCTCTGAAATCATATATTGGAGATAAGGCAGATATTTTAGTTCAGGTTTCAAAAGGTAAAAGTTATCCTGAAATATATTCTTTTATGCCATATTTAAACGAAGCAAAAACGCTTGAAAATGTTGAAAATATTTATGATACAGTTATTTGTGTTGATGTGGCGTCAGTTGATAGAGTTGTAGAAAATGCAAGAGAAATTTTTAATAATGCCAAAGTTACAATAAACATTGACCATCACAAAACAAATAGAGGTTTTGCAAACTATAATCATATTTTAGGCGGAATTTCAAGTACAGGTGAAGTCCTGTTTGAAATGTTTAAAAGTCAAAATAAAAATTTAACGCTTGAGATGGCAAATTGCGTTTACGTTGCAATTTTAACAGATACAGGGTGTTTTAAATATGAAACAGTCACCCCAAGAACACTTGAAATAGCAGCTCAACTGGCAAAAATCGGAGTTGATACTGCAAGTATTGCAAGAAAGTGTTATGATTTGAAATCAAAAGCTATGGTTATGTTTCAGGCATTTTGCGTGACAAATGCGAAATTTATTTGTAATGATAAAATTGCCTATACCCTTGTCAAAAAAGTTGATATGGAAAAATTTGGCGCAAAAGATGAACATACTGAGGGAATTTGCGAGGTTTTGCGCTCCATGAAGCCTGTTGAATTTGCCTTTGTTTTAAAGGAATCAGGAAATAATTCCACAAAAGTTTCTATGCGCTCTAAAGAAAAAGATGTGACTGAAATTGCTAAAAAATTTAACGGCGGCGGGCATACAAGGGCTGCAGGGTGTACTATTAAAAAACCTGTAGATGAAGCACTAAATTGCCTTTTAGAGGAAGCAAAAAAACATATTTAGGAAAATTTATGATTAAACTTGTAAAAGAATATGTGATAAATTTAAAAAATTCAATTATACAGGAGGATTTCCCCGGCATGGCATCTGAGATGGCATTTATGCTTGTTTTGGGGATTTTTCCTTTTATGCTTTTTTTGATGGCTGTTTTTGGTTGGCTGGGCAAAAAATTTTTTGTAGACAAGGTAATTTATTTCATTTCGGTTTTTACACCAAATGCAGTTTCTGAGCTTTTGCACAGTGTTTTAAAAGAGGTTATACTTTTTCAAAACGGCGGCACAATGGCTGTTGTGGGTTTTATTGTGACGTTAATTTTAACATCGAACGCCATTGCAGTCATTATCAAAGGATTAAATCGTGCAAATAAAATTCAAGAGAACAGGAGCTTTATAAAAACAAGGCTCTTGTCTGTTTTAATGGTTTTTGTAAATACGTTTTTCTTTTTTATTTCAGTTAACTTAATTATCTTTGGTAAGGTGATTCTAAATTTTGTGGCAAGTTATGTTCATATGCCACAGAACCTTGTCAATACCTTGCTTATAGGTCGTTGGCCCGTTGCGTTTTTAATGTTATTTATTTTAGCTATGATAAATTATTACGTTTTACCTGCACGAGATTTTTCGGTTAAAAGAAAAAGCGTTATTCCGGGGACAATGTTTTTCTGTATATTTTGGTTGCTGGGTTCGTGGCTTTTTTCGCTCTATGTGAACGAACTTGGTACATATAACAGGGTTTATGGGACAATCGGTACTTTTGCAATTTTGATGGTCTGGTTGTATTACACCTCAATTATTATGCTGATTGGCGGCGAAATTAATAATCAAACGCTTGAAAAATTGACCTGTAACGTGCAGAAAAATTAAATTAATAAAACTTTACAAAAATTAAAATTTATAATAAAATCATAGCATGCTAGACTTAAATGCTGATTACGAAGTTTTAAATTTTATCGTTGGGGACACAAAAGCCGGCACAAAAATGGGCAAAATGCAGCTTAAAAACCTCGATGATTCGTCTGTTTTGAACTGTATTTTGTGGGAAGAAACCCTTAACCGATTGGACGAAAAGCTTTTTAAAACAGGAAATACGGTTAGAATTTTAACTGCAAGTTACAATGAAAAGTACAACAATTGCCTTGTAAACAACCTTGAGTTAATCGAAGAAGCTCTTTGCGGGCTTGAGGTGGGGCAATGTGAAGAAAAATACAATGAATTAATTGCATTTGTTGAAACTTTTGAAAACGAAAAACTTAAAAATTTTGTTTTAGACACGCTAAAAAATAATCAAGAGGCTCTAAAATACGCTCCTGCGGCAAAATCTATGCATCATAATTACATTGGCGGACTTTTGGTGCATATTTTAGAATGTGTTGATTTTGCAAAAATAATTTATCCTAAATTAAACAATAAGGTTGATAAGGAAGAACTGTACGCTGCTTGCATTTTGCACGATATAGGTAAGATTTTTGAATATAAAATAAATCTTGAAACAGGGTTTATTGAGTATAACGAAGAATTTAAAAAAGACTGGTTAACCCACTCGCAGTATGGTTATACGCTTTGCATGAAAGAGGGCTTTAAAAATATTGCAAAAATGATAGCAGCTCACCACGGCAGAAGTGATTGGGGAGCGATGATTGACCTATCTGAAAGGGATTTAGAGCCTTTCTATTACATTGTTCATCATATTGATGACCTTAGTGCCAAGTTTGGGAAAATTTCCGTTAAAGATTTGAAAAACAAGGAGAACATTTGATGAAAAAAATAATCGCTTTATTTGCTCTTTTTGCTTTTGTTGCTTTAATGCCAAAGGTTTTTGCTTATCAATTGTCGGCTGATGCCTATACACAAAGAATTCCAAAGGGTACAAAGTTAAATCTTGTTATGGCAGAACCGCTTTCAACGTCTGAAATGCAAGCAGGGGATATGTTTAGCGCAAGATTGACAAAGGATATTAAAATGAACGGAAAAACAATTTTGCCAACAGGTTCGCTTGTGCGCGGAACTGTTGAAAAATATAAGCCAACGGCAAGGTTGTCGCGTAGTGCGCTTTTATATTTAACTTTTGATCATGTGGTGACTCCACAGGGCAGACAGTTGCCAATAAGCGCTGCAATATGTTCAAATTTTGATATTCTTGAGGATGGCGCAATATCAGGCGGTGGAAATTACTGGAATGAACTTAAAAGAAATGCGCAAAAAAGCGGTAAAATAATTTCAAATACTACTAAATGGGGTATAACATCAGGCGAAGAACTATTCACAGGCGGAAGATTTTTAGTTACTCCATTTGCGGCAATAGGCGGTACAATTGGCGGCGGTGCTTATTTAATAGGAGATAGTGTAATTGACTTATTTAGAAAAGGGCATGATGTAGTTATAGACCAAGGAATTGTATTTGATGTAATTCTGCTTGAGCCGCTGGATGTGCCTATTTCATAGGGGTGTAGATGCAAATACTTGAAGAAATCAAAGAAATTCTTATAAAAAACGGTTTAAAAATCGCCTGTGCCGAGTCTTGCACAGGCGGTTTAGTGAGTTCTTATTTGACTGATATTTCAGGCTCCAGTGCTTATATTGAGCAAAATTTTGTAACTTATTCAAATGAAGCAAAAACAAGATTTTTAAATGTAAAAAAAGAAACATTGGACGAGTTTGGTGCGGTAAGTTCCGATGTTGCTTACCAAATGGCTTTGGGGCTTTTAAATTATGCGCAAGTTTCTCTTGCAACAACGGGCATTTTAGGGCCAACAGGCGGTTCAAAAGAAAAACCTGTGGGGCTTTGCTATATTGGTTTTGGAATTTTAAAAGGAAAAGGGCCTGTAATTAAGGTTGTAAAATTTCAATCAGAAATAAAAAATTCTGATGTTAATAAGATGAGGGTGGAAATTAAGGAGGACATTGCTAAAAACGCGCTTAAAAATCTTATTGGATTTTTAAAAGAAAATGTATGAACATGTAAAGAAACTTAATGATTTTTTAAAACGCGCAAAATAATGTAAAATGTTAAGCGGAAGCTTTGTGAGTTTATGAGTATAAAAAAGAATAAAAATCAGCTTATAATTTCCATAATAGTGGGGGTTGCAATTGCAGTCGCCTCTTATCAGGTTATTGTGAAATTAAAAATTGAAAATGAAAACTTAAAAAAACTCACTCAAACAAGCGCAAATTTGCCCATCAGAAAGATAATTTACGTTGTTGCAAAAACAGATATTAAAAAAGGTGAAAAAATTCAAGCTGATAACCTTACAACAAAGCAGTTTCCAATAGAGATAGAGGGTGCTATAACAGATAGTGCAAAGATTTCAGGGCTTATTGCAACAAAAGATATTAAAGCTGATTCGCCAATTGTAGAAAATTTCTTTAAAACTTCTGATATGGACATTGCCCAAAGTGAACCACAGCGCGGTTTTCGCTCTGTTGCTATAAGGCTTGATGTTCTGCCCCCATTTGTAAAAGCTCAAACTCACGCTGATATTTATTTCCCTAAAAATGCAATCCTTGCGCAGGATGTCAGGATTTTAAATATTTTAGATATTCCAAACAGTTCCCAAAAGTACGTTATGCTTGAAATAAGGGATAAAGATGTGCCTATTTTTATAACAGCTTTAAACAATGACAAGGCTGTAATTATTCAAAGAAACAGGCATGAAAGAACTGGTTACAAGTTTAACTCAGGCATTGCACAGCTTCCAAAAATGCCTTCAGATGCTCCTGATAACCTTGTTGAAGTTAGTGACATTCCTCAATATGACATTGCACCAAGCGAAATACCTGTAAATGAGGTTAAAACAAAGCCAAAACAAGAAGTCCCTGTTGTAAAATCAACAATTAAAAATGAGGAGGAAATAGAATTTATTTCAGGCGACAAAAAAATGATTGTGGGGGCGCCCTTATGATGTTTAAAAGGTTTAAAAACTTAATATTTGCCCTTGTTCTAGCGCTTTTGTGCACCTGCTCATTTGCGCAAAGTAATTTTAGAGGGGTAGAAAACCAGCCTGTTAACATAAATGCGCCATGGGAAAATGAAGACAGTTACAATTTTAATGATTCAATGGTCGTGAAAAATGCCCTTAGGGATAACAACCAAAAGCTTTACGCGGTTGTTGGAAAATCTCAAATTTTAAATTTTGATACTCCTGTGAAAAGAATTTCAATAGCTGATCCAAGTGTAGCAGATATTGTGATTTTAACTTCAAAACAACTAATGGTTAATGGCAAAAAAGCAGGAAATACAAGCCTTATATTTTGGGGTAAAAATTCAGAACCTGTATTTTACAACCTTGTAATTCAGCAGGATGTTGATGAATTTTTAAAAGCAGTAGACTATATTGCGCCAAATGAAAATGTGTCGATTATTTTTAATAATAATGGCGCAGTTTTGTCAGGAAAAGTCAGCACAACAGCTACAAGGCAAAAAATTCTTGACCTTGCAAAAGCTTACAATATAAATCTTGTTGATATGACAGAAAGTGCCTCAAAACAAGTACTTTTAGAGGTAAAAGTTGCAGAGGTTACAAAAAACTTCTCAAGGAACTTAGGCACAGGTTTTAGCATTGGCAACAACTCTAAATTTGAACAGGCAGGCGGCTCTATGACAGGTGATGGCGGTTTTGCTACTGACGCCTTGCCATTGGGCAAATTTTCTCGTGTACTTGTCAGCAACGGGGTTAAATATTTCTTTTCAAATAAAGCCGGCGACATAGCTTTTGAACTTCAAGCAGCCGAAACAAAAGG
The DNA here is from genome assembly GCA_944324905.1 of Candidatus Gastranaerophilales bacterium. Taxonomy (GTDB): domain Bacteria; phylum Cyanobacteriota; class Vampirovibrionia; order Gastranaerophilales; family Gastranaerophilaceae; genus Galligastranaerophilus. The sequence continues at coordinate 247,227 of CALUYB010000001.1, forward strand.
CGATGCACAGATTTTAGCTGAACCAAAACTTTTAGCGGTGGACGGTGAGGAAGCAAGCTTTAATGTGGGTAATGAAGTCCCTGTACCTTCTGATGTCGGGCAGTACGGGCAAATTGCCTATGACTTTAAAAAAACGGGTGTTATTTTAAACTTTACGCCAACTATTATGGAAAAAACAGGCAGGATTAAGCTTAAACTTGCGCCTGAGGTTAGTGAAATTGACCGCTCATCAGGGGTTATGGATGCTCAAAATGCTGTTGTAATTCCAGGGTTTAAAACAAGAAAAGTTGAAACAACTGTTGAGCTTATGGACGGTGAAACCCTTGTTATAGCAGGGCTTTTAAATAATTCAAGTTCAAAATCAAACAATCAAGTGCCTTTGTTGGGCGACATTCCAATTATTGGAATACTGTTCAAGAAAATAGAAGACACAAAAAACGATACCGAACTTATGATTTTTATTACACCAAGAATAGTTGATGCGCCAGTTCTAGAGGACATTTAAAAATGAGTATAAAAATAGACACAGTTATAATTGAACCTGATAGCACAAGCAGAGAGCTTATAAGGACTTATTTAGAAAAAGTCGAAGATATAAATTTAATTGGCGAATTTGATGATGCCATAAATTCTTATGCTCAAATTAATGAAATGCATCCTAACCTTATTATTGTTGACATTTCAGAGCGTACTCAGCTGACTTTAGATACTATTGTTAAGTTTTCAAAAAACCTCAGAAACTCTAAAATCATTGTTCTTTCTTACAATGCAGATTCTGAATTAGTCATAAAATCGCTTCGGGCAGGGGCAAGGGAATACCTTATAAAGCCTCTCATTGAGGATGATTTTATTCAATCGGTTGAAAAAATTAAAGATTTAATTTTAGGCAACATTAATGACACTACAAAATGTAAGGTTATAACTACTTTTTCAAACAAAGGCGGTATTGGTAAAACCTCTATTGCAACAAATCTTGCGCTTGAAATTGCAAATCTTACAAATGAAAAAGTTGCTCTTGTTGATTTAAACTTTCAAATGGGTGATGTTACAACGTTTTTGGATTTAAATCCTTCTTTTGACACCTCTTATGTTGTAAATAATTTAGAGAGAATTGATGAAACATTTTTGCTCTCAACCCTTGAAAAATATAAAGACACTTCCTTGTATGTTCTTGCTGATCCGCCTGATTTAGAACAGGCTGAAATTATAACAAGTGAAAATATTACAACGCTTATAAATGTCCTAAGGAGCGTGTTTTCCTACGTTATTATTGATACGACAAGTTCTTTTGACGGCAAAACAATTACAGCACTTGATAATTCAGATTTAATACTGCTTGTTGCGATTTTAAATTTACCCTCTGTGCGCAACTGTCAAAGGTGTTTTGACCTGTTTAAGCGTTTAGGATACCAAAAAGATAAGATTAAACTTATAATAAACAGGTACATGGAAAACGATGAAATAAAAATCGAAGATGTTGAAGACGTTTTAGGACACAGTGTTTACTATAAAATACCAAATAACTATTTTACAATTATAAATGCAATAAATAAAGGTATGCCCGTTAGCGATATTAATCACCAGTCAAATTTAGCAAAGGCTTTTAAAGAGCTTGCGGCACTTTTGTCAGATAATTATACCTACAGTGCGCAAAAGCAGGTTAAGGCGGAGCATGCGGGCTTTATGGGATTATTTAAAAAGAAGGAGAAAAAGTAATTGTCACTTAAAGATAGATTAAATAATGGTGTAAAAAATCAGCAAAATCAGTTAGGGGAAAACCAGCTCGGTGCTTTTATGGGCGATGTGCCATTGAGTGCGGAGTTTGCAGATTTAAAAGAAAAACTCCACGCGCTTTTGATAGATAAAGTTAACACCACTCCTGACTGGAGCAATTATAATGACAATGAGCAAAAAAACCTTATAAGGCAGTTTATAGAACATCAAATTTCTACAAATTTTCGCTCAACTCCTTTAAATAAAATTGAACGCGACAGACTGATAAGGGAGATAATCCAAGAGGCAAAAGGCTATGGCCCGCTGGATCCGCTTTTAGCTGATCCTTCAATTAGTGATATTTTGGTTAATGGTGCTAAAAATGTATATGTAGAGCGTAACGGTAAGCTTTTCAAAACTACAATTACTTTTAAAGATAATAACCACCTGAAAAATATTATAGAGAGAATTGTTTCAAAGGTGGGAAGAAGAATTGATGAAAAATCGCCGATGGTGGACGCTCGTTTGCCTGACGGTTCAAGGGTTAACGCTATTATACCTCCGCTTGCAATAGATGGCCCGTCTTTGTCAATTAGACGTTTTAGAGCAGACAGTGGTACTATGGAAAGTCTTTTGAAATGGGGTTCAATTTCAACGGAAATTGCTCAAGTTTTGTCTGCTGCAGTTGCTGCAAGGCTGAATATAATAATTAGCGGCGGAACAGGTGCAGGTAAAACAACGCTTTTAAACAGTTTGTCGGCAAAAATTCCAAATGGCGAGCGCATTATTACAATAGAGGATTCTGCTGAGCTTTGTTTGCAGCAGGAACATATTGTAAGGCTTGAAACAAGACCGCCAAACATCGAAGGACAAGGTCAAGTAAGTGCAAGAGATTTAGTTATAAACAGTTTGCGTATGCGTCCTGACAGGATAATAATAGGGGAGTGTCGTGGAGCTGAAACACTTGATATGTTACAGGCTATGAACACAGGGCATGACGGTTCTTTAACTACTTTGCACGCAAATTCACCGCGTGATGCACTTTCAAGGCTTGAAACAATGGTTATGTTCTCAGGAATTGATTTGCCTGAAAAGAACATAAAAAGCCAAATAGCCTCTGCAATTAATATAATTATTCAAGTTTCAAGGCTTTCTGACGGTTCAAGAAAAATTACAAAAGTATCTGAAATTGTAGGCATGGAGGGAGATGTCATTACAATGCAGGATATTTTTGTTTGGGAGCAAACAGGCGCAGGTGTTAACACTGTTATGGGTATGCACTCCTCAACAGGTATTAGACCAAAATTTTTAGATAAAATTACAGCAAAAGGCATTGAGATAAATCCGCAAATTTTTGATAGGGGCTACAGACACACTTACCTGTCAAAAAACGGTAATAAGTCGCAAATGCCAACAACTCCTGCTGCTGTTGAAACAAATAAAACTCGCGAAGAAATAGCGAACAAAGAAATGGTCTTGAATGTAGATTTATTAAAAAGGCTTAAGAGATGAGCGCATTTTTTGCATCTGTACTTCTTGGTTTTTTGAGTTTTTTGCTGCTTGTGAATTTGTTTTCAATTAGAATTCCCAGGCAGTTTGCACTTCAAAAAAGACTTGAAGAAATAAAAGAAAAAAATCCTAATAAAAAAACATCAAATTATAAGGATGACGAGTTTTCTTTTCTTTATAATAATTTTCGTTATAAAATTTTTGCGCAACGCTTTGCGGGTTTTAAATTAACGGAAAAAATCAAAAATGAAATTATGCTCTCAGGTGTGAACATGCAAGTTGACACTTTTATAATTTTAAGTGTTATGTGTGTTGTGCCTATTGCGACTATTTTGCTTTTAACCACCCCAAAACTCTTGCCGATAAGCTTTTTAGGGCTTTTTATACCTTTAAATGTTTTAAAAATCAAAACATCAATGCGAAATGCTGCATTTGCAAAACAATTGCCCGATACTCTTGATTTGCTTTCAAATTCGCTGCGCGCTGGGCACTCTATATACAGCGCCTTTGAAGTTATTACAAAAGAAATGCCAATGCCGATTTCAGGTGTATTTAAAACTGCAATTGATGAGCTGGCTGTGGGTTCAGACGCTAAGCAAGCGATTTTGTCTTTATCTAAAACTGTTCCAAATAATATGGATTTAAAGTTTTTTATAACTGCAGTAATTTTACAAAGAGAAGTGGGTGGAAACCTTGCAAAAATTCTTGACGGGCTTTCTTATACGATAAGGGAGCGTTTTAAAATGGCAGGACAGTTGAAGGCCCAAACTGCGCAGGCAAGGTTTTCGGGCTTTATGCTTGTTTGCGTTCCGCCAATAATAGCAGGAATTTTATTTGTACTTTCACCTGATTATATGAGTCCTCTTTTGAATACTCAGCAAGGTAACAGCGCGCTTTTGCTGGCGTTGACCTTGTTGCTTTTAGGGGTTTATATGATTAAAAAAATTGTCACTATTGAAATATAAGGAGAGAAATTGCCACCTGAGATAATACCGATATTGCTGGGTTTATGGGCGTTTTGGATTATAAATATATTTTATGACCCAAATGAAAATTTTGTGCGCCAAAGACTCAGAAAAACAGGTGGGAAATCAAGAAGAAAAAGCTTGTACAACAATTTTTCAAAACTTTTAAAACCGATTTCCATAAAAAGTATTTCAAATAAAGTTTTTAGAAAAAAAATCCATGAGCTTTTGTACTCTTATGGTGTTGCCTCTAGCGATGACGATATTTTAGAGTTTGAAAACAGAAGGCTATACAGGCTTTTAATAGTTGTTATTTTTTGTGCTGCAATGCTTTTTTTGTTTCCAAATACAACAACTGCCTCAAGCTCAATATTAATTTGCTATATGACGTATAAATACCCTGAATATCAAATAATGAAGCACATTAAAAAAAAGCAAAAGGAATTTATAAAATATTTTCCTGATGCTGTTGATTTGCTGTCGGTTTGTGTTGAGGCAGGGCTTGGAGTTGATGGGGCAATTGAGCGCGTTGCAAGTGAGTTTAGCGGGCTTTCAAAGGCTGTAAGTAGTGAGTTTAACAGACTTTCAAAGGATGTGATGTCTGGTTTACCAAGAGAAGAAGCTCTAAAAAATATGGCAAAAAGAGTAAATACAAGCGATTTACAGTCATTTACCGCAATGCTTGTGCAATCTGAAAAAATGGGTACAAGCGTGGCGCAGTCACTCAGGGTTTATTGCGAAACATTGAGGACACGCAAAAAACAAAGGATTGAGGAGCTTGTGCAAAGTGCAAGTACAAAAATGACAATTCCTATGATATTGTTTCTTTTACCGGCATTGTTTATAGTTATATTATATCCGGCGGTTATTAAAATTATGGAGAACATGGCAGGTTAAAATGATGAAAAAATATGAAGAACTTATGAAAATTTGTTTGGATGAGGCTCAAAAATATCGTTTTGATGTTGCGCCAAATCCTATGGTGTGCGCGATTATTTACGATGAAAACAATGACAAAATAATTTCAAAAGGCGTGCACAAAAAATACGGCGAAAATCACGCTGAAAGAAACGCAATAATTGAAGCAGGTGATGTAGATTTTTCTGATAAAACGCTTATTGTAAATCTTGAACCTTGTTCACATCAGGGTAAAACCCCGCCCTGTGCAGATTTAATAATAGAAAAAGGATTTAAAAAAGTTGTTATAGGAACTTATGACCCTAATCCGCTTGTTTGTTCGCAAGGTGTAATGAAGTTAAAAAACGCCGGAATTGAAGTTATAAGCGGGGTTTTAGAGGATGAGTGCAAAGAGTTAAACAAAGTCTTTATAAAAAATGTCACAAAAAAAATGCCCTATGTCACAGTGAAAATCGCAACAACTTTTGATTCAAAAATTGTAACTGCAGGCGGTGAGTCAAAATGGATAACAGGAGAGGCCTCAAGAGCTTATGTGCAAAAGCTAAGAGCCCAGCATTTTGGTATATTAAGCGGTTCAGGGACAGTTTTAGCCGACAATCCTGCGCTTACTTGCAGATTAAAAGGCGAAAGGTCGCCTGAGAGGATAATTATAGACAGGCATGGTAAAATCCCCTTTGATTATCAGGTTTTTAGGGATGATGATACAAGGGTTTTTCTTGCAACGCACAATTTAGAGAGAGATTTCCCGAAAAATGTTGCCCCTGTTGAGTTTGCAAATTTTAGAGATTTATTTGCAAAATTGTACAATATGGGAGTTTATTCAATTCTTGTCGAAACAGGCAAAACTATTTTAACCACATTGGTTAAGCAAGAAATGGCAGATGAAATTTACAAGTTTGTTTCACCTAAAATTTTTGGCACAGGCATGGATTTTATTGGAAATTTAAATGTTTTCAAAATTAGTGAATGCTATAAACTTGAATTTAGGGAAATTGAAAGAGTTGAAGAAGATATTTTAATAAAAGCAAGATTTTTGTATGATGAATAAAAAGGAGAAAATTTTGAAAATTCTTGTAATAAATGGCCCAAATTTAAATATGCTTGGCATAAGAGAGCCTGAAATATACGGTTCGATGACACTTGATGATATTCAAGAGGAACTTAAAAATTACGCAAAAAGCTTAGACCAATCAATTGAGCTTGAGTTTTTTCAGTCTAATTTTGAAGGTGAAATTGTGGATAAAATTCAAAATGCGCTGAATAATTTTGACGGAATTATAATTAACCCTGCAGCCTACACTCACACAAGCGTTGCTATAGCGGACGCTATTGCCTCTGTGAACATTAAAACAGTTGAAGTGCATTTGAGCAATATATACTCTCGCGAAGATTTTAGACACAACTCTTACATTGCGCCAAAATGCCTTGGGCAAGTTGCAGGTTTTTCAAAAAACAGCTATAAAATGGCGCTTTTAGGGCTTTATGGCGCGCTAAAGTAAAAATGGAAAATACTGAGTTAAAATTTATAGAAATAATTAAAAACTCCCTTTTAGACAGCTCTTACCTTGGGGACGACTGTGCTTATTTAAAAGACTTAAATCTTTGCATAAGCACAGACGCGCTTGTCGAGGGTGTGCATTTTGATTTTAATTTTATTTCACCCTATTTGTTGGCTAAAAAGGCTCTTAAGGTTAATATAAGTGATATTTTAGCCTCAGGTGCAAAACCAATGTATGCAACGATTACAATAAGCGGCAAGTTGGATGAAAAATTTATAGAAGAATTTTATAAGGGTGTTAATGAGATAGAGCAAGAATTTGGGCTAAAAATAATTGGCGGAGATTTAACAGGCGGTGAAAAAATAAACATTTCAATTTGCATTTCAGGCGACACTAAAAATCGCAACATTTCATCGAGAAAAAATGCAAAAGAGGGTTATTTGCTTGCACTTTGCGGAAATTTTGGGGCATCTGCCACAGGGTTTAAAATGTTGCTTAAAGATTCAAATATTCAAAACGGCTTTACAAAAGCGCACCTTGAGCCAATTTTGCAGTTTGAATGTTCGCAAAAAATCGCGCAAATTGCAAAAGAACCATATGCTATGATGGACTCATCAGACGGTTTAATTAACGCTCTTGAGTGGATTTCACGCTCATCCGGCGTTGGTTTTGAGTTGGAATTTGAAAAAATCCCACATATTCAAGGTACAGTGCGCGAGGATGTGCTTTTTGGCGGTGAGGATTATTCTTTAGTGTGCGTTTTAAGTGAAAATGATTATAAAAAATTAAATTTAAAAGAGCTGAAAGTCGTGGGTAGAGCGGTTTTTGGGGATAAAATTTTAATTAATGGCAAGGACATAAAAGAAGAAAAAAGAGGGGAGTTTTTGCATTTTGATTAGCACAATAATTACTGCAGGCGGCATCTCAAGGCGTTTTGGCACAAATAAACTCCTTGTTAAAATAGATGATTTAACGGTTATTGAACATACAATTTTAAAATTCTTAGACTTGTCAGATGAAATTATTATTCCTGCTACACCTCAGACACGTGATTTTATAGAGCAAAGCAGTGTTTTTGATAAAAATAAAATAACTTTTGCGCAATTTGGTGAAACTCGTCAAAAAAGTGTTTATAACGCGCTTTTGGGGTGTAAATATAAAGATAAAGTTTTAATTCATGACGGTGCAAGACCATTTATTGAAAAATCAACAATAGAGCAAGTTATAGCGGAATTAGATACTAAAAACGCTATTTGTTGCGGGGTTTTTGCTACAGATACAATTAAAATAACCGATAACAGCGGTGCGATAATAAAAACAATTGACAGGAAAAATGTCTTTCAGGCGCAGACTCCGCAAGCTTTTAAGTATGATTTAATAATGAGTGCGCACAAAAAATTTGCTACAAGAGATGACTTTACTGATGATTCAAGTCTTGTAGAGGCTTTAGGAGAAAAGGTTTGGACGCTTGTGAGTGATGGGGTAAACAAAAAAATTACAACACAGGTTGATCTATAAAGTCTTGCGGGACTTGCTTTTCTACTTCAGGCTTAATTTCAGAGGGTATAAGTTGAATTAATTTTTTATTTGCATCCTCAAAGTCAGGTTTCAAGCTTAAACAATTCCTAAGGTTAACAATTGCCGAGTTTGTCCTGTTTAGCGCAATGTCGTATAGTGCATTCAGGTAAAAATAAATGTAATTTGTGCGATTTGAAAAAGAAATCATGTACAAAAAGTTTTTTGCGCCATCAAGGTCTTTGTTTTCAAGTTCATAGTTTAAAAAAGCCACCCAACCGTTTTCATATAGCGGGTTTATAGCTGTTGCGCGCCTTATGTATTCTCTCCTTAAATTTTTATTGTCTTTTGCAATAGTTGCAGCAATGGAGTGGTAAGACATAAATGGCGCAGAGTCCATTTTTGCAAGTTTTTTCTCAAGATTTTTTAAATCTTTTTCGTATTTTGTGTCATTTTTGTAAATTAATGCCAATTTTAGCGCGCTTGTTTGGTCTTTTGGATTTTGAGAAAGCGCTTTTTTATAATATTTAATTGCGCCCTCTAAATCGTACTCCAGAAATTTTACATCTCCAAGCCCGCTTAGAGTATAGGGGTAATTTTTATTTATTTCATAGCTTGCAAGGTAATTTTTCTTTGCACTTTGTCTGTCCCCTGTTACAAATTGCCCCATAGCAAGCAGAGTCAGGATTTTATAGTTCTTTTTGTCAAAGCTTAAAATGTTTTTGCAATCCTCAATTGCTTTTTGATAATTGCCTTCCATAAAGGTTTTCATTGTTTGATGGTATTTTCTGTCTTGTTCGTCTTTAGAGAGGTTTGCAAGAATAGTTTCTTTTTGCAGCATAAAGCTGTTTTTAAAAATGTGCTCATTTGCATTATTTTTTTCAACTTGCTCGATTATTTCAAGCGCTTCTTTATTTTTGTTTAGGGCATTGAGGGTTTTTACTTTAAAATTCAAATAAGACAAGTTTGTTTTGTTCATTGAACTTGCTTTGTTGATGAAATTTAGCGCTTGCTGGTATTGTCTTGACTCGCTCATTGCCTGAGATAAAATGTAATTTGCATAGTCGGATTTACTTGTTAAAGCCTCATTTTTATTTAATTCAAAGGAAATTTCTTGCGCTGAGTTGTCATAGTGAATTGAAGAATAAGCTTTTGCAAGGTAAATTTCTTCATTTTTATCCAGCGTAAAAGAAGGCAGATAGCACCTTTTAAGGTCGTCAATCGTATCTTGTACAAATTTTTTGTGTTTAATTTTTTCAAGGCTCTTTGTGCCGATTGAGAAAAAGCCTATTTCGTACATACTTTTTGCAAAAACTAAAAGTGCATAGTCGCTGTTTATTGAGCTTGAGAGGTTTTCAAACTCATCATATGCCACAACCACGTTACCTTGATTGAATTTTTTTGTAGCATTTACAAAGGCAATCCTTTGTTTTTCAGACTCGTCAAGATTAGCGTTTTCACTTTGTCCGCCAAGATTTAAAAAGCTGTCCATAATAGTAGTCAGGCTAAATATACCACTTTTTTCCTCTTGAGCTTTAGGAACAACATTGGTTACAGGCACATTTGATTTTTCAAACTCAAGCAAGTTGTCACTTGAGGCAAAAGCACTTGTGCCAAGGAGCATAATACATATTGCTGTTGAGGTTATTTTTTTCATTAATTTGAAATATCGTTGTAGTATTTATTAAAAACTTGTACCAGTGTTTCTTCCTGTATTTCACACTCTTGCTTTAGTAAAATTGCGTACAGGTCGCTAAATTTGTATTTTTCAAGCAACAGCCTGTCGTTTTGGGAAATTTCTATATTAGAATCGCAAGTCAGTACATTAATTATTTTATCACATTTGATGGATAAAAACACGTCTACAATTTTTTTATCAAAATGAGAATTTGCGCCCTCGATTAAAATTTTTATCGCGTCTTGAATTTCCATTTTTGAACGGTAGTGCCTTTTTGAGGTTATTGCGTCAAATACGTCGCAAACAGCTAAAATCCTTCCTCCAAGGGGTATTTGCTCTCCTTCAAGACCTAAAAAATATCCTTTGCCATCGTATCTTTCATGGTGCGAGGAGGCAATTTGGGCAACGTTTTCAAACTGTTTTGAAACATAAATTTTGCCTAAAATATCGTTTGTAATTTTGGCATGTTGCTTGATGTGGTCGTATTCTTCGCTTGTAAGCTTGCCTTCTTTTTGTAAAATTGAATCTTTTATCCCTATTTTTCCTATGTCATGCAAAAGAGAGGCGTGTTTTATAACTTCTTTTTCTTTTTCATCCATATTAAGCTCGTCGCAAATGAGCGAAGCGTACATTGTAACGCGTTTTGAATGACCTGAGGTGATTTTATCGCGAGCGTCGATTGAAGCTGAAAGTGTGTCTATGAAGCTTGAAAATAGCTGTTTTTGCTCGTCGATAAGCATTTTTTGCCTGTTAAATAAATTTGCGTTTTCAAGTGCTATACCTGCCGATGAACCTATTGCAATCAGCAAATCTTCGTCTTTTTGTGTAAATTCACCGTTTTTTTTGTTTAAAACCTGAAAAACACCTACTATTTGGTGACTAAGGTTGCGAATAGGCATACAAAGTATGGTTTTTGTTTTGTAGCCTGTTTGTAAGTCAATTTCTTTATTGAAACGGTTATCGGTGTAGGCGTCTTTTATGTTTACTGTTTCACCTGTTGTTGCAACGTGTCCTGCAAGCCCCAGGTTTGAATCAAAGCGTATTTCTTGCATTTCAAGCCCAAGGGCAACTTTAGACCAGAGCTGGTGCTTTTCTTCATCTAAAAGGAAAACCGTACATCTGTCAGCGTTTAGCGCTTGTTTTATTTCTTGAGCAATTATTGTTAAAAGTGTGTCAATATTTGTTTCAACGGCAATAGTTCTGCCGACTTTTAAAAGTGCAATAAGTGGGTCTTCCTGATTGTTTTCAGGGATAAAAGTAGGCGGAGCTGAGGTTATGACCTTTTGTTTGTTTGTTTTTTCAACCCTTGTTTTTGCGTTTAAAATCTTTTCGTCAAAACTTGTCATCTGAGCCAGTTTTATTTGCAGTGCCGCCTCCATTAAATCAAGGGATTGAGGGTAGTTTTGTTCTAAAAATTCAATTTGCCCCATAAGATAAAGATTTATTTTAAGCGCAAGCAGTGAATTTGAGGAGTTTGCAAGGTAGTGTGCGTCATTTAGTATATTCAGAGTTTTGTAATACCTTTCCTGATGCCATCTGTAGCCAATGTAGCCTATAAGCGACATTGAAATAGATACCAAGTCAAAAGCTTTAAGGGAAATAGCCTTTTTGTGACATTCTTCGATTTTTGAAATTTTTGGCGCTTTTGTGTCGTCAAGTATTGTGTCAAAAAATTTTAATAAACAGGTGCTAATTTCCTGCACTTGAGCGTTTTCAACTACATTTGCGCTTTTTGTCATCTCTAACCTTTAATTCTACCCTTGTTATAAATTATACTATTATTTTTTCAAAAAGAAAATTATTTTAAATTAGCGCATTTAATCCACACAAGCATATCCATCAAAGCGCGCCCCCTGTGGGAAACTTTGCTTTTTTCATCTTGAGAAAGTTCTGTCATGGTTTTATTTTTATTTTCAACAATAAAAATCGGGTCATAGCCAAAACCGCCCTCGCCGCACTGATGATGAGCTATTTTACCTTTGCAAATGCCTGTTGTTTTATTTAAAATATTTCCTGTTTTGTCGATTAAAACTAAAGAGCAGACAAACTTTGCCCCTCTTTGGTTTTCTTTTGCGTCTTTCAATGCGTCCAAAAGTTTTTCAATTCTTTCCTGTGCGCTGGGCGCGTATCTTGCGCTTTTAAGCCCCGGAGCGCCGTTTAAAAAATCAACGCAAAGACCGGAATCATCTGCCATAAAATATTTTCTCTCACCCATTTCGCACTGCGCTGCAGCAAGCGCTTTTGCATATGAATTTTCTTCAAAAGTTGAACCATCCTCAATGGGGTTAAAACCTTCATCAGGCAAGACGAATTCTATACCAAAAGGTACTGAAACACTGTTTATTTCTTCGATTTTATGAGGGTTTGATGTTGCAAGTACTATTTTTAACATAACTAACCACCCCAGCGACGTTGTCTTTTTGCAAATTCTAAAATTGAGTTTTTAAGGGCTTCTTCGTCAAATTCTGGCCAGTAAATATTGGTAATGTATAGCTCAGAATAAGCTATTTGCCATAGCAAGTAGTTACTTATTCTCATTTCTCCGCCTGTTCTGATTAAAAGGTCAGGGTCAGGGATTGATTTTGTGTATAAAAACTTTGAAACAAGCTCCTCATCTACATCTTCAGGTTTTACCCCTTGATACATCATATCTTTTATGGCGTTTGTAATTTCGTTTCTTGCGCCGTAATTAATTGCAATTTGCAAGTTTACACCTGTGTTGTTTTTTGTTGTTTCAACAGCTTGTGCTAAAATTTCTTGTAGTGTTGGGTTAAGCGCCTTTAAATATCCTATAAACCTTAGTTTAACGTTGTTTTGGTTAAGTTCATCCAGCTGGGATTTAATTGTGTTGGCAAGCAAACCCATTAAAAAATCAACTTCTTCCTGTTTTCTGTTCCAATTTTCAGTTGAAAAAGCGTATAAAGTTAAGTATTTTACTCCAAATTTATGAGCAGCCTTCAGGGTTTTTTTAAGCGCTTCTACCCCTTTTTTATGTCCCATAGCTGATGGTAACATATTATTTTTTGCCCAACGGCGATTTCCGTCCATAATTATTGCAATGTGTTGCAATTTTGTTTGTTCGACGATTGTTTTTATTTCGTTTTTTTCAAGTGCTTCAAGCAAAATTCTTATTCCCGTAATTTCAACTAGTTAAATTATAAATTAAATAAATTTAATAACAACAAAATTTATGATAAAATTAACTTAATTATGAGTGAAATAGTTATATTATACATACTTAGCCGTTACGATGCGACTATTTACAAAATTTCAAAAATCATGGAAGAAATGTTTTTTGCCTTCCTAAAGCCGAGCTTAGGGACAATTAACCCTGCGGTCAAAAGGCTTATAAAATTAGGCTGTATTGAAACTGAAGATAAAATGTCGCAAGGTGGCATGGCATCTAAAATGTGCTCTATTACTCCTGTTGGCAGAAAGCATTTAAAAAATCTTTTATTGTCTTTAGAATTTAATCATCCTGCACACATTTTAAATAACGCAAGAATTGCACTGTTTTGCGCTGACGTGCTTGATGACAACGAAAAAGCGCAGCTTGTAAAAAATATTCAAAACCATTTAATTTTATTCAAAGGACGCACTCAAGAAGCCCTAAATAACCCTTATTTAACTTTAAGTGACGAGCAAAAGAAAATTTCATTGTCTAAAGTTGATGAAGCGGAAAAAATTCTGGAAATGCTATGAAAATAATTATTTCGCAAGTTGAAAAAGATTCTATAGCTTATGAATTGGGACTTTGCGCAGGTGATGAAATTGTATCAATAAATAATACAGTCCCAAGGGATATTATAGACTACAGTTTTCTTGTAAAAGATGAAGAAATTTTGCTGCATATTAAACATAAATCAGGTGAGGAAGAACTTTTTGAAATAGAAAAAGACTTTGACGATGATTTAGGTATAAGTTTTGAAAGTGCGGTTTTTGACAGGGTCAAGCCATGTTGTAATAAATGTATTTTTTGTTTTGTTGATCAACAACCTAAGGGTTTAAGAAAAAGCCTTTATGTAAAAGACGACGACTGGAGGCTTTCATATTTGCAAGGTACATACATTACCCTTACGAATATGAAAGAAAAAGACTGGCAAAGGCTTGAGAATTTCCGCCCCTCACCTTTGTTTGTTTCAATCCACACGACAAATCCAAATTTAAGGGCAAAAATGCTTAATAATCCAAATGCTGCAAGGATTATGGATGATTTAGAACGTTTGAAAAAAAACGACATAAAAATTCACGCCCAAATTGTACTTTGCCCAGATTATAACGACGGGGACGAACTTTTAAGGACTTTAGAGGATTTAAAAAAGTTTAAAAAGATTTTAAATTCTCTTGCAATCGTTCCTGTGGGTGTTTCAAAATTTAGAAAAGAAAAACTAAAAACTGTTGATAAAAAAATTGCAGATTTTGTAATCGACGCTGTTGAGAATTTTAATTTAGAGATGAAAAAAAATGTCGCAATGGCATCTGATGAATTCTTTTTGATTTCAGGACGCGAAATTCCAAAGAAAAAATACTACGGTAAATTTGCCCAAATAGAAGACGGCGTGGGTGCAATAAGGCTTTTAAAAGATGACTTTGAAAAGTGCAAGAAAAAATTGAAAAAATCCCTTAAAAACCCTTGTAGATTAACCCTTTTAACAGGTTCAAGTGCGGCAAAAATATTTGAAGAATTTAAAAAAGAGATTAATGTCAAAGGGCTTGATTTTAACGTTGTTGACATTAAAAACGAGTTTTTTGGGGATAAAATAAACGTCACAGGGCTTATTACGGGTCAGGATTTAGTTTTTGCACTAAAGAAAAATCAAGCAAATGTTGCAATAATTCCTTCTGTCATGCTAAGAGAGGGAACAGACGAGTTTTTAGACGGGATAAAGGTTAGTCAAATCAAAAAAGAATTTCCTGAAACTAAATTTTATATTATTAACGATTGTTACAAATTTAGAGAAATTTTAGAAATAATCAACTCTTTATAACAATAAAATCAATTTTTTTGTTTTTATTATGTATATTGAAGGTTAATTTTAAGGAGCAATTATGTCTGTTAATAACGTTCAGCAAGCAAGTCAGCCTAAAAAAGGCGCAGGTATAACAGATGCACTTTTAAACCAAGGTAAAAACGCCCTTGTAGGTACTGCAGTTGGGCTTGCAACAGGTAGAGTAGTTTCTCTTGCAATGCCTGTTTCACATAAGCAAATTGCTCAAAAAGTAGTCGATCATTATGTTAAACACGATAAAGACGGTATAGGCACTGCTATAAAAAACCTTGAAGAAGGCTTAGGGCAAGAAAATGTCACAAAAGAGCAGCTGCAAAATGTTTTAAACAAAATAGAAGAACTTGTAAAACCGCTTAGAGAGCAAGCTTCAGATGTTGTTGAAAATTTCTTTAAAACTCCAAGAAAAAGCCGCAGCGCAGATGACATTGTTGCAATAGCCAAAAAAGCTGCTAAAAAATCTCAAAGTGCTAAAATTATGGGCACAGCAGCTGCAGTTGGTATGTTTTTGATGATGTTTTCAGATGTATTTTCAGTATTTGCCCCAAAAAAGGCTAAAACAGAAGCAAAAGGTGTGCAAGCCGAATCACCAAGCAAAATGGGTACACATCAAGGCTAGATTTTACTAAAAATATTTTTATAGTAAAATTTTAATATGTTTGATTCACTTTCTGAAAGACTGCAGGAAATAATTAAAAAAACCGCAGGCAATGCGCAATTAAGCGAAGATAATATGCAAGATGCGCTGAGGGAAATTCGTCGTGCGCTTTTAGGGGCAGATGTTTCGCTTAGTGTTGTTAAGTCTTTTATTTCAAATATTAAAGATAAAGCAGCAGGGCAAGAGGTTATAAAAAGCGTTAACCCTTCACAAATGCTTATAAAAATTGTAAATGATGAACTTGTTGAGCTTTTAGGGAAAGAAAAAAAGCCCTTAAACCTTGATACAAATCCGTCTTTTATTATGATGCTGGGGCTTCAGGGTTCAGGTAAAACTACAAGCAGCGCAAAGTTGGGTTTAAAACTTAAAAAAGAAGGTAAAAAGCCTTTGCTTGTTGCATGCGATGTATACAGACCTGCTGCAATTTTGCAGTTAAAAACCTTGTGTAGCGAAAATAACCTTGATTTCTTTTCTTTGGAAAATGAAAAAGATGTAAGAAAAATTGTTGATGAAGCGATAAAATACGCAAAAGAAAATCAAAATACGGTTTTAATTCTTGATACTGCAGGGCGTTTGCAGATTGATACATCTATGATGGCAGAGCTTTTGCTTATTGAGAGGATGTACCCGCTTAATGAAAAATTGCTTGTAATTGACTCTATGACAGGTCAAGAGGCAATTGACGTTGCAAAAAACTTTGATGAGCAATTAGGTATTACAGGTATTATTTTAACAAAGCTTGATGGCGATACAAAAGGCGGTTGTGCGCTCAGTGTTGTTTATTCGACAGGCAAGGCAATTAAGCTTGTGGGCATGGGTGAAAAAATTGAACCCTTAGAGGATTTTTACCCTGATAGAATGGCATCTCGCATTTTAGGGATGGGTGATATTGTTTCTCTTGTTGAAAAAGCTCAGAAAAATATTGATGTTGAAGAAGCAAAAAAACTTGAGGAGAAGTTTTTAAAAGCGCAGTTTAGTTTTGAAGATTTCTTAAAAATTCAAAAACAAATTAAAATGCTTGGCTCGTTTGATGGTATTTTGGGCATGCTGCCAATCCCCGGGTTAAATAAAGACGATAGGCAAAAAATTTCTCATGAAGGGGAAAAACAGTTTAAAAAAATGGAGGTTTTTATATCCTCTATGACACCACAAGAGCGAAAAAACCCTGATTTATTAAATGCATCAAGAAAAAAAAGAATAGCTCGAGGTGCAGGCATGGAGTTAAGTGAACTAAATGCTTTTGTAACTCAGTTTGAACAAATGAGAAAAATGATGCAGGGTTTTGGTGCGCTTAAAAATACTTTTAAAAAGGGCGGAAAATCGGCGCTATATGGCAAAATGCCAAAAGGCGGAAGATTTAGATAAATTTTTTTTAAAATGTCAAGCATTTTTGTGAAATTTGCTTGCAAATAAATTATGCTTGTGTTTTGATTACTATATAACTGATTAATGACTAAGGAGAAAAGTAAAAGAAGTGGTTAAGATTAGACTTAAAAGACTAGGTTATAAAAAGAATCCTACATATCGTATCGTTGTTATTGACGGTCGTTGCAAAAGAGAAGGTGCGCCTATCGAAGAATTAGGTCACTACAATCCTAAAACAAAAGAAATGAAATTAAATTTAGCTTCAGCACAAGAATGGGTTAAAAAAGGTGCTCAACCTACAGCTACTGTTACATACCTTATGAAAAATTGTGATGAAGAAGGTAAATTAATTTATAACAAAAAAGAAACTGTAAAATTATCTAAAAAAGCTCAAGCCAAACTTGAAGCCCAAAAAGCAGCTGAAGCTGAAGCGGCAGCGGCGGCAGAAGCTGCAGCAGCTGATGAGGCGCAAGTTGAGGCAAGTGAAGCTAACGAATAAGATCGAAAAGAACACTTTATTGAGCCTCAAATCGAGGCTCAATTTTTTTATATAAATTTGAGGAATAAATTGGCAAATATTTTAATCATATCACCAATAAGTATAGCAGGAGAGCTCATTATGCGAGGCTTTAAAAAGGGTTTTGAAGCAAGTGGGCATAGTGTTTCTTTTGTTGATGTAAGGGAGTTGAATAATGTTCAAAACTATGACTATGTCCTCTCTTATGACTATGGTTATATGGTGAGCGAAAATGCGTTTTTAAATGTGCAAAAAATCCTCTTAATTAATCCAAAAGTCAAGTTAATACATTATTTTGCAGATAATCCATCCTTAAATTATGCTCACAGTGGGCAATTTGAGCTAAAAGAAAAGTTTTTTGAGTTTTGTAAGTTGCACAAAAATAATTTAGAGCTTGTTTTTTGGGATAAAAAATTTGTCCAAGATTTTTGCACTATAAAATCTTCTTATTTTCCAATTTGTGTGGATTGCAGTGTTTATAGGGATTTTGAGCTTGAGGAAAAATATGACATAACTTTTTTAGGGCGTCCTTTAAGTGATGAAAGGCAGAAAATTTTAAGTGCAATTGTAAAAAATTTCCCTGATAAGCTTAAAATTTTTTCTTACCCTAAGCATTTTGAAAATAGCATTGAGGGTATGAAGCGATTTTTAAATGATGAAGAAATAAAAAACTATAAAAATTGCTTTTGCGGTTTTGTTGAGAGTCAAGAGGAGCTTTCAAAGATTTATAATTCATCTAAAATTAATTTAAACATAAATTTGCAAGGGGATAATTCCCTTAACTATAGAACCTTTGAGGTGCTTGCCTCTAAAGGTTTTTTGTTGTGCGATAAAAGAGAAGATATAAAATCTTTAGGCTTAAGTGATGTTGTTGTTCAATATGAAAATGAGCAAGATTTAATTGAAAAAATTACTCATTATTTAGCTTGTAAGGATAAGCGAAATCAAATAAGGGCGCGAGCGAGAAAGCTCGTTAGTCAACATTTTGACATTGTTGCACGAGCGGGCGAGATACTTAATACAGTTGAGTGATTTTAAAAAAAATAATGCTAAAATTAAACTTTAAGGAGAATAAAATGGAAACTACATATACTATAAAACCTTCAAAAAGAATTTCTGAAATTCCAAAGTATATATTTGCAGAATTAAACGAGTGGAAAGACGAAGCTCGCGCTCAAGGTATTGATTTAATTGACTTAGGAATAGGTAATCCTGATGGTGCAACACCAAAACCAGTTGTAGAAGCTGCACTTAAGTCTATTCAGATGCCAGAAAGCCATGGCTACCCCAGTTTTCGAGGCAAGGATGATTTTCGTCGAGCAATTGCCAGATGGATGAAAAAAAGATATGACGTTGATATTGACCCTATTCAAGAAGTTCAAACTTTAATCGGTGAAAAAGAAGGACTTGCAAACATTGCGCTTGCATATTCTGACCCCGGGGATATAAATATTGTTCCAGATCCATATTACCCTGTTTTATCTCGTGGCAGCTGGGTTGCAGGCGCACAAGTGTATCATGTTCCCCTAAAGGATGAAAATGATTATTTGCCTGATTTAGACTCAATTCCAGAGGATATTGCACGCAAGGCGAAAATGTTTTTTATAAATTACCCAAACAACCCAACAGGTGCAACTGCTCCAAGGGAATTTTTGGAAAAAATGGTTGCTTATTGCAAAAAATACAATATTTTGCTTGTGTCTGATATGGCTTATGGCGAAGTTTGTTATGATAATTATCGCCCTTTGAGTATTTTTAATATTGAAGGGGCAAAAGACATTGCAATTGAGTTTCATTCATTCTCTAAAACATTTAATATGGCAGGCTGGAGAGCAGGTTTTGCTGTTGGTAATAAAGAATTTATTGATGTTTTATACGCAATGAAATCTAACATTGACTATGGTACATCTTCAATTGTTCAAGACGCTTGTATTGCAGCGCTTGAGATGGATTACAAGTATGTTCAGGAAATTATGGACAAATACAATTCTCGCCGCGAGATAGTTGCTCAAGGCTTTAATAAATTGGGTTGGCATATGAAAAGAAGCTCTGCTACTATGTATTTTTGGTTAAAAGTGCCTCATGGCAGACAATCTAAAGAATTTTGCAAAGAAGTTTTATTTAAAACAGGGGTTATGTTTACCCCGGGTATTGCCTTTGGCGAGTATAGCGATGATCATTTTAGAGTTTCAATTGTTCAGCCTACAGAGCGTCTAAAAGAGGCATTTAAAAGGTTAGATGAAGTCGGTATTCGTTATATGTAAACTTGTTTACACAATAAAAAAATATGGTAAAATACATATATAAAATAAAAAAAAGGAAATTTTAATGAAATTTATTAAAAAAAGCAAAGCGCAAAGCTTAGTAGAATACGCATTAATATTGGCACTTGTTACAGTTATTGCAATAACCGCACTTCAATTTTTGGGCAAAAAGGTTAACACTGCTGTTGAAGGCGTTGGTGATGATGTTCAAACAACAACTGAGAATGCTGCAAAAACATACTGTGAAGGTTTAGGACAAGGCTATAGCTGGAATGAGTCTACAGGCAAGTGTGAAAACTCAAACACAGACAGTGGAAATTAATTTGCTTTTTGAATTTTTATAAATTTATCTAAATCCTGTTGGGTGTCAATCCCGATGGGATTTAAATTTGTAAGTGCAACTTTTATTTTCATGCCGTTTTTAAGTGCGCGTAATTGCTCTAGGCTTTCAGCTTTTTCAAGGTCTGATTGCGTCAGAGATGTCATTTTGATTAAAGATTCTCTTTTGTATCCGTAAATTCCAATGTGCGCGTAGTATTTTGCCTCACCCTTGTTTCTCTCATATGGTATTGGGCAGCGTGAAAAATAAAGCGCGTTAAAATCATTGTCAAATACGCATTTTACGCAATTAGGGTCTTGAATTTGCTCCACATCAGTTATTTGTCTTACAAGGGTTGAAATGTCGCAATTGCTCTCAATTAGTGTTTCTATAGCTAAATCAATGACTTGGGGAGTTATTTGCGGTTCATCACCTTGCATATTTAAAATGTAGTCATATTCATTGTGCCTTTTTGCTACTTCGCAAATTCTGTCTGAACCTGACTTGTGCTCGCTTGATGTCATTTCGGCATTTGCGCCAAATTCTTTTGCTTTATTTAAAATTAATTCGGAATCTGTTGCAATTATTACTTCTTGAGCGAGTTTAGATTGCTTTGCAGCCTCCCAAACCCATTGAATAATAGGTTTAGAGTTAACTTCTTTTAATAATTTGCCACAAAGTCTTGTTGAGGAGTATCTCGCTGGAATTATAATAACTGTTTTTTTCATAATTATCCTTTAGTAATATTTTTCGCCAAGTTCAATAACTTTTTTTTCTGCTTCTTTTATTAATTCTTCTTCTTTTGGGTTGCCTGAAAGATATTTTTCGTAAGCCTCAAGTGCGTCGCGCTCTTTGCCGATTTTTTCATAGGCTTTAGCAAGTGAATAATAGCCTAAACTAAACGAGCGGTTGAGTTTTACGGTTGTTCTGTAGTCTTTTATTGCCTGAGGGTACATTTGCATAGCTTCTAAAATGACGCCTCTGTAATAGTATGCCTGAGAGTCTTGCGGATAGCGTTTAACTATGTCGTTTGTGACGTTCAGCGCCTTTTCATAGTCTTTTTTGTCGTAATAGGTATAAGCTTCATTTAAGAGATTTGTTACGACCTGTCCTCTTAAATAATTTGAAAGTTTTATTGCTTTTACGTTTCTGGGGTCAAGCTCAATTGCCTTTAGGAGCATACTTTGTGCCAGTTTTGGGCTTTTTTGCTCAAGGTAGACAAGCGCAAGTGAGTAATATGTGTCAGATTGTGTGCTATCAAGCTCAAGAGCTTTTTTGTAATTTTCAACAGCTTTATTGTAATTTTTTAAATATTTGTAGCAATTTGCAATGGCAACATAAACCTGACTTGTTTTAGGTTCAATCTGCTCATACATTTTAATTGCTTTTGCCCACTCGCTTTTTTTAAGGTAATTGAGAGCTAATTCATCTTTTTTGGTGTCTGTGCTTTTGTTGAGATAAAAAAAAACTTTGCTTATCTCCTCATTTTTGGGTAGCTCTTTATGGGCTTTTTTAATCAATTCTGCTGCAAGAGAGTCCTCTCCTTTTAGCTCATAAATTTCATACAATTTTAAATAAGCGTTAGCGTTTTTAGGGTCTTTTTCAATTGCTTTTTTGTATAAATATATAGCGTCTTTGTTGCTGCCATCAAGGCTTGTGATAAGTTCGGCAAATTCAGCGTAAAATTCGCTTGATGGTTTGAAATCCTCATTTAGAGGATAAAAATTATCAATTATAAAATCAGGGTCTTTTTTGTCTTTAAATATCTCGTAAATACCATATTTTGCCTGCTTTGACTCAGGATAAATGGCTAAAATTACCTGATATTCTTTAAGAGCAGCGTTTGTTTGACCAAGCGCAAGCAAGCTTTTTGCTTTTCCTGCGCGGATTTGAGATTCGTAGAGGTTGTCTCTTAAAATATTATCGTAAATTCTTGTTGCCTGAGGGTACTGTTTTGTTTCGTATAAAAGCCCGCCCAGACGGTATTTCAAGAAAATGTCTTTAGGGTTTAAATAAATCGCCCTTTGATAAAGTTCATAAGTTTTTTTGTAGTCGCCTGTTTTTTCGTAAGTCGTACCTAAAATTTCGTACAAATTAGCGTTTTTAGGTTTTCTTCTGACTGCTTTTGTAAAAACTGCAATGCCTTTTTTTAGAATTTCAGGGTCATCTGTTAAATTAATTGCCCTTGTATAATATTCAAGCGCTAAGTCAGTCTTATTGATGTCGTTTAAAATTGTAGCTATTTTAAAAAGGGCTGATGCGTTGTTTGGGTTAAATTCTACCGATTTTTTATAATAAGGAAGGGCGCAAGTTCTGTCGTTATTGATTTTTAGCTCTATATCGCCTAAATACTCGCAACATGCCGCACACTCGTAGCCTTTTTCAAGTAGTTCTTCAAACTCGTATGCGCTTGCGTAGTAGTTGCCTTCAAGAAAAAGATTTTTTGCAATTTCAAATCTGTTAGAATCATCATTTTGAAAGCCTGATTTTTCGATGAGGCTGTTTAGCTTAGCAAGTGTGTCTTTGTATTCTTGCGAGTTTTTATTTTGCCTTAAGAAATAAAGCGCTGCGCGAAGGTTATCGCATGCTTCAATGTTATCTCTTTTAAAAATTTTAAAATACGTTGAGCGTCTTTTTTGAGTGTTTACATATTTTTTAATTATGTCTGGGTCTTCATTTTGGCGTAATTGCTGCTCAAGAGCGTAGATTTTTTGCGCGCCAAAACCACTTTTTGGTGTGCATGTAGTTGCCAGTTGGGCATTTGCGCCAAGTTGCAGCATAAAGCTTGTACATATAAGGGGAATTAATAGTCTTCTTTCCATAGAAATTATTATATATCAAAATTTATTTAAAATAAATACTATCATTTGTATGAGATTTTTATATGTAAAAACACCCTCCTTTTAGGGAGGGTGTTTTTTTATTGTGTTATGAATTATATTTCAAATTCTTCTTCTTGTTGTTTTTTAGTTGTTGTTGCGTTGTCATCAACTTCGATTCTTGCTGCTGCATTTACGATACCTGATGTTGGATCTGTTGTGTTGTTGTCAATTGGG
The DNA here is from genome assembly GCA_944324905.1 of Candidatus Gastranaerophilales bacterium. GTDB lineage: Bacteria > Cyanobacteriota > Vampirovibrionia > Gastranaerophilales > Gastranaerophilaceae > Galligastranaerophilus. The sequence goes on from CALUYB010000001.1 coordinate 270,209, forward strand.
GCTACTCTTGAAGTTGGTTCTAATTGACGTGGTAAGCGTAGTTGGTTGATTAATGTTTCGCCAGTTGACATATCAGGATTGAAGTTGTCTGTAGGACCTTCAACAGGTGGTTCAGGTGCGCAACCTTCAACAGGTTTTTCGTAAACTAGAAGGAATTTTTCCATTACACCGTTTGAGTCAAATTCGATGAAGTGTTTTTTGTATGTATCGATTGCTTCACCAGCTTCAGGTTGGTATTTACCAGGTACGAAGTGATCAGTGTAAGTGAATGCATCAGGGTTAGTGTATTCAATTCCATCCATTGGGTCTAGGTTGAATTGTCCCCAGTTAGCAACTTCGATGTATGCTCTGCCTGTTGCATCTTTGTTAACGCCTTCTAAATCAGAAGTTGTTAAGTCAGTAAGTGCTGCAAGGAATGTATCGTTAGCGTCAAGGTTCAAGTTGCCTGCTTTGATTTTAGAGATTGCAAGTACATTATCAGCTGCGTTAACTGTTACTGTTTTGTTTGAAAGTTCATCGCTGTTGTATTTAGCGTTGATTTCGATACCTGCTTTTTTGTTATTAACACCGCTTACGACGATGTTTGTATCTTTATCAGCATTTGCGATTAATTTTGTACCGTTTACTTTTAGTGTTGTACCATCTGTTGTGAAGTTTTCGCCTGCGTTAACAACTGTTTTTGTATTTTCAGGAGCAGATGTATCTTTTGCTTTTAGTTCAGTATTTTTAAGAGTTACATTCTTTGTAGCTGTTATGTTATTAACATGACCGTTGAATGTTGTGTTATCTGTTGTGATGTTACCTGTGATATTTAAGTTGTTGTTTCTGTTTGCATTGAAGTCAACTCTTGTAGCGTTTAAGTCGCCTGTACCTGTGATGTTGTTATCTCTGCCTGCATTAAGAACTAAACGTTCGCTGTAGTTTAGGTTTGCAAAGTTTGCAAGGTCTGCATTGATATCAGCATCTGAGTTTGTAGTTGTGATTTTAATGTTTTTACCGCTTAGAGTTGAATCTTTTGTGATGTGAGTACCAGCGTTGTGAGTTAGAGCTTGTTTAATGTCTACATTAGCTGCTGCTGCAAGTTTTGAGTTTTGAACGAAAACTTCGCCGTTTGTTGAATCAAGTGCTTTAACTGAGATGTCACCTGTGTTTGTTTTGATATCAGAGTTATTTTTGATTGTAACTTTGCCTTTTGTAGATTCAAGAGCAATTGAATCATGGTTTCCGCGTTCAGTTAATGTTACGTTTGCGTCTAATGTGTCGTTGTCAATTGTTGCGCCGAAGCTTCTTTTTACAAGGCTGTTGTTATCAATTGTCAAGTTACCGTTTGTAGTAAGATTTAAGTCATTTGTGTAGTTGTTAAAGCCTGTTGTGCCTGCAATTGTAACATTGTTTAGTACACTTTCGTCTTCAACAAAGTTTAACAAGCCTTTGTATTGCATTGTAGAATCAGCGATTGTTGTATTTTTGCCGAATAGGTTAATATTTTTTTCTGAGTGCATTGTGCTGTTGTTTTTAACATTAAGACTATCAGCTTTAAGTGTTGTGTAATCAGTTGATTCTGAATATGTGTTATCTAAAGTAATGTCATCTTTAGCATTTAAAACGATTTTTTTATTCAATTTTGCCGCGTTAGGTTCTAAGCTTGAGTAGTTTCTTGCTCTTAAAACTGAATCAGTAGCTTTAATTGAGCCGTTGTTAGCATCAATTGTCAAGTTACCTTTAGCATGAAGGTTTGTATTTTGAAGATTTACATTGTTGTTTTCAGCTTTAATTGAAATGTCACCCGCATTAGAGCCTCTAGCACTTGAGTTATTAAAGCTTTGACCTGAGAAAGCAGATGCAACTTTTGTATCTGTCATATTAACATTTTTGCCGGCTGTGATTGCAATTCTGCCACCGTTTTGGTTGTATGTGTTAATGTCAGGGTTGCCTTCTCTGTGAGTATTTTTTGTTTCAAGGTGAGAACCTTCAATGTTAACATCGTTTTGACCTTTAATAATGATGTCACCAAAGTCACCTTTTACAAGTTTATAACCTTTAACAACTGAGTTTTTAATATTAACATCAGAATCAGCAACTTTGCTTGCGTTTTCTACATAAACCGCACCTGATTCGATTGTTGAATCAGCAATCTTAATGTTATTTTGTAAGCTGTTGCTTTCGTTTGCTTTGTGGCTTTTAATGTATCCGTTTAATTCATAATTGAAGTTAACACCATCACCTGTAACGATTCTTACGTTAGAGAATGTTTGGTCATGGTTTGCAGGATTTTGACCGCCGCCGTAGTTAGGGTTAATGCTTGTTTTAATTAAAGAATCTTTGTAAACTACAACGTTGTCTGCTGCTATACCTAAAGATTTATTAATATCAAAGTTTGTGCCATCAAGTGTAACTGCTGCGCCGTCTTTTGTAGTTAAAACGCCGTTTCTTACGAATTGAGCATTTGTAACCATATCAGCAGGGAGTCCGTTTGATTGAACATTGATTTGGTTTTTGTATGCTTGAAGTTCTTCAGCACTCATGTCTTTAATATTTTTAGCGCCTTTAAGGTCAAAAGTTGTTGCAGTAAATGAGTTTAAGTTAACTTCTGAACCGTTACCGAACATAATACCATTTGGGTTGATAAGGATAACTTTGCCTGTGCCCATATAGCTTGAGCAATCTGCGCCTGCGCAAGAGTTTGTTAATTTACCGTAAATTTGAGATAAACCGCCTGAAGCAAGTACACGGTTTAGTGATGTTTGAGAGTTGTTTGTAAAACCAAAGTTAACATGTCCATTTGAACCTACATTGAATGAATTCCAATCGAATTGACCAATAGCGCCAGCACCGCCGTTAACTACAACATCCATTCTGTTGCCGTTTGTTGAAACAGAACCGTTAATAGAGTTGTTCAAATCAGGTAATGTGCCTGCATCAAGTGCAAATGCCATAGTGCTTGATAGTGGCATGTAACTTAAAAAGCTTAGTAAAACTAGTACCGAAGCTAATTTTTTGTGCTTAAGTTTCATTATGTTTCCTTTCTTATGTATATACTTCTTATATAATATTCCGATTACTTATATAAAAACTTCTGAAGATAAAAAATTGCATTAATATCAAAAAAAGTTAATAAAATTTACAAATCTTTACCATTCCTTTAATGTGTTAATCCATGCCTTTTCTTATTAGTATAGTTGATTATAATATAAAAAAATAAAATTGCTACTAGCAAATTATTTTTTTTACACGCTTTATTAAAATTAAAATGTTGAAAAAGGAATGTTTTTAAAATATGTTAGAAAATATCCACTAAAATAAATCATTAATATGATTTATTGCTGACATTGCCATTATATATTATTATTGAAATGTAATAATTGGCTTATTACAACGAAAAAAAAGTATGAAAAGGAATTTAAATGCGCAGTTTTAAATTTAAAAAGTCGGGAATATTATCTTTTGCAATGTGTTTTCTGTTATCAAGCACAGCTGCATTTGCCGTTCCATCAGTCCCGTTTGAAGGAAACCCCATAGGCGGCAGCTTTGACCCTGGTGTTGTCGACCAGACAAACTTGATTCAATTAAAAGAATACGAACGCAGAACGCGCGAAAATATGGAAGAACATGAACGCGGACGCGAAGTTATTGAAATGGACAAAAAAATGAGGGAGCAGGTTGACCAGCTTCCCAATAAAGAAGTAAGTTTTAAACTTAATTCAATAAAATTTACAGGTAACACTCGTTTTACCGAAGAACAATTAATGGATTTAATTTGCGAAAGAATTGGCAATGAAGTTACTATTAATGACCTTATTACCATGGCAAATATGGTAACAGAGTATTACCAACAAAACGGTTATATTTCAACAATAGCTTATCTTCCACCGCAAAAAGTTCAAGACGGTAACGTTGAAATCGTCGTTATGGAAGGTAAATACGGTAAAGTTGAAATTGAAGGCAACAAGTGGGCAAGGGACAAATTTGTTCGTGCTACTTATTTAAAAGATAAAAATATCGAACCTGAAAATGTTTTGAACGTTCGTGATATCCAAGAAACCTTGAGAGAAATGAACGCTTCAGGGTATATGAAGGGTCAAGTTTCTATGCAAGATAATGAAGAATCTGCGCAATACACAGATTTAACCTTGCAAATGAAAGACAGATTTCCAATTGACTTTGACTTTCGTTTTGATAACCAAGGTCGTGACGCTATCGGTCTAAACCGTGCGGTATTCTTTGCAGGTATGTACAACTTAACCGGCTGGGGTGACAAATTATTGTCAACAACAGCTCTTGCAAGGCGTTCAGTCAGCCAAGGTATTTTCTATTCTGTACCAATTGGTAGACATGAAACAAAATTGAACTTAGGCTACAGCTACAGCGGATTGACCATGGGTGAAGAATGGAAAGACCTTGATATTAAAGGTCATTCACACAATTTCTTCGTAGGTCTTTCAAGAAGATTGGTAAAAACCGAAAACTATAAATTATACGGTGATGTTTCTTTAGATATAAGAAATACAAAATCTACAATCGGTGAGCAAAAACTCGTTCTCCCCGGTGGTGCTTACAAAACTCGTGCTTTAAGGGTTAACTTAACCAATATTAAAGACGACTTTTATGGTAAATGGTTTGGTAATGTCGGCGCAAGCGTTGGTCTGCCTATTATGAATGCGTCTGATGAGTTCGACGGTTATCATGAAAGATGGTTGCCGACAAATAAATACGTAAAAGTTAACGCAAACTTAGCAAGGTTGCAAATCTTACCTATGAGATCTATGGCAATTATTCAAGCCGGCGGTCAATGGGCAAGCCATGGTTTGTATGCATCTGAAAAAATGCAATTCGGCGGTATTTCATCTGTACGTGGTTACGAAGAAGGTTTCTTGCTTAGTGACTATGGTGTAACAGCGTCGTTAGAATTCAGATCTCATATACCTTTCTTGAATAGAATTTTACCTGAAAAACTTCAATTTATTGATGATTCTATTCAGTGGGCAGCATTCTATGATGCAGGTTGGTTTGGCAATGTCGGCACAGGCACGTATGGCCCTAATTACGTAATGAGCGTGGGCGGTGGTTTAATCGTCAGACTTACAAGATACTTATCAGGTAACGTCTACATTGGTATTCCTATTGGCGATAAGCCTGAAGGCGCATCAAATTGCCGCGTTCACTTCACAATTACATCAAACATCCTGTAGTTTGAAAATAAAGTTTAAAAGCCCTGAATTTCAGGGCTTTTTTGTGCTTATCTTTTTCTGTAATAGCCTTTTACTTTTGTTCCGTCA
>CALUYB010000002.1 GCA_944324905.1 Candidatus Gastranaerophilales bacterium
GACCCATCAGCAAGTTCTTCAATGCCTTCTTGATACCAGCTTGGTTTTCCATCTTCAAAAACTATTCCTTTTGCAATTTTCCAAGACCCATCAGCAAGTTCTTCTATTCCTTCTTCAACATTATCTAGGATATCATCTATAAATTCTGATCTTCTTAAAAGAGTACCGTCTTGAGAAAATTCTTCCATAATTTTTTGGGCATCATCGCCTGTAATTTTTCTCAAAACTGTGCCATCAGGTGCTATTTCATCACCTTTTTTAAATAACTCTGTTACTTCATCAAATAATTTTTTGCCACTTTCAACTATTTCTTCAGCCTGCTTTTGTGCGCTTTCAGCTAAAGAATTAGCAGCTTCATTTGTTGCTTTAAAATTATCTAGAGCTGTTTTTATTTCGTCAGGCACTTTGTGTCTTTTAATGGCAACAATCGCAACTGTCCCTGCAAGCGCAAGCGCTGCGACACCACCTATTATTGCTGTTTTTTTGTTGTTTTTGCCAGCTTCTTGAACGGTATTTTGTACTTTCTGTATATCATTACCAAAATTTATTTTTGAATTAAATGCTAAACTAATTGGTTTTATTGACATAATATACCCTCTTCTTAATTACAACCATATTAAAATGTGTGAATAAAAAATGTTGCTAATGCAAAAATAAGGGGCGCAGTTTTGCGCCCCTTAAAGTATTTATTTTACGATATCTTTAACAGATAAACCGATTCTGTGTTCTTGAGGTGTGAATTTTTTAATTAACACTTCAATTTCATCACCCAAGTTGTATAGTTGGTTAACATTTACATACTCGTCTGAAATTTCAGAAGATGGTAAAAGTGCTTCAACTCCTGGGTAAATATTGATGAACGCACCAAAAGAAGTGATTTTATTAATTGTACCTTTAATGACATCGCCTTCTTTGAATTTGTCTGCAATTTCATCCCAAGGGTTAGCACCCATTCTTTTTAATGACAATGAAATTCTCTTTAAATCTTCATCAATTTTAATAACTTTAACTTCGATTTTTTGACCTAGGGAAACAACATCGGATGGGTGTTTAATTCTTTCCCAAGAAATTTCAGAAATTGGTAAAAGTCCATCAATGCCATCAATGTCAACAAATGCACCAAAATCAGCAATTCTTACAATTTCGCCTTCAACAACTTGATCAACAGCAAGACGAGAAATAACTTCATCTGCAACCATTTCTCTTTGTTGAGTGTAAACTTGTCTTTGAGATAAGATAAGTTTATTTCTTTTTGGATCTGCTTCTAAAATTTTAACTTCAATTTCTTGACCAATTTGAGTATCAGAAGGTGAGCCTGTTCTTAATTGAGATGAAGGAATAAAACCTCTTAGCCCTTCAATTTCAGCTATTAAGCCGCCTTTAACGGTAGACACGATTTTTGCCATAACGTTTTCGTTGTTAGCTTTAATGTCAGAAAGTTTTTGCCAAGCTTGTGCGCAAGACAATTTTTTAAGTGACAAAACCGCAACTTCGTCTTCTTCTTCGTCTTTCATAACGTAGAATTCTTTTTCATCCCAAAGTTTAATAACTTCATCAGGATCTTTGTCAGAAAAGTTTGATACTTCGCGATTTGGCAAAAATGCTTCTGTTTTTGCACCGATGTCAACTAAATATCCGTCTTTTTCTTTTTTTACAACAACACCTTTAACAACGTCTGCAACGTTTAGTTTGTAAGTGTAGCTGTCTTCAAGCATTTTCTCGAACTCATCAGCCGAGATAGTTTCTAATGTACTCATTTTATTCTCCTTTCGATAATTTATCTAAAACTTTATTTATAATGTAGTCAGGTGTTGAAGCACCTGCTGTAACGCCTATATTTTGGGCGTTTTGAATTAAATCTTTGTAGTTATCAAGCTCAACATCCGTTTCAATGTGGATTGTTTTTGTAATGTGGCATAAAATTTCAGCCAGGTGAGTTGTGTTTGCGCTTTTTTTGGAACCCACGACAACCATTAAATCACTCTCTTGAGCTAATGTTTTTGCTTCGTTTTGCCTAAGGGAGGTTGAAGCACAAATTGTATTCATAATTCTTATGTCTTTGCAAAAAGTTCTTAAATAATCTACAACTTCATTAAGATAAGCAATTCTTTGAGTTGTTTGAACAACAATGCCAACTTTATTTTGTTTTTTAATTTTTTCTTCAATTTCTTTTATGGAGTCTAAATTTTTTGCAACAAAGACATCCTCAGGATTTTTAGCATGCGCTCTTGCATTGGATGAAATTGCCATGACCTCAGGGTGTTCAGCTCTGCCTAAAATAATTACAAAATATCCTTCATCGGCAAGTTCAATTGCTTTATTTTGAACTTTTTTGACGTCAGGGCAGGTAAGGTCAACTATTTCAAAGCCTTTTTCTTCAATTTCTTTTAAAACTTCAAGTGATGCACCATGGCTTCTTATTACACAAATTCCATCACCATGTTCAGGTAATGCTTCAATTGTTTTAATGCCTAAATTTTCAAGTTCTTTAATGACTTGAGAATTGTGGATTAATTCACCTAAAACACAAATGTTCTTTTCAGGATTTTGGGATTTAAGTTTTTTTGTGGTCTCAACTGCCCTTTTGACACCGTAGCAAAAACCGGCATGCTTGGCTAGTTTAATATTTTTAGTTATTTAAAACACGTCCTTTTTTAAAGAGTCGCATTAAAAAAATTAATACGCTGATATTATTTAAACATAGACATGTTTTTAGTACAATATAAAAAAATAAAAATTATCGGAGAAGATAGTGGAATATTTTGAAGTCGGTACAAAAAAGGATATATTATATTGGTCAAAAAGACTTTATCAAAAAGGTTTGTCGCCTGCAACAAGCGGCAATATAAGTGTTAGAACCAAAGATGGAATTTTAATTTCTGCAACAGGTGTATGCCTCAATGATATGGATGAAGATGACATTGTTTTAATAGATTTTGATGGCAATGTCCTTGATGGCAAGAAAAAACCTTCAAGTGAAAAGTTTTTACATTCTCAAATTTATGATTTAAGAGATGATATTAACGCTATAATTCACTCTCATTGTCCATATATTACAGCTTTTGCGTGTTCAAATAAAATGATGAGTGAACCAATTATAGCGGAATTTGTTTTTTATTTTGATAAAATACCAAAGGCTAAATATTCTCTGCCATCTTCTATGCAGCTTGCAATAGACACAGCAAATTACTTTAAAACATCTGATACCGTTCTTATGCAAAACCATGGTGTAATTGGTGGCGCAAATACCTTGCAGGAAGTATTTTACAACCTTGAATCTCTAAGGGCTTATGCTGAAACGTATTTTGGAACTCAAGTTTTAGGCGGAGCAAAAAAATTAAATAAAAAACAGGTAAATGAAATAAAAAATTTGAAAAAGTAACAGTTGAAAGGATAAATAACAATGTCAACCCAGATAATTGAAGCACAAGCGGGGAATATTACTGAAGAAATGAGCTTTATTGCTCAAAAAGAAGAAGTCAGCGAAGAATTTGTAAGGCAAAAGGTAGCTGATGGAAGAATTGTTATTTTAAAAAATAATCAAAGAAAAAACTCTATTCCTGTTGCAGTTGGCGAGGGGATGAGTGTTAAAATTAATGCTAATATCGGCACTTCAAATGAACGCTCAACCCTTGAACAGGAGCTTGATAAAGTTCGAGTTATTGAGCAAACAGGTGCTGATGTTTTAATGGATTTATCCACAGGGAAAGATATTGATGAAGTAAGAAGAAAAATTATAGCTGCAACGACTCTGCCTATTGGTACTGTTCCTATGTATCAAGCAGGAAAAGAGGCGCTGGATGAACATCACAATATTGCGAAACTATCTAAAGAAAAATTGTTTGCAGATATTGAAAAACAATGTCGCGACGGAGTTGATTTTATAACTGTTCACTGCGGTGTTACAAAATTTGTAATAGAACAATTAGAACGTCAAGGCAGAGTTACGGGCATTGTATCTCGAGGTGGTGCAATGCTTGCTTGCTGGATAAAGGCAACAGGTATGGAAAACCCCTTGTATGCACATTATGACGAGCTTTTAGATATAGCAAGAACTTATGATGTAACTTTATCACTAGGCGATGGACTTCGCCCCGGTTGCGGAGCAGATGCAGGTGATAGAGCTCAAGTTGCAGAAACTATTGTTTTGGGTGAACTTGTAAAACGTGCTAAAAAATCGGGAGTTCAGGCAATGGTAGAGGGTCCTGGACATGTTCCTATGAATAAAATTCCATCTATGATTAAAACAATCAAGGAATTAACTGATTATGCACCACTTTATGTGCTTGGGCCATTGGTTACAGATATTGCCCCAGGTTATGATCATATAACAGCGGCAATTGGCGGAACACTTGCAGGCATGCATGGTGCGGATTTTCTTTGTTATGTAACTCCAGCGGAACACCTTGGATTGCCTAATTCAAAACAAGTAAGAGAAGGTATTTTAGCGTCAAAAATTGCAGCGCACGCAGCTGATGTTGCAAGAGGATATGAAAAAGCAATTGAGATGGATAAGCAAATGTCTATTGCAAGGAAAAATCTTGATTGGACATTACAAAAAGAATATGCAATTGATAAATCAGTATTTAACGGTTTAAATTTTGAAAAAGACGGTGCGCCTTGCACTATGTGCGGTGATTACTGTTCTATGAAAATATTTAAGGAATATTTTTAAATAAATGCTAATAGCTGCATATGATGTGCCAATGAACCCATACGGGCCCGCTATTGACCAGCTGGCCCCGTACAAAGGCACACTAAGCGGTGAAAAAGAATATCAAAAGCCTTCGTACAACTATGGACCACCATCTACAAAGTATCCAATTCTTGCGCTTGAGGATGATATTATTAACGATGAGGGCAGGGGGCTTAAAAGGGGCTTTTATGAAATTAGAATAGATGATAATAAGGAGTTTTTGCTTTTTGTGCAATCAGGAAAAACAAAGGCGAAAATTCCTGTTATTATGTATGAATCTTTAAAAAAGCAAACGCAAAAACCGCTTACCGCTAAACAAGAAGCAAAAAAAATGAGAAAAGAGGCAAAAAAAGCCAAAAAAGAAGCCTATAAATACAGAAAAGGCGAACTGCCAAAGGATATGATATTTAACGATGTTAAAATAACCTACGATGAGAAAAATGCTCTTTGGGTTATTCAGTGGGAAATGCAGGACGAAAGAGCGATTGGTTGTTTTAGAATTTAATTCAATTAAAAGGAGGATTTTTTGAAAATTAAAGTGTGATAACCTCAATGCTACAGGAGTTAGTGAATAGAGAGGCTGTTATGCAAAAAATTTCCCCCTTACGCGCGAGCGTTGCCAAAGCTTTTAACGACTTTAAAGCAAATAGGGCAAAAAAAGCAGAAAATAATCAAAATTTACACACAAATCCCTTTGGAATTACTTTTAAGGGTGTGCTATTACAAAGCGATGTATTTGAATCAAGTGCAGCAAGTCAAAAACCAGCTATAAAAGACAGACTTGCATCAGGTACAAAAATGATTGCAAGTGCGTGGGTTGGAACTATAAATAAAATTAATTCAATGAAAAGCGCTGCAATTTCTTTCGGCAGAAAAATCAAAGAAACTACCAAAAATACAATTGATATGTTAAACAATACAAATGTTGAATTTGATATTTTTAAATACAATGTATCAAGATTGCAAAAACAACCGGTAAGTGAGTTAGAGCAAATGCTAAGAAAAGAATTGGGGGCGTAAATTATGAACAATCGCAGAATTAAAAACATTATTGAAGCTCTTGCGCGTCACAATGACGAAGAATCAATCAGAGTGTTGGATGAATTGGGAACAAACTGCCCGATTGATGAAATTCGCGAAATGACAAGCAAAGCTCTTATCAAGAAAAACACTCATCGTTCACTTGAAACTGTAATTGTAAACAAAGGCAAGGGCATTAACGACCTTTCAGCTCGCGTTGCAATGACAGCTATTAATGAACTTTTAGCACTAAAAGACAAAACTGAAGCTATTAAAATTCTTGACGATACTATTAACTTACACTCAGAAAAAGACGTTCAAGACACAGCTCGCTCTGTAAAAGCTCTTATGTCTTTCAGCTCATAAAACAGTCTTTCTTTAACCTAAAAACCCGCTATTTTGGCGGGTTTTTAGTGCATAAAAAAAGAGAGCATTTTTACATACTCTCATAATGTGTTTTTGGTTTATCAAAAGTTTAAAAGTAATTATATAAATATAATATACAACTTGCAAATTATATTGTCAATAATTTTTTAAATATTAAAAAAATATGTCCACGAGAGGACTATCGGAGCCTTAGCGACGATACGCACCTTTGCGAGAGGCTCGAATCCTCTGTTTTTTTGTGATAAAAATATGTCCACGAGAGGACTATCGGAGCCTTAGCGACGATACGCACCTTTGCGAGAGGCTCGAATCCTCTGTTTTTTTGTGATAAAAATATGTCCACGAGAGGATTCGAACCTCCGACATTCACCTTAGGAGGGTGACGTTCTATCCATCTGAACTACGTGGACATATTAAATTTTAAATTTACAAATCTTTTTTCAGATGGATAGAACATATATGAGTCGCAAACTGACTGTTCGCTCAGCCATCTGATACTTACGTGGACATATTAAATTTTAAATTTACAAATCTTTTTTCAGATGGATAGAACATATATAAGTCGCAAACTGACTGTTCGCTCAGCCATCTGATACTTACGTGGACATATTAAATTTTAAAAATTCAACTTTATTATTATATCCTATCAAAAAATTTATTCAAATTTTACAAAAATTAATTTTTTACACATTGGCAAAAATCATTATCACATGTGCGTTTTATCCAATACTTAATTCTAATTACTCATGTAATTTTGGTAATTGTTACCTTTATTTAAAAGGTATATTCTTGCAAATGTAAGCAATAAGAGAGGAGTAAAGATGCCCTATATAATTCCCCACACTTTTAAAGCAGGTGAAAAAGCCATTGCTGAGCAAGTGAACACAAATTTTAATTATGTAAAACAGTCTTTAGAGCAATTAAACAACACACTTGGTAACAAAATTGATACTACCGAAAGCACTATAAATACTAAAATTGAAAGTCTGGAAACTACAACGCAAGAAATAGGCGGCAAAATTGAGGACAGGGACACAATAGTAAAATTAGGAACAATAGTACCTCCTGATCCTCAAGAAGACGGACAAGTTCCAACTGCAGATATTTCACTAAGCGCAGATAGAATTCATACTGCTGCAATTTTAGCTAATTCTCAATTAGTTATGCCCTCGGTTGATGTTGAAGATAAAGTTGTAAATATTATGTTTGAATTTACAATTGGCAGTACATATACTCTTTCACTGCCCTTAAATATTAAATGGGTGGGTGCTGATGCACCAGAAATTATAGCAGATGGTGTTACAATTAATCGCTTTTATTTTGATACTACAACAAGTGGTACAAATTGGTGTGGTTACTTTAGTTTTCATAACACAATTAATTCTGAGGAATAAATATGAATGAAAAAATTTATAATGCAGAGAAACTACTCTCGGGTGCACAAGAAAGAAAGTATAAACTCTTTGTAGAAGATAATTACGGCACTTGGCAAAATTCTATAACAGGTAATTCAGGATATGCCCATATAGAAGAAAATATAATGTGGTCATATTTGTATTATTCTGCTGGGGTTAGATATAACGGTACAGCTACTTCAAAAAGAACTATCCCAAGATTAAAATCAGCAAAAAGTATACAATTTACAATAAATTTTTATAGAATTTCAACAAATGTATCATCATTTAGTGGCTGGCAAGGTTATTTAAGGTTTTGTAATAATTTCTTTAGCATTAATACAACTAAGAGCGCCTTTGGTGTTTATGTAAATAATGTACTAATAACTAATTTAACGGAAAAGGTATACTATGACGTAGTAATTAAACAAAATTGTTTTTATTTAAATGGAGTCAGGTATAATTTCCCTAATGGTTCAATACTTTCAAATGCCTCAGGGAATGAATGCGAATGCTATACTTGGGTAAGCAGTATAAGTGGGTTATATGTTTGCGGCGCTAAATTATATATAGAGGCAAAAGATTTAAGTGTAACTTGGTAGAAAGGAAATAAATAAGATGTACGCAAAATTAATATCGGATGATGAATTAAAATATGCTCCATATTACCTTGTGGTAGATAATAAAATAATTTTAAATCCTCAACAACAAAATTATTTAAATGCAGGTTATAAGCCTGTTGTATATATGCCAATGCCTTTGTCTGAAACAGATCAAGATTATGTCCGGACAATAACCGAGGAGGAAAACCAAATTACTATTGCTTATGCTCTTGTTGAAAATGAAACAGATACAGTTGAAACATCAAATGATACAACAACCTCTTAAAACATAACAAACACACCATTCTCCCTGTAATTTCTTTCTAATCCCCTTTTAGAGATAAAAGGGGGCTTTTTATCGACTTTTCAAAAAATATGTTATAATTATATTAACCCTTTGCGGGCGTTAATTTTGTTCCTACATTTTTATAAAAAGGGAGAGCAGGCTCTTTTAAAAGATAATTGAAGTATACCTTGTGCAAAAGCATTTTAAGGAAACGGATTTATCGAGGCGCTCACCCACCTGCGTAGTTTTCGCGGGTAACAAAATCCGTCCGTATAAGGGTTTTTAATTTTGTAAATTAGCATATACAGGGTTTTTAGCTATCAGTTGTCTAATATTATCTACCCCGTTTTGTTTTACGTATAGTTTTGAAATATAATTTTCGCGTTTTACAAGAGGATGATTAAGCAATGCAACACTTCTGTTTTTCCTTACAAATGCGTTCCAAGTTGTTGTTTCAGATACCCAAGCTCTTAATTCTTCAGCACGTGTATTTGTAAAGGTGTGGTGTTGGCTTTCATGTGCAATAAGGCAAGCAATTGTTTCAACAGGAGCTTCCCTATGTTCTTCATTTATGTAAATTACAAGGTCACCGCCGCGAGTTTTTGCTGTGAATGCTTCACAGTTTGTGCAACCATAAATTGAAAGATTCCTAAACATTATCCTTATTGGTTTTCCTGTTGAATTTCTTCCGTTTAAAATTGCTATAACATCATTTCTATTTACTGTTTCAAGCGCGCCTAAAGCTGCTGTTATTTTAGGGTTGCTTGTAATTTTTTCATATCCTGCCGCATTTGTAATATTAAAAGTTAGGCAAATGGAAAATATTAAAACAAATAATATTCCAAATTTTTTCATAACTACGCCCTTAGAAATTTAATCTTCTCAACTTGTTTGTTTTTTCGGCAAATGTAGTGTTTAACTTTACGATTTTTATTACTATTGTTACATAATTTAATACTAGACTTTAAAAAGCCCTGTTGGATGGGGTTTTAGGTGTAAAAAAGTTTTAAAGTTATTTTAACGGGTGAAAAAATAACCCTGTTTATTTGCAAATAACAGGAAAAAATAAGTGGAAAATCGTAAATATTTTTATACAACATTTTTTATAATGTTTCTTTGGAGCTTTTTTGTTCTAAATGCGCCATTAGCGTATATTTGCTCTGCTTTTGATGATGAGCAAAACCCTTATCAAGCCGAAGTTGTAATAACAAAAGAAATGATAAATGAAGCTTATGCTAAGCCACTTGAGGTTGTTTTTACCCCAAAAATTGAAAAAGAAGTTGAGATAATGGAAAAACGCCATTTTAAAAACAAAGCAACAAATGAAAGTGATAGTTATAGAATTGCGCGTCTTGAGAGTGAGCTTATGGGAAAAACTTGGGAATGCACTCCGCTTGAAACAAGGATGCGAAGGCTAAAGCTTGCATCTCAAAGAGTAACCCTTGCAGGAACTTCGCTGCCGAATAATTTAAGTAGAATTTATACTCAAAAAAGAATAAGAAATGACTCTATAGAATTAAGAGAGCAAGAGCGTGTGGGTATAATCGACGGACTTTTAAGGGTTTATGCGCCTGATTTATATGAAAAAGTAAGATTTAGAAATAATAGAAACTTTGAATACTACGGGCTTGAATAAAATTCTTCTTGCATAGAGTATTTTCTCATTGTATTATTATGTTATAAGGAGAATTTTATGAGCCAAATTACAAAAATAGCGTGGGATTTAAACGAAAAAACAAATAACAGATACCAGCTTGTTTATGAATTAATTGAACTTGCAAAAAAACTTGTTGATGAATCTCAAATGAAAAAATCAAAAGATGATTTTGGTTATGACTTTGAAATGTCTTTTGACCCTGCAATTAAAAAAGAAAAACCTGTGCAACATGCAATTATGGTAAAGGCTTCAGAATCTGATGACAGTGGTCTTGTAGGCTAATTTTTTATGAGGGAAACCCTTGAATTTATAAAAAGTAAAATAAATGACTTTAAACCTGAGTTAGCAATTGTGCTCGGCTCAGGTTTAGGTGCATTTTGTGAGGGGTTAGAAGGAATTACAATACCCTATTCGCAAATAAAAGGCTTTGCACCATCAACTGTAAAAGGGCACAAGGGCGAACTTTTATTTTGTGAAGTTGAAGGCAAAAATTGTGTTATTATGCAAGGGCGTTTTCATTATTACGAAGGGCATAGTTTAGCGCAGACTACATTACCTGTAAAAGTTTTTAAAAAACTTGGAGTTGAAAAACTCATTTTAACAAATGCTGCAGGTTCGCTAAAAAAGGAACTAGCACCCTCAAGCATTATGCTTATTTGTGACCATATAAACTTTATGGGCTCAAATCCCCTAATTGGTGAAAATGATGAAACTTTAGGTACTCGTTTTCCCGAAATGAACGAGGTTTATTCAAAAAGATTGAGAGATATTGTAAAAAACTGCGCGCAAAAGTTGAATATCGAACTTAAAGAAGGTGTCTATAGCGCGCTAACCGGCCCAAGTTATGAAACACCTGCAGAAGTTAAAATGCTCTCTATTTTAGGTGCAGATGCTACAGGCATGTCGACAGTTCCTGAAGCAATTGTTGCAAAATATTGCTCTATGGAGGTTTTAGGCGTAAGTTTAATAACAAATTATGCTGCAGGCTTGTCTGAGGTTGCTCCAAATCACAAAGAAGTTGTTGAAATGGGTAAAATAGCAGGTGCAAAGCTAGTTGAGCTTTTAAAAGAATCAATAAAATTATTTTAATGCTACTTTTGTAGCATTTTGTAAATTTTCTATTCATATTTAAAGTAAAATGAGTTATAATAAAAGTGCAAGGGTGCTGACCCAAAATAGCGGTGTTTGAAAGGCGTTTAATGAGCGAAGTGCAATTTCACAATGACCTTATGAGGTTAATTGAGATTCTACCTTCTAAAATCAGAAGAAATATTCAAGAAGATTTGCTGGATGATGCAATTGAGATAGTTCTTGATATTGGAAGAATACCTGAAGTAAGACTAGGTAATGGCAAAATTTTATATCTGGGCTCAGATAACGTCACAATTGATGATATTGATTTTATAGTATCTAAAATTCCTGAATTTACAAATGATAATCGCTCAGGTCTCCCTGGGACACTGCACAGGATAAGCGCAATCAGAAATCGTCAAGGTAAAATAATCGGTCTTACCTGTCGTATAGGACGAGTTATAACAGGTACTATAAGCTGTATAAAAGATTTTGTTGTTCAAAATAAAAGTATTTTGTTTTTAGGCCGCCCAGGGGTCGGAAAAACTACAAAACTTAGGGAAATCGCACGTCTTATGGCAGATGACTTAGGCAAACGCGTTGTTGTAGTTGATACATCAAACGAGATAGCAGGTGATGGCGATGTTGCACACCCTGCAATAGGTAAAGCCCGCCGTATGCAAGTTTCTCAACCTGAATTTCAAA
Organism: Candidatus Gastranaerophilales bacterium; assembly: GCA_944324905.1. Taxonomy (GTDB): domain Bacteria; phylum Cyanobacteriota; class Vampirovibrionia; order Gastranaerophilales; family Gastranaerophilaceae; genus Galligastranaerophilus. Next base: position 11,819 of record CALUYB010000002.1, read on the forward strand.
AGGATGTAATGATTGAAGCGGTTGAAAATCACACCCCTGAAGTTATTGTGGTTGATGAAATAGGAACAGAGCTTGAAGCACAAGCTGCAAGAACAATTGCAGAGCGTGGTGTTATGCTTATAGCTACAGCCCATGGTAATACTTTAGAGAATTTAATTAAAAACCCTACAATGTCTGATTTAGTTGGTGGTGTAAGTTCTGTTACTTTGGGCGATGACGAAGCTAAACACAGAGGTTCGCAAAAAACAATACTTGAGCGTGAAAAGCAGCCGACATTTGATATTGTTATAGAAATTATAGACAGAAACACTCTTGCTGTCTATAAAGATACGGCAGAAGCGGTTGATTATATTTTGCGCGGATGGCCGATTACTCCTGAGATTAGAAAAGTTGATCAATCTTATGAAGTGCAAACAAAAGTTCAAAATATTGCACAAAAAGTTCAAGAACTGGACAAAAAAGCCCAAAGTCCGCTCAATTTTAGTTTCAATCGACAAAAATACATTGATGATGTTAAAAAGCATAAGAAAATATATATTTACGCTGTTTCACGCTCAATTGTCGATAAAATAATAGAACGTCTTGATATTGATGCTGAAATTGTAAGAAATGTTGAAGATGCAGATTTTGTAATTGCACATAAAAACTTTGCAAAAGGCGGCACAAGGATTTTAGCTACAGCTAATGAGTACCGTTTGCCTGTATTTTTTGTCAGAACAAACTCTATGTCGCAAATTCAAAAGGTTTTAAAAGATGCGCTTAATTTGACGCAAGAGCCTCAGTATGTGCAAAATCATAGTAACTATAAGGATGAAACAGAACTTGCACTTGATGAAACAAAAGCTGCAATTGCAAAGATTTTTGAGGGCGCAGAATCAGTTGAGTTGCAACCGCAAAATCAAAACATAAGAAAATTGCAACATGAGCTTGTTGAAGCACATAATCTATCATCAGTAAGCATTGGAGAGGGTGAACACAGACACCTAAAGGTATTTAAAGAAGACACAAATGAAGAATCCGCTTAGTTTTTTGGTGCGCAAACAAGTTTGTCAAAAAGTCGAACAAATAGAAGGTATTGAGTTTAAATTCAGAAAAAACCCTCTATCAAAGTGCTTAAGGATTTTATTAAGCGAGTCGAACACTGTGCTTGTTACAATGCCAAAAAGGGCGAGTTTTAAATGTGCCAAGGATTTTGCTCTAAAAAATTTAGATGAAATAAAAAGGGTAATAAATAATAGAGAGCAAAAGAGCTATTTTTTAGATGGCATTGAATTTACAACAAAAGAAGAATTTAGAAAATATTTAAGAAAAAAAGCAAAAACATATTTGCCAAAAAGGCTTGAAGAAATTGCGCAAAGGTTTGGTTATAAATATAACAAAGTTGCACTTAAGTTTATGAAAAGTCGCTGGGGCAGCTGCTCTTATAAAAATAATATTAATTTAAACATTTCCCTTGTAACTCTTGAAAACGAACTAATAGATTATGTACTATTACATGAACTTGTACATACTGTTGAAAAAAACCACGGAGAAGCTTTCTGGGCGCGCGTTTTAATTCATATGCCAGATGCGCGCATTAGGCGTCGTGCGCTAAAAAGTAGAAAAGTTATTTAAAATCATTATACTGTTTATTAAATTGCGCAGTCGGGTAATTGCTTGTGCAATTTAGTTTCGCTATTTTATTTTCGGAGGTTTTTATGGCTAAAGAACTTATCTGGTCAAAGGATTCACTAAGCTTAAACAGAACGCTTGATGACAGTCTTGATTTACTTTTCTGCCAGGATTACAAAAAAGTAAATTCATTTAGAAAACAGGTTTTTATGGAAAGAAGTGTAAGCGGGTTGATTAAATTAATCAAGGAAATTTGGTGATTAATAATTTAATCTTTGGTCGCATACTTTTCTATTGTTTTGTCAACCCAAGGGTTTTTTCCATAGAGTAAAATAGTTTACATGAAAGAGGTTCTCCTTCATCTGATAAATTTTTAACTGCATTGGCAAATTCTTCTGGTGCTAATTTGACTATAGAATCAAAAGTTCTTTTTGATTCATATTTTATTGCCCTAAGAATTATTTTTTGTGCTGTCTTTTCATCTTTTAATGCTTCTTTGAGTAGTGAAATATTCGCTCAACAATATCGCTGTTATCCGCATATAGTGCAGAAATTATGCGTTGAGGGTCTTTATAAATATTATTTAAATGCTTTTTTCGACGGGATAAAAATTCTGAATAGTATTCGTTTAAATTGTGCATTGGCTTAAGTCCGCCATCTTCAAGTATATCTAAAGTTACTTTGTCGCCAGTTTTAATTGCAAGGTCAACAGGTGTGTCGCCATTATTATTTTTAATATTTTCATTGATTGTTCGACCATGTTTTATAAATTCTTCTAGTATTTCATGGCTGCCATAAATTACGGCAATGTGAATAGGGGTATTTCCCCTGTTGTTTTTTTGTGTTATTAATTTATCAAAAACGCCCATAAGATAATGTACATCTGCCTCATTAAGTGTTTCAATGAATCTAACACCTTCATTAAGGGTGTATCCGTAATTGTAATGATGCGCTACCTTGTGTAGAGAGTTGTCCCCCTTTTTGTTTGTATTTGTTGCAAGTTTGTAAAAGCAATCTTAATCAATTGCAGTGTAAAATTTAAGGTCTAATGGGTTTTTGTCAAAGAACAAATCATATATATCATTATATTTGCGCCAATCTTTCTTAGGTAAACTTCCGAATGAAATGTTTTTTTATGGTTTGCAATTGCGCTAAGGATGGCTTTGCAAGATTATTAGCACTTGTTTTTCTTGGTATGGCGCACTCGCAGGTTTTGCCTGAAAAATATTTTGAGCGAAGTTAAGTTGTTTTATACTAATTTTTGGCTTATTGAATTGTTTACAATCATCCCTTTCCCCTTTCTTTAATATGCTGTATTGGTACAAAATATATAAAAAATTTTTCTTGCTAGCAATTTTTTTATTTACAGTATTTGTAGTTAGTACCAATATAGCAAGGAAGGAGAATAGAAATAATGAAAATTGCTAATTCGCAACAGCCAATGTCTTTTCAAGGAAGACTTTTAATTAATGAACAAAATAAGGAAGCATTAAAGGAAACACTTGGCGAGTTTAATAATGTTTTTACATCCAGACAAAAAGAAGAATTCATGGATCAGCTTGCGGTAATTAGAGATAAAATTGAAAACACAGGCATTGATATAGAAATTAGTGGCACACCTTCAAGTGAAAGTATAGATGATGAACCAAAAATAACATTTAAGCAAGTTGGCGGCAATAATGATGCTGAGTTGGAATTGGTTCCAGATTCTTCAAATTATTATTATAGCACAATTGATACATCAAATGTTTCTATGTTAGCAAGTAAACTATTGGCTAGGACTGCAGATTACTCTGAAGATGATTCAATTCATACCATTAGAACCATTAGAGAATTCTTGGTTTAGATTTATTTTTTGCAATAAAAAAGCGGCATATAGCCGCTTTTTTGCATAAAAAATTTGTCGATTGGGGCTTGCAAACTCGCTTTGCAACGGCAGACTTGCCAATTGTTCAAGTCCCCCCTGATTTAGTTTGATTTTGTATAAAAAATTTGTCGATTGGGGCTTGCAAACTCGCTTTGCAACGGCAGACTTGCCAATTGTTCAAGTCCCCCCTGATTTAGTTTGATTTTGTATAAAAAATTTGTCGACGGGGGGACTTGAACCCCCACAGATTTCTCCACATGCACCTCAAGCATGCGCGTCTACCATTCCGCCACGTCGACAAAATAATGTTATTCAATTTTCAACCAGTCTAGTGGCGAAATGGTAGATATGAACTACGCACTCCACGTCTTCGCGCTTGCCGCCACGTCGACAAAATAATGTTATTCAATTTTCAACCAGTCTAGTGGCGAAATGGTAGATATGAACTACGCACTCCACGTCTTCGCGCTTGCCGCCACGTCGACAAATAAACAAAAGTGGCTTAATTGCCACTTTTGTAAAATTTAATTATGCTTCATATTTTTTAAACAGTAATGAAGCGTTGTGTCCACCAAAACCAAAGGAATTTGTTAGAGCATAGTTAATGTCAGCTTTAACCGCTTTATGTGGTACATAATTTAAATTTGCAACTTCAGGATCTTGATTATCAAGGTTTATAGTTGGCGGAATTATACTGTTTTGCAGTGCCTTTATGCATACAATTGATTCAGCGGCGCCGGTTGCACCTAGCATATGACCATGCATGCTTTTTGTTGAAGATACTTTTAAGTTTTTGTTTGTATCAAGATCACCAAAAACTCTGGCAATTGCCTTTGACTCAGCTATATCGCCAAGACCTGTGCTTGTACCGTGTGAATTAACATAGTCAACATCTTTTGGTTGAATGCCGGCGTCTTTAACGGCAAGTTCCATTGCTTTAGCAGCCCCTGAGCCTGTAGGATCCGGCGCTACGATATCGTAGGCGTCGGCTGTTTGACCATAGCCTACAATTTCAGCGTAAATTTTTGCACCGCGCGCTTTAGCATGCTCAAGTTCTTCAAGAACAATAACAGCAGCGCCTTCTGACATAATAAAGCCATCTCTGTCTTTATCGTATGGGCGAGAAGCCTTTTGTGGTTCATCGTTTCTTTTTGAAAGTGTTCTAGCTGAAGTAAAAGCGCCAATACCAAGTGTTGTAATAACTGCTTCTGCGCCGCCTGCTATAACAACATCAGCGTCATTGTATTGAATTGTTCTAAATGCATCGCCAACACAATGTGCGGAAGTTGCACAAGCGGTAACAATTGCCTTATTTACACCTTTTGCGCCATGTTTCATTGAAATTCTTCCTGCGCCCATATCTGCAATTAGCATAGGAACAGTGAAAGGAGAACACTTTGTAGGACCTTTGTCCATAATGTTATGGTGTTGTTTTTCAAAAGTATCAAAACCACCGGCTGCCGAACCTACAATAACGCCGTATCTGTATGGGTCAACATTTTCTGTGCTAACTTTAGAATCTCTTACTGCTTCATCAGCTGCAACAACTGCAAACTGGGTGTACCTATCCATTCTTTTGGCTTCTTTAGGGTCAAGTTTATTCCAGTTTTCAAAATCTTTGATTTCTCCTGCTATATGTACACTGTGACCTTCCAGTGGTATTCTTTCTATGGTACTGATTGCACTTTTTCCTTCTAACAGGCTGTTCCAAAACACATCAGCACCGCAACCATAAGCTGATACTACGCCAATTCCTGTTACTACAACTCGTCTTTTCTTGTTCTCCATCATCTTTCCCTTAAACTTTCAAAACAAAAAGTTACAAATTGATACTATCTCATTGCAACTTTTTTGCAAATGAATTCTATGTCTTATTTACTATGAATGAGAATCGATATAATCTACAGCATCTTGTACTGTTGCGATTTTTTCTGCTTCTTCATCAGGAATTTCGCATCCGAATTCTTCTTCAAATGCCATAACCAATTCAACTGTATCTAGTGAATCTGCACCCAAGTCACCTGTAAAGCTTGCTTGTGGTGTTACAAGATTTTCATCAACGCTTAATTGATCAACTACAACTTTTTTTACTCTGTCGAATGTACTCATTTTTACCTCAATTTATAATACTAACTAACTTACAACATTGATTATACAAGGCACATAAATATTTTGCAAATTGTTAAAACTTTTTCTTAAACAAGGTTTAAATTTTAAACATAATGCCTGTTTATAGCTAATTTTCCTTATTATATTTTTGTTAATTTTTTTTACAATTTTTATACCCATGACAAATAAAAAAGCGCACTTTTTGTGCGCTTAAAACTCTCTCTGTTTTTCTCCGTAAGAGTTACTACTGGTTATTTGCTGTCCAAATAGCATCTCTTGTCAATTTTGAATTTACCACTTCTTGTGAAATATTAATATTTGAAGGAGTAAAGATAAACACAAACTCGCCGATTTTTCTTTGTGAACCATCTAGTGCGTGAGTGCAGCCGCATAGAAAATCAACTATTCTTTGAGATTGTTCTCTATCTAATAATTGCAGGTTAAGGATAACTGTTTTTCTTGATTTTAGTGCTTCAACAATATTGATTGATTCGTTAAAAGCTCTTGGTTCAAATACCATTACTTCATATCCGCGGTTTTGACCATGCAGAACTCTTAAATTGTTGCGCTCTCTTGTTTCCATGGGACTTTGTGTTTCAAAATTTCTTTTTAAAACGTTTGAGCCATCTGTTTCATATTCATTTTCATACTCATCGTTTAATTCACCGAATTCATTATCATCCGGATTATCAAAACCGAATAAATTGTATAAAAACTTGAATTTTTCACCTATGCCTGCCAATTTTTTTTCCTCCTTTATGAATTTTCAAATAGCGTTCTTCCTAATCTAATGATGGTTGCGCCTTCTTCAAGCGCTATTTTATAGTCATTACTCATTCCCATTGAGAGTTCTTTTAAGTTGTATCTTTCTTTTAAAGTTCTCATTTGAGAAAAGTACTTTCTAAGCTCTTTTTCATCGTCTACAAGTGGTGCTATGTTCATAAGCCCTTCTAATTTTAGTGAATCAAGCTTTGAAATTTCTTTAATTAAATCATCTGTTTGTAAAGGTGCAATTCCGAATTTTGATTTTTCATCAGCTACATTTACCTGAATTAAAATCTTTTGGACAATTCCTTTTTCTGCCGCGCATTTTGCTATCTCTTTTGCTACTTTCAGCGAGTCTACACTGTGGATATAGTCAAAAAATCCAACTACATGCTTTACTTTGTTCGTTTGTAAATGTCCAATAAAATGATAAGTCGATTTTAGTCGTATTTCATCGTCTAATTTGCTGATTTTTTCGACAGATTCAAGCGCTCTGCTTTCTCCAAAATCCCTTAAACCTGCCCTGTAAGCGTTTATTATTGCATTTTCATCGTAATACTTTGTTACTGCTACTATCCTTACATTTTTTCTATCAACAATTTTCAAAATACGATTGTAGTTTTTTTGAATCGTGTCATATGTACACACTTATCATTTCCCCTGTTCTTGCTGATTTTTGCAAGACCTTTTTATTATATTCCAGTAATTTTCATCTGACAACAATTTGTTGAGTAAACATATTGTTGTTTATACACTTTTTGCCAAAACATGCATGGGGACATGATTTGCCATGTTTACCCCGAATTAACATTTCTTAATATTCAATGATTATACACTTAACAATGCGTTACAAGTTTAAAATCGTACATATGTATGAACTTTATTTTAAAATTAACAGCAAAAAAAATAATCAGGGTTTTTGTAGTCTTGTAGTTGTAAATTTGAAAGGATAGGTAATGAATATTGGCAAATTATCAAGTGCACAATCTTTTTGCGGCACTGTAAGAATGGACAAAGAAAAAATTGCAAAAGAAATCGCAAAAATCTGCAAAAACGACTCTCAAGAGCAGCTTGATAGTGTTATTGGAAATATTAATACATTAAAAGACAGGCTCGAAAAACAAACCCCCGCTTCTTCTGATTTTACACTTGATTTATCTGTTAAACAAGAGTATGCAAGGTTCCATAATGATGTAACAGATTATGACATTGCTATGGGTTGCCGAGAGTACAGTTATGAAGAACATGCAACCAAGCTTTCTGTATCTGTAAAAAGTAATAACTCTAATAAGATGTATTGGTCAAATGTTAGCCTCGGCTATTGTCTTAATGAAACCCATGGACTTCAAAATAAGACTAGCGGAGAGGAAATATGGAAACAAGGCTTTAAGCGCATCACAGAAGATATCTTGAGAGATGAAAATATGAGCCATGAAGAAAAGGTATTAAATAAAGACGAGCTTTCTGTTTTTAACAGACTTGCTTAAATAATAAGTTCGCGCATTTCTTCAATTGCGCGCTCTAATCCAACAAAAACAGCACGAGAAATAATGCTGTGACCAATATTCAGTTCAATAAGTCCATCGATCTGGTGCATACGATGGACATTTTCATAATTAAGCCCATGGCCTGCATTAACCTTTAAACCTAAATTTTGCGCTAGTGCTGCTGCGGTTTTTAGTTTTTCAAATTCTTCTTTTTCGCGCTCGCTTCCAAAAGCGTTTGCAAAAGCACCTGTGTGTAGTTCAATAAAATCCGCACCGCAATTGTGAGCAGAGAAAATTTGTTTTTCATCAGGATCTATAAAAAGGCTCACAATAATACCGTTAGCATGCAGCGGTTTTATAAAATCCCTTATATAATTTTCTTGCGAGTAAACATCTAAACCGCCCTCGGTTGTAACTTCCTGTCTTTTTTCTGGTACAATGCAGCAGGAGAAAGGTTTATTTTTTACTGCTATTTGCTGCATTTCAATTGTTGCAGCCATTTCAAGGTTTATATTTGTTTTAATATTTTTTTTGATTTCATCTAAGTCGGAATCTTTAATATGACGCCTGTCTTCCCTTAGATGAATTGTAATAGCGCTTGCACCTGCTCTTTGAGCTATTATTGCAGCATCAAGTACGCTTGGTTCAACTCCACCGCGAGCGTTTCTGAGTGTTGCAACGTGATCTATGTTTACTCCTAATTCCATAGTTCAAATAATATCACATTTTTATTTTTTTTAAAACTGGTACAAATTGACTATTTTACATGGGTTTTGTGGACTAAATCAAAATTTCATATATAATAATTGTAAAATATTGTTAATTTTATGAGAACATGTCGTGATTTGTCCAAAGTGCAAAACTGAAGTAAGCTCTCAAGATACCATATGCCCCGGATGCGGTCTGAGGCTCAAGTTTAAATGCCCAAGATGCGGAAATTATACAAGAATCGGTTCCTCATCATGCTCTGTGTGCGGTTTTGCCTTTGTAAAATTCTGTCCTAAATGCGGTAGTGCAAATTACGCATCAAGCCCCGAGTGCAGAAAATGCTCTTATGTTTTTGATAACCCCAAAAAAGAGCAAGAACATAAAGAAAAAAAACGTGTTGAGCTGAAAAATGAGCAGCCTCAAAAGAAAGTTGAGCAAGTTACAAAAAAAGAGCAAACACCACCGCCCCAGCAAAAACTGGTTGTTTTTATTGATTTTATAAACCTTGAAACTATTTTTAATAAATATAAAGACGAAGAATTCAGGCAAAAAGTTGTTTTAAATATAAAAACCTCAATTAAACTTGGTTTTAACGTTTCTTGCGAGTTTATAAATCCGCACACTGTTGTTTTTAAAATACCTCATACAAAGAATTTTAAGTTTCTCGATAAGGTAAAATTATTTTCTGATGAATTTGAAAAATTTAACAATATTTTAAATGAAACTTTAGGCGCAGGAATTACCTATAAATATGCGGTTTTAAAGGAAGATGAGTATAAAGAAGCACTCTCACCAAAACAGCTTGAATCCGGTATAGAAAAAGACATTATAACGTCAGAAGGTGCATATGAACTTCTGTCTTCAGAAATTCCATTAATAAAAATATCCCCTGTGTCTTATAAAATGGTCTTTTTAGATCAAAAACCGGTTTTTTCTCAAAGTGAATGCCAAAGAGAAGATGTTGCACTTGAGATGGTTTTAGATGCAATAAATGATTCAAATAGCGAAATTAAAGCTATCTCAATCAATGCACCGCGCGGTTGCGGAAAGACATATTTGTTGGATTCGCTATATAAAAGGCTGGATGGTGCTCAGCATATACTTTTAAAGGGGCATTGTTGCGCTCTTACTCAGGTTACTCCTTTGGGGTTAATTCAAGACATTTGTTTGTCTTTATTTGACTTGTCTTTTGCACCCAGTAGATATGAAAAAAGGGTTCAAGAGCTTAAAAACGCGCTTGGTGAAAATTTATCGGGACATGTTCCTCAGGAAAAAATTGACACACTTATAAACATTGCATACCCTCTTAAAGAGGCTTATTACGAGTATATTTTAGAAAATAAGAAAAAAACTTTTGAAGATTTAAAAGATATTTTAGTTTACTTGAAATCTAAAAATCAATTAACCCTTGTAATTGATGATTTTGATTTAATTGATGAAACGTCTTTTGATTTTATAAAATACCTTATTGAGTGTGATTACTTTAAATCGGGCGCAAAAATGCTTTTAACTTATCGTAATCAACATGCGATTGCAATGTATATAAATAGTGAAAAATTGCCCAAAAATGCTTGTTTAAATATTAATCTTGCACGCAAAGAAGCAAATGACGTGAGGGAATTTATAAAATCACAAATCGGAGATTATAATATTATTCCGCAAGGTGTGCTAAATCAAATTACGCTCAATGCTCAAGGTAATTTTGCCTATGTAGAACAGGTTTTGTACAGTTTAAAAGAAACAAAAATACTTGCCTTGCAAAATAAAACTTTTGCATTTGACCCGTCTCAAAGTGAAATGTACATTACAAATTCGCTAAAAGAGCTTTTAGACGAGCGTTTTACATTTTTAAAAGAAAACCATCGTTTTGAATATGAATTTTTAATGATTTCATCAATGCTTGGCGGTAAATTTACAAAGTCTTTAATGGAAAAAGTTTTTGCACTTGAGCTTGCAAATTTTGAAAAAGTTGCTGCATTTTTAGAGAAAAATGGTTATGTAAAAAGGATAACTGAAAATATTTTTGAATTTAAAAACTCTCTTGTTTGGAGTTATGTTTACGCTTGCGCTAAGGATGACAAGGATATTCTTGAGGCGCAGAAGAAATTACTTAACGAAATTTGTAAAAGAACGGTATCTTCCCCTGCTATACCTGCACTTTTGGCGCAGGTTACAGGTGAAAAAGACCTTGCATTTAGTTTATGGACAATGAGTTTAAAACTTGCCTCTTATATTGGCGATGTCAGCTTCTACACGCTTTGTCAAAAGCAAAGTTTAATTTTACTTGAAGATGTAAAACTTGCAAACTTTGAATACATTAAAAACAATATATGCGAGCGTTTGGGTAAGTTGACTTATAATAAAAACCCAAAAGAGGCTATGGAATACCTTTCTAATGCCATTGTGAGCGCGCAAAAGTCGCAAAATGAAAACAAAGTTGTTGAGTTGAGCGGTTATTTAATTCAAAGTTGTAAAATTGCTCAAAATTACCCTGCAATAGTAGAAACAGTAGACGCCGTTCTTGCAATTTACTCCAAACCTAAACAGGAGTTGCAAAGAGCGCTCATTAAAACAAGAAAACTTGAAGCACTTTTGCACCTTGGCAATTGGTCTGAAATAGCAAGCATTGTAAACAACGAAGTAAATCCTGTATTGCAAGATTTTCTAAGACACCCTAAGAAAAACGAGTTTGCAAGCATAAGAGAAGTTTATGAAGCATGGATTATGGCAAATATTGTACTTGCCGAGTCTTTTGCGCAACAGGGAAGTCCGCTTGCTTTTGAATTAATTGAAGAAATTCAAAAAGAATTAAATAAAGACAAATCTCATCATTCAACAAGACTTAAGCTGCACCTTGCCCTAGCTCATGCTTGCGCGCAAACATCGCGCGGTTTTGTGAAGGATTCAGATGAGATTTTGCAGTCTATTTTAAAAGAGTTTTCATACGCAGTTAATGATTTAAAACTTGTTTCAAAATGGAATTTAATTGATGTCTTTAATAAAATCTTTGGCGGTAATTTTGAAAACATAAAAGAAGATTTATTTGAAGCGGTTACTTTTGCTAATAACTGTGGGGATGATTATACAAAAAATATCCTAAAAACAATGCTGGCTTATATTCTTTTAAAAGAAAATAACGCCCTGCGCGCGCTTGAGATATGTGCCGAGCAAATGACGTATTTTTCAGATAAAAAAATAGCCTTTGGTGCGCTTTTAGCTTGGTATATAAGTGCAAAAGCAACACTGTCCTCATCCGGAGCTGACAGGTGTATAGAAATATGCGAAAAAGCGGTCACAATTTGCGAAAGTGCAAAAATAAGCAGTATAAACTTTAAAATTCTTTTTCAAGAATTGCTTTCAAGAGCTTATTTGCAAAAAAATGACTTTGATAACGCAAAAATGTACTGTGAACTTGCTCTGCAGGATGCTAGTGCTAATGAACTTTTGTTCTTGCAAATGAGATTATATCGCCTAAGGGCAAATATAATGCAGGATTCAATTGCCCATGTGGAAGATGAGAAAAAACTTGCACTTGCCCAAAATACTGTTAGAATATATGAAAAAGCGCTTTATTTAGCAGGCCGTTTAGCCCTTGAAAAGCACCAATATACAATTCAAAAGGAGCTAACAGCCTTTAGAGCGTACTGTCAATTAAAACGTATAAGCTAATTGACACATAAGAAAAAATTAACTAAAATTAATGGCATGAGCTTAGATACACCACAACATATGTACAGCGCGGTTCCCCCAACAAAGTTAAGAAACCGCGAAGAAAAATTCAGGGAAGCAAAAAACGTTCCTTTCTGGCATTTTATAGGTGATATAGTTTTCCCAAAAATGCTTGAGACACGTTTTTATTCGCTTATGTATAAAAATCTCGACAAGCTTGAAAATCGCGACAAAACAAAGGCTACAATCTTTTATGCACCGCATAATAATTGGTGGGACGGTGTTTTGGCTTACAATATTGTATATAGAATTGTTAAGAAAGTTATCAAAAAACCGCGTTTTAGATTTATGATTGAGGAAATGAACAGATTTCCTTTGTTCCAATATGTCGGTTGTTTTCCAATAAATAAAAAATCGCCTCAAGCGTCAATGAAATTTTTGCAATACGCGGTTACAACTCTGAAAGACCCCGATATTGCTTTTTGGATTTTTCCGCAGGGTATAATTAGACCACCAATGTATCGTCCGGAGGTTTTTCAGTCAGGGCTTGCTTACATTGTAAAAGAAGCTGTTAAAAAATATGGCGGTGTTAATCTTGTTCCCGTTGCTGTGAATTATACTTTTTTAAGGCAGGACAGGCCAGAAATACTTGTAGAATTTGGCGAACCCAGAGTTATGAATGAGCCGAATTTCAACAGAAAAGACTTAACATGCACTCTGGAGCGTGAATTTGAGCAATTTTTAGATAAACAACAGGCTGATATTTCAAGTGCAAATTTTGAAGGTTATCATTATTTATATAAGAAAAAACTTAAATGGTGGCGCTACATTGAGCAAAAACTAAAATCAAAAGGTTTAAAGAATAAGCAAATAATAGATTTAAAATAGGAAAATTATGAAAAAATATTCTATCGGAGTGGATTTAGGCGGAACAAAAATACTTGCAGGAATTGTTGAAAAACAAACAGGTAAGGTTGTTTTTGAAGTTAAAAACAAAACTAAAAAAGAAAAAGGTAATAAAAAAATTACTGCAAAAATTATTGAAACAATTGAAGAACTTTTGAACAATTCTAATATTTCAAAAGAAGAAATTTCATCAATCGGTTTAGGGCTTGCAGGTCAAGTAGATAGAGAAAAAGGCATCCTTATAAATGCGGTTAATTTAGACTGCAAGGATTTAAATATTAAAGAAATTCTTGAGCAAACGTTTTCAATCCCAGTAAATATAGGAAATGATGTTGAAGTTGCAACTTTTGGCGAGTTGAAATTTGGTGCAGGCAAGGGTTATAAAGATATTGTTTGTATTTTTGTCGGTACAGGTGTGGGTTCAAGTATTGTAAAAGACGGCAAAATTCACCTTGGCGCAAGTCAAAGCGCAGGGGAAATAGGTCATATTATAGTAGATTTAAACGGCAGAGCTTGTGCTTGCGGTGGTAACGGTTGTCTTGAGGCTTACGCGTCAAGAACTGCAATTGAAACAAGGATTTTGGGTGCTGTTAAAAAAGGCAGAAAGTCGGTTATTACTGAACTTACAGATGGCAAAAGCATAAGTTCAAAACACATTAAAAAATCATTAGAAGCACACGATGAGGTTGTAACTCAGTATGTAAATGAGGCAATAGACTATCTTTCAGGCGGTATAGCAAGTGTTATAAATTTTTATAATCCTGAGCTTATAATCCTTGGCGGTGGCTTAATTCAAAGTGTTGAAGATTTTTATCTGCAAACAATTAAAAAAGCTCGTGCAAAATCCTTGCCAACGCCTGCAGCTAAAATAGAATTTAAAAAAGCGGCTCTTGGCGATTATTCAGGTGTTATCGGTGCAGCGCTATTGGAAGAAAGAGTGCTTTAAAAGTATTTTATGCGTGCAGAATTACAAAAAATTAAAATACCCGCCTTGAAGCGTTTTTTAGGGTTAGAAGGGGTTTATAAACTCTCTCTGACCTCTTTAAACAATCCTTTAAAATTGCTTATTTTCAAGACAATTCTTGATTATGGCAAAAAAGTTCTCTATATTACCCCAAACGAGCAAAGCGCACTTAAATTTCAAAAAGATTTAGAAAATTTTTGCGAGATTGAAGCAAAAATTTTTCCTTTTCAAGATATAAATTTTTACGATGATGTAGAAAAAAATTACTATATTTATCAAGAGCAAATCAATGTCCTTTTAGGTGGATATGACATTGTTGCAGCTCCTATAAAATCACTGTTTGAAAAATTTCCGACACGAAATTTTTATGAAAAAAATTCCTTTAAAATAAAATTAAATGAAGATGTTGATTATCAAAACCTTATAAAATCTCTTTCAAAATTGGGCTATAAGCGTGTTGTAAGTGTTGTGGATGTTGGTGAATTTTGTGTCAGGGGGGATATTTTAGATATTTATACTTTGGATAAAAATCCTGTAAGGATAGAGTTTTTTGGTGACACTGTTGAAGATATAAGATTTTTTGACCCAAAAACACAACGCAGTGTTGAAAAAATAAAAGAAATTACAATTTATCCTTTATATAAATTTTTGCCCGAAGAAAGCGCGGTAAAAAATTTTAAAAATTCGCTTTTAAACGTTGTGAAAAGCACAAATAATGAGCTTGCAGAGGATATTTACAATCAAATTTGTGAAAAAATAAATGAGAGCGGATATTTTGACGGTATTGAATATTACCAAAATTATCTGACAAACGCCCTTTGCTCGCCTTTAGAGTATTTTAGGGATTATGTAATTGTACTGGATGAAACATCGCAAATTTTTGCAAAGTATGAAAATCTTGATAAAGACTTTTGCGAACAGTATCAAAAAGAAGTTGCATCAAATTTAAAATTACCTCTTTGTGATTTAAATCATATTAAATATGAAGAATTTTCTCGGGATATTAAAAAGTTTAAAACAATAGGTTTTGATAATTTTTTAGATGATGATTTTGATAAGATGATTGAATTTCAAACATCGCTTACTCCGATTTTTTCTTCTGATGTGGATGAAATAGTGCAATATATTTCAAATAATTTGAAAAAAAATGCAAAAATTTCAATTTGTACAAATTACCCTAAAAGAATGGAAGAAATTTTAAAAGAAAAAGAAATTTTTTCAAACAGTATTGAAATTTCTCCTCCATTAAGCTCAGGCGGCGGTGTTATTGACTTTGACGATAATTTTGAAACACCAAAGGGTAGGTATATATTTTTATCGGACAAGGAGCTTTTTAATAAACGCTCAAAAGATGTTACGGTTAGAAAATATTCTAAAAACAAACAATCGCAGGATTATATCGATTCAATAAATGACATAAAAGAAGGCGAATATGTCGTCCATTCTATCCATGGGGTTGGAATTTACAAGGGTCTTACAAAGCAAGAAATCGACGGAGCTAAAAAAGATTATCTTGAAATAGAATTTGCAAATACAGATAAACTTTTTATGCCTGCAGAACAAATTAATTTATTATATCGTTATCGAGGCTCGGGCTCTGTAAAACCAAAACTTTCAAAAATGGGTGGAAGTGCTTGGGAGGCTACAAAATCAAAGGCAAAAGCAGAAGTTGAAATAATAGCTCAAGATTTACTTGAACTTTATGCAAAAAGGCAGATGTCGCAAGGTATTGCCTTTGAGCCTGATACTACTTGGCAGTTTGAGATGGAAGATGCTTTTGAATTTACCGAAACTCCTGATCAAATGAAGGCAATAGTAGATACAAAAGCTGATATGGAAGCACCTCGCCCAATGGATAGGCTAATTTGCGCTGATGTTGGTTTTGGTAAAACAGAAATCGCAATAAGAGCAATTTTTAAAGCCGTTATGTCAGGTAAACAAGCAGCGCTCATTGCGCCTACAACAATTCTTGCACTGCAACATTATCAGACAATTTTCGAACGCTTTAAACCCTTTAGTGTTCGTGTTGAATTGCTCTCCCGTTTTCGAAGCGCAAAAGAGCAAAAACAAGTTGTAAAAGAAATAAATGAAGGCAGTGTTGATGTTGTAATAGGTACTCACAGACTTTTAGGTGATGATATTCAATTTAAAAACTTAGGACTTTTAGTAATAGATGAAGAACACAAATTTGGTGTAAGACATAAGGAAAAACTTAAAAAATTCCGTGAAAATATTGACATACTTGCAATGTCTGCAACTCCTATTCCAAGAACTCTTAATATGGCATTATCAGGTATAAAGGATTTATCTGTTATAAACACTCCTCCAAAAAACCGCTTAAGCGTTAAAACTTATGTGGGTGAGTTTAATGAAGCTTATTTAAAAAATGCTATAAACCATGAAATTCAGCGCGATGGGCAGGTTTTCTACCTTTATAATCGTGTAGAAACTATTTATCAGTTTAGAGATTACCTATCCTCTATTGTGCCAAATGTAAGAATAGCTGTTGCCCATGGACAAATGAAAGAGGGCGAGCTTGAGCGTATAATGTATGAATTTGCAAACAAAGAATACGACCTTTTGCTATGTACAACAATTATTGAATCAGGACTTGATATTTCAAATGCAAATACTATTTTTATCCATGATTCAGATAGATTTGGACTAGCGCAACTCTATCAGCTGAGAGGACGAGTAGGACGTTCTGATAGGCAAGCATATTGCTACTGTTTTTATAAAAAATCAAAAGAACTCACACCTGATGCTTATAAACGTTTAAATGCCATAAAAGATTTTGAAAGTCTTGGCAGCGGCTATCATATAGCGCTCAGGGATATTGAAATACGCGGTGTAGGTAATATTCTGGGTTCAAAACAACACGGCCATATGGTAAATGTTGGTTTTGATACATACTGCAATCTTTTAGAAGAATGTGTTAACGAACTAAAAGCAAATAAATCTAAGGACCCTTATGCTAAAGAAAAAATTAAAAAACCTCAAAACGCTGTTGTTGATATTAATGTAACAGCTTATATACCTGATGAGTGGGTAGGCGGTTACGAGCAAAAAATGCTTGAATATAAACGCTTGAGCGATGTTAAAAATGCAGCTGAGCTTGATAATGTTGTAATAGGTTTTAAAGACAGGTTTTCAAAATTGCCAGACAGTGTTGAAAATTTAATAAAACTAATACGACTAAGGTTAATTGCAGAGCAAAACGGAATTTCCATGATTAGAGAAACTCCTGATAGTATCAGAATATACACCCCTTACAATGAAAGGGAATGGATGTATTTAAGGCGAAAAATTGACTTTTCCTTAACAAAATATTTTAAGTTTACAAACCCTCCAAAGTCAGTAACTAACGCTTGCGGCATTTTGCTTATGAATAAAAATAATCTTAATTTTGATGAAGTATTTAACATATTAACAGATTTGTTTTATTATATATCTAAAGTAGTATCTGAATTTAAAATTCAAAATTAAATATAAGGAGTAAAATTTATGAAGTTTACAAAAGTATGTTTAAGTGCATTGTGTTCACTTTTATTGTTTGCAGGCTGCACTTCAAATAATAAAGCTATAATCACTGTAAATGGTGAAGCAATTACAAGAGGTGAATATAATGAGATGATTAACCTTATTAAAAATAATCCTCAGTTTAAAAATGCACCTGCGGCCGAAAAAGTTGAAACAAGCCCTGTAATGCTAATGACAAAAGAAAGAGTTGTGCAAGATTTAATTGTTAAAAAACTGCTTAATCAAGAGTATAAAAAGCGTAATATAACAGCAAGTAATGCTGAGATTGAAGCTAAGAAACAAGAAATTATTAAGCAACTTGGTTCTGAAGAAAAATTTAATGAAATCTTAAAACAAAACAATGTTTCTCAAAAGAGAATTAAAGAAGATTTAGCTAACGAAGTAAAAATTCACAAATTAGTTGAAGCTACATCAGATGTTAAAGTTAGCGATAAAGAAGTAAAAGATTTCTACAACCAAAACAAAGAACGCTTTAATTACCCTGAAAGAGTAAAAGCATCTCATATTTTAATCGAGGCTAATCCTGAACTTATTAAAAAATCAATAATCGACGCTGATAAAGACGGCAAATTAAGCGCGGCTGATATTGATAAAAAAGTAAAAGAAGAAATGGATAAGAAAATGGCTCTTGCTCAAGATGTTAGAGCGCAAGCACTTAAAGATCCAAAGAAATTTGCAGATTTGGCAAAAAAATATTCTGATGACAAAGGAACCGCTCAAAAAGGAGGAGATTTAGGTTATTTCCCCCGCGAAGCAATGGTTAAAGAATTTTCTGATGTTGCATTCTCAATTAAACCTGATACTATTTCAGAAATTGTTGTTACAAGATTTGGAAATCATATAATACTTGTGACAGATAGATCTGCAGCAGGTCTTGCACCTTTTGAACAAGTTCAAGGTGAAATTAAAGCTTACATGGAACAAGACAAGAAAATCTCAGCATTGCAAAAGTTGTTTGACGGTTTAAAATCAAATGCAAAAATTGAATTTAACGATCCGTCATTTAACCCTGAAAATATTCAAAAACAACTAAGAGCTGCAGCGCAAGCAAGTGCTGAAAGCCAAAAAATGATGACACCTGCAAAATAGGTAAAGTATAAAAAAATAAAACAGCCGTCGACAACAAAAAAAGTTATTGACGGTTGTTTTATATTTAAGGAGAAAAATGGGAAAAGTTATTGAAAGAGATAAACTTGAAGATCTTTTAAAAGTTTTAAGGTCGCAAAAAAAGATGATTGTTGCAACAAACGGCTGTTTTGACATACTCCACGCCGGGCATGTCCGATACCTTAAGAAAAGTAAGGCGTTTGGCGATGTTTTAATAGTTGGTTTAAATTCAGACAAATCTGTACGCTCAATTAAAGGTCCAACGCGCCCTATTAACAATGAAAATGATAGAGCAGAAGTTTTATGTGCGCTGGAGAGTGTAGATTATGTTGTGCTTTTTGATGAGGATTCACCTAAAGATTTGCTTGAAATAATTAAACCCAATATTTACACAAAAGGGGCTGATTATACCCTAAAAACCTTGCCAGAAGCCGATGTTGTACTTAAAAATAACGGTTGGGTCGAATTTATTGAGCTTGTCGAAGGAAAATCTACAACAAAAATAATCGACAAAATTAAATAATTGTACTAAAATAGACATATTCTAATAGCATTTGAGGAGCAAAAAAGGTGAGTAAAAAAAGTTTTTCGCAAAAAGAAATTTCCGAAATTTTAGGCGGCATTTTAACAGTTGTAAAAGATGGCACAATAGATAAAGTTGCACCGCCTTTGCTTGCTGATGAAACTACACTGGCACTTGCTTTGGGTGAAGATGAAATAGCTAACCTTGCGCAGACAAAAGCACATGCTGCACTTGTTCCTTTGGGTGTAAACCTTGAAAATATTACAACAATTGAGGTTGAACGCCCTAGACTTGCTATGATGAAACTTTTAAATTTATTTTACGAAGGGCCTGACACACCTGTTGGAATTCACCCTTCTGCTGTTATTCACCCTGAAGCAAAATTAGGTAAAAATGTTTCAATCGGCCCTAATGTAGTAATTTCAAGAGGGGCTGAAATTGGCGACAATACTGCACTTTTGCCAAATGTATATGTTGGTAAATTTGCAAAAGTAGGTTCAAATTGTCTATTCCACCCGGGGGTAAATGTGGGTGATAGAGTTCAAATTGGCGACAGATGTATAATTCACCATGGCGCAAGCCTTGGCGCAGATGGTTTCAGCTTTGTAACAGAAACTCCTGATAACATTGAGAGCGCAAGAAAAGAAGGCGAAATTAAAGGCGGTAAGGAAAACCAAAAAGTATTTAAAATACCTTCACTAGGTTCTGTCGTTATTGGAAATGATGTTGAAATAGGCGCAAATGCTACAATTGACAGAGGTACAATTGAAAATACTACTGTTGGCGATCAAACAAAAATTGATAACCTTGTTATGATTGGTCACAACTGCAAAATTGGTCGCGCTTGTATGATAGTTTCTCAAGTAGGTATTGCAGGCTCTTGCGAAATTGGCGACAGGGTTGTAATAGCTGGACAAGCTGGTCTTGCAGATCATATTTCAATTGGTGATGATTCTATTATCCTTGCTCAATCAGGTGTAACTAAATCTCACCCTGCAAAAACAGTTCTTATGGGCGCACCTGCAGTACCCAGAAAAGACTTCCTAAAACGTATGAAATACCTAAACGAAGCGGAAGTTATGGTGCAAAAATACAAAAAATATCAACACTTACTAGAAGATTATGAGAAATTTTTAAATGAAGACGGTAAAATCTAAAATTAATGCAAAAGGCAACGGTTTAATGACAAATCTTGAGGCTGAACTTGAGATTTGTCCAAATACATCACAAGAAAAACAAGGTATACGCTTTTTTATAAACGACAAAATGATAGAGGCAAAAACCTCAAATGTTGTTTCTTTTGAGCATTTTGTTGTTCTTGCAAACGTTCAGGACGGTGCAGATGCTAAAATTGCTCTTGTTGAGCATTTTATGGCGGCATGTGCTATTTGCGGAATTGATAATCTTGATGTGCATTTTAAATCACAAGGCTATGAAATCCCCATTATGGATGGCAGTGCAAAAGTCTGGGTTGATTTATTTAATGAGGCAGGATTTCAGGGCGAACAAGCGCCTGTTAAGCCTATCAACAATCATTTTGTGTTTTCTCATAACAACTCTATGATTGTGCTTATGCCCAACTCAGGCAAAACAACAATTACCTATGCGGTTAATTATAACCACCCTGATTTAAAAAATCGCTGGGTCAATTTAAATCAAGATGTAAATATGAACGAAATTATTGAAGCCCGCACTTTTGGATATTTAAAAGACCTTGAAACATTCCAAAAAATGGGTATTTCAAAAGGTGTAACCATTGAAAACACCGTTGGTATGACAGATGAGGGCGGCTATACAACTAAACTCAGAAGCGAATTTGAACCAGCAAAACACAAAATTCTCGATATTATTGGGGATTTATATTTAACAGGAGTAAACCCTCTTGGTTTAAATGCAAATATTCTGGTGAAAGAAGCAGGCCATGGTTTGCATGTTCAATTTGCAAAGAATATTGAAAAAAGTTTATAATTTTATAAAGGAGAAAAGATGGATACAACTACAGATAAGCCTCTTTCCATGGATGTTTTAGAAATAATGGAAATGATTCCGCACAGATACCCTTTTTTGCTTGTGGATAGAATTACAGAATATGTCCCAGGGAAATATTCAAAAGGCTATAAAAATTTAACAGCAAATGAAATGTTTTTTAACGGACATTTTCCAAATAATCCTGTAATGCCTGGGGTATTGCAAATTGAGGCTATGGCGCAAACTGCAGCTCCTATACTTTTGTCAATGGAGCAATATAAAGGAAAATTAGCCCTTTTTGCTGCAGTTGACAAAGTAAGATTTAAAAACATTGTGCGCCCCGGCGACAGGCTTGAGATGGAAACATACATGATAAAAGTTAAAGGGCCTATTGCAAAATGCGAAGGACGAGCATATGTTGATGGAAAACTTTGCGTAGAAGCCGAACTTACAATAGCATTAAAATAGAAAGTGTGAAAAAATGACAATCCATAAGAGTGCAGTTATTTGTGATAGTGCACAAATAGCAAACGATGTTGAAATAGGGCCTAATGTCGTAATTGGCGAAGGAGTAATAATTGAAGCAGGGGTTAAAATTGGCGCCGGCGCGAATATAGAATTTGCAACAATTGGCGAAGGAACTAAAATTTCCCCTATGGCATCAATCGGTGGCGAACCTCAGGATTTAGGCTATAAAGGTGAAAAAACAGGTGTTATAATTGGCAAAAACTGTTGGATTAGAGAGTTTGCAACAATTAATAGGGCATCTGGCGAAGGCAATGTTACAAAAATCGGTAATAAATGTTTGCTTATGGCATATTCTCATGTTGCTCACAACTGTGAACTTGGCGACGAAGTTATTTTTGCAAATGCCGCAACAATTGGCGGGCACGTTAAGGTTGGTTTTGGTGCTTTTTTAGGCGGTCAATCAGTATTCCACCAAAATATTAGAATTGGCGAAATGGCAATAATCTCTGGTGCATCGGCTGCAAGATTGGATATAATCCCATATTGCAAAGCAGAGGGCATACCAGCACTGCCAATTGGTTTAAATGCCATTGGTTTAAGGCGCAGAGGAGTAGATAAAGCCTCTCGTGATGCCGTTCATAAAGCCATAAGAATTTTAAGAAGCCCCGAGTATAATACCACACAGGCTCTTGAAGTTATTGAAGAAACAGTTGATAAAAATGAATATGTAAATAAACTCGTTGATTTTGTAAAAACCTCAAAACGCGGTGTTACTCTGCGTTTTAAAGATGCTTATTACAAAAACATGGAGGAAGGCGATGAACAATAAAACTATTTTAGAAAAATACGCTCAAATTCTGGTTGATTATTCAACAAAAGTGCAAAAGGGTGACTTAGTGCTAATAAGGGCTGAAAGCTACCAATGTCAGCCGCTTGTAAAAGAAATATACAAACGTGTACTTGAATGCGGCGCTAATCCTATTGTAAGGTGCTCAATGGAAGGGCTTGCAGTTGATTTTATTAAGTATGCAAATGATGAGCAGCTTGCTTATGTTGATCCTATTACAAAACTTGAATATGAAAAAGTTGACAAATACATCTCAATAGGTGCGCCATTTAACGTAAAATGTATGGCAAAGGCTGATTCTAAAAAAATGGCAAAACGTTCGGCTGCAACTCGTGAACTTTCAACACTTATGCTGAATCGTGCAGCTAAAGGTGAGCTAAGTTGGGTCATTGCGGACTACCCAACTCAAGCACTTGCGCAAGAAGCTAAAATGTCATTAGATGATTATACAGACTTTATTATTAATTCTTGCTATTTAGACTTAGATAACCCTATTGAAAAATGGCAACAAATAGGCAAGGAGCAAGATAGGCTCGTCAATCTTATGAATGGCGGTAAAAAACTCCATATAATTGGCGAAAAAACTGATATTACATTTAGCGTTGAAGGAAGAAAATGGGTAAGTTGCTCAGGACTTAACAATTTCCCTGATGGCGAAATTTTTACATCTCCCGTTGAAGATAGCGCAAATGGCGAAATTTATTTTGATTTCCCGGCAATCTATCGTGGTAACGAATCCCATAAAATTTGGTTAAAACTTGAAAACGGTAAGGTGGTTGACGCTAAAGCGGAAAAAGGCGAAGATTTTCTTATCTCAATGCTTGATATGGACGCCGGCAGCCGCTTTGTAGGCGAAATTGCAATTGGCACAAATGACAGAGTTCAAGATGTAACAGGAAATATTTTATTTGATGAAAAAATCGGCGGCTCGATTCATATGGCTCTTGGCGCAAGTTACCCTGAAACAGGCGGCAAGAATGAATCCGGTTTACACTGGGATATTATTAAAAACATGAAAGAAAATTCAAAAATATTCCTTGACGACAAATTAATTTATGAAAACGGAAAATTTGTAATTTAATAAAATGAAGCCCAATGACACACTAAATCCTTATATATTGTACCTAGAGGATAATTTAAAATCCATTGTTAAAAAAAACTCTAACGAATTAAAGGATGATGTTATTGGGTTTCTTTTTGCAAAATCTAAACGTATTCGCCCGATTTTTACTTATCTTTGCACTCTTTTGCTTGATGAAGAAATCGATAAAGATATCCAAAATATCGCACTTTGTATTGAACTTTTGCACAGTGCAACGCTTGTGCATGATGATGTGATTGATGAAAGCACAAAAAGGCGCGAAAATGATAGCTTTTATTCAAAATTTGGCTCAAAAAAGTCAATAATAATAGGAGATTACCTGCTCTCACTTTGTCTTTTGGTGTTGTCAAAAATTCAAAATACGAAAATATCAGAAATATTCTCACAAAATATTTTAAAAACGATAAATGGCGAAATTAATCAGTTTGACGCGCGTTTTAAAATTCAGGGCGAGAAAGAATATTTGCAAAAAACTGCTGCAAAAACTGCAAATCTTTTTGTCTGTGCTGCTCAATCAGTATGCGAGATTAAAAAAGCAAAACCTGAAATCAAAAATGCTCTTGAACAATTTGCATATAACTTTGGTACAGTTTTTCAAATTAATAATGATATTAAAAACTTTTTATCATCTCAAGATGACATAAATAACGGCATTTATACACTGCCTTATATTTATTTTAAGCAGGAAAATCCAACTTGTGATATAATTAAGCTTAATAAAAATCAAATTTTCAAATATGCCCAAATGGCACAAAGTAAATCAAAAGAAATAATTGAAAATGCCTTTTTGGAGCTTGATTTCAGCAAAAACATAAACGCAAAAGATACCATAAAAAGTATATGTGATGACCTTTTGAGGATTCAATGAAAAGAGAAGAATTTTTTAAAGCTGCAAAAGATTTTATAAAAGAAACGGTTGAAACCCTTGTTTTTGTTATAGTTGCGGTAATTTTAATAAGGTTTTTTATAGGAGAATTGCGCTGGATTCCATCAGGTTCAATGCATCCTACGTTAATTGAAAAAGACAGGCTTTTTGTTGAAAAAGTATCAAAAGTTGTACGCCCCCTAAAAAGAGGTGATATAGTAGTATTTTATCCTCCTGATGAAACTCTTAAAAAGGATATATTTTCTGTATTTTCACGTCTAACAGGCATATTTTGTAAGGATATTGCTTACATTAAAAGAATAGTTGGCATGGAAGGCGACAAGTTTGAAATCAAACAAGATAAAGATGGCGATTGGTATGTCTATATAAATGATATTCCGCTTGATGAGCCTTATATCTTGTCAAAAACAGATTGGACACCATGTAGGGATGATATGTACTGCGGGCCTTTTGTAATTCCAGAGGGGCAGTATTTCATGATGGGCGACAACAGGGGTAACTCGCAAGACAGCCGTTTTTGGGGATTTTTGCCAAAAGAAAGAGTGATTGGGCGTGCTTATTTTGTATTTTGGCCGCTAAATCGCATCGAAATGCTCAATAAATATGCAAAATAGCCCTGCTCTAAAGTGTTTGGAGTAATATTTATTCATAATTTGACATAGTAGTGTATTTTGTTGTCTAATTATAGTAACAGACTTGTCTTTGGAAGTTTTGAATGCGTATTAAACAGTTAGAAATAGATAACTTTAAATCCTTTGCAAACCAATATACGATTCCGTTTTTGGATGGTTTTACTGTTGTTTCGGGGCCTAACGGCTCAGGCAAAAGTAATATTATTGACAGTATTTTGTTTGCACTTGGCTTGTCAAGCGCGCGTGCGCTGCGCTCAGAACAGGGTGTCGGGGATTTAATTACTACGCATAACAAAAGAAATGAAGCGTCTGTCAGGGTAACTTTTGCTCTTGATGATGAAGATGAACTTATAATTACAAGAAAAATCAAGAGAACTTCTCAAGGTGTGCAGAGTATTTATTATATGAATGATAAACAATGCACACTGACGCAAATCCATACTGAGCTTGAAAAGTACAATATTTCACCAAACAGCTACAATGTAATTATGCAAGGTGATGTTACAACAATTGCAAATTGCTCCCCAAAAGAAAGAAGGCAGTATTTAGATGAAATAGCAGGTACTGCTGATTTTGACAGGAAAATTACAGCAGCGCAAAAAGAGCTCGAAACTGTTGAAGTTAGGGTGCAAAATTCCATGATTGTAAAAAATGAAAAAGACGCCAGACTGGAAGAACTCAAGGAAGAAAGAGAAACTGCACTAAAATATAAAGCTTTAAATGATGAAAAAACAGAACTTGAAGGCAAGGTTAATGTTATAAAATACTTTGATACAAAGCGTTCTTTAGATTTGGTTCATCAAAATATTTTAACTTCAACAAAAGAAATAAAAGTTCAAAATGTTCGCCTTGACGAAACTGTATCTAAAATTGAAGACAAGAAGGTTAAATACAAAGAAATTTGCGAGATGGTTCGCGCGCAAGGTGAAGACAAGCAGCTTGAGGTTAAAAAACTTTTAGAAGAAAAAAAGGGTGAGATAAGCCGAAAAGAAACCTCTATTGCGCACAGTGACAAACTTATTTTAGACAATAAAAAAACTGCTCAAAACGCTAAAAACGGTATTGAAAATCTGACCCAAAAAAAAGAAGAAATTATAAAAGCAATTGAGGAAAAAGAGCAGCTTATAAAATCTAAAGAGGATGATTTAGAAAAGAAAAAAACAGAACTTTCTCAAATTCTTCTTGAAATGTCAGGGCTTAATAAAACAGCAGATGAACACATTGAGCGCAGAAACTTCTTAAGAAAAGAGCTGGATGCCCTAAAAGATAAAGAAACAGAGCTTATAAAAACAAAACTTCCGCTTGAAAACGAGCTAAATAACCTTCAAAAAGAGCTAAACGAAACAAATAAAAAAATAGAAGAACTTGAAGAAGGACAAAAAACCTTTGATAACAAGCGCGACAAACTTGAATTGCAAATTCAAACTTTGCAAAAAGAGCTTGAGGAGTGTAAAACTGTTCAGAAAATAACTTTTGAAGATTTAGATAAAACACGCACTCAATTGCAGGACTTAGAGCATAATATTCAACTTTCGCACAGAAAAATAGCAACACTGGAGGCTAATAAGCAAGCTTATAAAACAGTTGCACTGGGTGCAGGTGTTGAAACAATCATGAATTCTCACCTTGAAGGAGTGCACGCACCTCTAATGCAGTTGGCAGAGGTTGATGGCGAGTTTAGTGACGCTATTGATGTTGCGATGGGTGGTCGTTCAAGATTTGTAGTAGTTGAAGATGAAAACGTTGCAGCACGTGCAATTCAAATATTAAAGTCACAAGGTCGCGACAGGGCAACGTTTTTACCGTTAAATAAAATCAAAAAAGCCCCCTCTCGCCTGTCTTTGCCAAAAGATGAAGGTGTTATTGATTTTGCAATAAATCTTATTGATTTTGATGACAAGTATATTGATGCTTTTTATTTTGCGCTGGGCGAGACGATTGTCGTTGAAAGCCTTGACTGTGCCAAAAAATTAATGAGTAAATATAGAGTTGTTACACTCGAAGGGGATATTTTTGAAAAAACAGGTGCTATAACAGGTGGTGCAAGGAAAAGAGCAACTTCAACATTTGGAAAAGCAGAAGATAAGGAGCTTGAAACATTTAAAAAACGCTTAAGAGCTTTTGAAATTGAATACAAAGAGCTTGAGCAAAAAAGAAACACTTTAGACAAACGTCTGGAGCAGGTAAGAGCTGATTTTTCAAATGCGTCAAATGTTTATAACAGTGCAAAGTATGAGTTGCAAAATTTAATTAAAGTTAATTCAGGCGCAAAAGAGGCAATTGAAAAAGGCTTTGCAAGGATTAATGAAATAACCCCAAAAATCAAGGAAAATGAAAAGAAACTTGACTCTATGGAAGCGCAACACGTTGATATGCTTGATAAAATAACTCAAGTGCAAAGTGAAATAGATGAAGTTGAAAAGCTTATTGATGAAGGGGAGCTAAAAGAGTTAAAAGAAAAAACTCAAGGTGTTGAAAATCAAATACGTGATTTAGAGCGTGAAATTTTAAATATTCAAAACGACATTGAAAAAGAAAAAAATAATATAAAATTTCACGATATGAGTATTAAACAAAGGCAAGATGATATTGTTCGCACAAGCGAAGAAAACGAAAAACTCGAAGAAGACAAGAAAAAATACGCAAAAGAAATTGAAGAACTTACAGTAGTATTAAAAGAATATGAAGAAAAAATTGAAGAACTTGGTAAAAACCTTGTTCAATTCCAAAAACAACGCGATGAGGCTCAAAATGAGCTTTTAGAGCTTGAGAAAACAAAAAATAATATTGAAGCTGAACTTGAGAGAATTAACGAACAAATTGAAAGCTCAAAAGCGCGCAGACGCGAGCTTGAACCTTTGCTTGAGCAGACTGCAAGGGAATTAGAAGAAGCAGGGGTTAATGTAAAAGAAGTTGAGCCGACAGAAATTTCACTTGATGAAATTAATTCAAAAATTCAAAAATTGCAAAAGAAAATGGAAGCGTTGGGTCTTGTAAATATGCGCGCAATCAATGACTATGACAATGTTGCAAGCGCGCTAAATGAATTGACCCAAAGAATTGAAACTCTTGAAAAAGAGCGTCTTGAAATTTTTGAGCGCATGAAGGGTTATGAGGTAAATAAAAAAGAAGAATTTTTGAAAACGTTTAATGCGGTAAATCAAAACTTTAAAGATGTTTTCCCACTGCTTTCAGAAGGTGAAGGGGAACTTGTTCTTGAAAATCCAAGTGATCCTTTCTCGGGTGGTTTGGTCTTTAAGGCAAGTATTCGCGATAAGAAAAATCAAAAACTTGCATCTATGTCAGGTGGTGAAAAAACCTTGACTGCGCTTGCTTTTGTGTTTGCAATTCAAAGGTATATGCCAGCACCATTTTACGCGTTTGACGAGGTAGATATGCACCTTGATGGCCCTAATGTTGAAAAATTAGCAAAAATGATTAACATTCAAGCAAAACAGACGCAATTTGTGGTTGTAAGTTTAAGAAAACCAATGATTGATTCAGCAGACAGAATGATTGGTGTTACTCAGCGCGGCAAGGGTGTTACAAAAATTTCAGGTGTAGGTTTAAAAGAGGAAGTAGCTCAAGAAGTAGGAATAGCTTAGTATGAACAACAGTGTGGAAAGTTTTTACAATAAAAATGATGAAGTTTTAAAAAATGTCGTAGAGCTTGACTCTACAGTAAATTTTGGTGAGAACTTTGAATTTATTTCAAAAAACGGTATCCAAAAAGACACTAACGTTGATGCTATTGAAATCCTTGTAGATTTAGCTCGAAGCGGTAAAATTGACCCTTGGAATATTGATATTGTTGATTTGTATGACAAATATATGCAGCGCTTGAGCGAACTTAATATTAAAGATTTAAAATCTGTAGGTAGAGCGCTTTTGTTTACCTCAATTCTTTTAAGATTAAAATCTAATATAATTGAAGGTATTACTTTAGATGACCTTGAAACAGGCGAAGATGAGTTTTTTGATGATGACGGTTTTGAAGCTGATTACGAGCCTGAGCAGTTGCAGTTGCCCTCGTCAAACGTAATTTCTTTCGATGAAGTTCTGCAAAGGCGCACAAGCGTTAGGTTAAACCGCAACAGAAACGTTACTTTAAAAGACTTAATCCGTCATTTGGAATTTTACGAGCAGTTAGAGAAAAAACAAAGCCTGAAAAATACTCTTGAGCGTCAAAAAAGACGTGTTCGCGATTATTCAAAACTAAAGGCAAAAGATATTTTAAATCTTGCGCATGACGAGTACATTGAAACAATTGTTGAAAAAATGCGCCAAAATTTAGAGCAAATTTTTAAAAAAGAAGAAAAGATAGAGCTTCGAGAGTTGACACTTTTAGGTTTTGACAAAAGCAGTGCTTATATTGCGGTTTTGTTTTTAATGGTAAAAGAAGATATAGATATTATTCAAGAAGATTTTTATGGCAAATTATACGTAACACGCGCTCAAAAATCATTGGAGGAAGAAGTTGCAAACTGAAGAAACAAATGAAATAAATAATCTAAAAGCAAAAGTTGAGGCAGTTTTGTTTGTAACTGCTCGTGCTATGCAGCCTCTTGAAATAGCTGAACTTCTTGGTGTTCGTGAGGATGAAGTTGAAAGTGCGCTTTTAGATTTAATGTTTGACTATTCTTCTCGTGAAGGCGCTCTTGAGATTGATGATGAAGATGGTTATATTATACAAGTAAGAGCTGAACACCTTGATATTGTTGAAAAACTTTGCCCTGTAGATTTAAAACCTGCAGTACTAAAAACTTTAACAGTAATTGCACTTAAGGAACCAATCAGACAGTCTGCGCTAAAAGAATTGCGCTCAAATGCCTATGAGCATGTGGCTGAACTTGTTGAAAAAGGACTTATTTCAAGAACAAAAGACAGGAACGGTCGTTCTTATAATTTAAAAACTACCCCAAAATTTGCAGAATATTTTAAACTTAAGGGGGATGCAAAAACTTTAGCCAAAATGCTGGACTCAAACAAAGAGCTAAAAGAATTGTAATTTTGCCTGTTGCATTTTGTTGGATATTTTTAGTATAATTTTAATGTCTTAATTGACATTGATATTAAAATTTTAAGGAGAACAAAATGAAAGTTAAAATCGAAGAAGGCTGCATTGCTTGCGGCGCATGCGAATCATTCTGCCCTGATGTTTTCAAAGTAGAAGATGTTGCCACAGTTAATGAAGCTGGTGTTGCAGGTAACGAAGACTGCGTTAAAGAAGCAGCTGACGCTTGCCCTGTAAGTGTTATTTCTGTTGAAGAATAATAGCTTTTAAAAAGTTAATTGCGCCCAGAGTTTAGGCTTTGGGCGCAATTTTTTCTCTAAAATTGTCAAAAGTAATATCAAGAGTAGGAATTTCTAAGTCTTGATTTTTAACGTTATGACGTTTTTGATATTCTTTATTTATTGCCTTGCCTATTGTGTTTGCAATAAATGTTGCAACCGCACCAAAAGCAATTGCTTTCATGCCTGTATACATTTTCATTGTTGCAAAAGTTGTAGATAACATACCAAGCCCAAGTGGGACGCCGGTTGTAAGGGCTGCTTCAACTCTTTGGTTTTTATCTTCTGCCTGAGCCAAGTAAACGCCCAGCATGCCTGTT
This sequence comes from Candidatus Gastranaerophilales bacterium, assembly GCA_944324905.1. Lineage (GTDB taxonomy): Bacteria > Cyanobacteriota > Vampirovibrionia > Gastranaerophilales > Gastranaerophilaceae > Galligastranaerophilus. Next base: position 42,590 of record CALUYB010000002.1, read on the forward strand.
GTGCCTATCAAGCCTAAAATATCGTTTGGTGCGCTGCCTATTTTTACATCTCGAATTTTGTCGAATAAATCGTTACCTTCTGTTCTAATTGCATTGTTTAGTGACTTTTGTGCATTTGTTTTTGCATTAATTAGGTTGTTAAGCGTTTTTTCATCAACCGAGCTTCTTAATAAATCGATAATCTCATCATCATTTTTAAGTATCAAGTCGCGGTTTTCTCTTAGTTTATTAATGTAGGTTGCTTTTTGTGTTTTTACCATATCTTCTGCAACAAACTCACCAAAACCGCTTATGTCGTGTTCTTTAAACATTTTTTTAATAAGTGAAGTAAATTTATCTCTAACTTCAACAGCAATTCCTCTATCGCCAATGTTGTCCATAATGTTTTCAATTTCTTTTGCTCTTGTTGAAACATTTTCGGCCATAAAGTTTTCTGCAATAATTTTATTTCTTTGAGCAATTTTAGCTTTTACGCTGTCGTCTGTTACATCTTTTAAAAGCTCCGCCAGTTTATTGTCAAAAATTTTGTAAGCGTTGTTTGCGCGCCTGTAAGCTGATTGCGTCATACTGACGCCTGTATTTGTGTACATTTGAGAAGTTTTCTGCGCAAAACCTCTTAAAATCGGGAATTTATTTAAAAATGGCAACAAATAGCAGTCTTTAATGTTTGCTGTGTTGTTTAAAAAGTTGCTGATTTTTAATATTTTACCTTCTCTTTTACTTAACGTAACATTTTCTTTTAACTTTGTCATATTTAAAATATGATCACCGTTTTTGTTTATTTTTTCGCCAAGTATTTCTTTTACTTTTTTGTTAAAACCGCGCGCCCTTGTTAAAACGCTAAGTAGTGCAATTGCACCTGCTGCACCAATTGATATTTTTGCAATTAATGAGCGTTTTGACTTTGGCTTTTCTTCTTTTGTATCAGTTTTTTTATTGGTATTTTCAGCAGGAATTTCAACCACATCTTCTTTAACTTCTAAAGTTGGTTTTTTCTCATAAGTTAAATACTTCGGGTTAATTTGTGAATAGTCTGTATTGTTTTGTATTGGTGCGTTATTAATCATTACCTAATAAATATAGTTATATATTATATAAAAACTTGTGACTTGTAAAAATTGCCATAAGGTTATTTGTTGCGTCTTTTCTTTTTCTTTTTGTCTGCAAGTTTTTCTTCAAGGTCTGATTTTGCATTGTCTATTGAATATTTTGCAAGAGGTTTTTTTGTTCTTTTGTCATAAAAAACAAGCCAGTGATGTTTTTTTCTGTCATTTACACAAAAAGACAATTTGCCCACCACTCTATCCCCCGGGCCTATATTTTTAAACCATAGGGATGTATCTCCAAAAGGGGATGGGAAAAAGGTTGATTTTGTATCATTTACAAGTGCTATATCAAAGGCTGAAAAGGTATTTTGTGTGTAGTTGTCAATTCCTAATGAAAGTGTTATTGTGTTATCTTCTCCAAATGGGTCTTTTTCATACACTACACTGTTTATTCTTACATTTAATCCATCAAGCCTTAGTTCTTCTTGCCTAAAAGCATCTTTTGAAAAAACAGGCAAATCAACATCAGACATTACTTTTATTTTTAGTTCGTCCCCGGGTTGGATAAGCACCCCGTCGCCTTTTCTTAGTATTGCAACAGTAAGCCCTGCAACCCCCCCTATTGCAGCACCACCTGCAAGAGTGTAACCGTTAGATGCAATTGCAGCCTCAATTCCAAGCATATTGAGTGCTACAAAGCCGCCAATTACGCCACCTGCAAGAGTATAACCCACATGTTCCCCTATAGCTTTTGCTGTACCTTTTGCAAGGTTTTCTCTTGTTGAAACAGACGCTTTAATTGGAATTTGCCTGCCATCAGGAGTTACAAGGTAGTCAAAATCCATTACAATATAGCCATCTCGACCCATGTTTTTTGCCTCTTGCATGTACTGTACTTTACCATGAGCAATTGAGCCTTTTGGAATAATAATACCTTTGTCGCTTGTAACATCTTCCGATACTTCAGCAAAAAACTCGTCCCCTTCTTGCGTATAGCCTGAGCTTAAAACTTGCGACACAGTCATTTTTATAATGTCTTTTTGCTCAAGTTTTTCTACTTCGCCTGTAAATAATTTTTTATCAAGCTCCTCTTTTTTTGTGTCAGTATGCTCAATGTGACCCTCAATTGCAGCATGACACAAGGGTGTAAACATAAACATTATTAAAAGTAAGCAAATAAACCTTTTCAAAAACTCTCCCTAAATCCTTGTAATAACAATTATAATACAATAAAGCAGCTAAAACTACATAAAACTTAAAAAAATAGTTTAAAAGTATCAAATTATGCTAAAATACCCATGAAATTTAGGAGGAGCAAGTATGAGCGATAATTGTATTTTTTGTAAAATCGCAAATGGTCAAATACCAACAGACTTTGTATATGAAAGCAAAAATGTTGTTGTATTTAAGGATATAAATCCGCAAGCACCTGTACATTTGCTTGTTGTGCCTAAGGTTCATATTGAAACTTTAAATGATTTAAACGACAAAGAGCTAAGTGCTGAGCTTTTTTGCGCAATAAAAGAAGCAACAAAAAAGCTTGAAATAAGTGAGTATAGAACAGTAATAAATACAGGAAAAACCGCGGGGCAAGAAGTTTTTCACTTGCATATTCATGTTATGGCAGGCAGGGATTTTTCTTGGCCTGCAGGCTAAAAAAGTTAATTTTTGTAAAATGATTTTGATTTAGCGCAATAACAACAAAAAAAATGCCTTATTTAAAATATAAGGAGGAAGTTTATGTATAGTGAAAATTTTATGCGATATTTAATTGCATATCAAAATGAAGATTTAAAGCTGAGCGAACCTGAATTTAAAAAAGAAAAAAGACCTCTTATGATTGATTTAACAGGTGTAAAGTATGCTAGTGTTCCCATCAGAAATAGGGCAAAATAAAAAATTAATCAGGCAATTTTGTAAAGAAAAAAGGCAAGAGCTTTTTTTAAGTGGTGAGCTGGATAAGATTTCAAAGTTAATTACAAATAATATTTTAAACTCTGAAATATTTAAAAATTCAAAACATATTATGCTGTTTTATCCCTTAAAAGATGAAATAAATCTTTTAGGGCTTTTAAAATGTCAGGATAAAATTTTTTATTTTCCAAAGTGCGAAGGAAAAAATTTGCTTGTTTGCCCAAATTGTAATGAATTTAAAAATAATAAATATTCAATACCTGAGCCGATTTCAGAGCCTATTAAAAATCTGGAGATTTTAGACATTGTTTTTACACCAGCACTGTGTGTGGATGAAAATCTTTACAGATTAGGCTATGGCGGCGGTTATTATGACAGATTTTTTGCACAAAGAGATTTAAGGGCTAAAAAAATTGTGCCAATAAGCGAGAAATTTATTTGTAAAAATTTAGTGCATGAAAAATTTGACCTGCCTTGTGATGGAATTGTTAGTGAATTTAAATTTCTATAATATTAGCAATCATCAAGTCTTTGTGGCTAATTAAAATATTTAAATATCTGTTTTATTTTTGTCATGAAAAAAAAGGAGAAAATCATGACAGCAAGGGAAATTGAAGGTACAAAAACTGAGCAAAATTTAATGAAAGCATTCATTGGCGAGTCAATGGCAAGAAACAGATACACTTACTTTGCAAAAGTTGCAAAAGATGAGGGATATGAGCAAATAGCAGGTATTTTTCTTGAAACAGCAGACAACGAAAAAGAACATGCAAAAAGATTTTTTAAATTTTTTGGCAAAGATAACATACCAATTGAAATATCAGATATCATTTGCCCTACAGGCTTGAGTGACACAGTTGTAAATCTTGAAAATGCAATTAAGGGTGAACATGAGGAAAACACAAAACTTTACCCTGAATTTGCACGTATTGCAAGAGAAGAAGGGTTCGACTCAATTGCCGCTTGTTTTGAGGCAATTGTTTACGCTGAGCGCGCCCATGAGAAAAGATATTTAGCTTTTTTAAATAACTTAAGAAACGACACAGTCTTTAAAAGAGATTATCCAATAACTTGGAAATGCAGAAATTGCGGCTATGCTGCAGAATCAGCTCAAGCACCGCAGGTTTGTCCTGCTTGTTTGCATCCTATGTCTTATTTTGAAGCTTACTGCGATAATTACTAAAATTGTAAAGCACTTAGAACAGATTGTTTTAAGTGCTTTATTTTGTTTTATGTTTGTAATAACATTTGCAGTATGAAAGTATATTTAGGTATAGATGTCGGTTCGGTTACAACAAAACTGGCAGTAATAGATGAAAACGGTAAATACATTGATTCTTACATGTTAAGAACATCGGGTCAGCCTGTAAAAGCTGTGCAAAACGGGCTTAGTGAGTTGTTAAAAAAATCACTATGTGATTATGAAGTATGCTCGGTAGGTACAACAGGTAGCGGCAGAAACCTTGCAGGGGCTTTAGTTGGTGCCGATGTTATAAAAAATGAAATAACGGCACATGCTGTTGCGGCGTCTGTTATTGTCCCAGGGGTTCAGACTATCCTTGAAATTGGCGGACAAGACAGTAAAATAATTATTTTGCGCGACGGCATTGTAACGGATTTTGCAATGAACACTGTTTGTGCTGCAGGAACGGGGAGTTTTCTTGACCAACAAGCAGGCAGGCTAAATGTTAAAATCGAAGACTTTGGAACAATTGCACTGCAGTCTACTTCTCCTGCCAGAATTGCAGGTCGTTGCGGCGTTTTTGCAGAGTCTGATTTAATCCATAAACAGCAATTGGGCTATCCTGTTGAAGATTTGCTATATGGACTTTGTCAGGCGCTTGTTAGAAATTATTTATCAAATCTTGCTTTAGGTAAGGAACTTTTGCCAATAGTAACATTCCAAGGCGGTGTCGCAACAAATAAAGGCATGGTCAAAGCCTTTGAAGAAGCTTTAGGTTGCGAGATTGTAGTTCCTCCAAATCATCAAACAATGGGTGCAATAGGTGCAGCATTGCTTGCTATGGAGCAACATCAGTTTACAAACGAGCAAACAAAATTCAAGGGTTGGCAAACAAAAGACATGCATTTTAACTCTGTAACATGCACTTGTGAAGGTTGTTCAAATAATTGCGAAGTAATCTCAATTGTCGAAGGTGACATTGAACCGCTAAAACCAGGGGAAGCTCATAAAATTACTGATGTAAAAGGTAATTTAATTGCTCGTTGGGGTGGAACTTGCGGAAGATGGGATATAGGATAATTTGATACAAAAAAACCGCCCTTTTGGGCGGTTTTAAATTTTCTAAGCACTTACTTTGCTTTTTGCTTTTTCTACACACTCGATAAGGGTTTTTGCAACTGTTCTTTGTTCTTCTTCTGTAATTTCAGCAAACATTGGTAAAGATAGAACAAGTTTTGTATTTTTTTCAGTGTTAGGCAGCAAGCCTTCTTTTAAACCAAGGTGAGCGTGTACTTTTTGCAAGTGCAGTGGTACAGGGTAGTATATCATAGCGCCGATACCATTTTCCTGTAAAAGTTTATGAACTTCATCGCGGTTTGGAACTTTAACGGTATATTGGTGATAAACGCAGTATGTGTTGTCAAGCTCTTTTGGTGTTTCTATGTCTTTTGCGTCTTTAAATAATTCATTATAATAAGCAGCATGTTCGCGTCTTTTCTTGTTCCATTCGTCAATGTAGTTTAATTTTACTCTTAAAATTGCTGCTTGAATTTCATCTAATCTTGAATTTACACCGATTTCATCGTGGTAATATCTGATAGCACCACCATGGTTTCTAAGTGCTATCATGCGATTTTTAAGGAATTCGCTATTTGTTACTGCAAGACCGCCATCGCCCATTGTACCAAGATTTTTAGTAGGATAAAAACTAAAGCAGCCAATATCACCAAAAGTACCGACTTTTTTACCTTTGTATTCTGCGCCAATTGCTTGACAAGCATCTTCTATTACAAATAAATCATGTCTTTTTGCGATATCCATAATTACATCCATATTGCAAGGTTGTCCGTACAAGTGAACAGGCAAAATTGCTTTTGTTCTAGGCGTAATTTTTGATTCTATTTCATTAACGTCAATGTTAAATGTATCAGGATCGATATCTACAAATACCGGTTTTGCGCCAACAATACCGATTGCTTCTGTTGTTGCAACAAAAGTAAATGCTACTGTTATAACTTCGTCGCCCGCGCCAATGTCTAAAGCTCTTAGTGCAAGATGCAAAGCATCTGTACCACTGTTTAGTGTTACTGCATTTTTTACATCCAAAAATTTTGCAATTTCTTCTTCAAAGGCTTTACAGTTTTTGCCCAAAATGTATGAGCCGCTTCTTAAAACTTCTACAACTTCTTTTTCAACTTCTGCCCCAACTGTTGCATACTGTCTTTTTGAATCAATAATAGGTATCATATTTTACTCTCCCGATACTAACTTAATTATATGTTAGCACAAAATTAAAAGCTCTTAACATAATCTTTATGAACAAAAAAGCGCATCAAATACCCTATAAAGTGTATAAAATGCGCTTTAATGTGTGCTTTATGGAGAGAAATTTGGGTTAATTTCTGCTATATTAGGCTTAATGCCAATGAAGGTAATTGGTTAGCTTGTGTTAACATTGAACCTGAAACTTGTTCAAGTATTTGTTGTTTTATCATTTCAGAGCTTGCTTCTGCAACGTCTGTATCTGTAATTCTTGATTTAGCAGTTGTTATATTTTCAACAGTAATTGTTAAATTATCATATGTTGATGTCATTCTGTTCAAATAACCGCCTAAAAGACCCCTTGCTTCGGTTACATTTGTAATTGCTGCTTGAATTGTATCCATATATGCCCTAAAATTATCGCCTGTGGGGTCAAAATCTCCACTGGTTGGGTCTAATTCAGGTGGTAAAATAATACCATCTACTGTTCCTGAGTCTGTTGTTGTCCCAATACCCAGTGTTGACAGGTGGCAGTCCGTAAATGCTCCTGAAATATCAAGAGTATTTAAAGGATTATCTGCGTTTTGAGTATCAGAGTAAGGGCCGATTTGAACGATGAATCTTTTGTCTGGATCATTTGGGTCAAATGTTCCATCTAACATTGTTCTTCCGTTAAATTGTGTTGATTGTGCGACAACATTAATGTCTTCCAATCTTTGCTGAACTTCCACAAGAATTGCTTTTCTTGATTCGACACTGTTTGTGTCGTTTGCACCTTGGATTAAAAGTTCGTTAATTCTTTGCAAGTGATCACCGATTGTAATCATCCCGCCCTCTGCTACTGCTGCAAAGTTTTGTGCGTCTTGCACGTTGTCCATTGCTCTGTTTGAGCCATTAATTTGGACTCTCATGTTTTCTGAAATCACAAGCCCTGCTGCATCGTCACCGGCGTTGTTAATTCTTTTACCGGTTGTTAGTTGCTGCATAGCCTTTTGTAAAGCACTGAGTGACTTGTTAAGGCTGTTTTGGGCAATTAGTGATGGTACGTTAGTGTTTACTGAAATTGCCATTTTTCTCTCCTAAGTTTTTCCACAAAAAAGTTGTCGAACAAATTTTCTTATACTTTAGTTTGTCTTTCTTATACTAAAGTTGCACATTTTTCCTAAAATGCTTTAATAACGTGCATTTTGCCCCTTTAAGGGCATTATTTAAATATCCTCCATATAATGTAGAAAAAACTTATTTTGTGTTAAAATAAGCTTGCTATGCCTCATTTTTTTATAAATTCTAATAACATTTCAAACAAAATAATAACAATTAATGATAAGGAAACCTTAAAACATTTATCTGAGTCGTTAAGGCTTAGCTGTGGTGAGGATTTAAAGCTGATTGATGAGAATGAAATTCAATACGAAACTGTTGTTTTTGAAATTACAAAAAAAACAATAAGGACAAAAATTAAAAAATATTACCCGTCAACGCGTAAATTAAATTATGATTTACATCTTGTTCAAAGCGTTCTAAAGCCTGACGCACAGGGTCTTTTAATCTCAAATGCTACTCAATGTGGTGTTAGCAAGATTATTCCCATTTTGAGTGACAACTGTGCTGTTTCAAAAAAAATGCTTATAGAAAAAACGCAAAAATGGCAAAAAATTTCAAATGAAGCAGCAAAACAGTGTGAAAGGGCTAATTTGGCTCAAGTTGAGTGTATTGGTGATTTAAGTGTTTTAAAAGAGTATAAAAATAACAATATTCTTGTTTTTGCTGAAAAATATGCCAATATTACATTACAGGAGTCTTTGACTGATGTTGATAAAACCTGCCCTATTGCAGTAGTAATCGGACCTGAGGGCGGTTTTAGCGAGAGAGAATTTGAATTTTTTAAAGAAAATAATTATAAGTTAATAAGTTTGGGAGAGTTAATATTCAAAGCTCCAAACGCAGTTGTGGCGGGAATTTCTAATATTGTAACGAGGCTTTAAAATGAATAGCGTCCATGATGTTGAAAATATTATAAAATCAGATATTCAAATAAATAAAATTAAAGATATTCTTGAAAAATACAACTGTTTTCTTGTTGGTGGTTGTATTCGCGATTATTTTTTGTCTAAAACTACTCCTGATAGAGATATTGTTACACTGGGCAGTTCTTGTGATTTAGCCCTTGATATTGCGCAAAAAACCGGCGGAACTTTTATTGAATTGGACAGTGAAAATCAAATTTATAGAGTTGTATTGCAGGACAAAATTGCATACTTTGATATTTCACATGCTCTTGAGGATGATATTTTAAAAGACGCTAAAAGGCGTGATTTTACGCTAAATTCTATATTTTACGATTTTAAAGAACAAAAAATTTTTGACCCATGTGATGGTGTTGATTCGCTTTTAAAAAATGTATTAAAAACCCACAGTTTAAAAAACTTTGATGATGATCCGTTAAGAATGCTAAGGGTTTTCAGGTTTATTGCGCAGTATAATTTTAATTTGGATGATGAAATTTTAAATTATATAGAGCAAGAAAAGAAAAATATAGAAAAATGTGCTAAAGAACGAGTTAATCAAGAACTTGTTAAGCTTTTTGGGGGCAAATACGCGCCTGAGGCATTATTGTTGGCTGATGATTGCAAATTTTTAAGTGAGATTTTTCCTTTTGTGGATGAAATTAAGAAAATTCCACCAAATACTCACCATCATTTGGATTTATTTCATCATTGTATCGAAACCATGCGCACTGTTCACACAAATAATCCTATGCTTAAACTTGCTGCTTTTTGTCATGACATAGGCAAGCCTAAAACTCACACTATTGAACCATCCGGCAGACATCGCTTTATAGGGCATGATAAAGTTGGCGCAGAACTTATTAAGCCTATTCTTGCAAATCTTAAGTTTTCAAAAAAACAAATTGAGTATATAAGTTTAATGGTTGCAAATCATATATATCCTTCAGCCCTTATGAGTGGTGAGGATGTGCAAGAAAAAGCAATGATAAGATTTATAAGAAAGTTAAATCCATATATTGAAGATATTATTGAGCTGGCGCGTGCTGATAGACTATGCGCCAGAGGTCCTTTGGTTAGCGATGAAATGGTAGAGAATAATTTAAATAATCTTGATAAGCTTTATAATTTTTATTTAAAAATAAAGCCAAGGCTTGAGGCATTGCCAAAGTTGCTTGATGGCAGGGAAATTATGGAAAATTTAAACATTAAACCTTCACCTGTTTTAGGGAAAATTATAAATGCGCTGGAAGAAGAACAAATTGAAGGAAGGATAAAAACAAAAGAGGAAGCGGAAAAGTTTGTGAATGAGTGGTTTGCGCAGAATTGTAAAGATATGTAACAAAAATAAATAATTCTGCAATTTTATACTTTTTATATACTTTATATATATGTAAGAGATAAATAAAATAAAAAGAAAAATAAGCAACCCTTAGATATATAATTCACACTAACTTCCTAACCTTCCCTTCCTATAAAAAAGTATTACTCCCCTAAAGGGAGTTTTTTTTATACTAAATTGGGACTTGACCGAAAGTTTTGTTCGGTGTAGATTTATATTGTTGTTTTTACAAAGGCGAGTGGTGCTATCCGAGTGAAACGAGGATATGAGGAATCTCAAAAAACCAATTTCGCCTGATGAATTGAAAATTGAATAGCAGATTTTGCGAGGCGTGGCAGCGAAGCGAACGCCGTATGCGAGCAAGCCTGTTGAAGGTTGCGAGCCCGCAATAATCCAAGAGTAGATTTTGGGCGAGTGGCGAAATTGGTAGACGCGCTAGATTTAGGATCTTGTGCAGCAATGCGTGGGGGTTCGATTCCCTTCTCGCCCACCATACAAAGAGGGTCAAAGACCCTCTTTTTTAATGCTTAAATTAAATAAACGCGTCATCCTGAACTTGTTTCAGGATCTTATTAGTAATTGTCTAGAGCATAAAGTGGATAAGACCCTGAAATAAATTCAGGATGACAGGTTGAGTGTTCAGGGTGACAGGTTGAGTGTTCAGGGTGACAGGTTGGCAATTCAGGGTGACCTATTTACTCGAAAACCCCCTCTTTTTTAATGCTTAAATTAAATAAACGCGTCATCCTGAACTTGTTTCAGGATCTTATTAGTAATTGTCTAGAGCATAAAGTGGATAAGACCCTGAAATAAATTCAGGGTGATAAGTTGGGTGTTCATGGTGACAGGTTGATAATTCAGGGTGACAGGTTGGGTGTTCAGGGCGTCAGGTTGTAATTCAGGGTGACCTATTTACTCGAAAACCCCTCTTTTTTAATGCTTAAATTACATAAACGCGTCATCCTGAACTTGTTTCAGGATCTTATTAGTAATTGTCTAGAGCATAAAGTGGATAAGACCCTGAAATAAATTCAGGGTGACAGGTTGGGTGTTCAGTGTTACAGGTTGGCAATTCAGGGTGACAAGTTGGTAATTCAGGGTGACAGGTTGGGTGTTCAGTGTTACAGGTTGGCAATTCAGGGTGACAGGTTGGGTGTTCAGTGTTACAGGTTGGCAATTCAGGGTGACATATTTACTTAAAAACCCCTCTTTTCTAATGCTTGAATTCTATTCCCCACTTATGTAATTTATTTTTTACCCCTTTATCTTATTATCTGATAATGCAAAGAATTATCAGAAACACTCTTTTAAATTATCTGCCCAAAGATTTGATAACCGAGCAAAATGTTAATCCGTTGCGAATTTATGAGCTAAATAATGCTGATATTAAAAATGGTAAAATAATTTACCTCATGCAAAGAGAAATCCGCCCTTTTGACAATTTCGCACTTCAATTTTGTCAGGAAATGGCTGCTAAATTGGGCATGCCATATAAAATTATTTGTCCGAAATTTTCTTGCGATTATATGCCAAAAGAAAATTTTATAAACAATCAAATTGAGCATGTTAAAGGTGAATTTTTAAAAAAGAATATCGACTTTAGTCTTTTTATTGGCAACAGTTCTGAGCTTTTTAAATATTTGCAAAACGAACAAATTGCAATGTTGATTGTTGATTTTAGTCCTATTTTAAATCGAGATAAGCTAAAAAAATTTCCATTTAAAGTATATGAGGTTGACTCGCATAATATAATTCCTGCACGCTTTTTGTCAGATAAACAAGAGTATGGCGCATCTACAATCAGAAGAAAAATCTATAAAAATATTTACCCGTTTTTTACAAAATATAAAGAAAAATCACCTATATCACCCTACTTGCAGGATTTTATAGAAAATAAACTGCCATATTATGCAAAATACCGAAATGACCCGACAAAAAATGTTCAGTCAGGATTATCAAAATATTTAAATCTGGGCTTTATTTCCTCTCAAAGAGTTGCTCTTGAAGTTTTTAGTGCAGATGTAAGTGATGAAAACAAGGAGGCTTTTTTTGAAGAATTAATTGTACAAATGAGTCTTGCAGACAACTTTTGTCTTTATTGCAGTGATTTTAAAAGCTTAAAATGTATACAAAATTGGGCAAAAAATACAATTTTAGAACATAAAAATGATATTAGGGAGTATATTTACTCAACTAACGCCCTTGAGGAGGCTAAAACTCACGACAAGCTTTGGAATGCAACGCAAAAACAACTTGTGTGCGATGGTGTAATCCATGGGTATTTAAGAATGTATTGGGCAAAGCAAATTGCAAAGTGGACAAAAACCGCTCAAGATGCACTTGATGTTGCAATTTATTTGAATGATAAATATGCATACGACTCACCCTCATCAAACGGTTATGCAGGAATTTTGTGGTCGATTGGTGCTTTGCATGATAGAGCTTTTGTAAATCGCTATTTGACAGGCAAAATCAGAACCATGACATATAAATCTATAAGCAAGAAATTTGATATAAATAAATACATTGATAAATACCAATAATATGCTCAAAAAGCATAATTAAGTATTTATTATAAGTATTTGCTATTTTTTAAAAAAGCCTCATAATAAGAATAACAAATAAGGAGGATTTATGAAAAAAGTTCTTATTCTGGCAACCAGCCCAAGGAAAAATGGTAATTCAACCTTGCTTGCGCAAGAATTTCAAAAGGGCGTGCAAGAAGCTGGAAATTCTGCAGAAATTATTTATCTTTGCGAAAAAAATATAAACTTCTGTAAGGGTTGCCTAAGTTGTATAAGGACTAAAAAATGCATTATTGACGATGATATGGGAGAAATTTTAGAAAAAATTAAAACTTCTGATGTTATTGTTTTTGCGACTCCAATTTATTATTATGAAATGTCAGGGCAAATGAAAACCCTTATAGATAGGACAAATCCATTGTTTGAGTCAGATTACCCCTTTAGAGATATTTATCTTTTAGCAACTGCCGCCGATAGTGGCGAATACTGCGCAGATGGGGCAATTAAAGGACTTGAAGGTTGGATAGCATGTTTTAGTAAAACAAATTTAAAAGGTGTCATAAAAGGCTTTGGTGTAACTTCAGCAGGGGACATAAAGGGTCATAAAGCCCTTATTGAAGCATACAATGCAGGAAAAAATGTTTAAAACATATTTTTAAGATTTTCACTAATTTTAAAACTTGCCTCAGTTGTAGCTTTAATATCCTCAATTGTAAAATAAGGGTTAATTTCTGTCATTAAAAGGCCCTGTTTTGTAACCTCAAATACGCATTTTTCAGTAATTATCATATCGACTTCAGCTGAGGCTGTTAATGGCAAGTCGCACCTTTTAACAATTTTTATTTGACCTTTTGAGGTGTGCTCCATAACCACAATAACCCTTTTAGAACCTACAACAAGATCCATAGAGCCGCCCATCCCGGGGACAAGTTTATTAGGTATCATCCAGCTTGCAAGGTTTCCTTCTTCATCTACTTGTAATGCGCCTAAAACCGTTGCGTCGATATGTCCGCCGCGCATAATAGTAAAAGCCATCTGTGTATCATAAAAGCAGCAGCCTTTAATGGGCTCTACAAAAGCACCGCCGGCGTTAATTACTCGAGGATCGGGACTTTCGCCCTGATGAAGTCTGCCTGCACCTAAAAGTCCGTTTTCCGATTGAAAAATAACACCCATCTCATCAGGCACATAGTTTGCAATCTCTGTTGGCAAGCCTATACCAAGAGTAACGACATCACCTCTTTTAAACTCCTGAGCCGCTCTTTTTGCAATAATTTCTCTGATTTTTTCTTTTGTTAGTTCAACTTGTGCAACAGGCATTTATTTTTCCTCCCGTTTTACAATGTAATCGACAAAAAGCCCCGGAATTACAACCTCATTAGGCTCAAGGCAGTCAACTATTTCATCAGCTTGCACAATAACGGTATCTGCTGCTGTTGCCATAACTGTGTTGAAATTTCTTGTTGTTCCATAAAATGAAACGTTGCCGAATTTATCAACTTTTGTACCGTAAATTAATGCAAAATCAGCCCCAAGCGGTTTTTCAAATATAAACTTTTTTCCGTCAACCTCTAGTGTTTTTTTATTTTCTTCAAGTATTGTTCCAATTCCCGTTTGAGTAAGTACTCCGCCTAAACCTGCGCCTTTTGCTCGAATTTTTTCAACCAAAGTACCCATAGGAATTAACTCTACATCAATTTCGCCATCATGCATTTGCTTGCCTGTTTCAGGGTTTGTGCCAATGTGAGCTGCTATTACTCTTTTAACCATTTTGTTTGTAATAATCTTGCCCTTATCAACATTTGGATAAGATGTATCATTACAAATCATTGTAAGATTTTTTTTGCCCTGCAAAACAAGTTCATCTATTAATTTATCAGGCGCACCACAACTTAAAAAGCCCCCAACCATAATAGTTGCACCGTCTTTAATTAAACTTATTGCTTCCTTTGCACTCGTTATCTTTTTCATAGCGTTTCTTGAAAAAATATACCATAAATTTTTTTATAACACAATTTGCGTACCAACAATTAACTTATGTGAATCAGGTTTTGCGTCATTTTGGCAATAAACATAATTAAAAATTAATTTTAAAGCCTGTCCTTTTAAATAGTAATTTACGCCTGCACTATATTCTCTTTGGTTGTTGTCGCGTTTTGTTTTATCGGGATTAAACTGGTCGTAACGTGCAAGGAGTTCTATTTTTTTGGTTAGATGATAACCAAGTGTTGCATAAAAACCTTCTGTACCCTTGTTTGTTGGTCCGCTGCCACCGTTAGAGCCGTCAGAGTTTGCATATTCTGCTCTTGCCCAGAATTTTTTATATTCATAGCTAAGTGCAGCTCCCGTCATAAAGTAATCAATAGAGTGTCTTCTGCCTGCTACAATACCGCCCCCTGCAACGATTTTACCCCATTTGCCATCTGTTTTACCCAACGGTTTAATATTTACCCAGCCGTCAAATTCTAGCCCTGGGAAGAATTCTTGAAAGAAAGTATCTGAGCTGTAACCGCCAAAATCGTAATCTACAAGGGAGTAATCACCCCTGACTCTCAGACCAAATTTTCTTACATTAGCGAGATTTCTTGAAATTTGCGAACGTGCTACAAAAGGTAATGTATATGGAGATTGCGCACCTTCATAACCAACTCCGGGGCGAGAGTTACCTATTAAAATATTGTGATGAGGTATTCTGTTTGTTTCAAAATAAGCATCCTGTATTAACTGTTGAAAAAAGCCATGGGCGTGGGTCGGAGTCGGGTCTAGCATTAAACGAAAACCTTCTTTTCTGCCTCTGAATTTTCCGTCAAATATGATGTTTATGAGTGCCATATTAAACTTTGTGTCAGTATCTGCGTTTTCGCTCATTTGTGTTGTAATGTTACCTTGCAGAGCAACCCAAGTATGAAAACTCTCTAGCGGTCCCTTATCAAAAGTCATAGTAAGTTGTTTTTTAAGCAACTGCGAAGGGACATCCGTACGCTCAATTTGCAATTCCCACACATCTTTTGGAGCGCTCATTAAATTTGACAAAAAAGTATCTTTTTCTTTTTGGATATCTTGTTCAAATTCTTCTTTTGTCTGTCCTGTTATATTTTCTATAAAATCGCCATCAGGATTTTCTTCAAGCTTAATTTCTTCCTCAATGGCAAAAACTTGAGGAACAAATATAAAAAGAAAAATAATGCTCAATAAAATCTTTTTCATAGCTGCAAAAAATAGGGCACTAATTAAGTGCCCTATAAACTTTATTTCATGTCCTTGCCGTGGTCATCTCTTAAATATGCAGTCCAGAATAGTAAAACCACAAACACAAAAGCACCAACCATATTACCTAAAGTAACAGGCAACAAGTTGCCTAAAAGGAATGATTTAATGTTTAAAGTTGCAAGTTGATCAGGAGTTAAGCCTGAAGCAAGCGCAACAGCAGGAGTTGCTTTTAAGAATAAGCCATTAGAGATAAAGTACATATTTGCAATACTGTGCTCGTAACCTGAAGCAACGAATGTTGTAATTGGGAAGAAAATTGCAAATATTTTACCTATAACGTGGCGAGAGGATGAAGCCATCCAAATAGCAAGACATACAAGCCAGTTACATAAAATACCTCTTGTAAATGCTTCAACAAATGTTAAGTTTACTTTTGTATAAGCAGTTGTTAAACCTAAAACACCTAATGCTTCATGGGAGTTATGTGAGCAGCCTGTAAAGTATATAATTGTAGCTAAAAGTACCGAGCCGACAAAGTTACCAATATAAACAATCGTCCAGTTTCTAAGTAATTTTGCAAGGCTTGTTTTCTTTTCAATTACTGAAAAAGTCATCATAACGTTACCTGTAAAAAGTTCTGCACCTGTCAGGACAACCATCATAAGACCTGTAGCAAATGTCATCGCTCCGATTAACTTTGCAAAACCCCAGCTAACAGCTTCCGTTCCTGTCATAACATTAAGGGAAACTTGTGCACCAAAGGCAATTAGAGCGCCTGCTGCTATTGCAAGTACAAAAGTTTTTGATTTTCTAAAGTTTGCTTTTGCAGGCATGACTTTGTCTGCAATTTCATGCGCCACATGATTTGGCGAGATACAGTCTTTTGTATCTAAATTTTGTTGTGTTTCCATTTTTTTCTCCTGTTCACTCTTTATTTAGCATTAACAATTCCGCAAAAGACATCTTTTGCGATTATACGGTGCATATAGTCCCTATACGGCTCTGTATAAAATTCTTAAGTTGTTAATGACCAAAGTCGCAACAAAAATTTTATATCGAAAAATTTTATTTTCAAGCAAAAAATTTTGTAATAAAAAACAAGCTTGACATTAGCTTTTGTTAGTTTTATAACACCATTTGTTATATGTACAGCCGAATTTTTGGGATGGAAGTAATGAATAATTTTTTTATAGGAATTTTATTTTTTATACTGAGCGGGTTTATTGCAAGTATTTTTCGAAAAGAAAATAAAATTAAAATACTGAGCATTTTGTGTTTTATAGGTTCTTTATTCTGTTTAACTCCGGCAGTAAGTGTGCTTTTTAGCGGTCAAAATTTAATCACAGAGTGCAATTTTAATCCCATTTTTGGGACAATAAACTTTACACTTGATCCACTAAGTGCTTTTTTTGTAGTTGTAATAAGTGTAATGAGCCTTATGGGGGTAATTTATTCAAAGGGTTATTTAAAACCATATCTTGATAAAGTAAAAAATATTAATTCTCATTTAATATTTTTACCTTTACTTATAGCTTCAATGTTACTTGTGGTAAGTTGTCAAAATGCTTTTGCATTTTTAATTTTTTGGGAAATAATGTCCTTAAGCTCATTTTTCCTTGTTATATTTGAATCAGACAAAAAGGACGTCTTGAAAGCCGGAATAAAATACCTTGTTTTCATGCACATTTCTGTAATTTTTATAATAATTGCTTTTGCGCTTTGTGCAATAAATGCAGGCGGATATGACTTTAGTTTATTTTCTCAAGTTTTAAGAGAAAATTCACATTTGGCAAATCTAGTTTTTGCTTTTGCATTCATTGGTTTTGGCACAAAGGCAGGTTTTGTACCTTTTCACAACTGGTTGCCAGATGCACACCCTGCAGCACCAAGCCATGTCAGCGCAATTATGTCAGGAGTTATGATAAAAACAGGTATTTATGGAATTTTAAGAGTTCTATCTTTTTATGCAACACCATCTAAAGCACTTGCATTTGCTGTTCTTATAATTTCCGTTATATCGGCACTTTATGGGGTTTTATATGCCATAACCCAGCATGACCTAAAAAGACTTTTGGCTTACCACTCTATTGAAAATATAGGTATAATAGGGATTGGCACAGGAGTAGGTATGTTAGGTCTTGCATACGGACAAATACAAATTGCTCTTATTGGTTTTGCAGGTGCAATTTTACACATATTAAACCACTCAATATTCAAAGAACTTTTATTCTTGAGCGCAGGCAGCGTTTATATTAAAACACATACTCGTGATATTGAAATCTTAGGCGGGTTAATAAAATCAATGCCATTTAGTGCGGTGTTATTTCTAATAGGCTCTGTCGCAATTTGTGGTCTACCTCCATTTAACGGCTTTATCAGTGAATTTTTAATATACTTTTCAATGTTAAAATGTCTGGCAGTTAAAGATTTCTTTGTGCTTATTGCACTGTTATTTTCCATTGCAGGATTGGCATTGGTTGGTACAATGGCTGTCTTGTGCTTTACAAAAGCATTCAGCATAATATTTTTAGGAATGCCAAGAAGTGAAAATGCAAAAGCACCGACATCGGATTGCGAAAAGTCAATGCTTATGCCTATGGGATTTTTAGCAATTTTAACGCTGTTAATAGGCATTTTCCCTCAGTATGTATTTGATGTTGTGCTAAAACCGGCTGCAACTGTTGCAAATACAAGCATAATGCCAATCGGAACCTGTGCAGATTTAATGCAGACAATTTCACTGTGCGCATTTGGCTTTATTGCTTTTGTAATTATACTTTTACTGTTTAAACTTAAATTTTCAGGTAAAGTTCAAATGCACGACACCTGGGGTTGCGGTTATGATAGAGCAAATAATCGCATGCAATACAGTGCATCCTCCTATGCAAGCCCGTTTTTATCGATGTTAAGACCTTTATTTAAAAAGATTTTCGACATTGAAAAACCAAAACAACTTTTCCCGAAATCTGCACACTTTAGCTTGCATATAGATGATATTGAAGAAGCTTATGTTATTAATCCGCTTGTTAAATTTGACGAATGGTTCTTGTCAAAATTTGAAGCTATACAAAGTGGTAATATTCAAAGTTACATAAAATACGGGCTAATATTTTTAGTTTTAATAATAATCGGAAGTTTGTTTATAGGATAAGATAAAATGGCAATTAAAATTTTAAACATATTAATAGTTTTATTTGTTCCGTTTTTAATGCTTGGTGTTATTAAAAAAACAAAAGCATTTTGGGGCGGAAGATACGGTGCATCAGTATTTCAGCCGTTGTATGATTTTATAAAGTTAATGAAAAAAGATTTTGTGATAAGTAAAACTACAAGCGGTGTCTTTAGAATTACGCCTGTTATAGTCATTGCAAGTGTGCTTTTTGCAGCTTTATTTGTACCTTTGGCTTCATCAAGCGCAATAATTAACATAGAGGCCGGTTTTATAGTTTTTGCTTATATTTTAAGCTTTTCAAAATTTTTCTCACTAATTTCCGCTATGGATACAGGCAGCAGTTTTGAAGGTATGGGAGCATCCCGTGAAGCTTGTTTTACAACAATTGTTGAACCTGCATTTTTTATGCTCTTAGCCTCTATTATGGCACTGAGCGGAAATTATACTTTTGATTCTCTTGGAAAAATCATTGAAAACGCAGGCGGATATGGAATTTTAATCTGTATTTTTGCAATACTTGTACTTTTTATAATGATTTTAACTGAAGGTTCAAGGGTTCCTGTTGATGACCCTGCAACACACCTTGAATTAACTATGATTCATGAAGTTATGATTTTAGATAACTCGGCATCTGATTTAGCTCTTATCAGTTGGGCAAACGGTATAAAAATGCTATTGTTATCATCTTTAATTGCTGCAATTGTTATTCCTCAGGGTATTGGTACGGGACTTTCAATTTGTGCTTACCTTGGTTTAATGTTTTTAATTTCCGTTATAATCGGAACTATTGAGTCCGCAACAGCAAGAATAAGGATGTCGCACGTTTTTGAATTTGTTTTTATAATGAGTTCATTTGCGCTTATTGTTCTGTCTTTGGTTGCTGCAAGGATGTTTGGAGGCTAATTTATGGAAAACGGTTTTATAATACTTTTTGGTCTTACAATGTTGTATTTGGCAGCAACAAGCAGGATTGTATCTCACGTTAGATTGCTTGTTTTGCAAGGAATTCTACTGTTCTTAATTTGCGCTTGCCACTTTGAACACCAAAGTGCGCTTAATATAACTTTTTTAACGGTTGAAACATTAATTGTTAAAACAATTGTAATTCCCTGGTTTTTATTTAAAGTATTGAAAAAAACAAAAGCCAACAGGGATGTTGGTGCAAATATACCGCATTTTTACTGTCTTGTAAGCGCAAGTATAATTTTACTTTGCGGATTTTTGCTACCCAACCACTTTTTTAATTCAGATACGATGAAAATGATTTCTCCTTTGTATTTCGGGGTATCGCTTGCAACAATTATCATAAGCTTATGGCTGATTACAATTAAGCATAAAATTATCTCTAACGTAATTGAGTTTATTACAATGGAAAACGGTATTTTCTTACTGTCGTTATCTGTTGCAAAAGAAATGCCTGTCCTTGTAAATATGGGTGTTCTGCTAGATGTATTTATAGCAATTTATATTCTTGGATTATTTATAAATGAAATTAACAGAGAATTTAAAGATTTAGAAGTTTCTAACCTGTCAGATTTAAAGGATTACAGCAATGATTAACGCAATATTAATATTTCCGATAGTTGCCTGCATTTTAATGGCAATAATTAAAAAAAGAGTATTTGACTGTGCAATGGTTAATTTATATGCCATTTTACACGTGGTTTCTACTGTGCTTTTGGCAATGGGAATAGGCAAAGAGGGCAATATTCCGTATTTTACCGTTGATAATACAAATCTTATATTTTTAATAATTTTGTCCTTGGTATTTTTAATGGTGGCAATATACAACAACGGATATGTAAAAACACTTGAATATCCCGATAAAAAAATAGGTCATTATTCTTTTATGATAATGGTTTTTGTTCTGGCAATGACAGGAACTGTTTTATCAAGTAATTTAGGTATTGCGTGGATTTTTGTTGAAGCAACGACACTATCAAGTGCGTATTTAATTTATTTCAATAAAACCAAACACTCAATAGAAGCGGCTTGGAAATATGTTTTCATCTGCTCAATTGGTATTGCGCTTGCTTTTGTAGGTATAATATTTTTAAATATTGCTCAAGGTGATATAAATACTCTGGATTTTGCACAATTGTATAAACACGCAAATACATTTGACCCGTTCTGGCTCAAGATGTCTTTTGTATTTATGCTTTTTGGTTTTGGTACAAAAATGGGGCTTGCACCGGTTCACTTTTGGTTGCCGGACGCTCACTCTGAAGCACCATCACCAATATCAGCACTTTTGTCTGCTACTTTATTGAACTCAGCATTTTTGGTAATTGTAAGAGTATTTAAAGTTTTAGATATTGCGCAATGCGACCAGTGGGCAAGAATAATGCTTTTAATTTGCGGTTTTGTATCACTATTTGTAACTGCAGTTTTTGTATACCATATAAAAAATTACAAAAGAATGCTTGCTTATTCCTCAATTGAAAATATGGGAATTTTGGCAATAGGTACAGCTTTGGGTGGCGCTGCTTTATATGCGGTGATTTTACATTTAATCGGACACTCACTTGCAAAAGCATCATTCTTTTTAACATCAGGCAATGTGCTAGAGCTTTTTGGCACAAAAAGAATTAAATCAGTCAGCGGTATTATGGAGGCTGACAAGAAAACAGGTTGGCTATGGTTGTTTTCATTCCTTGCGATTTGCGCATTCCCAACATCTGTTTTATTTATAAGCGAGTTTTTAATGGTAAAAACCATGATATGTGATGGGCACTATATATTGTGCGCATTATTCGTGCTGCTATTAACAATAATACTTTGGGGTATTGCAAAAGTTACGCTAAAAATGACTTTTGGAAAATTAAGCGAGGATAAAGCGCAAGCTGTAATGGAAAACAAAACTAAAGTTACGTTTTGCAAGTTTGCACCGCAATTTATAATGCTTTTAATAGTATTTACATTAGGTATTTATGTTCCGCCGTTTTTAAATAATATTATAAACTGCGCTATGGCAGGATTTTAGGGGATAATAAAATGAACTGGATTAAAACAAAAAATAATACAAAAATTAATCTTAATGAAATTCCTACTCTTAAAATTAATGAATTAAGAGAGGAGATAATAAGCCTAAATAAAAGACCAATCGGCTTTTTTGGAAAAGACTGGGGCTATGGCACAACAAGACTTTTTGTAGTTCTTGCAGATGATGAAAATGGTGACTTGTATGTTTCATCGGCACTTTTTGGGCAAAATGAAAAAGAATATGAATCGTTAACTCAAGTTCTGCCTGCGTTTCATATATTTGAAAGAGAATTTTATGAGCAATTTGGGATAAAACCACTTAATCACCCTTGGTTAAAACCATTAAGAAAAAACCAAAAAAATTATCAATTTTTTGAAATGGAAGGCGAAGAAGTCCACCAAGTTGCAGTTGGGCCAATTCACGCGGGTGTTATTGAACCTGGACACTTTAGGTTTATGTGCAATGGTGAAACGGTTTATCACCTTGAAATCATGCTTGGTTATCAAAATAGGGGTGTTGAAGATTTGATGGTTAAACATCCTACAAATCAGCTTGCAGAGTCTGTTTGTGGTGATAGTGTAATTGCGCACAACCTTGCATATTCAAAGGTTATGGAGGTATTGAAAGATATTAAGGTTTCAAAAAGAGCGCAATTAATAAGAACTCTTGCGCTTGAAATGGAACGAGCTGCAATACATATTGGTGACTTAGGCGCAATAGCAGGTGATATCGCCTATCTTATGGGTGCATCAGTCTTTGGTGCAACAAGGACTCTTGTAATAAACACTATGCTTGAGTTTTCGGGAAGTCGTTTTGGTAGAGGACTTGTAACTGTTGGCGGTGTTAATTTTGATATAGATAATGAAAAAATCGAACGTGCTGTAAAAACACTTACAAAAGTTGAAAAAGATGTTGAACGTATGGTTAAAACTATGCTTAAAAATACATCTGTTATGTCAAGGTTAGAAAAAACAGGCGTTGTAAGCCAAGAAAAAGCTCGTGAAATAGGACTTGTCGGCATGGCAGCACGTGCTTGCGGAATTATTTTAGATTCTCGTTTTGACTTTGCTGATGAATGTTTTAAAAATCTTGCCCTACCAAGAAAAATATTTAAAGGCAAAGGCGATGTTAACGCAAGATTTCAACTGAGATATCAGGAAACAATGGAATCCTTATCCATTGCAAAAAGGATACTTGAAATGCTTAAAAACGGCTACAGGGAGGAAGTTTTAACAAAGAACGAAAATTTACTTTGTGCTGATTCAATGGCAATTTCAATAACAGAGGGCTGGAGAGGCGAAGTAGTTCATATTGCATTAACGGATATGAACGGTACGCTTTCAAGATATAAAATTAAAGACCCGTCGTTTAACAACTGGTATGGTCTGGCACTTGCCGTCAGAAACAACGGAGTGTCGGATTTTCCATTGTGCAACAAGAGTTTTAACCTATCATACTGCGGGAATGATTTATAAGGAAGAAAATTATGTTTGATACACTAAAATCAAGAATTTACCAAGGGAATCAATTTATAAAAGATATTCAAAATGCGCCTATACGCTCTCAGTTCAGAGGCTTGCCAAAGTTATGCAATTCTGATTGTAACAACTGCAGTGCATGTCTTAATATTTGTCCGACAGGCGCACTAAAATTAAATCCACTATCAATTGATATGGGAAAATGCACTTTTTGCGGTGCTTGTAAAAACGTATGCAAAACAGGCGCAATTGATTTTTCAAATTTTTACAAACTTTCTGCAACAAGTAGAGATAAGCTTGTTATAACAGAAAATATGACAGAAGAAGAATTTTCAAAAGTTGCAATTGAAGTTAAAAAAGAAATTAAAAAAGTTTTTGGCAGGTCTTTAAAGTTAAGACAAGTATCCGCTGCAGGGTGCAATGGTTGCGAAATGGAGCTTAACGCTTGTTCTAACGTAAACTTTGATATGGGCAGGTTTGGCATAGATTTTGTTGCCTCCCCTCGCCATGCGGATGGGCTTGTGATTACTGGGCCAATTTCAAAAAATATGGCATATGCACTTGAGGATTGTTATAAATCAACGCCAGACCCTAAAGTTGTTATTCTCTGCGGTGCTTGTGCAATTTCAGGTGGAGTTTTTCAAGATAGCAGCGAACTTAACAGGGAATTTCTGGAAAAATATCCTATAGATTTGTATATTGCGGGTTGTCCGGTACATCCGCTGACTTTCATAAACGGTGTTTTAGGTTTAATTGGAAGATAATTAAAATCCCGCTTAATTAGCGGGATTTAATTTTTATATTGCATTTAGCGCATCGTCGATGTCTTTTAAAATATCCTCAACATTTTCAAGACCAACCGAAAGTCTTACGAGCCCCGGGTTTATGCCGCAAGCTACAAGTTGTTCATCGCTTAATTGCCTGTGAGTCGCTGAAGCAGGATGAAGTACGCAAGTTCTAATGTCTGCCACATGAACCTCATTTGAAGCCATTTTGAGGCTGTCCATAAACTTGATTCCATTTGCTTTTCCGCCTTTTATGTTAACTGCCATTACTCCACTTTGTCCGTTTGGCAAGTATTTTTGTGCTAAAGAGTAATATTTATTACCCTCTAACCCAGGATAATTAACACTTTCTACTTTTGGATGATTAGACAAGTATTTTGCAACGGTTATTGCATTTTTACAGTATCTTTCCATTCTCACTGCAAGTGTTTCAAGACCCAAGTTCAGCAAAAATCCGCTATGACCGGAAGGATATGCGCCAAAATCACGCATTAATTGCATTCTTGCCTTAATAATATAAGGTGCAAAAGCGTAATCACGAGTATAAATTGTTCCATGGTAGGATTCATCAGGCTCGCAAAACTCGCTAAATTTGCCGTTTGTATAGTCAAATTTGCCACCATCTACAATTACACCGCCAACTTGCAGCGCATGCCCGTCCATATATTTTGATGTTGAATGTATTACAACATCTGCACCAAAGTCAATTGGTTTGCATAAAATCGGCGTTGCAAAAGTGTTATCCACAATAAGCGGCAAGCCGTTTTTGTGTGCAACATGTGCAAATTTTTCAATGTCAAAAATCTGCAACGACGGATTTGTAAGGGTTTCACCAAAAATCGCTTTTGTATTCGGTTTAATTTTTGCTTGAATTTCATCCTCATTAGCGTCAACATCAACAAAAATGCACTCAATTCCAAGCTTTTTTAAAGTATAGGCAAAAAGATTTACTGTACCGCCATAAATTGCACTTGCACTTACAAAACTGTCCCCTGCTTGGCATAGGTTTAAAATCGACATTAATGATGCCATTTGTCCGGAAGATGTGCACATTGCAGCTACGCCATGCTCTAAATCGGCGATTTTTTTCTCAACAGCGTCAACTGTTGGGTTTGTAAAGCGCGAATAAATGTGTGCTTTAGTAGGATCATCAAAAACAGCCGCTATTTCATCTGTTGAATTAAATCTAAAAGTTGTACTTTGATAAATCGGCATTACTCTTGGACCGCCATTTTCGGGAGTGTAGCCGGAGTGTAGACATTTTGTTTCATCTCTCATAATAAATTACCTCAGCTTTATTTTAAAATAATACCATGTCCATATTTTTTGTGTTATTAAATAAATACACATATTGAAAGGATGCAAGATGAAAGTATTACTGATTAATTCAAGTGCACATGAAAAAGGCTGTACATACAGGGCTTTAAGCGAGGTTGCAAAATCGCTCAACAAAGAAGGCATTGAAACAGAAATTGTGCAGTTAAAAGACCCTATTAATGACTGTATCGGCTGTGGTGCCTGCAAAAAAACAGGCGAGTGTGTAATTAAAAATGATATGGTTAATGATTTTGTAAAAAAGGCAAAAGACTTTGATGGCTTTGTTTTTGGCTCACCTGTGTACTACGCCCACCCGTCAGGCAGACTTTTATCTTTTATGGATAGAATTTTTTACTCCGGCTCAAGTGCTTTTGCGTATAAACCCGCAGCAGCAGTCGTAAGCGCAAGGCGTGGAGGCACAACAGCGTCATTAGATGTTATTATGAAACATTTTATGATTAACAAAATGCCTGTAATTTCTTCAAGTTATTGGAATATGGTGCATGGAAATAAGCCGGAGCAAGTGGAAGAAGATTTAGAAGGTTTACAAACAATGCGTATGTTAGGGCAAAATATGGCTTGGATTTTAAAATGCATTGAAGCGGGTAAAAACAATGGAATTAGTGTACCTGTACCTGAAGAAAAAATTTGGACAAATTTTATTAGATAGTTAGATAAAATACAGAATAATGCCCGATAAGGCGCTTATTAAAAATAGTGATAAAACAAGGACAATAGAATCTTTTATGTCCTTGTTTTTAGTTATTACAACCCATATTCCAAGCCCTGCGTTTGCACAAAGCCCTGCTATGACAGAATAAAAAGCAATTACGCCTTTTGCATAAAGCATTACAAGTGCAACTGATATTGCACAATTTGGTATTAAACCAAAAAGCGCTGCTATTACAGGCTGCATAGGCGAGTTAGACATCAGATATTCGCCAAGTGCCTCTGCAGAACCACATTTAGTTATGACCACATTTATTGCAAAAGTGATTAAAAATATAAATAAACCTATGCTTATGGTGTGTACAATAGGGTGTAAAATTAAATCCTTGCTTACTTTGCTTTCAAGGGTGTGACTGCAACAGCCTTTTTGCGAAAGTTCATCAATTTTTTGTTCTAAAATATTTTTTTGTGGGAAAAAGTAATCAAAAGCGTAACCTGCAACTATGCCGATGGTGATTTTTATTGCAATTATTGGTAATACAAGTTTATACTGTTCAGGCATGGAAAGTAGTACGGGTATTGCTTCATCTGATGTTGACAGGTAAACCGCAAGTAAAGTACCACGAGAAATTAAGCCCTTGATGTAGAGCACACTTGCAATAATGGAAAAACCGCACTGCGGAAAAGATGCAACAACAGAACCTATTAGTGGTGCAAGTTTTCCTGATTTTTTAACAAAAGCTAAAACTTTATCAAAATAAAAATACTCAATAAATTCTATAACAACAAAAGTTATAAATAATATTGGTATAATTGAAATTAAATCCGCTAAAGCTTTGATTAAAGAATTGTTTAAAATAATGCCTGACATAACAAGGATTTTATTACGTCAGGACAATATTTTCATCAACCGTTTTTGGGATTTTAAAAGTTTTTTAATTTCTCATCTATTTCTTTTTTAGAAAGTGATTTTTTGCACAAATACCAATCATAACATGTTATATTTTGCGCACGTTTTTCTTCATCGCTCATTTGATAAGCTTTTTTGTCAGGTGGCACAATAACATCATCTCCTTCTTGCCAATTGGCAGGCGTTGCAACCTCAAAAGCTTTTGTCACTTGCAGTGCACTAACCAGTCTTAAAATTTCATCTAAATTTCTACCAATTGTTTGCGGATAGTAAATAATGGCGTGAATATTGCCTCTCGGGCAAATGACAAAAACGGCACGTACTGTTTTTGTATCGTTTTGCAACATTCCGTATTTGCGCGCGATTTCGCCATTTTTATCATCAATTAAGGGAAAGGTAATTTGTGTACCCATTTTCTCACTCATTGATAAAATCCAACTTTTGTGAGATTCAAGGTTATCAACAGATAAGCCTATTAATTCTGTATTAATTTCTTTAAATTTATCGTAGTATCTTTGAAATGCCATAAGCTCAGTTGTACAAACAGGCGTAAAATCTGCAGGATGAGAAAATAAAATAACCCATTTACCATCATAATCGCAAGGAAAATTTACTGTCCCATTTGTTGTGTCTGCGCTAAAAAATGGCGCTCTATCACCAATTAGGGGCATTCTGTACATATTTTTAGCAGCCTTAACCCCAAGGACAGTTGCTCCTATTGCTCCTGCTGCAAGTAATATTTTTTTAAACATTTTTACCTCTTTCTTTTTTTGAATTTATAAATCTTATTGGTAAAAATAACATCCCCCTAAAGGAGAGATATTAAAATTTGTAAAAAATGCTAAGAATTTTTATTTTTTTAGCAAAAAATATTTTTCAAGGAATTTGTACAAGAAAACGAGGATAAAAATGAGAATAGATAAAATTTCAAGTGCATACGGACAAAATTATTTAAACAAATTAAACAAAAAAAGCGGGTACAAATTTCAAACCTACCCAGTGATTAATGATTTACCTAATGCAAATAGTGCTTATTTTAATATAAATTTTTCAGGGTCTTACGAAAAAGCAAACCTTAAAAAGTTTTCAGATAATCAGGAAAAATTTACTTTAATTGCAAATAAAACATGGAATAAAACCAGATACATAGCAAAAAAATTTAATCATTCTCAAATAACTTCAGAGCACTTATATGTTGTGGTTTTGAACGATTTAATTAAATATATTGATAAATTAAATTCCGGTGTAAGACATGAAGAAGAAAAACAATATTCCGCACCTGTTACTTTAGAGGCATTTTTTGGTAGGCGAGAAATTTTTGAGGATAAAGAAGCAAGAACAAAATTAAAGGAAATATTGGAAAAATATCTGAAAGAAGGATTGAGGGATTTAAAAAATAATGACAGAATTCCAAAAGCAGGCATATTCGAGCCAAGACTTTCACCAAGATTGGCGGCTGATTTAAACAAGGGCTTTGAAGTGAAAGAATCTACTTATGAGACAGGCTTATTTAGTGATGATGTTTTCTTGCTTGCTTTGCTTGCAGGTAGTGACAATAAAATTGTAAAAAAATTCCGCGAAATGGATTTTGAAGTACAAAAGGCAACAATGGTGGAAGATAATTCAGTAAACCAAAAAAATCACTTGCCATTTTATGACAATCTTGCAGATAAACTTTGGAAAAACATTGACCTTGGAAATGATATGTATATTACATATGAGGGTGAAAATAAAGAGTCTTCAAAACATTTGATTTCGAGTTTTACAAATTTAATTAATAAACCAAATCAAAAATACAATAATTTAAATGCTCAAAATACAAAAATTGTGGTGTTTAACCAATATGGGATATATTCTGCAATTGAAAATTATGTTGAAGAAGCAAAAAAACATCCCGAAACAACATACGTGTTAATGTATGACTTTGCAGATGTTGCAAAGAGTAATGCTTTGGCGGAGGAAAGAGCTGAAATTGGGTTAAATGAAAATGAGTTAAAACTTTTGGAAAATTCACAAGTCCCAAATGTTAGAATGGTGATGATTTCAAACAAAGATGCCTATTATGCAAACGCTCAGCAAAGTCCAATTATTAAAAAGAGCTTAGCTCATTATGGTGTGCTTTCAATTCCTATGATTAACTCAAGCGATGCAAAAGAAATACTGGCAAGCGAAAATGGTAAAAAATACATAGAAAAAAGAATAAATAAAGAAATCGATTTGCAAGCGATAAGTCAAGTTATCGATTTTACGAATAAAACAGAGGGTTATTATCCTGAAAAAGCGCTAAGTTATGTCGATAAAATGGCATCTTATTATATCGACAAAAAACAACTAACGTTTGAAGACGTTCAAAGTTATGAAAAAGAGATTGGAGACATTCAACAAAAAAGCGACAGTTCTCAGAGTGATTTTAAAATAACTTTTAATACAGGCAAAAATCTTGATGATATTATTGGCAATCCTATGACAAAAGCAGAGGCTAAAAGTATCGTAAACCAGATTTTAATGAAAAGAAAGGGTGGAACAAAAGGGTTTATAACATTTTTAAATAATGGGAGTTCATACGGTGGCGGCAGAAGGCACACTGCACAATGTATCGCAGGGGAAGCTCAAATACCTATGATTACAGTAAATGCACGTGATTTCGCCCTAAAAGATATTGATGCGCTTAGCATGAATGCTAATTTGTCGGAAATAAAAATCAAGAAGCTTTTTGATATGGCAAAGGCTCAAGCAAGTGTTAATAAAAATAAAACAGCAATGATATTTATTGAAAACTTTGATAACTTTGCATCTAATCCACTGTATGGGGTTTCATCAATATATGAACAAAAAGCATTTTCGCAACTGCTTGAAGAAATGGATAAATTAAGAGATCAAGACGATGTAAACATTGTGGTTATAGGTTCTCTTAACTATCCGAATTTGCTTGATGAAAATGTTATGAAACCATATAAATTTTTAGATCAAATAATTGTTTATTCTCCACAGGATAATCGCGATAGAGAAGATGTCCTAAGATATTATGCAAATAAAAACGGTTTAAAAATAGGTGAAACGCCTGAAGAAAAAGATAAAATATTAAAAAATGCCTCAGAAACAACTATGGGCTTTAGTGTGGTAGATATAATATATTTGCTTGAAAAAGCTGAACAAGTTTCAAAAGAAAGAGGCAAGGAATTTATCGATAAAGCTGATATTACAGAGGCCTTTTTGCAAACAACAACGGGCAGACCATCTTCAAGAGAATATTCTTCACACAGAAATGCTATTGTTGCAAAACATGAATGCGGACATGCCCTAACTCTTCAAGTTATGCATGATATAGCAAAAAAAGAAAATAAACCTTGGCATTTGCCTGATAAGATTAATTTTATTACTCTTGATCCAAGAGGAAATTATGGTGGTGCAATGTATCCAAAGGATTCTGAAAATGAAGAATATAGTTTTGAAAAAGTGTTTTCAGAAATGGTTTGCGACTTTGGTGGTTATTCGTCCGAAAAACGTTTTTACAATATGCAGGGTAGCTGGGGTATAACTCAAGATATGTCAATGGCAACCGAAGTTGCAAGGCTTGCAGTTGAGAAAATGGGCATGGGTGCTAAAACCGGAAGAATTTCAATCGATTCAAATCCGTATATGCAAACATTTATTTCAGACAGCATGAAAGATAAAATCAATTCAGATATTGAAGTGATGCTTAAAAATGCAGAGTATGTTTCTAATGAAATTGTAAGCACTTATGCTGATTTTATTGAGCAATTTGGCGAAAAATATCAAGACAAAGTAGGAACAGGCGAGTGCATAATTATGTCTGATGAATTTCAAGAACAGCTTGAGAACTGGAAAAATTCTTTAAGTTGGGATAAAAAACAAAAACTTTTAGAGTTGGAAAATAAAATTTTAGATGTAATTGAAAAAACTAAAAAAGGTGAGCTTGTAAAACAATAACCTTGTGGGCTAATTTACCCTAATTAAAATGCGCACTATAATCTCAATAAAAATGAGGATTATGGTGCGCAAATTTCTTATAATATTTTTGATTTTTCTTATTTTGCCCGCTTTTGCAAAAAGTGAGCAAGCACTTGATTTTAATAAAAGAATATCCTACATTAACCTTAATTTTTGGCGAAAATTTAATGACGAGTATTTAATTTACTACATTTTAGAGGCAACAAAAAACAATCATAAAGCAAAAAGCGCACTATACAAAAGCGAGCAATTCAGGCAAAATATAAAGCTTAGCTTTGCAAATCAACTACCATCGCTAAGTGTTGCGGCAAATTATTTAGGTTTAAAAGTTCCAATGCTTGATAATTTTGCAGTCAAGAAAAATGGATTTATTTTGCCCTTTGAATTTAACTATGAGGCTGATTTGCTGCTTAAAAACAGAGATAAAACAAAATCTCAAGAAAAACTCTACAAGGCGCAGTTGTATGATGAAAAAACAGTTTATATAATGCTTGCGGCAGATGTTGCAACGACTTATATAAATATTTTAAAATTCGATAAAACGCTTGAGCTGCAAGAAAAAATTGTCCAAAACAAGGGGGAGATTTTAAAAAGAGTAGATAAAAAATACAAATGCGGGACTATTTCAAAAACAGAATTAAATGATGCAAAAAAAGATTTTGCAAGCGAAAATCAAGAGCTTGAAAATATAAAAAAACAAAGAACACTGCTTTTAGATAACCTTGCCTTGCTTTGCGCCAAAAGTGCTTATAATATTGATGAGTTTAAAAGGGGTGATTTTGATAATTTTGCACAAAACTTAGTTATGCCTGATGAAATTTCATCGGATTTAGTTTTTAATCGTCCAGATGTTTTGGCTGCTCTTGAGAAATTAAAAAGTGCAAAAATAGATATTCTCGTTGCAAAAAAAGATTTTTTCCCAACCTTTAATATTCGAGGCATCTACGCTTTTAACACCTTTGGTCCTGGAAATTTTTTCTCTTGGGGTGCAACTTTAGCAACGCTTGTGGCCGGTGCTACTCAGGGAATTTTCGAAGGCGGCAGAAAAGTTGCAAATTTAAAATTTCAAAAAGCTTATTATAACGAGCTTTTTGAGAATTTTTTGCACAGTGATTTAAATGCAATTAAAGAGGTAAATGACGCGCTGTATCAGGCAAAATACGATTTAAAAATATTAAATGAAGCAACAGAAAAGTTTGCTGCCCAAAAAAGTAATTTTGAGCTAGAAAAATCGCGTTATAAAAACGGAGTAAGTGATTTTATTTCTTTGTTAAATGAAAGTTCTCAAGTGCTTTTAGAGGGGCAAAATTATATAGAGAAAAAAACACAAAAGTTTTTAGATATGGTTTCCCTTTATAAATCTGTAGGGGGCGCGCTGTGAAACACAAAAAAATATTAATTGCATTAGCGGTTATCCTTTTAATTTTTTTGATTGTTTTTATTTATTTAAAATTAAACAAGAAAAACCCTGATATTTTAACTTTGTATGGAAATATTGAAATACGTCAGGTCGACTTAGGTTTTAGGGTTGAAGGACGCGTTAAAAAACTTTTAAAAGAAGAAGGGGATGAAGTTAAAAAAGGCGAATTGCTTGCAATTTTAGATGATGTTACCTACAGGGCAAAATATGAAAAATCCCTGCAAGATATAAATTTGTACAAAGCGCAAAGTGAAAATGCTGATTTAATTTATAAAAGAAATATAGAACTTTGCGCAGATGGCACAACCTCTAAGCAGGATTGTGACGGTTTTACAAGGAACAAAAAGGCGTCATACGCAAAGGTAGAATCAGAAAAGAAGCAAAATAGAATTTATAAAGATGATTGGGACAATACAAAAATTTACGCTCCAAATGATGGAATTGTAACAACCAGAATAGTTGAAGAAGGCGCTGTTGTGAATATTTCGACACCTGTTTATACAATTTCATTAAACAAACCTGTTTGGATTAGGACATATGTCAGCGAAAGAGATTTAGGAAATATAAAATACAACATGAAAGCTCAGGTTTTAACTGACACAATCGACCCAAAAACAGGCAAAAAACGAGAATATCAGGGTAGAATAGGTTATATTTCACCTGTTGCGGAATTTACCCCGAAAACTGTGCAAACACAGGAGCTAAGGACAGATTTAGTATATCGCATTAGAGTTTATGTTGATGAAGGTGACAAGTTTTTAAGACAAGGTATGCCAACAACTATACAAATTAACTTATTGCAGGATAACAATGACAGTAGCAATCGAAATTGAAAATCTGAATTATAAATTTAAAAACAGTAAAACTTTTGCCCTTAAAGACATATGTGCAAAAATTAAAAAGGGTGTAATAACAGGTATAATAGGGCCTGACGGTTCAGGCAAAACAACTCTTTTAAGGAGTATAACAGGGCTTTTATTGCCTCAAGGCGGTAGTATTAAAACTTTTGACTTTAGTCCTGTAGAACAGCAAGAAAAAATTAATAAAATTTTAGGTTATATGCCTCAGAAATTCGGGCTTTATGAGGACTTAAGCGTAGAAGAAAATCTGGAACTGTATGCACAACTAAAGGAGTTGCCGGAAGAAAACAGGGAACAAACTTTTGAAAAACTCTATCGTTTTACCAATCTTGACCCCTTTAAAAAAAGGCTTGCAGGCAAACTTTCAGGCGGAATGAAACAAAAGTTGGGTCTTGCTTGCGCGCTTTTAGGCAAGCCTGATTTACTTGTGCTTGATGAACCCTCGGTTGGAGTAGACCCTATTTCAAGGAAAGAACTGATGAATATGGTGCGCGAGCTTTCATCAGGCGATACGACAACAATATGGTCAACTGCATATATGGACGAGGCTCAAAGTTTTGATTTTTGCATTGTTTTAAATGGCGGCGAAATTATATACAATGGAACACCCTCAGGGCTTGGCAGCGATACTAAAACTTTTGAAAACCGCGTTATTGAGCTTATGGGCGGATACAAGGAAAGAAAAACACCTCTTGCGGATGATTTTGTACTAAAAGAAACAGGAGTTGATTGCCCCGTTAGTGCCATTGGACTTGAGAAAAAATACGGTGATTTTTATGCTGTTAAAAATAACACTTTTTGTATCCAAAAAGGTGAAATATTTGGACTACTAGGTCCAAATGGTGCAGGAAAATCCACCTCTTTTAAAATGATGTGCGGACTTATAACCCCGAGTGCAGGCAAGGCGGAGATTATGGGTGTCGATATAGTAAAAAATCCATCTAAAGCTCGCTCATTTATTGGCTATATGGCACAAAAGTTTTCTCTTTACGGTAATTTAGATGTCTTAGGAAATCTTGACTTTTTTGCAAGTATATATGGACTTTCAGGCAAGAAAAAAGAAAAGGAAATAAAAAAAGTTATTGAAACTTTTGAACTTGAGCCTTTTTTAAAGCAAGACACAAAAGAATTGCCGCTTGGCTTCAAGCAGAGATTAGCTCTAGCATGCGCTATTATGCACAAACCGCCGGTTTTATTTTTGGATGAACCGACTTCAGGTGTTGATCCTATTGCGAGAAAAGAATTTTGGTCGCATATAAAAGCTCTTTCAAAAAAAGGTGTCACAACAATGGTGACTACGCATTTTATGGATGAGGCGCGCTACTGTGACAGAATTAGCCTGTTTTATAACGGTGAAACAATAGCCATAGGGACTGTTGAGGAGCTAATAAAAAGTGCACAGGTAAATACTATGGAGGAGGCTTTTTGCGTTTTAATTGAGAGGTCTAAAATGAATGAGTAGACTTTTTGCGCTAATTAAAAAAGAATTTTTTCAAATTACAAGAGATCCCTCAAGTGTAATGATAGCTTTTATTATGCCCCTTATGCTGTTGATAATTTATATGTATGGGGTAAATCTTGATACATCAAGGGTAAAGCTAGGGTTAAAATTTGAGGATACAAGCCCTGAACTTTCTACCCTTATGGAGTCTTTTAGTAAAAGTAAATTTGTAAGGGCAAGAATATATCAAGACAGAAAGCTGATGTATAAGGATTTAATAAGTGGCAAGATTAACGGTTTTGTAATTATACCAAATGATTTTTTAAAAAATATCCAAAGAAAAAGAGCTGCTGATGTGCAAATTGTGACAGACGGTTCTGAGGTTAACCTTTCTAATTATGTAAAAAGTTACCCTATGAGCATTATTAGTCAGTGGGTAAGTGAGAGCTCTTATAAGTATAATTTTCAAAAACCAATTTTGCAGGCGCAAATTCGCTATTGGTATAATCAGGATATTAACAGTCACCATTTTATTCTCCCTGGGTCATTAGCGATTACCATGACTTTAATTGGGATGCTTTTAACCACTCTTGTTTTGGCTCGCGAGTGGGAAAGGGGTACAATGGAGGCACTTTTGTCTACCCATGTTAGAAGGTCAGACATATTTTTGAGCAAATATATTCCTTATTTTATACTTGGTATGCTTTCTATGTCTTTTAATGTTTTTGTGTGCGTTAAAATTTTTAAAATCCCTTTTTATGGCAGTTATATTGTACTTTTTGGGGTGTGCGCATTGTTTTTGTTTTCTGCTTTAGGGATAGGGCTTTTAATATCCTCAAATTTTAAAGACCAATTTTTAGCAAGTCAAACAGCTTTATCTATTGGTTTTTTGCCGGCATTAATGCTCTCAGGGCTTACTTTTCCAATAGATTCAATGCCTGAAATATTGCAGAATATAACTAAAATAATCCCCACAAGGTATTTTGTGGCTTTTATCCAAAGCGAGTTTTTAGCAGGCACCGTTTGGGAAATTGTGCTTATAAATTCAATATTTTTAATATTTTTGGGCACTATTTGCGCATTTTTAGTTTATAAAAACATAAAAACAAGGGTTGAGTAATGTTTAAAAGAATTATTGCACTTGTAAAAAAAGAATTTATAATCATATGGCGCGACCCGAAAAGTCGTATGCTGATTATAATTCCGCCAATTTTACAACTTTTTATATTTGCTTATGCAATGACAATGGAGGTTAGAAACATTGACGTTGCTATATTAGACAGGGCAAATACTCTTGAATCCAGAGAACTTATTTCAAGATTTGAAAGTTCAAGATGGTTTAGGAATTTTGTATATGTAAAAAATGAAAATGAATTAAGAAAACAAATTGAAACTAAAAAATCTCATATGGCTCTTGAGATAAATAATGATTTTTCAAAAAATATAAAAAGCGGTAAGGGTGCAAATGTTCAGGTTATAACTGATGGCAGACAGACAAATACTGCTGCAATAGCAGGAGGATATGCAAATGAAATTATAAATAATTATTCTCAAGAGTTATCAAAAGGAAAAGCTGCGCAAATAAACTTTCAAACAAGGAGCTGGTATAATGAAAACCTTGAGTATATTTACTACACTTTAGCTTCGCTTGTTGTGCTGCTCGCAATGGTGATAACTCTTTTGTTGACTTCGCTTTCTATTGCGCGCGAAAGGGAGCTTGGAACTTTTGACCAGCTTATAGTTTCACCTTGCACCCCTTTTGAGATATTAGCAGGGAAAACAATTGCGCCAATGGGCATTGCGCTTAGTTTGAGTATTTTTATGGCGCTTGTTGCGGTTATTCATTTTAAAATGCCATTTAGGGGCTCAATTATTTTGTATTTAATAAGCACAGTGGTTGCAATTTTATCTATAACAGGTGTTGGGCTTTTTGTTTCAGCTCTTTCAAAAACTCAGCAGCAGGCAATTTTAGGCGCATTTACCTTTCAAACTCCAGCCTCACTGCTCTCGGGTTTTATCTCGCCGATTGAGGATATGCCTAAATTTTTTCAGTATTTAACTTATCTTGATCCGCTAAGGTTTTATATGGTAATAGGTAAGGGCATATTCTTTAAAAATATGCCCTTACATGATGTTTTAATAAATATCATACCACTATGTGCTATTGCGCTTGTGACTCTAAGTGCTGCAATGTGGCTGTTTAACAAACAATTGGATTGACATATGTAAATTATTAATATAATATTTTAAAGGGATTGAGTAAGGATGTGAATATGAAAAAAATAATTATTTTACTTGCTATGTTTTTTATAGCAATACCATCGCAAGCACTTACCATTGATTATACAAAAGATGGTAGCGCACAAGCTTTGGTTAGTAAAATCGGGTTTAATATTTTGAATGCAAACAGAATACCTCAAAGAATGGTTTTTTATGTAAAGCCTGATAAGAAAGTCGTAAATGCTGTTACCTATTTTAGGGATAGGCAAATCGTTGTATATGGTGGCTTATTGACATATTCTGACAACGAAGATGAATTGGCGGCGGTGATAGCACATGAAATATCGCATGCAATAGATTCTTATGACGGTGTGTTAAGGGGATTTTTCTCGCCTGTTACTTATTCTCTAAAACCAAAAAAATACGAATATAAGGCAGATAAAAGAGCCGTAGATTTTGTTGTTAAGGCAGGGTATAACCCACTTGCTTTTATTACAATAATGAACAAAATTGATTCTCAACCACGTTATGAATTATTTAGTACACACCCGCTTTGCTCTAGAAGGCTTGCTGCAGTTTATGAGTATATCTATACAAAATACCCACAATATCTTGTGCAAAATGAATATAAAGACAATATTTATTACCAGAATTTTTTACTTACATCCAGGGAAAATAGGTTAAAATTACAAGAAAAAGTTAAAAATAATTCCAAAAAAAGAATTAAATATTTGTAGAAAGTTATTATGAAAAGATTTTTTTCTTTAATTTTATGTTTGTGTTTTTGCTTGGATTGTACCATTGTATTTGCACAGCCTATAGTTGATGAGTTTGCAAACTCGTCATTAGATAAAAATTTACGTGTTATTCACAGTAAAGCAAGCCCTATTTATGATGATTTGGTGTTAAACACACTAAATCCCAATTTAAGGGTTAAAGAACAAAAGATAGCCCCAATAGTTGACGATTTTGCATTATCAACTCTTAGTCCCGATTTAAAAATTGAAAGAAGTAATTTAAACAAGTATGATTTTGAAAATATAGAAAGAATGGTTGTAAAAATTTCTCCTGTAAATTATGTTACAACAAGGAGAAAATTATACGAAGGACAGCCTATTGATTTTATAGTTAAAGAAGACATATATTTTGGCGATGTCAAAATTTCAAAAGGAACTCCTGTAAAGGCAAGGGTTGAAACAATTTCTAAAAATGAAGCCTACGGAGTTCCTGCTGATTTAATTATAGACAATTTTGTTGTTAATAATATGCCACTTGAGGGGCAAATTAAAATTGTTGGTGCAAATCGTGCGCTATGGGTCTATC
Source organism: Candidatus Gastranaerophilales bacterium (assembly GCA_944324905.1). Lineage (GTDB taxonomy): Bacteria > Cyanobacteriota > Vampirovibrionia > Gastranaerophilales > Gastranaerophilaceae > Galligastranaerophilus. The sequence goes on from CALUYB010000002.1 coordinate 80,628, forward strand.
CTATAGGTTGGGTTTTGATGCCGTTTTGTTTTGCTGGTTTGCTTGTTTTTCCAATAAGAGGTGGGCATGCAAAACTTAGACCCTCAAATACTTTTGAAGTTTATTTTGAAAAATTAGCGCATTAAAATATCTAAATTCTATTGTGCCAAACGCCGCCATCTCTGTCTATTATAGCGTCATAGAATGACCAAAATCTAAAAATACCTGTCAAACCTAAAAGAGCGTGCGTTACAACTTTATCTTCATGCTGGTCGTTTACAATTTGACCCAATCCCGGCCAAATTAAAAGTGACAGTAAACTTGCGCCAACCGATCTTGCGCTGACATGACCATCAACCCCATGGGTTCCTGCAAAACAAGGGGTAGCAAGTGTTAACATGTAAAAAAGCATTAAAATTGATAAAATCTTTTTCATAAATAATCCTCCAGACATTTTTCTACTTTATAAGTGCTTGTACCTCTTTAAAATACGGACATTTTGCTCCTTTTAACCATCCAAAAAGAACAATTTCAAGAGAGCAGATTTTTGCGCCGTTTTGTCTTAAAAGTTCCATTGCGCATTTAAATTCAGATTTTTTTCTTGAAGCGCAAACGTCTTTTACAACATACACTTCAAAACCTTCTTTAATAAGTGCCACAGCAGTTTGCAAAACACAAATGTGAGATTCTATACCGCAAATAACTATTTGTTTTTTGTTGTGACTTTTTATTGTGCTTAAAAATCCATCTTCTAAAAGCGCGTTGAAAGCGGTTTTTTCAACAGGCATGTATTTCTCACCAAGTGTATCTCTTATGCCTTGTATAGTTTGCCCCAAGCCCTTTGGATACTGTTCTGTTACAATTGTGTCTATTCCTAAGACCTTTGCAGCTGCAACAAGTTTTTGAGAGTTTTCGACCATCTGAGCGCAAACGTCATCGTCAAGCATTGTTGTAAGTTTGTCTTGAATATCAATAATTAAAACCAGCGAATCCAAAGTATTTAACATTTTCATACCTCACTTAATGATTATATTCAGTATATCAAAAAATTTTATATACTTAAAGTAATTTTAGTAAGGTAACATAAAACCAAGTGTTGTATTGCCGTTTTGAGATGTTGCAAGCACATAACCGCAGTGCGCGTTTATTATTCTTTGTGCCAAATGCAGTCTTATTGCAGAGCCTATTTTATTAAATTTTGCTACGCCTTGCGGTGATTTATCAAAAATTTTGCTTAAAATATCCGGCGGAATGTCTTTTGTGTTTATATTTACACTAAAAACAAGGCTTTCTTTTGCCCCTTCAATTAAAACATTTATTTGTGTATTTTCATAAGCACGCGAAATGCACTCGGTTAAAATATTAACAATGGCGTGTTTTATTTTTCCTCTGTCTGCGTTAATTGTAATTTTTTTTGTTAAACACTTTAGTGAAATATTTTGCCCTTTTGTGCTTGCAAAACAACTGTTTTCAATGCAACATTCTTTTGCAAGTATATAAAAATCAAAGCTGTCATTTAAAAGTAATGCCTGCTGATTTTCAAATTTATACGCGCAAAGTGCGTTTTTAATCATATTGTACATATACTTGCAAGATTCAAGAGTCTGAGAGAGTATTTCTTTTTGTTCTTCGTTAAAATTCCCAAAAGCTCCGCTTAAAAGTAGCTCAAGCGAGCGAATTTGTGCTATTGTGGGCGTTTTTATGTCATGGGTTAATAACGATGTAAAAACTTCCCTGTATGCTCTAATGGTTTCTTCTTTTTCTGAAAAAGCGTTTTTTCTTGCAAGCGCAGAATTTTCAAGATAAGGAATAACCTTTTTCATAATTACCTCACATTAATCAGATTGCAAGATAAGAATAATATTAAAAAAGGTGAATATAAATTGCCTAAGTGGGGAATTTTAACCTATATAATTTTCATATTGGTGGCTTGGGTCAATGAAAGCATATACATTGTTCCATCTGTTTTGCCAGCCTTCTTCAAATACTGCTTGAGAGGGGTTATTTGCAACTATGCTTATGTATTTTTGTTTTCTTATTTCCATAAATTTATCTACATCGCCACCAGCTTGCGAGTCCATTTTTTGCGCTGCTCCTACGCCATGGTTAACTGCTGCATCAAATACTGCAAATGCATAAGCGCTGTCGCCATTTTTTGCGTATTCTTCAGCGCCTGATGCTTGATAGTAATTTGTATAGTAGATTTGCGCTGCTTCTTCTTTTGTTATGTTCCTTACATCAGCGTTTGGATTTCCTGTGTATGCTCTGTATGTAGCTTCTGTAATACCGTAGTTTGTTGCACCGCCATTGTCGAGTGGGTGGTCTGAAAATCCGCCTTCATAGCCAAGCACTTGACCTAGCATTTCATCAAAATCTGCGTCAAATGAGTTTGTTGCCGATTTATTTGCTTTTTGTTCTTCATCTTCTTCAAGAGTTTTTAATTCTTCTTGAGCTTTATTAAGTTCTTCTTGAACACGTGAGAGTTCTTGAGCTTTTACATCTTCAACTGCTGATTTTTTGTTTTCGTAATTTTCCATCGCTTCTTTTGTTTCATCAGAGCAAGTTTTTTGTATTTTATCTGTTAATTCTTGTTTTTTTGCTAATAGCCCTTCTTTTGGGTCATTTAATTCTTTTTCAAGTGCTTCTTTTTTCTTTTCAAGTCCGTCGTCACCACTAAGTTTTTCTTCAAGTTCTTCGTTAGCTTTTTCTTGTTCTTCTATTTGTTTTTCAAGTTCAGATTTTCTTTCCTCATACTTTTCAAGAGCTTCTGAGTCATCACCTTGCGGTTTTTCAAGACTTGAAAGAGCGTCTTTTAGTGTTGAGAGTTTATTTTCGCCTTGCGTAAGTTCAGATTCTGTTTGTGCGATTTCAGTTTCGCATTTTGCAATTTCGCTTTCCTTTTTAGCTATTTCATTTGTTACTTTAGTAAATTCTTCTTTTGTTTCTTTGTCTACTTTTTCATCTTTTTCAAGTTGAGCTTCCATCTCTTCTTTAGCAGCATCTCTTTCTTGAGCTGCTTCTTTGACTGCTTCTTGTTCTTCAGAGTTTATTTGTGAAATTTCTTCTTTGTAGTCATCAATTTTTGTTTGCAGTTCTTCTTTTGTTGCTGCAGTATCTTTTGTTTGAGTAGCGTTTGATGTAGTGTTTGAGCTATTGGATGAGCCAGTAGTATATGGGTTTGAGGCAATTCCTCCGCCTGTAGGCAAATTCATTGCGCCTTGATTATTTGCATTATTCATTTGTTCTATAATATTATCTTGAGCTTTTTCAAAGGCATTTTTCATATTTTCGCTCATTTTTTCAAAAAAGCTTTTTTCTTCTTCGTTTGCTTTTGCAACTTCATCAACAACGTAAGCAATGTCATTAAGTGAAAAATCTTCAGAATTTGAGTCCATGCCTTTAAAATTGCTGATTGCTTTTTTAGCTTCTTCATCACTTATTTCTCCGTCTGAATCAGCATCAAGAAAATCTTTTATTGTTTCGTTAGAATATATTTCATTTAACATGCTATAAAAGCCATAGTCTTGCGAATCTTCGTTTTTAGCCTCTTTTTCAACAGTTAGTCCGGATAAATCCATATTCATAAGCTTGTCTATAGAATTTGTAAAAATGGATTCGTCAAAACCTGTTTTTGATGTTATGTATTTTTTGAAGTTGTCGCCTGATGAGAAAATATCTATGTCATTTTGAGCTGCAAGTTTTGATAAATCTGAATCTAAATTATCAATGTAGCTTGAAGCGTTGTTTATTGCGTTTTTTTCGTTTTGTGTACCAAATGAATTAAATGCTTCTGATATTAAACTTTTTAGCTTGTCTAATGACATATTTTTTCCTTTTTATATCTTATATATATAATAAGTATATACTAAGAAAAAAATTTACTTTTTTATTGGGTCTACTTAACATTTCGTAACATTGCTTCAATCGCCTGTTTTAGCTCTTGCGTATTGTCAACAACAATTTTGTTGTTTAAAAGCAGCCTGTCTTTATTGCAATATCCCCAAGATACACTTATGCAAGGAATTTTAGCGTTTTTTGCTGTTTGAATATCAACAAGCGAATCGCCTATGTATATCGCGTTGTCTTTATCGCAGTTAAAGTATTTAAGTATCTTTTCTACCCCAGTTGGGTCAGGTTTTTTAGGGCAGTTGTTTGATTCTCCAAGTGCAATTTCAACTAAATCATCAAAATACTTATGTGACAGGCTTTTTACAGCAGCATCATATTTATTTGAATTTAGCGCAATTTTTATTCCTGATTTTTTTAAATATTTTAAAAGTTCAATAATGCCATCGTATGGTCTTGTGTTCTTTTGAGCGTTTTTAGAGTAATATTCTTTAAAAATTTCAAGGCATTTTTGTATTTCTTCCTGACTTGAGTTTTCACCCATTGCACGCTCAATTAATTTTGCAACCCCATTACCTACAAAATTTCTTACCTCGTCAAGACTTCTTTTATCTCGTCCAACTTGCTCCAGCGCGTAATTTGTTGCGATGTATAAGTCTTCAAGAGTGTACAAAAGTGTTCCATCAAGATCAAAAATAACGCATTTCATACTCTTTATAATAGCATATAAAGCTTATTTTAAGTTTTCTTTAAAGAATTTTTCTATCTTGTCAAAAGGAATTTTCTCAAGATTGTCATATAAATCTACATGATTTGCATCTTTAACAATTAAAAGCTCTTTATTATCACCTTTTAATTTTTTAAATACATCTTCGCTAAAATACCTGCTGTGTGCGTTTTCGCCATGTATCATTAAAACAGGCGTTCTTATTTCATTTGCATAGGCTAAAATAGGCAAATTAATAAGCGAAAGAGTTGAGGTTGCATTCCAATTTCCATTTGAGTTTATAGAATTTTTATGAAAACCTCTTTTTGTTTTGTAATAATTCCAATAATCTTTTACAAATTGCGGCTCATCCCCGTTTAATTTATCAGGTAATCCTTGAGCTTTAGCGTAAGTACCGTTTTTAAAGTCCAATGTTCTTTGCTTATTCAAGCTTTTTTTAAGCTCATATCGAGCATTTTCATCAATACTATCGTTATAACCAAAAGCGCTTACCCTTGTCATATCATACATTGTAGAAGTTACGGTTGCTTTTATTCTCGTGTCAATTTGAGCAGCATTTAGTGCAAAACCTCCAAAGCCGCATATACCCAAAATGCCAATTTTTTCAGGGTCAACATTCTCTTGAATACTTAAAAAATCAACTGCAGCAGAAAAATCTTCCGTATTAATGTCAGGCGATGCAATATTTCTTGGCATACCTTCACTTTCACCTGTATAGCTGGGGTCAAAAGCAAGAGTGATAAAGCCTTTTTGCGCTAGTGTCAGAGCATATAACCCTGAAGCTTGCTCTTTTACAGCTCCAAATGGACCTGAAATTGCAATGGCAGGATATTTTTCGCCTTTTTCTAAATCCTTTGGTAAATACATATTACCAGCAAGAACTATTCCGAAACGATTTTTAAAATTAACTTTAATCATATTAAACCTCTATCTTTTTTATTACCTTTGCAGGAATACCGCCGACAATTGTATTTTTTTCTACATTTTTTGTAACAACCGCACCTGCTGCTATTATTGCGCCGTCTTGAATTTCAACACCGCCTAGAATTGTAGCATTAGAACCAATCCATACATTATTGCCGATTTTAACCGGCTTTGGTAAAATTGATGCTCTTTTATTGGGGTCTTGATTGTGATTAAGGGTTGCAATTACTACGCTATGCCCAATTAAAACATTATCGCCTATTACAATTCCGCCCTGATCTTGAAAATGACAGCAAGAGTTAATAAAAACATTTTTGCCAACTGTTATATTTTTTCCACAATCAGTATAAAATGGCGGGAAAAGTTTAAAAGTATAGTCAACAGGCTTATTTATAAGCTTAAAAAATAACTCACAAACCACCTTTGGCGGGTTATATTTGTGGTTAAGTTCGTCTGATAATTTCATAGCTTCATCAGCTAAATACGACATATACTGATGAATTTCACTGTTTGCAATTATTTCTTTACCAGAGTTTAAATGTTGTAAAAATACTTCTAAATTCATTTTGCACCTACTTATACTCGCCATCTAAAACAGGTTCTAACCAAGTTGTTTGATTATTTGTTTCTATTGGATTAATTTCACACTGACTAAACGGTTGTTGCATAGCATTTTCTCTTGTAACTTATCTTGTTATTATTTACCATGTTTAAATAAATAGCAAATACTTATATAGTATAATTTTATATGCTTGACAGGCATATAAAATATACTTATGATGGAGCTATGGAATTAAGGGTTTTAAAATATTTTTTAGCGACGGCACAGCAAGAGAGTATTTCAAAAGCGGCAGAATTTCTACATATAACTCAGCCGACGCTTTCTCGTCAGCTTATGGATTTAGAAAAAGAGCTTAAAACAAAACTTCTGATACGAGGCAAAAGAAATAAAAAAATTGCTCTGACAGAAGAAGGTAAACTCCTTAAAGCAAGGGCGCAACAAATCATTGAACTTGCAGATAAAACGGAAAACGAATTTATATATGATGAAAAAGGCATAACAGGCGATATTTATATTGGTGGCGGTGAAACAGATACTATGAGAATTGTTGCTAAGGCAGCAAAAAAAATTGCTTGTAAATATAAAAATATTAAATTTCATCTCTACAGCGGAAATGGCGAAGATGTCAAAGAAAAACTGAACAAGGGATTGTTAGACTTCGGACTTTTTATTGAACCTTTTGATAAAAAAGAGTTTGACTTTATTAACCTTCCTCAAAAAGACAAATGGGGATTGCTAATGAAAAAAAGCTCCCCTCTTGCAAAAAAAGAATACGTAACTCCTCAGGATTTAAAAAATATTCCAATTCTTTCATCAAGGCAATTTCTTGTAAAAAATCTTATATCAGGTTGGCTTGGGCATGATTTTGAAAAACTTAACATTGTTGGCACATACAACCTGTTGTTTAATGCTTCTATTATGGTAGATGAGGGCTTTGGATATGCTCTTTGTATAGATAAATTAATTAATTTTACAGGTGAAAGTAATCTTTGTTTTAAACCACTAAAACCAACACTTGAGGCAGGAATTTTAATAGCCTGGAAGAAAAATGCACCACTTTCTAAGTGTGCAAAATTATTTTTAAAAGAGCTGAATACTTAAAATTCCCTAAATAAAACAATTGAATTTGGGTTTAGTTTATACTCTAAACCAAAAAACTCTTTTAAATTAAAATCTTTATGCTCCTTGTTGGACGTATCAAAAACAATGTACCAGTTTTTGTTATCTTTTGCTTTTGGCAGTTTAAAATTGTAGTCAAATTGGTGTTTTGAAAAGGCTATAAAGTAGTCACCACCGCTATTTTCTACCCTTATTCCAATATAGTTTTTATTGTAGTCTGATTTTAGATTTTCGCTTTTTGTATCGATAATTTGAGAGTGTTCATTGTAATATGTCAGTTTTTTGTCGTAATCTTTTGATGAAAATACGGGGTTTTCTTTTCTAAAGTTGATTAAATTTTTGCAAAATTCAAAAATACGATTTTCAAAAGTTCCACTTTTGTTTGCTTTTGTATAATTGTAATAATTTATTTCGCTATCGCGATTGTAGCTGTTGTTGTTGCCTTCTTTTGAGTGCATTATGATATCGCCAACTTGCATCATAGGTACACCTTTTGACAAAAATAACATTGCAAGCTCTTTTTTTATAGAGTTTTCTTTAATTTCTTCATTATTATGATTATCAAAACATATTTCCCATTCTGAACCGCCAGTGGTGTTTGGATTTCGTTTTGAATAGCTGTTGCAGTCGTATAAGCTAAAGCCGTCATGACAGCAGATGTAGTTTATTGCGCCGTATTTGTCTTTAAATCTTGTTTTTGTGCCTTCAAAAATATTTATTACATCGTATAAGTTTATATGATTTCCAAAGAGTGCTGCGCGCCTTATAGTGTCGCGCGAGACATCATTCCACTCCATCCAATTATTTGGGAAATTACCCAGTTGATAACAATTTGCACCCCCGCAAGTCCAAGGTTCGGCTATAAGCATAATGCCTTCTTGTGCTTGTGTCGGGTCTGAAATTACTTTAACACCCCTTTTTTCTAATTCATTTGTTAAGTTTGCGCAAAGGCTTGTGTGTGAGCAATACTGAGCGTCATCCTTTTGCGATATGTCCATAAGCGATACTGCAAGGTCAAAGCGAAAGGCATCAACCCCTTGTTTTGCCCAAAATGCAACAGAATCCGCCACCATATCGCAAAAACCTTTATTTGTAGAATTTGTATCGTTGTGACAGCCTGAATTTTGTCTGTAGTATTTTTTGTTGTTTAGCTTGTAATAACTTTTATTATCTATTAAAGCGTAAGACATTAAGCTTGCGTCGTTATTGTCGTTGTAGTGTATCCTTGCTTCTCCTGTGTGGTTATACACAACATCCATGCAGACTTTCAGCCCGTTTTTATGGTAAGCGTCAACCATTTGACGAAATTCATCCAGAGTTTTGCCATATTCTTTGCTATAGGCGTAGTGTCTGGCAGGCGAGAAAAAGTTAAGCGTCATATAGCCCCAGTAATTTTGCCCGTCCTCTCTAAAATCAAACTCTTGCAAGGGTAAAAATTCAATCATTGTAAAACCCATCCTTTTTAGGACAGGTGCAAATTTTGCAGCACCCAGGTATGTTCCGCGCTCATCAATAGGCAAGTGATAAGTAAGGTCTTTTATATGCACTTCGCCTATTATTTCGCTGCTAAACGGGCGAGGCTCAAGCATTGTAATTTCTTTAGGATTGTCTTTAAAAAACACTGACTTTGGCGCGTATTTTGCGTTGTCTTTTAGATATTCATCTTTACTTGAGCGAAAAATTTCAAGACCGGGGCAAACATCAGAAGGCAGGTGACTTATTTCTTTTGAATACGGGTCGTATGCAAGTTTATTAGGGTTAAAGCGATTACCGTTTTCATCTACTCTTGAGATAAAACCAATGTCGCTGTTGGGTTCAAAAGAGTCGCTATAGTGCCAATTTGGGCCAAAAAGCCTGTATCCGTAAAATATTGGTTCTTTTAGTTCTTTCAGGGCGTAAGTTTTAACTGATGTTTCCCAAATGTCGTTTTCAACCTTTTTCATAACAAGATTCATAACAGGGTCTTGTCCTTTTGGTTCTTCAAAAATACACAAAATTACTTTTGTTGCATTTTTTGAATACAACCTAAATATAACCTCCTTGCCGTTGGGGGCTATGTTTGCACCGAGATTTGTTTTTGAATCCGGAATATGAAACATTTTAGTTTGTCCTTATTTTAGCGGGTTTATAACAATTCCGCTTAATAGTTTTGGGTAGAAATACGTCGATTTTTGAGGCATCCTGTACCCTTGAGATGAAATATCTAAAATATCTTTCATTTTAGGATACGCCATAATAAACGACGCTTCAGCTTTGCCAAGATCTACCATGTCAAACGCTTCAAACTCTTGTTTAATGTATTTGATACCGTTTTGTGCCATTTGATCTTGTGCGCTGTAGCCAAGTTCTTTGGTGATGATTAAATCGTGCAAGACTGTTAAATCAAGCTTTTTAAGTACATCAGGCGCGTCAACTAAATCTGTCATACCTTCTTTTAATTTAAGCAGATAAAATTTGTTGACATTTTTCATATAAAGCCCCATTGAAATAACTTTTTCATTGCTTTTTTCAATAGAGGCAAGGAATTGTTCCTTTACTTTAGCTTTGTTTGCACTGTTGAAAGTAAATTCCTCTAAATCAAAATACTTTTTAACAGCTTCTAAAAGTATATATGGCTCGATGAATTTTGTAATTATCCTGTGAGTTGGGAAAATGATTAAATTTTCATCATCTGCATTTGTAAAATAACTCATTACATACTGTGCTTCAGGATTGTTTGAAATTTCAGAGTACGCCATAGCTGTTTCATATCTGTGATGACCGTCAGCAATAAGAGTTGTTTTGCCCTTTAGTGTTTGTTCAAAAACTTTTATATCTTCAGGGTCATCTATTAAATAAACGATATTTTGAACGCCATTTGAATCTGTTGCGTCAATAAAAGGTTTTTGAGGCAAGTATTTTGGCAAAATTTTATTTTCAATTTGTTTTTCAGGGTCGTTATATACAAGGAAAATTTGACTAAAATTAGCCTCAGCTGCCTTTGTAAGTTTCAACCTGTCTTCTTTTGGACCGCCCATTGTATATTCATGGGGCAGGATTTTTTTAGTTTCAAATTTTTCTATTTTATTTCTTGCAATAAAACCTTTTCGCTCGATTTTTTTGCCATTTTCAGTTGTGTATTTTTGAATTAGGTAAAAAATGCAAGGCTTGTCAGTATGTTTTAAAACCCCTTCGCTTTGCCACTTTTCAAAAAAGTTTTTAGCATCTTCATAACGATTATCGCCCTTTGTAAGAATTAAACGAACAATGTTGTAAGGTGATTTTTTATACAACTCATCTTGTTGCGCGCTTGTAATAACATCATATGGCGGCGCAATAACATCGTTAATATCAACTTTTTCTTGATTGTAAACAATTGCGTTTATAGGTTTAATATCCAAAACATCCTCCAAAATAAAATATCATCGTAAGTTTATTGTAGTAAATATCAAGCTTGATGTAAAGCGACTTTCGGGATTGTAAAAAAATATTAAAATTTGCATTTCTTTAGCAATTTGTTTGAAAAAAAATACTTTATTTATTTGTGGAAAGGTTTTAAAGGTTAGTATAACTATGGGCGTTTGCGCTACTGCGATATTCGACATAAGAAATATGGATAAAGTAGGTCATGGAGATACAGGCAGAGTAGGGGCTGTGGCTGCTCAAACTACAAATCTTGTAAATGCTGCTTCAAGGTCTTCAATTGAGCCTGTACAAAAAGTGGCAAATACTGCGCTTAACTATATCGATGATGCCGGAAATGTAGTAGGGGTGACAAATGCCGCTTCAAAAGTTACAGGGTTTGCTTCAAAGGCTGTAAATCCGCTTTTGTGCGTTGCTTCAGGTGTCAGAGTTTTAAAGGATGACGATCAATACGCTGCTTTAATTGAAGAAGGTTGCGCAATGGGCGCGATGTTTGCAGGTGAAAAGTTGTTAAAAACATTGGTTGCAAATCCCATTGCTCAAAAAGAGGTTAAAACAACTTCAAAGTGGGCAACAAAAATTGCTTCAACTATTCAAGATGCAACAAAAAATTTAACGGGCGCTAAAAAAGTTCTGGCGACAATTGCTGCAGATTTAGCCCTTGTCGGGGTTTCGATTTTAAGTTTTGATATTGGTAAAAAAATCGGCAAAAAGCTCTCCGGTAGAGATGAACAAGATACAATCAACACAAGCCAAAGTGGCTTAAATTATAATTCTTAAGCCCCGCAGCTTAAACCTGCACAAAGATTTATGTTTTGCCCTGTAAGACCTTTGGCGTCTTCAGATATAAGGAATTTGCACAGTTTTGCAACCTCAATAGGTTCAATAAAGCGTTTTTGAGGAATTATATCAAGCGTTTGCTCTTTTTCTTCCTCATTAAGCGCATTATTTGTTAAATTTGTCTCTACCCAGCCTGGGTTTATTTGATTAACCGTAATGTTATACTGCGCAAGCTCAAGCGCTAAGGACTTTGTTAGACCTGATAGTCCTGACTTTGTAGCGCTATACAATGAGGCATACGCCTCGCCTACAACGCCTGAAATTGAACCTATGTTTATAATTCTTCCGAAATTATTTTTTTTCATGTCCTCGCTGACATAAGAACATAGCAGGCATGGAGTTATAAAGTTTAAATTAATAAGTTTTCTAACTTCTTCTTCGTTAATTTTTTCAATGGGGCTGTAGAAAAATTGTCCTGCGTTGTTTATTAAAATATCTATTTCGCCAACGGCTTCTTTTGCCTTATTGTAAAGCACTTTTGCGTTATTTGTGTCAGATAAATCAATGCTCAAATAATTATCTTGAATTAGTTCGCTTCTTCCTGAGCCAAAAACCCTGTAGCCTGATGATTCTAATTCATTTTTTATTGCAAGCCCGATGCCCTTTGTAGTGCCTGTTATAAGGACATTTTTCATATCTGTTCTTCCGTATGCTTTATAACAATGTCAGATATTTGATTTATTAAGGTTTCCCTTTGTTGCTCGTCTAAATCGCGAAATGCCTCGACAGCTGCATGAAGGTTTGGATTTTTGTCATACCATCTTTTGTATTCTTTCGGGTCAAAATCCGCAATGATTTTTATAAATTTTTCGTAATCTTTTTCAATAATTTTTGGCACTTTTAGGATAATATCCACCGCAACTTCACATTGTGTTTGGGGGTCTAAATCCTCTAAAAGTCGCATAAAAGCGCTTAAATACTGATCTTTATCATACCATCTGATATACTTTTTCATATCTTTATTATATCAGAATTTTTAAAAAAATTGCACAAAATGTAGTAAATATTAAAAAAAGTACTTGCCACATGTCAAAAAGCCTTATATAATCACTTATGATAAAGGAAGGAGTTCACAAAATGAACAAAGAAGAATTAGTACAAGAAGTTGCAAAAAAAGCTAAAGTTACTCAAAAAGAAGCAGCAGAAGTTTTGAACGGTTTCGTTGAAACTGTACAAAAAGCAGTTTCTAAAGGTGAAAAAGTTACTTTAGTTGGTTTTGGTACTTTTGAATCAAGAAAAAGAGCAGCTAGAACTGGTCGCAACCCTCAAACAGGTAAAGAAATCAAAATCGCTGCAAAAACAGTTCCTGCTTTCTCAGCTGGTAAAAAATTCAAAGAACTTGTTAACAAAAAATAGTTTTTTGAAATTAAAACGTGTAAGGCGAATTCATTTGAATTCGCCTTTTTAATTATTCATTGAATTTATTATTATCTTCTAAGTATTTTAAAATCCAAGCTTCTATTAATTGAGTAACTTTGATATTGTTTTCTTCAGCTGCACTCTTAAATAACTGGACTAGTTTTTCATTTAACATCAATGTTAATTTTTTGGTTTTGTCCTTTGTTAAATATTTTTTCTGTAAATCTTTGTCAATATTTTTCATTTCAATTAAATATTGGCATATTTTATACCTATTTTCTATAATATAATTCTATAGGAGTATTTACACGTGTAAAAATACGTGTTAAAATTTTTGTACAAAAGTTAATTTGTAACAATTAAGTTTTGGTAAAAATTTTAAAAACGCCTGAGATGTTTGGAATATGAAAAATCCCGATTTGACAATTGTCTTATCGGGATTTTAAAGTTATTCAACGATTTTTTTACCTTTTGTTTTTATTTCTTCCTCAAGCATTGAAATAAACTCATCAAGCGGTTTTGTACCTATTTGACCACGTCCGCGCGCACGAATTGCAACGGTTTTGTCCTCAATTTCTTTATCACCTACAACAAGGACATAGGGGATTTTTTTCTGTTGCAAGTTTTCTCTTATTTTGTAATTCATGCTCTCTGATCTGTCATCAAGCAGCGCTCTTATTCCAAGGGCTTTTATTTTGTTTGTAATTTCAGCTGCAGCATCAGCGTGTCTGTCTGCAATAGGAACAATTGCCACTTGATGTGGTGCAAGCCAAGTTGGGAAAGCGCCTGCATAGTGTTCGATTAATATACCATGGAATCTTTCCATAGAGCCAAAAATTACCCTGTGTAACATAACCGGAGTTTTTAGTTGTCCGTCTTTGTCTTGATATTTAATCTCAAACCTTTCAGGCAAGTTGAAATCAAGCTGAATGGTTGCACACTGCCAAGTTCTTCCAATGGCGTCTTTTACTTTAAAGTCAATTTTTGGACCGTAAAATGCGCCGTCGCCTTCGTTGATTTCATATTTCATGCCACGTCTGTCCATAGCCTCTTTTAGCCCTGCCTCAGCTAATTCCCAGTTTTTAAGGTCGCCAACGTAGCTTTCAGGGCGGGTGGATAATTCTACTTCAAATTTCATATTGAAAATGTCCATAGTATCAGCCACAAAGTCAATAATAGCGTTAATTTCATCTACAAGCTGCTCGGGTGTGCAGAAAATGTGTGCATCATCCTGTGTAAAGCCTTGTACACGTGTTAAACCTGAGAGTGCTCCTGATTTTTCTTTTCTGTAAACAGTTCCTAATTCTGCCATTCTAAGAGGTAATGAGCGGTAAGAGTGTCTGTTTGCCTGATAAATAAGGATATGGAACGGGCAATTCATTGGTTTTACAATGTATTGGTCGTCTTCCTCGTTTTCTTTTTGAATAAAGAACATATTTTCCTTGTAGTGGTCAATGTGTCCTGACAATTCCCAGAGTTTAGACTTTGCAATTTGAGGAGTGTTAACTATTACATAGCCTCTTTTTCTGTGTTCTTGTCTCCAATAGTTTTCAATTTCTTCTCTTACAACTGCTAAATTTGGGTGCCAAAGTACAAGCCCGCCGCCTATTTCATCTCTTACAGAGAATAAATCAAGCGCTGCACCGAGTTTCCTGTGATCTCGTTTTTTTGCTTCTTCAAGCATTGTTAAATATTCATTTAATTCTTCTTTTGTAAAAAATGCAGTTGCATAAATTCTTTGCAGCATTTTATTTTTTACATCCCCTCTCCAGTAAGCACCTGCAACAGAGAGGAGTTTAAATGCTCTGATTTTTTTAGTATTTTCAAGGTGAGGGCCTGCGCAAAGGTCGTTAAATAAGACATTTCCGTCTTTGTCTTTTGTTAAGTACAAAGTCGGGTTATCGTTTCTGTGTTCTTCTAAAAGCTCAGCTTTATAAATTTCACCTTGTGATTTAAACTCGTCAATTTGTTTTTGAACATCCGGAATTACATATTTTTCAAAGGTCAAATTCTGCTCGACAAGCTTTCTCATTTCTTTTTCAATATCTTTTAGGTTGTCTTCATTGAGTGTTGTGCCTTCAATATCAAAATCGTAATAAAAGCCATTTTCAATAGCAGGGCCTATTGCAAGTTTTGCATTAGGGAAAAGGTTTTGCACTGCTTGCGCCATAATGTGCGAAGTTGAGTGTCTTAAAATTTGTAATTCTTCGTGTTTTTCCATAACTTCCTCATCTTATAGTATTTATATAAAAATTTTACCACTAACCTTATTTATTATAAAGAAAAATTTAAAACCCCGATACCATTACCGTATCGGGGTTACATCCTTCGTCCAATTTTATATTTAATTATGCAATTCTTTTTGTTTGGAAGTTGATTACTGCTTTGTTGTTGATTGCGATTAATTCCATTGAGCTCCAAAATTCGTTTGGTGAAAGAGTAGATTTTGCATCTAGATTTACAGTAACTTTTTCTGAATAAAGTTGTGCTAGTTTTTGATCTAAATCGTTTACTGCTGACATCATAATTATTATCTTCTTTCTTATTAACTCGCTGCTTACATATATATAAAGTATATAAAAAGTATCTAATTTCAAGTTGTTTAAATATTGTTACATTCCTTTACAAATATTTTTTTGTTTGTGCTAAAATTGCCTTATTATAAGACAATTAAAGGATAGTAACATGAAAAAATACAGAATTGGCGTTGATATAGGCGGAACTAATATTAAAATAGCTCTTGTAGATATGCAAGGTAAAATTGTTTATTCAAACACTACCCCAACGCGTGCGGATATGGGTTATGAGTATTCAATTGCAAATATTAAACAGGCAATTGCTGATTTAATGAAAGAAACGAATTCTGATAAAACTACAATCGAGGCAATCGGTTTTGGTTTTCCGGGGCAAGTTGACTACAAAGAAGGCATTGTGCGTCTTTTAACAAATATGCCCGGCTGGGTTGAAATACCTTTTGCACAAATTATTGAAGATGAGTTTAAAATTCCTGTTCGTCTTGATAATGATGTTCGTGTTGCAACTTTAGGTGAGCTTAAATACGGAGCCGGCAAAGGTTGCGAGAACCTTGTTTGTATTACAGTTGGTACAGGTATTGGTTCAGGTCTTGTTATGAACGGAAAACTTGTTCGTGGTGCAAAAAATGCTGCAGGTGAAATAGGCCACATTAAAATGACAATGGGCGAAGGTCCTTTATGTGGATGTGGTGATTTTGGCTGTTTTGAGGCTTATGCGTCAGGTCCTGCTATTGTTGCAATGGCAAGAGATTACATAAGAGGCGGTAAATCATCTAAATTTAAAGAGCTTGCAACAGAAGAATTAAGTCCATATATTGTTGCTCAAGCTGCACTTCAGGGCGATGTTGTTGCAAAACAAATTTATAGAAAAATGGGCGAAATAATTGGTATTGGCTTGACTTCAGTTATTAACCTTTTAAACCCTGAACGTGTTATAATTGGCGGCGGTGTGGCTGATGCAGGGGATATTTTAATTGATCCCATTAAGGAAACAATTCAAAAACGTGCTATGCCAATTCAGGCTGCAAGTGTTGAAATAGTCCATGCGCAACTTGGCAATACTGCAGGCGTAATCGGCGCAAGTCTACTTATAGAAAGCTAAAAAGGAAATCTCATGCCCTTATATTTTTTCTGGGGTGAAGAAGACTATTTAATTGAAAAAGAAGTGAAAGCACTTAAAAATAAAGTTTTGGGCGACAATTTTGACGCCCTTAACTTTAGGGTGCTTGATAATCCTGATTTTATGACATTTGATGAAGCTTTAAGGTCTTCACCAATGTTTTTTGGCAATATTTTTTATGTAATAAAGTGTGATAAATATTTTTTGGAATCAAAAAGTAAAATAAAGATTGATGACAAGCAAACTGCAATGCTCTGTGAATCGCTAGAGCATGTGGCTGATGGTGTTTGTGTCGTGCTTTTGTGCCAAACTCCACGAGGTGAAAAGAAAAAGCCAGACAGCAGAAAAAAAATATATAAAACAGTTGCAAAAGTGGCTCAAGTTAAGGAATTTCCTGCGTATAGGGCTTATGAAGATTATAAAATCGCGCCAATTATTAAAAATCTGGCAAAAGAAAAAGATGTTACAATCTCAAATGATGTAATTTCGCTTTTAATCCAGTATTGCGGGGCTTCTATACGTAATCTTGATATGCAACTGGAAAAGCTTAAAATATCTTGTTACCCAAAAAAAGAAATTACCTCCGAACTTGTAAAAGAAGCTTGCTTTGCAGGTGATGACATATTTTTATTGCCTGATTTAATTTTAAAGAAAGACTTTACATCTGCTTTGGAGCAAATAACAAAAATGCTTGAAAAATCGC
This sequence comes from Candidatus Gastranaerophilales bacterium, assembly GCA_944324905.1. Lineage (GTDB taxonomy): Bacteria > Cyanobacteriota > Vampirovibrionia > Gastranaerophilales > Gastranaerophilaceae > Galligastranaerophilus. Next base: position 97,743 of record CALUYB010000002.1, read on the forward strand.
ACTATCTTGAGATTTTAGCGTTTTTGCAAACAAGTTTTACTAATCTTTTAAAAACAAAAATTTTCTCTAAAAGCTTATCCTCCTTTGATATTTCAAGAAAAACGGGGCAAAATGAATTTGTTGTGAAAAAAAATATTGAAAAACTGAGAAATATTAATTTGGACGAGCTTTTGAGAATTAAATTAAATCTTACAGATGCAGAGTATTTACTAAAAAGTGGTCAAATTGAGCCTATTAGTGCATTTTGCAATGTTTTTTACAAGGAGGCAAAATGATTTCTAAAAAATTATCAAGTTATTTTCCTTTTTTGGCAAAATATTTTTCTTTGTATTTTGAAGATGGGGATAAAAAATTTCCTCAATCAATAGTTTTTGAAGGACTAGACCCCTATGCTCAATGCTTTTTTGCTCTTGAATTGGCAAGAAATTTAAATTGTTTAGAAGACTCAAGGGAAGACTGCAGTTGCCTTAACTGCCGCTGGATAAGGGAAAATAAGCACCCTGCAATTAATTTTGTTTCACAAATTCATTTTAAACCTCAGGAAGATGAAACAAAAACGGTTATTTCAGCACTTCAGGCAAAGGCTATAGAAAAATCCTTAAGGGAAACATCTGACTACCACAGGTTTTTTATATTTTTCGATGCAAAAAATGCCCCTTTGAACGATAACCAGCTAAAATCTCTTGAGAGATATTCGCCTGAATTGTATGATATTTGCCCTGATAAAGATTGGTCAATAAACCACATAAATTCTAAAACTTTTAACCCGCTGACACCTAATATTTTATTAAAATCCGTAGAAGAGCCGCCTGAGAGGACAACTTTTGTTTTTCTTACTAAAAATCGCTCAGATTTAATAAATACAATAGTTTCGCGCTCGCAGTGTTTTAGGGTTCCCTCCCCTGTCCAAAAAAATGATGTGTCAAATATTTCTTGGGTTTTTGAAAAATATCCAAACATGACACTTGAGGACGCTTTTTCCTTGAGTGAGTCACTGAGGAGCTATATAGCTGAAAATGACGCAGATTGTGATTTTATTTTAGATTCAATACTTGCTTATTTGATAAACGAACTAAAAGCTGCAAGTGATGTTAATTATATTCAAAAACTAAAGTGTGATATTGAAAATGTGTCAAAGGCAAAAAGACATTTAGCGGCTTCTATGCAGGATAAAATTGTTTTTGATACCTTGTTTTTAAAATTTGCAAGGGGTGTAAAATGAAGCATATTGCGTTTTCTTTGCCAACCGGTATTGGTGCTCAAATAGGCGGTTTTGCAGGTGATATAGGGTATATTGTAAGGGAATTTGCAAAATATTTTAAAGTTATTGTAAACCCAAATGCTGTAAATGGCGGGATATTAAGCGCGATTAACTCTAATATGTATTACGTTGAAGGTTACGCTTTTGATGAATTTTTGTGTGGCAATTTAAATCTAAAATATCCTCAAAAACCTAATAAAATTGGGGTTTTGTTTGATTGCGAAATACCTGAAAATATTTTAAATGTTCATATAAATACAATTAATGCACTAAAAGTTGTGCAGGGGCTTGATATTATGCAGTCTGTAATGACTAAAGAGCCTGTCGGTGTTGAGTTTTCAATTCAAAATAACATTTCATCAGGTACAATTTTAAATCCAAAAACCTTGCTTGATGGTGCAAAAGAACTTATAAACAAGGGCGCACAAGCTCTTGCAATTGTATGTTTTTTTGGGGAAGATGCTGATGATGAGGAATATTCAAACGGCACAGGTATTGACCCTATTGGTGGCGTAGAGGCTATAATATCTCATCTTGTTGTAAAAGAGTTAAAAATCCCTTGTGCACATGCGCCAGCTTTTTTTCAAATTGATATTTCTCAAAAAATAGAAAACAAAAAAGTGGCATCTGAGTGTATTTCATCCACTTATTTACCCTGTGTGTTGCAGGGGCTCGAGTTTGCGCCGAGTTTTTCTGATAATGGCACAAGCTATAAGGATATTGAATATTTAATTGTACCTAATGGTGCTTTAGGCTCTAAGGCGGTTTTGGCTGCGCTTGAAAATAATATAAAAATTTGCGCCGTAAATAATCCTTCTAAATTAGATGTAGGATGTGACAAGCTAAAAAGTAGTGATATACTTTGCTTTGATAGCTACATAGAATGTCTTGATTTTATAAAAAAGGATTAGTTTATGAAAAAATATATAAATGGCTGGACGATGGCAGAACTTGTTGTTGCAATGATTGTCCTTGCTATATTAATGCTTTTGTCAATTCAGGCAATAAAACCTAAAAAAATAAAAACACTACCTTTTGCGTATGCTGCCGTTAAAAATTTAAGCGATGCGGCAGGATATGTGCTTGAAAAAGACGGAGGTGGCTCTTTGCCTGACGGGCCTGTTGACTACCCTGTAATTAATTCAAATAAAACTTGCGTAGATATGGCAGAGTCTATGAGCCTTTTGGGTGATTATACTTGTGTTAAAACCGCTAATTGTAAGCCTGCGGAAGGTAGAGGTAAAACAGGCAAACCTAACTTTCAAACATCAAATTTAATAGCGTACTATGGACTTGAAAAAGATTTTACATCAAGTTTTCGCGGTGTAGCAACAGATACGGCTAAATGCGCTACTGCAGCAGTTGGGATGAAAGATATTATGTTTGATATAGATGGAGATGATGGGCCAAATGAAATCGGAAAAGACCAATTCCCGATGAAACTATTAGCTACAGGGGAAGTAATCCCCGGGACTTGTGCTAACATTGCACCGGGCGCAACTCCTACTGATTGCGATGGTGAAACATTTGATAATCCAACTTTTTCAAGGCATCCTGATTGTGGTACAGATACAACAATGTATATAAATGAAAAAGAACCCTTTGCATACACTGTTTATAAATCTCGTCCTGCAACTCAGGCAGAAATTGATACAGGTTCATACGATGAAAGTTCAAGAATAACAGAAGTACTTGTGGTGGATGATGAAACAAAGGCAGAAATTAGTTTTGCTGAGGCTGACTGTATTGCAAGGAATAATGTTTTAACAAGAACTCAATGTGCAAAGCTTGGTTATAAACCTGTCGACAAGTGCATGGAAGAAGGGTCTTATTGTATTGTATTGCAGTCAAAACCATTTTCCATGAATTTGTTTGCACTACCCTACTAGCATGAAATTTTTAAAATCGGCATGGGAAATGCGCAGTTTTTGTTAATAAAATTATAAATGTTTATTTTTTGAAATAATAGTTATATTTACTCAAAACGCGCGTTTCAAGTATATTTTAAGAATGTTAAAGAATTATTTATGTTAATTTTGTTGAATTTTTTGAAATCCTCTAATAAATGGAGGTAAGGCAATTTCTACAAGTGTAAAATGTAAATAAAAGGGAAAAAATAAAATTATCCATTGCCTAAAGTACCAATTTTGTTTTACTATATAAGTGTAGTTAAAACACATATACGAATTAGTTAATTGCGGTAAGGTCAGATGACCTTGTGGAGGCAGAATTGTTAGAAAACGGTTACATTCAAATTTACACAGGAGACGGAAAGGGCAAAACTACTGCATCTTTGGGATTAGCACTAAGAGCTTTGGGTCATGGCTGGAAAGTTTTAATTATCCAGTTTGCAAAAGGCGATCAAGGCACAACTTATGGTGAAATTGCGTCTTCTCACCGTTTTAGCGATAATCTGGAAGTTAAACAATTCGGTCTTGATAGAGTTTGTTATTCCCACAATATGAATATTGATGATTATAAAGAAGCAAAACGCGGCTGGGAATGCGCTAAGGAAGCTATTATGAGTGGTAAGTACGGCCTTGTTATTCTTGATGAAATTAATATTTGTATTGATATGGGCATGATTAAAGTTCAAGATGTTAAAAACACTCTTTTAAATAAACCTAAAAATCTTGAAATTGTTTTAACAGGCAGAAATGCTCATCAAGAGCTTATTGCAATGGCTCATCTTGTAACAGAAATGCAACCTGTTAAGCATTACTTTAACATTGGAGTAATGGCAAGACGCGGTATTGAATATTAAGAATAGCAAAAACTTGTTGTATTATTTATTTGTGATACAATACTAATTGGAAAAGATTTTTTAATGGGGAAATGGGGGTTTTGTTAAACTCCCTTTTTTTTACCCAGAAATTAATTTTAGCTTTTCCTCTTTAGATAAATGTTTTATGCGATATTCTTCTTTTTGCGCTTCGCTTCTGTTTTCAAATTCTTTTGTGTAGACAATTTTAACAGGCTTATGCGCGCGTGTGTATTTTGCACCTTTACCGCTTAGGTGCTCTTGAAATCTTTTTTGGACATCGCGCGCAATGCCGCAGTATAGCGTGTTATCTTGAGTTTGCAAGATGTAGAGATAATATTTCATCTAAAACCTTTAAAACTTCGTCCAAACTTTCTATCCTAACTAAAACTTGACGGTATTTCGATGCATCTCTAACAGATGATATGTAAAAGTTGTAAAATTTTCTCATAAATTTTATACCATTTATTTCGCCACGCAAGTTAACTTCGCCTATAATGTGCCTTTTTAAAATTTCAATTTTTTCTTCAAGTGTTGCTTCTTTTAAAATTTCACCTGTTTTAAAGTAATGCTCAATATGCCCCGCAAGAAAAGGATTGCCCATAAGCCCCCTACCTATGCTTATTCCGTCAGCTTTTGTTATTTCAAGACATTTTATTGCATCTTGAACAGTTTTAATATCTCCGTTTGCATAGTAGGGTATGTTTATTTCATTTTTCAGTTGTGCTAATTTTTCCCAATCTGCGCTTCCTGAATACATTTGAGAGCGAGTGCGAGCATGTACGGTTATAAAATCAACACCTGATTCTTCCATTGTTTTTGCAAATTCTACAAAATTAATTTCATCTAAACTCCAGCCTAAGCGGAATTTTGCACTTAGCGGAACATCAATTACATCTTTTATGGCTTTTACTATATCTGAGGCAAGTTTTGGATTTCTCATCATAGCAGCCCCGTCTGTTCCTTTTACAACTTTATTTACGGGGCAGCCAAAATTTATATCAATTGAGCTTGCTCTTTCGTTTAAAAACTTAGCCGCACGTGCCATTATATGCGGTTTATGTCCGCTCAGTTGAAAAGAAAGCGGATATTGTGATTTGTCGTATTCTATAATAAGTGTTTTTTGGTTATTAACAAGCGCTTCAGAGGAAATCATCTCTGTTGTTAAAAGAGTTTCTTTTGATTTTTCTCTTACAAGTTCTCTATAAATTGTGTCTGAAATGCCTGCAAGCGGTGCTTGTATTATTTTTATGTTCTTCATTTTTTAGCGTTTAAAAATTCTCTTAACTGTCCGACTCTTTCTTTTGCAAATTTTGTATACTCATCTTGAGCATTTTCCTTTAATTTTAACTCAAGAAATTTGTCGTAATTTGTAACTGCTTCTTGATATTTTTCAAGATTATCAAGCCCTAAGGCGTAGGAATAATAACCAAGGGCAAAGTTTGGATCTGAATTTATTGCAAGTTTAAATTGCTCATTTGCGTCTTTTTGATTTTTTTGTTCTTCAAAAATTAGCCCCTTATAGTAAAGTGCATAAGTGTTTTTAGGTTCTTGAGCAAGTACTTTATTTAAAAGCGAAAGTGAGGTGTTAAAGTCTTTTTTCTCGTATTGTTCTATTGCTTTTTCAAGATTTTGAGCTAGCTCGCCCTCTTGAATAGCGGCAATTGCTTCTTTTGCATTTGTATTTTGCGGATTTATTGCAACTATTTTATTTAAAAGTTCAAGTGCTTTTGTTTGATTTTTTAACTCGTTGTATGACATAGCGCAAACATATAGTACGTCTTGATTTTTCGGGTCTTTTTGCAAAACTTTTTCGTAATTTTGAACTGCTGCTTGATAATTTTTCATTTCATAGTAGCAATTTGCAATAGCAAGGGTAACTTCAGGTGTTTGCTGCGGGATTTTTAAGTAATTTTGCAGTGCCTGCTGGTAATTTCCTGCTTCATAAAGTTTTGTAGCATTTTCATAAACTTGCCCTGCTTGAGATTTTTCAAGTGTGTCTTTTTGTGCTAAAAGTTCTGCACCATAAGGAATTTGTGCTATACCTTGATTTAAAATTGCAAGTGCGCTTGCATAATCGTTTTTAAGTGTATAAATTTGTGCAATGTTTATATAGTTTTCTTGTTTTTTAGGATTTAGTGCCATTGCTCGCTTGTAGTAATTTATAGCCTCGTCATACCTTTTTTGTTTGTGCATTTCATAAGCGTAAGCGTACTGCAAGTCATAGTTATTAGGGCTTGAGTTTGCCTCAACCATCATATAGTTATATTTATCTTCAGGGCTGAACTTATTTGTTACAATGTCTGCTATAGCATTTTTTGCGTCATTGTCATCAGGTTTTATTGCAAGAATTGCTTTGTATTGCGCAAGTGCATTTTTATAGTCTTTTTTGCCTTCATAAGTTGCAGCTTTGTACCTTATAATTTCAAGGTCATTTGGGTTTTTGGCAAGTAATTTGTCATATTGCGCTATTGCCATAGTGGTCATATTTTGCGCAGTGTATAGTGACGCTAAATTTAAAAGAGCTGTTCTGTCATTAGGTTCAAGCGAAAGGGCTTTTAGATATTGGTTTTTAGCTGAAATTAAATCGCCTTTCATTTGAAAAACTGTGCCTAAATTAATGTAGGCCTGAACATCATTTTTGTTGTTTGTAATTCTTGAGCGCCAAAGATTTTCAAGAATATCAAGCAATTCAGGGTTTTTCTCTCCGTACTTAAGTGCAAGATTATATTCTTCGGCTGCTGCGTCTTGATTATTAACTTCATCAAGAATTGTTGCATATTTAAAGTGAATTTTTGCATCTTTGGAATCTGCTTTAATGGCTTCCCTGTAGCAGTTCATGGCTTCACCTTTGTTATTTAAGGCTTTAAAAATATCTCCTGCTTTTTCATTTGCGCTTTTTGCATACTGTGCATTGTTTAATGTTAAAAAGTCGTAAGCAGCTGCAGGCAATTCCCCTTGAGCCCTTAGAGTATTAGCATTTTGGAATTTTTGAGCAGGTGTTAAATTTGCTTCATATTTTTTTTGTAGCGATAAAAGACTGCTTTGGGTTGAATTTACCATTGAGGTAAGCTGGGGGGAATTTTGCTCGCTTTCCCAATATTTCATATAAAAAAGTGCGCTTTTTAAATCAGTAATTGCTTTTTTTGGATTTTTTTCTTCATCCAAGTAATATTGTGCGCGTGCTAAATATGCGCTGCATAAGGATTGTCTGACTGTTGCATCATATGGTTGGAATCTTAAAACTTTTTTAAATTCTATTATGGCTGATGTGTATCTTTTGTTTTTCAGATAAGAAACGCCATTGTTAAAATACAAATTATATTTTTGTATTTCCTCTTGTGTGGGCTGTTGGGCATAAGTTAAATTTGTAAAAAACATCATCGCCGCAAATGCTACAATCAGCCTTTTTCTCATATTTTGCAACCTTTCAATAAACTTTCCTCTTTGTTTGATTATAATACAACGATAAATTTTTTCATACCCTTTAAAGCTATTTTTGGTATTATTTATTTGTGGTCAATTATTTGAGGTAAAGTTTTGAAAACAGAATTTATTTCTCATAATAAAAATTCTCTTATAATTTTTTTCTGTGGTTTTTATACTGATGCAAACTGCTTTATAGAGTTTGACAATGGCAAAAGCGATTTGCTTTTTGTTTATGATTATTCAGATATGCAAACCAATCCGCTTGAATACTTTGATTTTTTGGGATATACGCAAATAAGCGTTATAGCTTATTCTTACGGTGTTTGGGCGCTTAATTATGTATATAATCAGGATTTACTACCTCAAGTAGATTCAAGTTGCGCGCTGTGCGGCACTTTTTGCCCTATTGATAACGAGTATGGGGTGAATGAAAAAGTATATGAAATTATGATGCGCTCGCTAAATGCTGATACTATTGATAAATTCGAAAAAAAGATGGCAATAGGCTCAAGCTCTCCGCTTAATATTAAAAGTGCAAATCGAAAAATAGAAAATCTTTTAGACGAACTTTTGAATATAAAAATTGTTTCAAAAAATACTTGGTTTAAAAAGAATTTTGATTTTGACAAAGTTGTTTTAGCTAAAAAAGACAGAATTTTCCCATATTCTTCTCAGGCAAACTTTTGGGCAGCGCACAGAAATAAAGTAGAGCTTGAGTGTGGGCATTTTCCGTTTTTTGAATTTAGAGATTTTGATGAAATTCTTGCAGGTTAATTATGGATAAGGCGCTTGATTTTTCAAAGGCTTCAAAGTCTTACAGGGATAATGCGATTGTGCAGAAACAAATGGCAAGGAGCTTATGTTTATTGTGTGAAAAGTATTTTGGAAAAAAATATTCTAAAATATTTGAAATTGGCTGTGGCACAGGACTTTTGAGCGAAAATATAGTTAAAAATTTTATATTTGATGAGCTTATTTTAAATGATATAACTGATAATTTTACTGGTTTAAATTACCCGTTTTTAAAAGGCGATGTTACAAAGATTGATTTAGCTAAAAACTGTAATTTAATAATTTCAAACGCTTGTTTTCAATGGATTTTGGATATTGAAAAATTTTTATTAAAAATAAAAAACTCCCTTGCAAATGATGGTGTACTTGCTTTTTCAAGTTTTGGCAAAGACAACTGCATTCAGTTTAAAAGTATTGAAAATACAGGGCTTTTTTATGCTGACTATTTAAAAATTTTGCCTCAGTGCGGATATGAAATTATTGAATATGAAAAAGAAATTCAAACTATTTATTTTTCTTCCCCAATAGAGGTTTTAAGGCACATTAAATCAACAGGTGCGATGGTTAGTGATAATCATAAGTGGAACAAAGAGCGCCTTAAAACCTTTGAAGCTAGGTATAGAGAGCTTTTTGGGGATGAAAACGGGGTTGCACTTACTTATAATCCTGTTTATGTGCTTGCAAAGGCTAAATAACGTAGCTTATTAACATTTCTCTGCAAGCTTTTGTAGAGTGGATTTTTGACAGTGCGCGCTTTTCAATTTGCCTTATGCATTCTTTTGTAACACCATAAATGTTGCCTATTTCCTCTAGTGTTTTTCTTGCGCTTTCATTTAGTCCAAATCGCATTGTAAGGACTTCTTTTTCCCTTGTTTTAAGACACTCTAGCGCGCAATTAATGTCATGTTTTAACTGTTCATCAAGAACATATTTTTCAACATTTTGTTTTTCGTCTTCAATTATTTCACTAAGGCTCATTTCGCGTGTACCTTTTGAATCATTTTGTGTTTCAAAGCCTGTTTCAAGAGACAGTGCCTTGTTAAATGCATTTAAAAATAAATCAATTTTTTCTTCACTATAGCCAATTTTTTCTGCTGCTTGAGAATTTTTTACGCTGCAACCATATTTTTGTTCTAAGCTGGTTTTTGCTTTTTTGTATCTTGATAGTGTTTCTTGAATGTAGACAGGAATTTTCATTGAATAAGATTGTTCTGAAATTGCTTTAAACATTGCTTGTTTAATCCACCAGGTGGCGTAAGTAGAAAATTTATAGCCTAGTTTCCAGTTGAACTTGTCAGCTGCTGCCATAAGCCCCATATTGCCTTCTTGAATAAGGTCGCACATACTTAATGTTGTTGTGTGGATTGATTTTTTTGCTACGTTAAAAACAAGCCTTAAGTTAGACTGTACTAATTTTTTCTTTGCGTCTAAATCGCCTTGAGCCATTTTTTGTGCCAGCTCTTTTTCTTCGCTTGAGCTTAAAATAGGATATTTTGCAATTTTTCTTACGTACTCACCTAAATTTTCATCAAAGTTTGCAATTTTCGCGCAGTTAAAATAATTTTTGTTGTTAATTGTTTTTTTCATAAAAGACATCTCCTAAATATTTCTAACCATAATTTTTGACAATAAAGTATTTGGCGTTTTGCACGCCACGCCGAGCCTTTTAGGGCTTAATTTTTGCGAATAAAATTTAATAAGATATAACAGGAATTTTTAGCGAATTTTTATGCTTCGCTAAAACAATGACCGTATGTAGATAACAACAACTGATATATTTTGTATATCTTTAATATATCACTCGATATAAAAAATAACAAGTCTATTGTTAAGAAATATTAAGATGAATTTAAAAAATAATTCTATTCTTAATATTTCTTAACATGCAAGTAAAACTAAAAAACACTTGCAGTGGAGCTGATTTTTACCAATTGTTAAGTTTTGTAAATAAAAAACAAAAACGCGCAATTTTTTAAAAGTGAAATACTTTATATATATGTAAGCGATAACCAAGATATAACAAACATAAAAGATATACTTTCTAACCAACACACACTAACCTTCACTTCACACACGAGGAATTACTAAAACAAGTATTCCGAGAGGCTTTTGATAATCAAAAGCCTTTTTCTTTATGTAAAATTATTTTTGTGCTAATATCCTTTTGTAAAGGTTAAAGGGGATATTTTATGCCAAACATTATAGAAGGTAATTTATATGCATCGTCATCAGATAAATTTTGCATTATTGTTTCAAGGTTTAATGAATTTATAAGCTCAAAACTTTTAGCAGGTGCACTAGACTCATTCTTGCGTCTTGGTGTATTTGAGGATAATATTGATGTCATTTGGGTTCCGGGCTCTTTTGAAATTCCTTTAATGGCAAAAAAAGCGGCTCAAACAAAAAAATATTGCGCAATAGTTACTCTTGGTGCGGTTATTAAAGGTTCAACCAGTCATTATGATTACGTTTGCGCTGAAGTTTCAAAAGGCGTTGCTTCAGTTTCACTCTCAGAAGGTCTGCCTGTCATTTTTGGCGTGCTTACAACAGACAATATTGAACAAGCGATTGAGCGTGCTGGTACAAAAGCAGGTAATAAAGGCGCTGATGCTGCAAAATCTGCTATTGAAATGACAAATTTAATTGCGAATTTAAAGTAAAAAATCAATCTTTAGATTGATATGTATTTTAAACCTCAAGATTGATGATACTCTCCCAAAAAAACGCTATTGTTTAATTATAAACTTTAAGCAACGGATTAGGGAGAGTATTTGAGTATTATGCAATGGACATGTGTGTTCGATATTAAAAAAATATTTTTAACAATAGGCGCTTTTTTGTTTTTGTGTTTGGCATCTGCTGCACAAGAAAGTCTTATAACTGCAGTTTCAATTTCACAACCAAAGGATTTAAATGGCGCTTACCAACTTACTGTTAAGGCTGATAAACCTGTAGAATATAAAGAAAAAACAGAGTCTTCAGATAGCATTTACTTTGATTTCAAAAATGCCGTAGCTGTTGATAGCTTAGATACAATTTACGATAATGTTTCAGGAATTGACGCGGTTATTGTTCAACAGCTTGAAAACAACAAAGTAAGAATTTATGTTAACGGTATTAACACAAACAATACAAAACTTGTTTTAAAAACAAAACAACAAACAGGTTCTAACGAGTCAAAACAAATAACTTTAAACAGGCCAATGAGAGAGTATCGTCCGACAAATGATATAAATGAAATCGGCGAAGAAAATATTGACTGGGATGACAATTCTTTCAATCCTGAGCATTTATTTTCATCATTCTTTGGATTATTTGGAGAGAAGTCTGATGCAACGTTGCCAATTTGCATAGTCTTGCTTGTAGCATGTGTTATTGTTTCAAAAAAAGTTTTTGCGAAAGTTAAATTGCAGGATGAGCCTTTAATTGGTCTAAGTTCTACTTTAAAAACTGAAAAAGATGAACAGTTTGAGCAGCCTGTATTTACTGCTCCAAAGAGAGAAATGCCGCCAATGCGAGCTGCGCAAAGTAATTTATCTGCTTATGCACAAAGACCCTACCAGCCCAAAAGACCGCAAGTACAACCTCAACAAAGTGCAATTAAAACTAATTATGCACTTAATGCTTATCAAAACTCGCAAAAAAATCCATATGTTACAAGAGGTGTGCAAAATAGACCCATTCAAAGTGTTTCATATCAAAAAAGAGTTCAAAGACCAACAAATGACTATGTTTCAAGGGTGCAAAAAAATGATATTTCTGCACCTAAAAAACAGGGTGCAAGTGTTGAAAGTATTAAATTTCTTGAATCTGTAACAAAAATATATGAGCAAAGCGGAAGAAAAGATCTTGCTCAAGGTTTAAGAGATGGTATTAACAAAAGGAGATCAGCAGTTTAGTTTATTGATAAAATAATACTCAACCAATAGCCTCACTATTTTGAGGCATTTTTTTAGAAAGTTGCCCCCTGTTGTCTTGAAATTGGGTTTAATATATAATTTAAAAGTTAGCATTACGGGAATTAAATGGATACTAAGGTCTACAGTAAAAACGATATATTACAAAAACTGGCACAAGATGGTTTTTTTGTGGACTATCTTACACTTGATTCCTTTTTTAAAAAATACAAAATTGAAGCAATTTTTGAAGATGAAAACGGAAGTGAATTTTTTGATAAAAGTGCATACGATATTTTAGTTACAAACGTTTTAAAAAAACCTTTGACTCCCCCTAAAGAAGAACTTTTTGAAGAACAAAGTGTTGAGCAGACAACAGATAGTACTATTTTTAGCGACCTTGCTGAGACTCCCGTACAAGAAAATATCCCAAATGCTACACAAGAGGATTTACCTGCACAGGAACATCAGGAAGCTGCAGATACTGCGGATTTTAATTTCGAAACAAGCACAAATGATATCCCGCAGGGAAAAAAAGTTTCTCTAGAAAATATTAAATGGTACAGATGGGACGATGTTTCTGCCGATTTAGCTGACGATAACAATAAAAAAGAAGACGTTGAAATAATAGATTCTGAAAATACTCAAAATGTTGTTACAACTAAAAATACAGCTGAAGCCGAACCTATGGAGTCTCTGCAATTTGAAACACCCTCAGCAGAGCCACAGGAACATGTGCCCCAAACTCAGGAAAGCTATTGGAATGCTCAACCTGAAGTACAAAATGTTCAAAATCAATCCCAAGTGCCAGAAACGCCGGAAAACGAGCAAAGCATTGATGATAATTCTATTCAGCCTGCTCCCCCTGTTCCACCTGAGGAAGATTTTGATGACATTAATCTTTTGTCTGATTCATTAGAAGCGCAGGAAAAATTCCAAAAGTATATTGTAAGTGAGCTTGCAAAGAAAAATATAGACCTTAGTTTGCAAAAGCCTGAAAATGCTTTTAAATTTGATATTTCAGAAAAAACTCTAAATATGATAGCGCGTGCTATAGCGAAAAAAATTGCAAAACAGGTTAGTGCCGTCCTTTCAAACAATGACGGAAATAATACAAAATTAATTCAAGCAGAAAAGAAATCCGAAATTTTAGAGCAAAAGATTGCAACACTTGAGGAGCAAAATAAAAAATTAAAGTTATTGCTTGTTGAGTCAAATAAAAATTTAAACTCGTACAAGCCTACTTTCTTTGGTCTGTATAGATTTGTCAGAAGAAAAACTAAAAAGAGATAATAAAAATGAATATCATAATAATGTTAATTTTAATAAGCTTGCTTGTTTTGGTACATGAACTGGGTCATTACCTTGCAGCAAGAGCTTTTGGTATTCAAGTTTCTCATTTTGGTATTGGTCTTCCAATAGGCCCAGTTTTATACGAAACAAAATGCGGCGATACAAAAATTACAATCCACGCATTTTTATTGGGCGGCTATGTTTCTTTTCCTGATGATGACGAGGATAACGAGGATATAAAAGATCTCCCTCTTGATTCACCAAAGAGATTTAAAAATAAAAAACCTTGGCAAAAGGCAGTAGTTGTGTCAGCAGGCGTATTTGCAAATGTTGTATTTGCAATGTTTCTTGTGATGTTTTGTGCAGCTTACTACCATAAATTGCCAAGCAGCAAGTATGACGTTTATGTAAACGACTTTTCGCCTGAAGTTAAGTCAAATGTTATACATTCAGGCATAAAAAAAGGCGATAAAATCGTTAGTGTCAACGGTTCTGATATTACAAATTCCTACCAATTTATATTTCTTGTCCAAAAAAGCAAATATTTTGACGGCTTAGTTTCAAAAGAAACAGTTGAAAATAAGTTAAAAGAATTAAAAAAACTAAACCCAAATGTTGGTGAAAATATAAAAGCTGGCGAGAAAATCATACTTCCAAAGATGACTGCCGAAAAACAGCTAAATGTTTCTAATAATGTTCTTTTGGGGATTGAAAAATATGAAACAAATGAGCTTGAGCTTTCAAAAGAACAAAAACAGCTTGCGCACTTACTTGAAAATAAAAGCGAATTTGTTGCAGATAAAAATTATTCTCTAAATGATATTGCATATGCTTTGTCAGATAGCTATAAACCTTTGAGTATAACTGTTTTGCGCGACAATAAACAACTTACTTTTAATAATTTAAAAACATCAAAAGATGGACTTTTGGGTGTAAAACTTCAAGTTAATGAAATTTTCGTACCTGTTAAAACTCCACTTGATGTTATTACGCATTCTTGGGATTATCTTGTAGTGAACACCAAGCTTATGCTTTTGGGTCTTTGGCAGCTTGTGAGCGGCAAAATACCACTGAGTGATATGCATGGCATTGTTGCAATTACAAAAGTTGGCGGTGATATAATTGAAAACTCCGGTATGCTAAAAGGGCTTTTGCTAAGCGCGATTATAAGCATTGACCTTGCAATAATAAATCTTTTACCCATTCCTGCACTTGATGGCGGACATTTAATGTTTTTGGCATTAGAAAAAATAGTAGGCAGAGAGCTGGACGAAAAAATTGTAGAAGGTATTTCAAGAGTATTTTTTATGCTTTTGATACTGCTTATGATATATGTTGTTTTTAATGACATTTTTGCGCTTGTAACAAAACAACTTTAAAAGCCTCTCTAGACTTGACGAGCGTTTTAGTGCGTGTTATATTAAAGCATATTGTTACAAAAAGCTTTAAAGGAGGTGAAAATATGCCTGAAGTAAGAGTTCGTGAAAACGAAAGTATCGAAAGCGCTCTTAAAAGATTTAAGAAAAAAATTCAAAAAGCAGGAATTTTATCTGAAATCAAACGCAGAGAAAGGTATGAAAAACCTTCAGTAAAAAGAAAACGCAAATCAGAAGCAGCGCGTAAAAGACGAGTTTAATTTTTTGGGGGATTAATTTCCCCCTTTTTAAAAAGGGGTGTAAAATGGCAAAAGATTGCAGTTTTGATGTAGTATCCGAATTTGACAGGCAAGAGCTTGTTAACGCTGTTGATCAAGTTAAGCGTGAACTTAATTCAAGATTTGACTTAAAAGGCTCAAATTCTGATGTCGTTTTAGATGGCGACAAGTCAATAACAATTACTACAAGTGATGATATGAAGCTAAGAAATATTTTGGACATTTTGCAAAGTAAAATGGTTAAAAGAAACCTTAGCATTAAGATTTTAGATGCGCAAACCCCTGAAGCAGCACTTGGCGGAAATGTTAGACAGGTGTTTAATCTTAAAAAAGGGCTTTCTCAAGAGCTTGCAAAAAAGATTACTGCAGCAATTAAGGATTCAAAATTAAAAGTCCAAGCCTCAATTCAAGGAGAGCAAGTGCGCGTTAGCGGAAAAAGCAAGGATGATTTGCAAGCTGTCATCAAGCTTTTAAAAGACAAAGAAGACAGTTTTAATATACCATTGCAGTTTACAAATTACAGATAAAATGGAAATAAGTTTAAAAAATATAGCGGTAATTTACAACCCTGAAATAGACGGTACAGCAATAGTTGCAAAAAGCATTGCGCAGAATTTTGATAATGCCTGTACTTATACGCTGGATAAAATGCCTGATAATACAGACTTTGTAATTGTTGTCGGTGGTGATGGTACATTATTAAAGTGTGCCAGAAAGTATAGCGTAAAAGACGTTCCTATTTTTGGTTTTAATATGGGCAGATTGGGTTTTTTAGCGCAAGCAATGCCTGATGAGATTGATTTTGTAACAAATAAAATCAAGCAGGGTGATTTTAGAATTGAAAAAAGAATAATGCTAAAATGCCCAACAACAGGGGCCGTTGCGCTAAATGATATGGTAATTCGCGGGGCAACTTTCTCTCGTACCTCTACTCTAAATTTGTATATAAACGGAATAAAATTATGTTCTTATCTTGCAGACGGGCTTATAATTTCAACGCCTACAGGCTCAACCGCCTATGCTCTTTCAGCAGGGGGGCCGATTATTTCGCCAAATATTGAGTGTTTTGTGGTCGTTCCGATTTGTCCGCACACACTTAACGCCAGACCTATTGTAATTCCTGCAAGTGAGTATATTAAAATTACAACGCCTGACGCGCCAAAGGATTTCCAAATTACGGCTGACGGGCAGGATGCAAAGATTATTAAGAGTGAAATTTGCGTAGAAAAAAATGAAAAGTACGCAAAATTGTTGCTTTTAAACAATGAAGGCTCTCATTTTTATGATGTTTTAAGGGAAAAGCTGCACTGGGGAATGGCACCAAATAAATAATGATTAAATCTGTATTGATTAAAAATTTTATATTAATTGATGAGCTGTTTTTAGAATTTGAAAACGGTTTTAATGTTTTAACGGGTGAAACCGGCGCAGGAAAAAGCATAATTTTAAAAGCAATAGATACTGCTCTTGGCGCAAGGGTTTCAAAGGATGTCATTCTTGATAAAACAAAACCGGCGCTTATTGAACTTACTTTTTTGCACTCAAAAAAAGATTTAAAAAATCTCTCAAAATTTGACTTGTGCGAAGAAACGGTTATTTCAAGGGAAATTGGTTTAAATTCTCAAAAATGCCGTTTAAACGGCGCACTTGTAAATCTTGATACCTTGAAAGAATTAAGAGAGTACCTCGTTGATATCCACTCTCAAAATCAAAGCTATACTTACGTAATGCCTAAGTATCATATTGAGTTGCTTGATGCCTATTGCGCAAGTGTAGATGCGGATTTTTTAAACAGTTATGAGCATTATAAAAATGTGTATTCTAAACTGTGCGAAATTTCAAAAAAACTAAGTTCGCTAAAGGAAAATAATTCCAAAAATTTGCAAGAGATTGATTTTTTGAAGTTCCAACTAAATGAAATTGACTCCGCTGAAATTTATGAAAATGAAGAAGAAGAACTAAATTCTGAACTTGAAGTTTTATCAAATGTCCAAACTCTAAAAGAGCTAACTTACGGTGTTTATTACTCTTTGGGTGATGACGATGGTATAAATAACGCTCTTAGCAAGTTAAATGCGTCACTATCAAATGCCGTAAGTTACGATAAAAAGCTTGAAGAAGTTCAGGGAAGTTTTATTGAAGCGTATGAAAATCTAAAATACTGTTGTGATTATTTAAGAGAGTATTCACAAAATCTTGAGGACAACCCCCAAAGGTTAAATGAAATTAACGAAAGACTTTCTTTGATTTTAAAATTAAAGCGCAAATACGGTGATATTTTTGAAGCAAGAGAAAAATTTGCAGCACAATTAAGCGAGATTGAAGGCGATTTTTCTTCCGTTGATGAACTTGAAGCAATGCAAGTTGAGCTTTCCAGGGAAGCGAATGAACTTTCTTGCAAGATTTCAAATGTTAGAAAAAAATGTGCAACTGATTTATCAAAATTAATAGTTGAACAACTAAGAAAACTAGAGCTTTCAAAGGCCGAGTTTGAAATACGGGTAAAAGAAAAGGCGCCTGATTCAAAAGGGGCTGATGATGTGGAATTTTTTATAACAACAAATGTATCCTCCCCTCTTGCGCCCCTTGCTAAAGTTGCCTCAGGCGGTGAAATTTCTCGTGTAATGCTTGCAATAAAAACTGTTTTTGCAAATGTTGATATGGTTTCATCAATTATTTTTGATGAAATTGACACAGGAATCTCGGGTAAGGCCTCAAATGCTGTGGCGCAGGCGATTTCAGAGCTTTCAAACAATATTCAAGTCTTTGCAATTACGCACCAGCCAATTATTGCAGCAAGGGCAAATGCGCATTTTGTTGTATCAAAAAGTCAAAATGAAAAAACAAAAGTTTGTGTTAAAAAATTGCAAAATGAAAGCGAAAGACTGGAAGCTATTGCCTCACTTGCTTCAGGTGAAGTAAATAGTATTTCTGTGTCTTTTGCAAAAGAGTTGTTGAATATTAATTAAAGTTTTGTTAAAAACTTGACAAATATAATTGTATATTTTATAAGTTCTTGTTAAAATTTTGTCGTATATTGCCAAATTAGGTGTGAAGGATTTTAAGATGAAAGTCAATTTTAGTGTTGCAGGTATACCTGTAAAAAGTTTTACAAACAATAATGTTTCAAATTCTTTTGCTAATTTTAAGTTAGCAAATCAACCCTTGCAAAGAGATGTTTTTGTAAAGTCAACCCCGGCATTTAAGGGTGATATTGATAAGGATATAAGACCTGAGGTTGTAGAAAGTTCTATAGACGGTATTGCATCTAATCTTGCAATTTATGCAAATGTAAGTGCACATGCTATGGGACATAAAATGCCTTTGAAACCTGATTTTGATTACTGTATGGAGAATTTTTTCTTGCTTTGCTGTGCTGCTTCTTCAAGCCATGCTGTTTCAAAGGGTGATGTAAGATATCCAAACGAGCCTGAGTTTATTGAAATTCTGCAAGCTCTTTGGGGCAATAGTAAGGGCTTAGAGGGTGCAAATGAGCAAGAATACCTTACTGATTCTATTTTAGATTTGCCTGAAAACAAAAGAAAATATCATATAAAAGATTTTGTAAAAGATGATATAGCGCGTGCCATGAATGTTTATGCTCAAAACAGATACGGCATTGAATTAAACGACAGAGATGATGTTGCAGAGTTTGCTTCAAGAGTTTACAATGATGAGTCAACAAGGACAATAAAAGAGTCTGTTTCTCACGCTGCTGTTAGAAAAGCACAAAAAGGTAAATTGAGCAGGCATGTCAATGAACTTGCTGATTTTCCTGATACAAAATCAATGATTGAGCATATGTTTGCAAACAAAAAAAGATATTTTAGTTCTCCAATGAGCTTAAGAGAGCGCTTTATTATAACAAAACCTGTTGAATATGAGCCATTTTTTACAGACGGTGACCCTTATGAGGATCATAGAACACCGGCAGAAAAAGCGGTTGATCAAATGAACGGATGGCCTTGGTAATTAACTAAAAATTGCCTCAATAAATTCAGTTCTATCAAAGTTTTTAAGATCTTCAATTTTTTCGCCTATTCCTACAAGTTTTGCAGGAAGGGCGAATTCTTTTGCAATGGCAATGATTATGCCGCCTTTTGCGGAACCGTCAAGTTTTGTTATTGCAACTGATGTTAAATTAAGCGCTTCTTTAAAAACCTTTGCTTGGGAAAGTCCGTTTTGACCTAAATTTGCATCTAAAACAAGCATGCACTCTGAAAGTGAATCCGGCGCATTTTTGTCTATAACATTTTTGATTTTTTTCAATTCTTCAATGAGGTTAAATTTGTTTTGCAGCCTGCCTGCAGTGTCAATTATTATAATGTCAAAGTTTTCTTTTTTAGCGCGCTCAATTGCCTCGTAAACAACTGAAGCACTGTCTGCCTTGTCGCGCCTGATTATTTCAACATCCGCTCTTTTAGACCAAATGTCAAGCTGTTCTTCGGCTGCTGCGCGAAAAGTGTCCCCTGCTGCAAGCAAAACTTTTTTGCCTGAGTCCTTAAATCTTTTTGCAAGCTTGCCAATAAGAGTTGTTTTGCCTGCACCGTTAACACCCGCTATAAAGTAAATGTTAAGCGAATTTTCTTTGTAATTCAGCTCATTTGAACCTGCGCTGGCAAGAATTTCTTCAAATTCTTTTCTCAAAAAATCCTTTAATTCTGATGATTTTAGATTTTTTGATTTAATTTTTTCAACTATTTCAACGCTTAAATCTACCCCCAGATCGGCTTTAATAAGCGTTGCTTCAATGTCTTCAAGGGTGAACTCGTCAATTTCTTCGCTTGATGAGGCTATCTCTACAACATTTTCGATAAGGGCTTTTGAGGTTTTTGAAAGAGCGTTTTTTAGGGCTTCAAAGCCTTCTGAAACGATATTTTTTTTGTCTTTTTTGAAAAAATTAAACATATCTTTCAACCACTTTTGCAAGAATACCGTTTATAAAAGATGGCGAATCATCTGTTGAGTATTTTTTTGCAAGCTCAAGTGCTTCATCAATTACAACCTTGTGTGGCGCATCTTTCATAAAAACAAGCTCTATAATTGAAATTCTTAAAATATCTTTGTCGATTTTAAAGAGCCTGTCTATATCCCAGCCAAAAGCGAGTTCTTTTATTATGTTATCAATATCTTGTTTTTTCTCTTTAAAAGTTGTTGCAATTTTGTTTATGTATTCTCTAACATCTGTTTTTTGTGAAAGTGTGCTCAACTCCGCTATTTCAAGCGCATTTACAGCTTTATCGCAAACAGAAAGTATTGTTTTAATTCTGCCTGACATATCGCTTGTGAGAGGTATTTGAACAGGTATATTGTTTGCGTCAATAGGTCTTTTTAAATTGTCAGGGTGATTGTTTTCATACTCGTCTACAAATTGCGCAATGTCGCTTAAACCGCTTGTAGCAAGGTTTAGTTCTTCTTGTGATGAACTAATTAGTGTCCTTACCGATTTTAAAACTATTTTTTCAAAGTCATTGTCTTGATAGTTATCCAGTTTTTTCTCTAATTGTGAAAATAATATAAGTGCCAGCTCTCTTGAAGCTCGTCTTGCTTGCATAATTGTTTCCTTCTTTATTGTCGTTAAGTTAATTATAGATGAAAAAATTTTTTATTTACAGATTTTTTTAATATTTTCTAAATAATTTTTTGCACATTTGTAATATTCAAGTTCTTGGGCAAGTTTAATTGCACTAGATGAAATTTTGCTTAATTCTTCCTTGTCCGTAGAAATTATTTTTTTTATGACTGCTGCAATATTTTCTTTACTAGGTTCTACAATAAAACCGTTTTTATTGTTTTGTATAAACCCATCCATACCGCTGTTTTTGCTGCAAATTACAATACAGCCCTTAGCTAGTGCCTCAAGGTAGCTTAAGCCAAAAGTTTCTTTCTTTGATGGCAAAATAAAAATTTGCGCTCCTTCAAGTGCTTCTAAAACTTCTTGCCTTGGTCTTTGTCCCATAAATTTTATATTTAAATTTTGTGCCATTTTTTTTAATTTTTTTTCTTCATATCCACTGCCATAAATTTCAAGAGGCACATTTTTAATTTCTTTCATTGCTAAAATCAGCTCTTTTAAATTTTTTCTTTTAATAAGAGATGACGCGCAAATAATTTTTAATTTTTTCTCTTTAAAAGGCGCACTTGTAATTTCTTCTTTTTTTATTCCTGAGGGGGCTAAAAAAACATTTTCAAAGGGTAATTTATCTCTAATCCAATATGAGCGCGCGCCAACTTTGTCTGCGTTTTCAAGCGCATTTTTTAAAGTTGAGGCAAAGTAAAATTTATATTTTTCAAGAACTTCAATGTCGCTTGAGTGGCAAATTGCAATGTGTGGCTTTTTAAATTTGTTTTTAATTTTTGCCCCACACATATTGCCTGATGGCATATGCGATACAATAACATCAAAGTCTTTAGGCACTTTTGGATTTAAATAAAAAGGCAATAAAAAGTTTTGATTATAAATTTTAATCCCATTGCGCTCATACCAGCCTTGTTTAAATGGTTTTCTGCCTCTTAGAATTGAGTTTAAAATTAAATCTGCCCTTAAAACACTAATTTCGCAGCCTAAATCTTTAAGTGCAAGCGCAAAATTTTCAATTGCCAAAGGTATGCCTTTGTGTTTTTCTTCAAGCGGATATAAGTCTGTAACTAAAAGTATTTTCATCTACAGGTATTGAAAATCGCAAACTTTTGAGAATTTTTCTTTTAAAAGATTTAAAAGTGCAATTCTGTTGTTTTTGATTTTTTCATCTTTATCCATAACAAGAACTTTATCAAAGAAATTATCAATAGGTTCAACTAAATTTTCAAGATTTGTGGTGTATTCTTTGATATTTTTTTCATTAGCATTTTGTTTTTTTATGGCCTCAAAAAGCGCTTTTTCTTCATTTAGTATAAAGAGTTTTTCATCAACTTGCGCTACAGTTGCCTCTTTTGCAATTCTTAGCACCCTGTTTGCAGCTTCAGATAGCTTTTTGAAGCTTTCTTTTTGGGATTCTTCTTTTATAAATTTTGCTCTTGATAAAAACTCCTCAAGGTTTTCAAGCGGATTGCTTATAGCGCTTGCCTTTAGGATGTTTTGACTAAATTCTTTTTCATACATTATATTTAGTCTGTTTAGAATGAATTCATATACATCATCTTTTGTTTCATTTTCAAGGGGTATATTAAATTCTCTAGACAATGTATCTAGTGAATTATCAATAAGGGTTTTTAAATTTAATTTTAAATTGTTGTTAATTAATATTCTTAAAATACCAATTGCAGCGCGTCTTGCACCAAGAGGGTCGTTTGAACCTGTCGGGCGTTTTTTCTTCATTTTACCCTGAGTAGAGATGAAAAGTGCGCAAATTGTATCAACTTTATCTGCAATTGAAACTACTTGTCCCTCAATTTTTGAAGGTGTTTCGCTGTATGCGCTTAATGGGAAATAGTGCTCTTTTATTGCAAGTGCAATATTTTCTTTTTCGCCTGATTTTAGTGCATAATTTTCGCCTATAAAACCTTGGAGTTCAGTAAATTCAAACACAAGTTGTGTGCTTAGGTCTGCTTTGCATAGTTTTGCCGAGCGTAAAATATCTGTGTCATTAATTTTTAATTGAGCGCAAATTTCCCTGCAAAGGCTTATTATTCTTTGTGTTTTATCGTATAAAGTTCCTAAGCCCTTTTGGAAAGTCATGCCCTTTAGTGCTTCAACCTTGTTTTCAAGAGATGTTTTGGTATCTTCTTTATAAAAGAATATACCATCTTCAAGCCTTGCACTAACTACTCTTTGGTTTCCTGCTTTAATATTGTCCATTGACTCTTTGTCTGTGCCGACAAAATTTGCCATAGTTATAAAATGGTTGGATAATTTTCCGTCACTTTGCCACAAAGGAAAATATCTTTGGTGTTTTGACATAACTGTTGTTGTAACAATGTCAGGAATTTCAAGATATTTTTTATCAAAATCGCACAATACAGGGATTGGATATTCTGTAATGTAAGTTACTTCTTCAAGTAAATCATCTAAATTTTCAAAGTTAATGACTGTATTTATTTCTTTTGCGCATTTTGTTGCGCTTTCAATAATGACATTTTTTCTTTCTTCAACATCAACAATTACGTTTGCTTTTTTTAAGTCGTCAATATAAGTTTTTGCATTTGTAATTGTTACATTTTTATTTGGAGAAAATCTGTGACCAAGAGTTTTATTTGTTGAAGTTTTATCTAAAACTTTTAGCGGTAAAATGTCGTTATTGTAGAGTGCTACAATATTTTCAATAGGACGGGAGAATTTTTCGTCATGATTTCCCCAGCGCATAAAATGCGGACCTTGCAGTTTGAAAATAATTTTTTCAATGTTTTCGCTTAAAATTTCTTTTGTGCTTTTGCCTTTGATTTCAATCTTTGCCCAAATGTAATTATCTTTTTGGTATAAATCTTTTTCCTCTACATTATTTTTTTTAGCAAAACCTAATGCAGCAGGGGTGTACGCACCGTTAGTATCAAGTGCAATATTTAAAATAGGGCCTTTTGCCTCTTTTAAAATATCCTTTTGTTTGTCTGTTAAATCAAAAACCATAACGGCAAGACGTCTTGGTGTTGCTTGAACATCAAGTTTTTTGTACTCTATGCCGTATTCGCTAAAAAGGTTTTCAAATGCGCATTTTAGTTGTTTTTGCGCTTCCGGTATAAATTTATATGGTAGTTCTTGAACCAATATTTCTAATAAAAAATCACTCATAAGTTAATTTTATTACAAAAGAAATATTAAAAGCAAGGTTTAAGAAATATTAAGATTTGTTTAGCTAACTTATCATTCTTGAAATTATATTAATTATGTGTCATTTTATTATCTGAGAGGATGTATTTTGATGTCACAATTCAATGATGCAACTTTAAAAATAAGTGACGAGCAGGCAAATTATGCCAGAAAAATCAGCTCAAGAATGACCCAACCTTTGGCAAGACGCAAAGGTCTTGTTGATTTATTGGGTATTATGTGTGCGATTGATTACTTTAAAAATTCAGGTTTTAAAGTTAATAATTCAAGAAGCTTGCATAGAATTGCAGAGGTCTTTGAAGAATTTAAAATTAATGATATATACATTAATAATTATAGAATTGATGTAATTTCAAGGTTTAGAGATTCAAAAATAAAAATCCCATCTATCCATAAAGAATATGGTTGTCAGCCTGATTATTACGTTGTTGTTGACCTGAGCGAAAGACTAAGAGAAGCAAAAGTGTTAGGATATTTCAAGGCTGCAGATGTTGCATTTTTAAATTATTCCGGTGATTACATAGAAGTTGATGATTTATATTTAAAAAGCATGCGTGCGCTATGCTTGGAATTGAAAAAACCTGCTTACCCTAAGCAAATAATTGGTAAACATTTAGATTGCATGTCTTTGTTTTTAAGATTTATAGATAATGAGCTTGTTGCAAGTAATAAAAAATTATTGATTCAGCACCTTGTTACCTGTCCTGCATGTACTAAAAAATTAGCTGATGTAATTGACTTTAACAGAACTGTAAATGCAATTTCAAATGTTTCAGAATTTTTGAGCGAAGGCAGCAGTCAAGAATTTAACGACGACGATGAGATTATGGCATCTTTTAAAAGAACGTCCATGAAGGCAAAAAAGAAAAGTGACCCCATTGGATTGAAAGATAGTGCAAATAATTTTGAAAAAGTTGAAAAAGAAAAATGCAATATTATTGATGGTATTTTTAATAATGTTGAAAAAATAGAAGCTTCAAAATTTTTAGCAATTTTGGGCGGCAGAAAGAAAAAAATAATTATAACATCTGCAATTGTCTTAATATTTTTAATATCTTCAATTTTTATTGCAGTTAAAAATTCTAATTCACATATTTCTTCAATTTCAGATATTGATAGCGATTATTCTCAAGACATTGATTACAATTCAAGGCAAAGAAATGAATTTACTTCATCTCAAAATTTACCTCAAGAAGTCTATGGCACAAATAATACACTGGACTACTCTCTTGCAACTCAAACAACGGGTGAACCTCTTGTTGCAACGATAAATAAAATATCTTGGGAAGTTCCTGAAAATATTGCTAACAAGGCAAATTACGCAAGATTTTTGCAACTTGTGGGTAAAAATGTGAAATTGAATTTGCAAAATGATTTGCTGCTTTCTAATGATTTTGCAAAAAACAGTGTAATCAAGTTGAGTATTAGAATTTCAAGCAGCGGCGAGATTATAGATATGAAAATCTTGCAAAGTTCAGGTTCTGTACCGATTGACAATATAATTAAAAAAAGCGTGTCCGAGTCATTACAATACATGAAACCGCCATCACATGGCTTAATTTCGCGTCCGTTAGAAGTTGTGCTTGTAATTAGCCTCTAAAAAGATTATGTTTTAGGACTTCTTCTCTAAGCCCTCTAAAGTTGTCAATATCATATTTTTTAACAAAATCAAGCGCACAAGCACGTGCTTTTTCAAGTATTTCAATGTCATTAACGACATCTGCAAGCCCGAAATCAGGAATGCCGCTTTGTCTTGTTCCTAAAAATTCCCCTGGGCCTCTTAACTCAAGGTCTTTTTGCGCAATAATAAAACCGTTATTTGTTTGAGTCATTATTTTTAGCCTGTTTCTGACTTGTTTTGAGGCTGAAGTGCTTACAAGTATGCAATAAGACTGTTTGTCATTACGACCTACGCGCCCTCTTAGTTGGTGGAGTTGTGAAAGTCCGAATCTTTCCGCGTTTTCAATAATCATAACGGTTGAATTTGGTACATCTACACCCACTTCCACAACTGTTGTAGAAACTAAAATATCGTATTTTTTTTCTTTAAAATCAAGCATTACCTGCTCTTTTTCTTCTGCTTTTAGTTTTCCATGTAACAGCCCGATTTTATAATCCTTAAATTCTCCTTCTTGAAGTTTTTGCGCCTCTTGAGTAGCGTTTTTTGCACTTATTGTTTCGCTTTCATCAATTAACGGGTAGACAATGTAGGCTTGATGACCCATTGCAATTTGCTCTTTTATCAACTTATAAGCCTCTTTTCGACCTTGCGCACCGACAAGAGTCGTGATAATCGGCAGTCTTCCCTTTGGCAGCTCGTCAATTGTTGTAATGTCTAAATCGCCATGCATTGTAAGTGCCAGAGTTCGCGGTATAGGTGTTGCAGTCATAGTAAGCATTTGCGGATACTCACCTTTTGTAAGCAATTTTGAGCGTTGTTTTACCCCAAACCTGTGCTGTTCGTCTATTACAACCGCGCCAAGGTTATTAAACTCAACTCCTTCTTGAATAAGGGCGTGAGTGCCTACTGCAATGTGCATTTGTCCGTTTTTGAGCGATGTGAGCATTTCGTTTCGGATTTTTGTGCCGTGTTTACCTAAAAACAGCCCTACGCTTAAATTTAGTGGTGTCAGCCAGTTTATAAAATTTTTGTAATGTTGTGTTGCAAGAATTTCTGTAGGTGCCATAATTGCCCCCTGATAGCCGTTTTCAATGGCACAAAGGAGCATAATGCAAGCTACAACTGTTTTTCCGCTACCAACATCTCCTTGTAAAAGTCTTTGCATAGGTTCTTTAGAATTTAAATCGTTTGTAATTTCTTCAACTGCTTTTTTTTGCGCGTCGGTGAGTTCAAAAGGCAAACTTTCTATAAATTTTCTAACAAGCCCGTCACGCTTGATTTTTAGCTGAATAGAGGTATTTTTTCTGTTTGCTTCGCGAACAAGTGCCAAATTTAACTGCAAGGTAAAAAGCTCGTCAAAAACTATTCTGTAGCGTGCTTTATCGGCTTCTTCACGCGTTTTTGGCAAATGTATTTTTCTTATGGCTTCACTTTTTTCTATTAAATTATTTTCTTCTTTTATGTATTGCGGCATAAAATCTTGAATTTTTGAACAATGTTTTTCAATTGCGCTTTTTATAGCGTTAGTCAAAGTTTTTGAGCTTAAATTTTCGGTGAGCGGATACACCGGAACTATCTTTCCACTGTTTATGAGTTCGTCATCTTCATAGCAAAAATCACAAGTCATAACTTGCACTTCAGGTTTATCTATTGTTATTTTATTTGTGTAGGAGTCCTTTTTCACTGTTCCAAATACTAAAACACTGGAGCCAAGCGGGTATTGTGCTTTATACCTTTCAAGCATTCTTCTGTTTTTTAATTTATAGAAAAAACTCAAAGTAATTTCGCCTGTACCATCGCCAATTGTAAGGTTTAGGACGGTTAATTTTTTAAGGGTTAAATAAGCACTTACCTTTTTAATTGTTGCAAAAACCGTTACCTGCTCGCCTATCTTAAGATTTGCAATTTTTACTCTGCCTTGATAATCCACGTATCTTTTAGGGTAGTATTCAAGCAAATCTTTAACGGTAAAAATTCCAAGCTTGTTGAAAAGCGGCGCGGTTTTAGGCCCAACACCTTTTACAAATTGCACATCTATTTCAGATATATCATCAGTGTAAGGTTTTTTAACTTCAGGCACATCTTCTTTTTTGGGTATTCTAACTTGCGGTTTAATCAGTTTTTTAAAGTACGCAAAAGTTTCTGCCAAAAGCTCAACACTGTACATTCTTGCACTTACTGAATCGATGTGGTATTGCTCAAAGTGCGCAATTAGCTTTTCTACCCTATGGCGTTCTGTTTTGTTGATTTTCCTTAAAACTGTATTTAGGGTAGAGAGTACAAACTTTGAAAAACAAGTTTTTTTGCCCACAAAATCTATGTATTTGTGTTCCATTTCTATTTTGCAAGAGGCAATAATTTTTTTATGAATTTCATCAAAGCTTGAAAACTTATTCATAAAAACAATTATACATTAAGGAGTCTTAAAACCTCATAAATGTTAATTTTCTTTGCTTTACCTCGAATAGAAACTTCTCTTATTTTAATTACATCAACATGTTTTTGAACTTGTTCAAAGGTTTCCTGACTTATTAAAAATTTAGTTCGGTAAACTTTGTTGTAGTTTTCAATTCTTGAGGCTGTGTTTACAGTGTCGCCTATAACTGTGTATTCAAGTCTTTCTTCAGAGCCGATGTTGCCAACAAAAGCCTCTCCTGTTGAAATTCCTACTCCTATTTCAATTTTAGGTTTACCCTCATCCAGCCATTTTTCTTGCAATTGTTTTACTTTTTTTAGCATATTGTCTGCGCACTTTACAGCGTCAAGCGCGTGGTGATTGTTTTCAATGGGTTCGCCAAAAACAGCTAAAACCGCATCGCCCATAAATTTATTTAAAATTCCGTTGTGTTTTTCGATAATGGGTACGATTGCCGTAAAATATTCATTTAAAATTTTTGTAACTTCTTCTGCGCTCAGTCTTTCACTTATTGATGTAAAGCCTCTAATGTCTGCAAAAAGCACTGTTACATTTGCCCTTTTGCCGCCAAGTTTAACCGAGTCAATATTATTTACAACATTTTGCATAACGTCGCGCGACAGGTATTTGCTCATTGCGGATTGGATTTTTTCTTTTTTTCTGCCTTCAAGTAAATATCTGTACAGATAAGCGCACCCTATTGCAAAAAGTATAAAAATTTCAGGCAAGATTAAATTTATTGCAATTTTGTTGCTGAACATAAAAAATGCAAAAATTAAATACATAAACATCAAACAAGCGCAGGAAAGTATAGCTATTGGTATTGGTAGTGCGCAAACAAGTACAAAAGCTATAATAAAGACAAGAGCAACATTTAAAATGTTATAAAGTTCGCTTGTGTTTTTGTAAAATTCATTATTTATAATGTTATCAAGATTTGTAGCTTGTATGTCGACACCTGAAAAAGTGTCTGAAATTGGGGTTCTTTTAACATCTTGCAGGGCTTGAGCATTGGCATTTGCGCCGACAAAAACAATTTTATCTTTAAAAATTTCACTGTCTAATATTGGTGTTTCGCCATTTTTAATGGCTTCCAGTGACTTTATAACGTCAGATGCGGAGATTTTTTGGTGCGAATACAGACCGTCATCGGTTTTGTAAAAATAAATATTTGAATAAGCTATCCCGTATTTATTTGTAATGGGCATTTTAAGGGAATATTCATTGTTTTTCGCAAGCAAATATTTGTCTGTCAGTACAAAATGCTTAATTCCTGTGTGTTTAGAGTACATTAAAAGCCCCAAAGACGGGTATAGCTTGCCTTTGTAGTTTATTACCTGATCAACTTTTCTTATATAACCGTCGTTGTCCAAGTTGGTATTAACTGAGCCTAAGCTTTTTATGTTTGTAAAATAGTCCTTTTGAAAAGTGCTAAAACTCTTGTAATCGCTTTCTTTTTTGTATTTTGCACTTCTTTTGTCTTCGATAACTATGTCATTTTTTTCAAAAAGTAATTTTTCATATTCTTTTTCATCTATGTTTTTAAACGGGGTGTTCACAAAACCAACGCCCGCGCTTAGAGTATTCAATTGTGCAATTTGATTAAAGAATTTTTTATCAGCAAGCGGATTTTCTGTATCAGGTGCCACTATTATTGCGTCATAGCCTATTTGTTTTGCTTTGGTGTAATTTTCAATATATTCAAAAATCTCACCGTAGCGAGTTCTTTTCCAGGGCCAACGACCAAGCTGATGGAGCGATTTATCATCTATAACAACCATTATAATGTCATCTGACGCTTTTGCACTTTGGGTTGTCATTTTGACCAAAAAATTGTAAGACTTTGGTTCAAATATTGTCACACCAAGAAAATAAACGATAAAAAATATTAATATCGAAGAAAAAGCAAGTAATATCAGAGATTTTTTGTGTGAGATTCTCATTAAAATATTTTACTTTATATGGCGTAAAAATAAAATACATAATTAATACGGGATTTATAAATAAATTTTGGAAATTAAAAAATACTTTGTTATAATATCTATTAAAGAGGAGAGATTATGAAAGACATATTAAAAAGAGCGTCAATATTTGTTTTAATGTTTGGACTTTTTTATGTAAGTTCGTTTATGAATCCTGTTTTGGCGCAAACCCCCCAATCTTTGTATGATAGAGCTTGGAAATTGGTTAATTCAAAATTTGTTGACCAGACAAATAACGAGCAAGATTGGTCAAGGTGGCGTCATCGCTATGATAATGTAATTAAAGACGATGAAGACGCTTATGTTGCTATAGAGTCAATGGTGTCCAGTTTAAATGATGTTTATACAAAGTTTTTAAACCCTAAAGATTTTAAAGAAGAAAATGAGTCTATTCAAGGTTCGCTGCAGGGTATTGGTGTACAAATAGGTGTGCGCGACGGTAAATTGCTTGTAATTGCACCGATTGAAGACACCCCCGGAGAGCGTGCAGGTTTAAAAGCTGAGGATGAAATACTTGAAATTAATGGCAAAAGCACAAAAGGCATAACAGTTGACGCTGCAGCAGAACAGATAAGAGGGCCGGAAGGTACAAAGGTTACTCTCCTTGTAAAAAGAGGCAAAGAACCAGCAAAAACATATACAATTACAAGAGAAAAAATCGAAATTAAATCTGTTTCGACAAAAGCGCCAGAGTTTGTAAAAATTCCTGATAATTTAGGCTATATTCGCTTAAGCTCTTTTATAAGCCGAAATGCTACATCTGAATTTGAACAAGCACTTGTTGAAAATTTTGACAAAGACGGCTTAATTATAGATTTGCGTTCTAACCCGGGCGGCTTGTTGACTAATGCGATTTATATTGCCGATATGCTTTTAGATTCAAAAGTTATAGTTTCAACTGTCGATAGAGAAGGTTACAAAGACACAACGCGTGCTAACCAAAGAACGCTGACAAATCAGCCCATTGTGGTTATTATCAACGGTGGTTCTGCTTCTGCCAGTGAAATTTTAAGCGGCGCGCTAAAAGATAATAAAAGAGCAATTATTGTTGGTAAAAAATCTTTTGGCAAGGGTCTGGTACAGGAAATTAACAGACTTCCGGGTGGTTCTGCTATGCACATTACAATTCAAAAATATTTAACGCCAAATGGAACGGATATTAACAAAAAAGGTATTAAGCCCGACTATGAGGTTGATTTAACCGAAGAAGACGTTAAAAAAGAGCGCGACCCTCAGCTTGCAAAAGCGATAGAGCTTTTAAACGGGCAAGCAGTTGCAAATAAGGAAAACATTAAAAAAGATGACATAAAAGTCATTGTAAAATAAAATTAAAACCCGCATTAAGCGGGTTTTTTAATTGTTTAAACTGTGTATTGGGGCAGGAATTCTTCCGCTCCTGTTTATAAAAGTTGAACTGTCCAGTTTGCTCATTGGCATGATGGGAGCTTCTCCTAAAAGTCCGCCGAATTTTACCCACTCGCCTTCTTTTTTGTTTGGCACAGGAATAACTCTCACTGCTGTTGTTTTTTTGTTTATCATACCAATCGCCATTTCATCGGCTATCATTCCTGCTATCGTTGTGGTCGGGGTATCTCCGGGGATTGCTATCATATCAAGACCGACTGAGCAGACAGAAGTCATTGCTTCAAGTTTATCTATTGTAAGAACTCCCTGTTTAGCTGCTTCAATCATACCGGCATCTTCAGATACGGGAATAAAAGCGCCAGATAATCCCCCAACATAGGATGACGCCATAATTCCGCCTTTTTTAACAGCGTCGTTGAGCATTGCAAGGGCTGCCGTTGTGCCATGTGCGCCTGCTTGCTCTAAACCCATTGCTTGAAAAATCCCTGCAACAGAATCACCCTTGGCTGGAGTTGGCGCAAGTGATAAATCTATTACGCCAAATGGAATGTTTAATCTTTGCGCAAGTTCTCTGCCGATGAGTTCGCCAGTTGTTGTAATTTTAAAGGCAGTTTTCTTTATTACATTTGCAACTTCTCCAAGTGGTGCGTCTTTTGGCATGTTTTCTATTGCCCACCTTACAACTCCGGGACCGCTAACACCTATGTTTAGCGCGCATTCAGGTTCGTTTATACCGCAGTATGCGCCTGCCATAAATGGGTTATCTGATACAGAATTACAAAAACATACGAATTTTGCCGCTCCAAGACCGTCTTTATCTGCGGTTAATTCTGCTGATTTTTTAATAATGTTGGCAACTTTAAGCACGCCTTTCATATTAATTCCTGCTTTTGATGTTGCAAGATTAACGCTTGAACACAATTTTGAAGTTTTAGCTAACGCTTCAGGGATCGATTCAAGGAAAATTTCATCTCCTTTTGTGCAGCCTTTTTCAACAAGGGCGGAAAAACCGCCTATAAAATCAACCCCTACTTCATTTGCGGCTTTGTCTAAGACTTCAGCCAAATAAACGTAATCAGGATTTTTTGCGCTTTCGCCAATAAGTGAAATCGGTGTTATTGCAATTCTTTTATTGATAATAGGGATTGAAAATTCATTTTCTAAATCATCTGCATATTTTTTTAGGTTTTTTGCGTATTTGATGATTTTTTCATATATTTTTTCGCCAGTAACTTTTATATCTTCGCTTATACAATCACGAAGCGACAGTGCGAGGGTTGTTGTCCTAATGTCAAGGTGATGCACCTTAATCATCTGAATTGTTTCTATAATATCTTTTTCGTTAAAATCTGCCATTTTTACCTTTTAAATAGTGTGCATTTTGTCAAAAATTTCTTTTCTTTGAACCCAAACTTCCATTCCAATTTCTTCACCTGATTTTATAAGTTCTTCTTTTATTGTTTTAAAAGAATTTTGAGATTTTGAAATGTCACATAACATCATCATTACAAAGTGATCTTGCATAATTGTTTGTTTAATGTCTTCAATGTTTACACCTAATTGCGCAAGAGAATTTGAAATCGCTGCAACAATTCCTACTTTATCAAGTCCTGAAATGGTAATTAAAACTTTGTCTTTGCTCATTTTACATCTTCCTTAATGACAATTAGATTATTCATGATTTTCATTGCAACAGTAGGCAGAACAACATGCTCTAAGCCATCTGCTATGCTTATAACGCTCCCTGCTTTAAGGGTGGTTTCTTCTCCTTTGTACAAAAATGAATAATCAGTGTCCCTGTCTGAACGAATGGTAATTTTGTCCATTGTAATGCCTTTCTTTACTTTTGGGGATTAACAATTGCAACTCCGCTTGATGTGCCAAGTCGTGTTGCGCCTGCTTCAATTAGTTCTTTTGCTTGAAATCTTGTTGAAATTCCGCCGCTTGCTTTTACGCCCAAGCCTCGTTTTTCAACTGTTTGCGCCATAAGCCTTACAAAATCAGGCCTTGCGCCAAGACCATTTTTAACAAAACCTGTTGATGTTTTAACAAAATCTGCTCCACCGCTAATGCAAGCAAGGCAAGCTTTTTTGATTTCGTCATTTGTAAGCAAATCTGTCTCAAGTATAACTTTTAAATTATTTTCAGGGCATACGTTTTTTGTTGCTCTTATATCATCTGTTACCTTTTTATAGTTACCTTCTTTAAGCGCGCCCAGATTAATTACTGTGTCAATTTCATCAGCACCATCGGTTAACGCTTGATGGACTTGTACAAGTGTTGAGTCTATTGCATTTGCGCCAAGTGGAAAGTTTACGACTGTTACAACTTTTATATCTGCACCTGAAACAATATTCTTTGCGTGTTTTACATAAACAGGGTTAACACAAACACCAAAAAAGCCATATTTAATTGCTTCTTCAACTAATTTTGTTATGTTTTCGGTAGTTGCAGCCGGTTTTAATAATGTATGTTCTATATATTTTGCCAGTTCCATATAAGAAATTATAGCAAAATCACATTTTTTGCGCCAGTCTTAGGATTAAAATTTAAGCAACTCATAAGATTTTCTTCTGTCATGAACAAAATCCTCTCAATCGCTTCTTTTGTATTATATGCCATATGTGGCGTTATTGTTACGTTTGGCAGTTTTAAAAGTTTTTGATTTATGTAAAATTTTTCAAGGCAGAAATCTTTTATATTTTGCAAGTCTTTGCATTTTTGATTTTCTGCGCATAATATTTCTTCACACTCTATTACATCGAGTGCAGCGTATGCAGCTTTTCCGCTCAAAAGTGCATCGTAAAGTGCCTGTGTGTCTATTATCTCGCCGCGAGCAACATTTACAATAATTACTCCGTATTTCATTTTTGCAATTGTGTCTTTGTTTATAAGATGATAAGTCTGCGTTGTAAGCGGTGAATTTATTGAAATAATGTCTGATTTTTGGATTAGTTCGTCAAGTGTGCAGTAGTTATAGTCCCCATTTTGGAATAAATCATAAGCAAGGGTGTTCATTTTAAAACCCTTTGCAATGTCTAAAACTTTAGCTCCTATTGAGCCTGCGCCTATTACACCTATGGTTTTGTTAAAAAGTTCAACTCCAATGTAGTCGTTCATTATTATGTTATCATTTTGTATGTCATTTTGAGCTTTTTTAATTTTTCTAATTGTGTAAAGTAAAAGCGCAAAAGTGTACTCTGCAACAGTGTAATCTCCGTAATGCGGAGTGTTAAAAGCGTAAATTTCGTGCTCTTTGCAATATTTCATATCAATGTGACTAAAACCAACGCTCCTTGTGAGTATAAATTTTAGTTTAGGAAATTTTTTAAGCACGTTTTCACTAAGCGTTGAGGTGATAAAAACACTTATAATTTCCGCGTCGTTTATTTTCTCATCAACAACATAGTTTTCATCTATGGGTGAATTTATAAACACTGTTTCAAATTTGTCTTTTACTGCCTTTTTAAGAAATTCTTCTTCGTAAGGCTGAACATCAAAAAATACTGTTTTCATATTAACAGTTTATTTTGTTTTTAAAAAAGCTAAATAACCTTAGTGTATAGTCTTATCGGTTAAAATATTTTTTTGTTCAACAAGAGTTTTTTCTTTTTTCTTGTTTTTTATTGATTCTAAAAATTTATTCATTTTATCGTAGTCAAATTCATCTTCCCATTTTGCAACAACTGTTGTTGCAATGCAGTTACCCACAAGGTTTATAGTTGTTCTGCCCATATCAAGAATTTGATCAATGCCCAAAAGTATTGCAACCCCTACAACAGGAAGCCCAAAAGTGTGCAGTGTGCCTGTTAAAACTACAAGGGAAACCCTTGGAACGCCTGCAACACCCTTTGATGTCAACATTAGTGTTAGCATAATTAAAATTTGTTGTTCAAAACTCAAGTTAATACCTACAACTTGAGCACAAAAAAGTGTTGTAAGTGTTAAATATAGTGTAGTTCCGTCAAGGTTAAAAGTGTAACCTGTGGGCATTACAAAGCTTACAATGTTTTTTGGCACACCTAACTTTTCCATAGCTTCCATACCTTTTGGTAGTGCAGCTTCTGAGCTTGCTGTTGAAAAAGCAAGTAGTGATGGTTCTTTTATGGCTCTTAACATACCCCAAAATGGAATTTTTGTTATTTTGCACACGATTGCAAGAATTGTAACCACAAAAACTATTAACGAAAGGTAAGTTACACCGATTAATTTTGCATAACTTGAAAGTATTCCTATTCCGTTTTGCCCGATGGTTGCTGATATTGCGCCAAAAATACCCATCGGAGCAAAATACATTACATATTCTGTGAATTTAAACATAATATCGCAGGTACTTTGCATAAAATCTAGCACAGGACGGGCTTTTTGACCTACGGCACAAATTGCAAGCGAGAAAAATATTGCAAAAACAACAATTTGCAACAAGCTGCCATCTGCCAGTGCTTTAAAAATGCTTGTTGGCACTAAATCTAAAAGCATATGAGAAAAGGAGTGATCAACTTTTACATTTCCCATGTTCTCTACAGCAGTAGTCGAAACAGAATTTAAATCTATGTCAAAACCTGCTCCTGGCTGGAAAATATTTGCGCTTACAAGACCAATAATAAGGGCAAAAGTTGTTGCAATTTCAAAGTAAATAATTGTTTTTAAGCCTATTTTACCAAGGCTTTTAACATCCCCATGGCCTGCAATACCAACTACAAGTGTTGCAAAAATTAATGGCGCAATAATCATTTTTACCATTTTTAAAAAGACATCCGCAAGAGGCTGCATTTTTACTGCCCAAGATGGCGCAAGCCAGCCAAATAAAATGCCTGCAGCAAGAGCTAGAAATATAAACGTTGTCAGCTTTGAATTTTTCAACTACTCTCCGATTAATGGTAAAAATTGCCTGAGTACAATTGTAATATAAAAAAAATTAAAACTTAATCTCTTTATATATTCTTTACCTTGTCTAAAAGCTCGTTGTATACATCAATTGTTGTTTTGCAAATTTTAAGTTCACGATTTACAAGGCTTTTTATTGTTTCGCTAAAACACCTGAAAAGTGCCATATCAAGCCCTTTTTCACCTTCATTGTTATCTAAAATCTGCCAAATTTCTTCGCTGTATTTTTCATCTCTTGTATTTTCTTCAATCTTATCTGCCAGAAAAATAATTTTTTCAAAAAGACTCATACCAACTCTGCCTATTGTATGGTATCGAATGGCATCTAAAATTTCTCTGTCGTCTATGTCATAAATTGTCTTTGCAAAATACTCCCCAACAGGCGCATGTAGGGTTTTATAGTTTTGTAATTCACCCTCGTCAATATTTTTTAGTTCTTCTTTTATTATTTTTAAAAGCTCGTCGTTGCTTTTGCACTTTGCGCAATCGTGTAAAAGTCCTGCTAAAAATGCTTTTTGCTCATCAAGTTTATATTTTTGTGCAAGCTTAATGGCACAATGCGCTGTGCCTAGAGTGTGTGAGTATCTTTCCTCAGTTAAACACTCTTTGAGTCTTTTCTTTATACAATCTATGTTCATAAATATATTCCTCTACTTTTTTTGGTACAAGACCTGTTATTTCTTCATTATTTTGTACTTTATCTCTTATCATATTGGATGAAATGTCCATAAAATTAATGTCTGCTATTTTATAGTTCCAGCCCTTTTGTTTTAAGTGTTCAAATGAAATATCGGAAATATTTCCGCAGTGGCGCGGAATAATTATAAAATTAACATTTTCTTTTAAAATTTGCGGATTTTTCCAGCTTTCAATTTTAATAAAGGAATCATAACCCATAATAAAATTAATTTTATCTGTTTTATCTCTTTTTTTAAGTTCCAAAATCGTATTGTAGCTGTAACTTGGAATGGGTAAAAAATATTCTATGTCATCAACATTTTTCTTGCCTGCTCCCAACTGTGCCATAAAAAGCCTGTCAGATGGTGTTGTGTCGGGAATTTTATGTGGCGGAGCATAAGCAGGTACAAAAATAACCTCGTCAAAGTTGAACTGCTCTTTGATTTTTTTTGCAATTTCAAGATGAGCGTTGTGTAAGGGGTTAAATGTTCCAAAAAAATAACATTTCATAATTGGTTTAATTATATTACAATATTTTTTGTTATGCATAGTTTTGATTCATTGAGTTTAAAAAATTTTGCAAAGGCTAATTACGACTTTTTAAAAAATGCCTCTGTCCAAAAGGTTCAGCAGCCTTCAAGAAAAGAGATTATTTTAAATTTGCGATCATGTGGTGAGAGTCGCAAACTCTACATTAATATAAACCCAAAGTATCCTCATATTTGCTTTATAAATCAAAAAACTTTTTCTATGCGTGCGCTTGAAAATCCAAAAAGTCCTCCTATGTTTTGTATGCAGCTAAGAAAATATATTGAGGGTGCAAGGATTAAAGAAATTACAATCCCTGATTATGAAAGAATTTTAGAGCTGCACTTTGAGGTTTACGATGAAATAGGTCAACTTGCAAATTTGTGTCTTGCAGTTGAAATTATGGGCAGACATTCAAATGTAATTTTGTATGATTTTCGCTCTAAAAATATTTTAGGCAGCGCACATAATATTTCACCTGAAAAAAGCTCTGTGCGTGAGGTTTACGGTGGAATACCCTATATTTACCCGCCAAAACAAATAAAAACAGATATCCTGAAAACAAGCTATGGTGCTTTTTGTGCTGTTGATAAGGATGTGAAATCATTATCAGGACATTATTATATGCTCTGCGAACCTCTTTTAAAAATTATAAAAGACAAAAGCAAAACAAATGAAAACCTTTTTGAAAATTTGCAAAAAACCGTTGCCCTCGAAGATACAAGTGCGCTTTTAGAATTGTGGCAAGGTAGTGATTTTAATACTGCGCTTGATGAGTACTTTGCAAATGCAATGTTTAAAGACATTTTTTCAAATAAACAAATGCAGCTGCAAAGGCTTTTGAAGGCTGAAATTAAAAAGCTTGAAAATATTTTAAAAAATGAACCAAAGGAAGAAAAAGCTCAAGGTTACAAGCAAAAGGGTGATTTAATTTTTCAATATATTTATTTGATTAAAAACGATGAAATTTTTATAACGCCTGAAGGGGTTGAAATTGCCCTTGATACAATGCTTACACCCTCTCAAAATGCCCAAAATTATTATAAGCTCTACACAAAAGCAAAAGGTGCTTATGATTACCAGAAACAAAAATATGATGAGGCATTGGCAAAAAAAACTTATTACGATGAAATTTTATTCAGCATTGAAAATTCAAAAACATTTGTTGAACTTGATGAAATAACCTCTGAGCTAGAGCAGTGTGCCATAATAAAAGAAAAAAGTGCAAAAAAACAAGAAAAAATTGAACTTACCAGATTTGATTTTCAAGGTTATGAAATATTTTTAGGCAAAAACAATAAACAAAATGATTACCTGATTTCAAAAATTGCGAATGCTGAAGATATTTGGTTTCATGCGTACAATTGCCCTTCATCACACGTACTTGTGAGAGTTCGAAACGATGAAAAAGAGCCACAGCCAAAAGTTTTAGAGTATGCAGCAAAGCTTGTAAAAGAAAATTCACCTATGAAAAATTCTACAAAGGCATCGATAATTTATACAAAAAGAAAAAACTTAAAAAAGCCTCCGGGTGGCGTTTTGGGGTATGTTATTTACAAAAATGAAAAAGAAATTGTGATATAGAAAAGGAATTAATATGAATTTTTTCTCAAAATACAAACATGTTTTAAGTCTTGGTGGCGGTTGTTATGTTTCAATGAACCTAAACAGATGCAGGCTTAGGAAAATAGCCTATGTTTTTGACTGGGTTTGGAATCAAGATTACGGTTTGTATGCAATTGCTGATATTGTAAAAGATAAGTTTCAAAAAATGTCAAAAAGGGAAAATTTTTCAAAAACCAGCCATTACAATTGGGACAATGGTCAAAAAGTGATTATAAATAAACAATACCCTCACATTGCCTATGTTCATCATAATTTAGTAGACAGTGATGAAGATTACGAGGCTTTTTTAAGAAGGGTAAAAAGGTTTTTAGAACTTTTTGAAAATAAAAAAGATAAAATTCTTTTTATTTTTTATCGCGATCAGGGAAGAATCGAGCAAACCCCAAAGGAGCAGCTAAAATATTGTGATTTTACAAAAATTTTAGAAGAAGAATCAATTTATTTTATAGAAGAAATTCAAAAACTTTACCCTGATTTAGATTTTGATTTACTTTCATTGTATGCCTCGCATCAAGATAATCTTGACGATATAAAATTGCCCAAAAATCACAGTTTTAATAAAACAAATCTTATTTTTGATAAATTGCCTGCTGTTAAAGATGATACAAAAGAAGCACTTGAGGTGTGGAATGAAAACCTTGATGAGATTTTTTACAGGCATGGTATTTATGCTGATTTTAATACTTTTGTAAAAAAATATAAAAAAATTACACGTTCTTTGGGTCATTTTATAAAGAAAATAAAAATATAAGCAAAAAATATTGTTCAGGCTTTTTGTATTTGTTATCTTGAAAAACAAAAGGATAGCACAATGCGAATAACACCTGTTTTTAATTATAATTTTTCACAAACAAAACAAAATTTTAAAAAGCAAACAAATAATTTTCAAAATTTTGATAAATCCCAAAAGTTCCCTATAGCCCCCTTTTATACCTATAACATTAATTTTATGGGTGGTTATAGTATGGATTTATCTGAAACGCTCAGAAATTTTGATGAGTATGAAAAAAGAGGTGTGGCTATTTATCCTCCAGATATTCGCGAATTAATTGTTGATGAGCTTGCAAAAGGTAATCCTGATAACAAAACCCTTATTGATATTCACAAGAAAAAATACGCGCCAATAAAAGATTGTTACGATTTAAATGAGGTTAAGGAAAAATTTCCAGAATTTAAAGATGTTTTAAGTGATACACAAGTTGATTATATGGCAAATTCTTTTGTTGACGATGTAAAACAGGGTAAGTCTTTATATTTTAACAAAGATGAAGATTTAGCCTTTCAACTTTTAAAATTATATTGGTCAGAAGGGCTTTCAGCAAACGGACTAAAGAATTACACTGATGGTAAAGATGTTAAATACGCAATGAGTAAATTTGCTATTCCATTGGTACAAAAGGAATACGGGAAAATTTTAAAGCTTTCGGATAAAGAATATAACAAGCGCTTTAGTGAGTATATGTCTGAAAAAGCACTGGAAGCAAGGGATAGAAAATCTCAGGCAGAAGACGGAGAGCCTATTTATATACCGCGTGGTCCGCTTAGTGAATCGCATAAAAAGCATATTTCAGAGGGGCTAATAAAACACTATGCCCAACATCCAGAAAAAAGCGGACAGATTTCAGAAAGACAAAAACAGTATTTTGAAGATAACCCAGAGCAAAGGCTTAGAATGCAAAAAGCATTGCTTTTTGCTTGGAATAAAACTCAAGAAGGCAGAAGCATAAAAAAACATATGTCAAAGTTCTTTAAAAAAGCAGGTATAAAGTTTGATTTTATTCAAGAAAATGAAATTAAAGAACAAACTCCTGAACAGAGAAAAACCTTTAGGGAATTTTGGAAAGCAAATGCATGGGCTAAAAAACAAATGTCTATAGCTACCCTGAAGGGTTGGGAAAAAGTTAAGCAGGATGAACTAAAGGCTCAAGAAACTGTACCTGTAAAAGAAGAAAAAGCAGCTGAAGAAGTTAAATCAACATATAAAATCTTACCGCAAGGATTAATTGACAAAACCGTTAAAATGATTGAAGAAAAATTGGGTCAGGTAAGTGTAAGCGATGCTAACATTGATTTAACAAAAGATATTGCTGAAATTTTGCAACCTAAGGAAGATGTTGACATAGAAGACTGCTGCGGATTGTATTTTTCAGAGGAACTTCAAACAATCCAGTGGATGAGTGTTTTGAGTATGCGTGATAATTTTTCAAGAAGAAAATTACCACCAAGAACGCTTAATGATAAGAAATTTTTTAACGAAATATATGCAGATTTGTTACCTGCTTTTGAAAGAGTTGCAAGTGCAAACAAAGGAAATTTAAAATTTGATTCTGTAGGTATTTCAAGGTCAATGCGCACAATTGCAAAAAAATCATATGACAAAAATCATCCTGAAATGATTGAATACCTTGAAAAAAAGTTTGAAAGAGCTTATGAAATATATAATATTGCTGATGAGAAAAAACGCAAAGAAATGACTTTGAAATTTATAGGCTCATAGAATATCGCACTTTATTTTTAACTTTTTTGTACTAAAATATTCTTGTTAAAAAGTTAAAAATGAGGATTTAAAATGCAGGTTTCATACGAGTGGTTAAGCGAATTTGTTGATTTAAGCGGAATAGAACCGAAAGAAATTGCCCACAGGCTTACAATGAGCGGTCTTGAGGTTGAAGAAATTGAATACAAAAAGCCAAAATTTACAAATATTATCACTGCAAAAATCCTTAAAATTGATAATCATCCAAATGCGGACAAATTACATCTTGTAACAGTTGATACAGGAAATGCAACAAAACAGGTTGTCTGCGGTGCGCAAAATATACAAGAGGGTCAAATTATTCCCTACGCAAGTGTCGGCTCAAAAGTTTTTTCAAGAAAAACAGGTGAGCTTTTTGAACTTACCCCTGCGGTTATTCGTGGAGTTGAATCTCAAGGTATGCTATGCTCTTGCGATGAATTAGGGCTTGAAGGCATGCAAGATGAGGACGGTATCTTTATTTTAAACAGAATATATGACACTGTTCCCTTGGGTGAACCCCTTGAAAAAATAATGAATTTAAGCGAAGAAATTATATTTCACGTTGCACCTACTGCAAACAGGGGTGATCAAATGTCTGTTATAGGCATTGCTCGAGAAGTAAGCGCACTTTTTAACAGAAAACTTAACTTTAATCCTAAAGAATTAAAAGAGCTGCCAAAAACAAGTAATTTTGATGTAGAAATTAAAGATGATGAAACTTGCAAATATTATTCAATAGGCGTGTTTAAAGATATCGAAATTAAACCCTCACCTGCCTTTATGCAAAAAAGAATTGAAGCTTGCGGAATGCGTGCTATTAATAACGTTGTTGATATTACAAACTATATTCTTTTGGAATACGGTACGCCATTGCACGCTTTTGATTATGATAAGTTAGATAATTACTTGTGCGTCAGATACGCTAAAGAAGGTGAAAGCCTTGTTACAATTGATGAAACAGAAAGAAAACTTACAAATCAAAGTGTGGTTATTGCTAAAAAAGACATCCCTGTTTGTATTGCAGGTGTTTTTGGCGGTTTAAACTCTGAAATAGATGACAATACAAAAAATATTGCGCTTGAGGCAGCACATTTTACATCGCACACAAACAGAAAATCATCTCGCTCAGTTGGTTATCGTTCTGAAGCAAGCGCAAGATTTGAGCGTGGAGTAGACAGCGAACTTGTGCGCTATGCACAATTTAGAGCTGCAGAACTTTTGCAAAAATATGCTAACGCTAAAGTTGAAGGTATGGTTGAAATTGGCAATTCTTGTGCGCCAAATATTGAAATTACACTGAGAAACAGTGAAATTAAAAGGATTTTAGGAATAGATATACCACAACAAGACTCAATTTCGATTTTAGAAAATCTGGGTTTTGAGCTTTTAGGTAAAAATGAAGCTGCCGCAAAATTTAAAGTGCCAAGCTGCAGAGTGGCTGATGTTTATCGTGAAATTGACTTGATTGAAGAAGTATCAAGAATCTACGGATATGATAAAATTACCCCTGTTTTGCCTCAGATTGATGAAGGTGCAAATATCAGTTTTGAGAGCAGAACGCTAAAGAAAATTAACGAACTTTTCTTGGGCTCAGGGTTCGATGAAATTGTTACATCATCTCTTGTTGGCGATAATTTATATAAAACCTATATGCAAAAACTTGATGATAGCACATCTGTTAAGGTTAAAAATCCTCAAAGTGAAGATTGCACAACACTAAGGCAAGTACTTATGCCCAGTCTTTTAAATGTTGTTAAATATAATTTTGACAACGGACAAAAGAATTATAGATTTTATGAAATAGGAAAAGTGTTTAACATAAAATCTAAGCCTGATGAAAATAATACAGGAGTTGAGGAGCAAAGAAAACTCTCGGGTGCAATTTTTGGTAGTGTAAATAATGAACTTTGGAGAGATAAAACGCCTGTTGATTTTTATACAATAAAAGGAGTTTTGGAAAATCTTTTTGCCCGGCTTAATTTAACAAAAAGAATTGTTTTTGCACCTTTTGATGAAAACGACTCAAAAACTTATGAGTTTATGCACCCTGCTCAAAGTGCAAAAATTTCTCTTATGGGTAAAAACTTTACAACACTAGGATATGTAGGTAAAATTCACCCTATTTTAAAAGATAATATGAAGTTTAATCAAGATTTGTTTGTTTTTGAATTAAATCTTGAGGCGATTTTAGAGGCTGTTTCTCAAACTACGGTAAAATACAAAAAATTACCCGTATTTTTACCTGTTACACGTGATATTGCTTTTGCAGTTGATAAAGATGTTACAAATGAAACTATTTTAAAAGCAATTAAGAAAATTGCCGACAAAAACATTTTTAAGGGCGCAAAAGTATTTGATATTTATCAGGGTGAACACATTGAAGCTGGAAAAAAATCCATGGCATACAGAATTATTTTGCAGGATGAAAACCAAACCCTTACAGATGAAGTTATTGATAAAGAAATGACAAAAATTAGAGAAGGGCTTGTTAAGTCTGTTTCAGGTTTAGTTCTAAGGTAATTTATGAGAATAAATAAATATATAGCCTCAAGCGGATTTTGCTCACGTCGAAAGGCGGATGAGCTTATTGAAGCAGGTCGTGTACAAGTAAACGGAAA
The DNA here is from genome assembly GCA_944324905.1 of Candidatus Gastranaerophilales bacterium. Lineage (GTDB taxonomy): Bacteria > Cyanobacteriota > Vampirovibrionia > Gastranaerophilales > Gastranaerophilaceae > Galligastranaerophilus. The sequence continues at coordinate 141,832 of CALUYB010000002.1, forward strand.
AACCGTAACACTTTTGGGTTACGAGATAAGAACAAAAGACAAGGTTGCAATTGATGGCAAAACTTTGCGTATGATGAAGCTTGAATGTTATCGTTTTTATAAACCTACAGGCTATATTACAACAAGTGATGATGAAAAAGGCAGAAAAACAATTTATGATATTTTGCCTGACGAGCTTAAACATTTAAAACCTGTTGGCAGACTGGACAAGGACTCATCAGGACTTTTAATTTTAACAAATGACGGGAATTTAGTTTATGAACTTACTCACCCCTCGATTAAGGTTGCAAAAGTCTACAGGGTAACGGTTGACGCTTTTTTAAAAGTGGAAGACTTAGAGAAACTTGCAAAAGGTATAGAAATAGAAAAAGGCAAAATTGCATATTGTGATTGCGAAATAATTGAGCGAACCAAAAACGAAACCCTGCTTGAAGTTACGCTTTATCAAGGCTTGAACCGTCAAATCAGAAAAATGATTGAACACATTGGGCATAATGTTGTACACTTAAAACGTATCAGGCATGCTACAATAGATTTAGTCGGGCTAAAGAAAGGTCAATATAAGCCTATTAAGCCAAAACAAATAAAAGAATTAAAAACATACTTGGATAAAATTAAAGAGAAGGAAGGTATATAAATGCTGGATATTAAGCTAATAAGAGAAAACCCTGAAAAAATTAACGAGCTGCTAAAACGCAGAAACCCAGAGCTAAGCATTGATGCGGTTTTAGAAGTTGATGAAGAAAGAAGAAAAATCCAGTTTGCAACAGATGAACTTCGTGCAAAAAGAAAAAATGAATCTCAAAAAATCGGCGAGATGAAAAAAGCAGGGCAAAATACTGATGAAATTCAAGCTGAAGTTAAAAAAATCGGTGACGAGATAAAAGAGCTTGAAGAAAGGCAAAATGCACTTGATGAAAAACAAAGAAATCTTCTTTTAAATATACCAAATATTCCGGATGAAAGTACTCCTATAGGCACAAGTGAAGATGATAATGTTGAAGTGTACAAATGGGGTGAACCAAGGAAATTTGATTTTGAATTTAAACCTCACTGGGATTTGTGTGAGCAAAAAAATATTGTAGATTTTGAGCGTGGTGTTAAGCTTTCTCAAAGCAGATTTACCCTGTATCGTGGCAAAGGTGCAAAGTTAGAGCGTGCTATTATTAACTTTTTTCTTGATATCCATACTCAGGAGCAGGGCTATGAAGAAATCCTACCTCCTTTTATGGCAAATGCAGCAACAATGACAGGAACAGGGCAGCTGCCAAAGTTCGCACAAGATATGTATAAATGCGAAGACGAGGATTTGTACCTTATTCCAACGGCAGAAGTACCTGTTACAAACATTTACTCAGGCGAAATTTTAAGCGAAGATATGTTGCCTATGTACATGTGCGCTTATACTCCTTGCTTTAGGCGTGAAGCAGGCTCCGCAGGTAAAGACACAAGAGGCTTAATAAGAGTTCACCAGTTTAATAAAGTCGAGCTTGTAAAACTCTGCACACCTCAAACAAGCCCCGAGGAGCATGACAAACTTACAAAAGATGCTGAAAAAATGTTGCAAATGCTTGAACTGCCATATAGGCGAGAAGCTTTGTGCAGCGCAGATATTGGATTTTCGGCTAATAAATGCTGGGATTTAGAAGTTTGGATGCCATCCTATGGCACTTATAAAGAAATTTCAAGTTGTTCAAATTACGGCGATTATCAGGCACGACGTGCAAATATTCGCTATCGTGATAAAGAAAGCGGAAAAGTTCAATTTGTCCACACAATTAACGGTTCAGGACTTGCCGTCGGCAGGACTTTTGCGGCAATTGTTGAAAATTATCAAACCGCAGACGGCGATATTATAATCCCTGAAGTACTTAGAAAATATACAGGATTTGATAAAATTTAATGAAAAAAATAGACAGTGAAAAATATAGCGCAGATGAGCTCCTTGAGATTTTGCTCGAGGGCAATCGGTGCTTTAAAAATAATACTCCGCGTGTTAAAAATCATTGTTTTGACGAGATGAAACGTACTCTTGTTGATGGGCAAAAACCTTATGCAATGATTTTAGGTTGTTCGGATTCAAGGACAGCGCCTGAAATTATTTTTGATACAGGTCTGGGCGAGCTTTTTGTTGCACGCACTGCAGGCGGTACAATAGGCCCAAATGTTCTTGAAACGCTTGAGTATGGAGTGGCGCATCTTAAAATTAAGCTGCTTGTAATTTTAGGGCATCAAGACTGCGGTGTTATGAAATATGCAATGAATGCGCCTTTGTACAATGACGAGCTGGAAAATTTAATTTGCCATGCGCAATGTGTAAAAATGCAAATGGGAACAGATTGTTTTAATGAACTTGCAAAGCATTACTGCGATTTTGCTAAACACAGGCTGCTTGCGAAGTCAAAAATAATTAAAGATGCTTATGAAAGCGGCAAATTAAAAATTGTTAAAGCATATTTCACTCTTGAAAACGGCGAAGTAGAGATTTTAGACTAAGGGAGCGGGTCATATCCGCCGGGGTGAAAAGGGTGGCATTTTAAAATTCTCTTTAAGCCTAAAAAACAGCCTTTTAAAACCCCATACTTTTTTATGGCGTCATAAGTGTATTTTGAACATGTCGGGTAAAATCTGCATGTTGAGGGTGTATATTTTGAAAAAAATCTGTAAATTGAGATTAATTTCAGACAAATTTTTTGCCCTAAATTTAGCTTTTCTGCATTAATTGTTTTTCTATGCATAAAATGTCTTCCTCGGTGTCGATGTCTACAACCCTTTTAGTCAGATAGATTGCAGGATTATAGCCGATAAAATCGTTTAGTTCAAACATTGTTTCATATTTTAGCGCATAAAAAGCGCCATTTTCGCAAACCATTTGATAATGCTCGTTTTCATCCTGTCTGCGTGGGCGTGTTCGATAATCATAAAGCCCTTGAGCTTTCCCGTCGTGCAAAATTCTCCATTTGGCATGTGTTGTACCTATGGAAAATGCGCTAAAGCAACTGTCAAAGCCCTCTTTCTGTTTTTGAAAATAATATTCAAAGGCATTATCTATATAATTTGAATCGCGCAGCGGGCATGTCGGCTGCAAAAGCACTACATAATCGGGTTTATAGCTTTCGTTTTCTTTCAAAAATTCTGCAGCATGCAGCATAACGGGAATTGTTTTTGTTTCATCCTGCGCAAGTTCCATTGGACGCTTAATTACTTGTGCGCCAAAGCTTTTTGACACTTGTGCAATTTCATCGTCCTCTGTTGAAACAATAGTTTTTGTTATATATTTTGAATTTAGAGCTGCTTCAATCGAGTACGCTACAAGTGGTTTTGAGCAAATCGGGCGCAAATTTTTTCTTTTAATTCCTTTAGAGCCGCCTCGGGCAGGGATTATGGCTAATATTTCCAAAATTTTAATGCCTCCTCAATTTCGCTTTTATTTGCACCTTCATCATACAATATTTTTCTTGCCTGGTTAAAGGTTTTTGCTTGAGCACAAATGTCTTCTTTTTTGCCATTTTCGTAAAATTCGTATGCTAGAATATAGTCTTGAGATAAGTTGATTTCTGTAAAGTCAGAGCATAATGTCCCTGAAATTGCGCTTTCAAAAAGTTTTTCCCAGTCTTCTTTTACTCCTTTGATTGCAATCTGTGCGTCAATATCTTTAAAAAATGGGTTGCAACTTATAAGATATGTTTTATCTTTTGTTTTTATAAAATTAAAACCTAAAATACCCGTATATTCCCCGTTTTCTTTTGTTAGTGAGTTTAGAAAAGGTGTTATGATTTCATTTTTTAAGCTCTGCTTTTCCGCGTTACTTAAAAAATCTACGCCAAGGCTTGCAAAAGTGTTTTGATATTTTGAAATTTCGCACAAAATCAGCGGGTTGTAACCGTCGCAAATTGTATAAACGATAAACTCTTTACCCCAAATGTATTCTTCTATAAGAATTTTTTTAAAACCATTATCAAAGAATTCTTCTATTGCGCTTTTTGCTGCTCCAAAAGTTTCGCAAATCCTTGTGCCAAGCGGGCTAATAGTGTCGGGTTTAATTACAATCGGAAATTTATTTTTCCTTACATAATCAATTGCTGCTTGAGGCTTTTCAAAAAATTGAAATCTTGGAGTAGGGATTTTATTTTTGTATATAAATCTTTTTGCCCAAATTTTTGAGTTTATAATTTTGTGTTCGCTATCAGGCGCAAAAATGCTCAATCCTGCTTCACGAAATTCTGTAGCAATAGCACTCAAGATGCTTTCTTTGTCGCATAAAACAGTCAGGGACATTTCATTTGCAAGTGCAAAGTCTTTTAATTCCTGTATGTTTTCTATTGGTATATTTATAAACTCTGCCGATGTGTTGTTTAGTGTAGAAAAGACTATGTTGTCAGGGTTTTGTGTAAAATAATCGGCAAGCACTTCTGTGCTTTTTGAATTTCCTATCAATAATATTCTCATAGGGGAATTATAGCATAAATGCACAAAAAAGGCGCGAATTTCGCGCCTTTGTGATGATAAATTTTAACTAGCCTCTGATATTTAATTCTTTGATTAATTTTCTATATTTTTCAATATCAGATTTTTTAATGTATGTAAGCATTCTTTTTCTTCTGCCTACCATCATTAAAAGACCGCGTTTTGCTTGAAAATCTTTTGCGTTATTTTTTAGGTGTTCTGTTAATTCTGCAATTTTTTGAGAAAGCATTGCAACTTGAACTTCAACGCTACCGCTGTCTTTAGCGTTTGCGCCAAATTTTTCAATCAGTTCTTGTTTGTTTTTTAAGTTAATTGTCATTTTAAATCCTTTTAATTTTATATCTAACGTTAAATATCGGTGGTGAAATTATTTTATACGAAACAAAAAATAACATCAATATTAAATTGTAAATTTTATTTAATTTAGCGCATTTGTTCCAAGGTGCAACTTTGAACGTCCGAATTTTTCTTCTATCTTATCCCAGGCATCAGACAGTTTTTGATTTTTTTCAATCCTTTCAGAGTTAAAAAGCGACATTTGATAAGAATCTTCGCAAGTCAACTTTAGGGCCGTAACACCGCAAGAGCGATAAATTATGTTTGGGTTATAAATTTCATCAAGCATTTCTTTAATTTTTAAATTAAACTCAAACTCTGAATTTGTCGGCGTTTCAAGAGTTGTTTTGCTGCTTAATATATAAAATTCTTTTGTTCTTAACATAATGCTCACCACTCCACACATTAGCCCATGGTGTCTTAATTTTTTGCAAACCCTGTGGCAGTGGTAGCTAAGGGCATTTGCAATGTAGGTTTTATCTGATGTAAAACTGGCAAAGGAGGCTGTTTTTTGTATGCTCTTTGGTAGTGCTTCGTTAGGATTAACAGGGCTTACACATTCACCCAAAAGTTCATATTTAAGGTCAAGCCCGACTTTACCCATTACCCTTTTAATCCAAGCGTCATTTTGAACTGTAAAATTGTACGCGCTTGAAATATAGTGCTTTCTTAATAGTGACGCTGTATTAAATCCAACGCCCCAAATGTCCTCAATAGGGGTAATTTTCAGCTCGTCTTTAATTTTTTTGTAACCTATTTTATATGTGCCAATTTTTGGATTCTTTTTGTTTATTTCTTTTGCCTTTTCACAAGCCAGTTTTGCAAGAGTTTTTGAATAGGAAAGCCCTATAGAAACATCAATCCCTATATCATTTTTAATATCAAGGCGGATTTTTTCAATTATTTCTTCATAAGAACACCTGTGTAATTTTCTTGTGCCGCCTAAATCCAAAAAAGCCTCATCAATTGAATATACCTCGACATTTGGGGTGTAATCATAAAGTTTTGTCATAACCCGTTTTGAAATTTCATTGTAGCGTGCGTGATTGCCTGATAAATAAACAACATTTTTAAACTGTTTTTTTGCCATAAAATAAGGCATTCCCATTTTTATACCTAATGCTTTTGCCTCATTTGAGCGCGCGACAATGCAGCCGTCATTATTTGAAAGCACACAAACGGGCTTACCTTTTAGCTCGGGATTAAAAAGGATTTCACAGGAGGCAAAAAAGTTGTTACAGTCAACAAGGGCTATTACATTGTATTTTGGCATTAAAATTTCCTCGCTATTCCTGTTGCAACTCCAAAGATTGTAAGGGATGTTTTAGGATATAGATTTTTGTAAGCAGGGTTTGCAGGCTCCAGCCAAACTTTTGAGTCTTTTTTTCTGTAAGTTTTAAGGGTAAATATCCCGTCAATATTTGCAAGTACAATGTCTTTGTCTTTTGCTTCGCTTGTTTTTCTAATGCTTACATAATCTCCTTCATAAATTCCAAGTTCAACCATAGAGTCGCCCGCTACCCTAAAAACAAAGACAGAGGGGCTATTGAGGCTTAATTCTTCATCAAAAGATATTAACTTTTCAACACTGTCATCAAGCGCATTTGCAAAACCTGCGCGGACTTTTGTGTCAAAAAGAAATGCGCCGCGGGCAGTATTTGCAACATAGAGCCTGCCCGAGCGTTCTTCAAGGAGGTTAGAAATTTTCAATGCATTTAAGTATTGAACAACAGAGTTTCTGGATTTAAAATTAAAATTTTGTCTTATTGTTTCAAGGCTGGGCAGAGCCTCTGCCCCGTAGTTTTGTTTTAATTGATTAAAGAATTCTTTTTGTTTTGTTGTTAAATCCTTCATGATTATATTATGTACAAATGTACATAAATTGTCAAGAGTTTTTGTGTTATAATTAACTTTATTAAATTTTGGGGATTTTATTTATGAAAGTTAACGCATTAAATTCTGTTAGGGTTGGTTTTAAAAATAGTGGCAATGTGGCAAAGAAGCCAGACAATGCTGCTAAAGGGAATTTTTTTTCAAAAGAAAATATAACTAAAAGAACCTTAATTGGACTTGCTTTTGCAGGCTTGGTAACGCTGGCGTTTGTAACCAAACCAAAACAATTAATGCTTGAATCAAGAGTTGTTAAAAATACCATGGGTAAACTCAAGAATTCTACAAAAAAACTGGCGCAAGAATTTCAGGAAAAAGCAGATGAAGTTTCGGATTTTATTGCAAAAGGGGCAAAAAATTCCTTTCAAGATGTGTATGAAGACTCTAATTTAATAAGAAAATTTATCACAAAAGAGGGTGGCGAAATTCCATCAATAATGGAAGAATACGGCGCTAAGGGTAAACTTTTAAGAAGAACCAATTTTGCCGATTTTAAAAATTTTAACGTTAAAGAATACGGTAAAAAAAGCAGTGTCTTAAATATTATAAATGTTAAAGACGGTATAGTTAGCTCCGGATCAAAGGGTATTAGAAAACTGCCATTTGGTTATAAATTCATTAGTCACAGCTTTTTGCCTTATGATGATACAAAAATTATATTAAAGGGATGTTTATCCCGTGATAAAGGCGAGGATTCAAGCACTTTTATCAGAAAAATGCTTGTTACACTAGGTGAAAAAGAGTGTTTAATTAAATCAAATAAAGCTAGTTATCGTCGTGGTTGCAATATTGAAAAATGTTTTACATTTAAAAATGGCTTTTTACACTCCGTTGGTGTGGGATATAGCGCGCCTGATTTAAAAAAGGGTTTAAAACTTTTGCCTCGAGATTTTTATAGAGTTAATGAAAATGGTGTTTTAGATTCGATACGCAGAAAAGAACTGGATAAAGAATTTTTAAATGATTTAGTTTTGGATTTTATTTACTAAATTTTTGCGTTAAAATTTAATAATGAAAATAAAACTCAGCGAGCTTTTTTTGGTTTGTGTAAGAATCGGAGCTTTATTGTTGGGCGGCGGCTATGTCATTGTGCCGCTTTTAGTTAATGAGTTTAGTGAAAAAAGAAATTGGCTTACACGAGAAGAAATTATTGACTTTTATGCTATGGGTCAGTGTATCCCTGGGATTATTGCGCCCAATACAATTATGCTTGCAGGCTATAAATTAAGAGGCAAAACAGGCGCGTTTTGTGCGCTTTTAGGGCTTACGCTTGCACCTTTTGTTGCAATACTCGCGCTTGCGTCATTTGTTGGCATTTTGCTTAAATCAGTTATTATGAATGATATTTTTTGGGGTGTAAACGTTGCAATAATTATCCTTATTATTCTTACTGTAAAGGAGGTTTGGAGTGTTTCCATAGTTGATAAAGCTACATTTTTACTTTTTTTAATTGCATTTTTAGCGTGCATTTTTGGAGTTTCACCTGCAATAATTATTATTATTGCGATTATTTGGGGATTTTTGCGTATTAAATTTATAAAAGGGGAGCAAAAATGACATTTCTCCTTTTGTGTTTTGAATTTGCAAAAATCGGTTTATTTTCTTTTGGTGGCGGATATGCAACTTTGCCGTTTTTGTATCACATGAGTGAAGTTTATAATTGGTTTTCGCTCAATGAATTATCGCAAATGCTTGCAATATCAAGTATTACCCCGGGGCCTGTCGGTTTAAATGTTGCAACTTTTGCAGGTTTTAAAACAGCAGGTATTTTAGGTTCACTGTGTGCAACAATGTCTATAATGCTGCCGTCGTTTGTCTTTGTGGTTATTGTTTCTAAAATGCTTAAAAAATTTAAAGACAGTCCTGTTTTAAATTCTGTTATGTATGTTCTGCGCCCTGTAGCTGCTGCATTGCTTGCTGCGGTTGCTTTTAGGTTATTTTTTGAATCTGTAGTTAAATTTAATACTTTTTCTGATTTTGCTTTTAAAAATGTTGATTATAAAGCGTTATTGCTTTTTATTGTTTTGCTCATTGTAAGTTTAAAGGTAAAAAAAGATCCGCTTTTATACCTTGCTTTTGGTGCAATAGCGGGTATTTTATTGCATTTTGGACATATTTTTGCGTAAGGCTTTATTTTTTGTTTACAAAATGTTTAATATTGTAAATATAATATATAATACTGCTTGAAATTTTAGTTTTACAAATGTAGAATAAATCAGGTTAGCATCACAAGAAAGTTAGGTGAAAAATGAGAGTAAACGGTATTTCCAGTTACAATTACAGGCCAAAAAAACAAGTAAACTTTGGTATTGTACTTGATAAAAAAGCTGAAGAAATAATTGAAAAAAAATCAAGTTGTGGTTGTGTACCATATCATTTAAAGAAAACCAAGTTTTTTATATTCTGGTCAGAAAATGACAAGTTAAAAGTTAAAACTGATGATGATTTGTTTATTAAAAATGATTTGTCCCACATGCTTGAAAGAGTAAAAAGTGATCCGGAACGTTTTAATTTTGAAGATCCTACTAAAACGTTAGATAATTTCCGCTGGAGAGCAAATACTTTAATGGAATACCAAGATCCGGATCCCAATGATCCTGATGCGTGCGATGAAGAAACAAAAAGACAAATACATGAAGCAATTAGTAGCGCCGGCAAAGAATTTGATTATGATGCAGACCGCGAAATAGAAGCAAGGGTTTGGCGCGAAGCTCATGGATTATGGATCTAATTGTAAACTTTTTTTAAAATTATATTAATATTTTAATTTTAGAGGCAATTTTAAGTATTCATTGAGTTTATGTTTGTGACAAATTAGTTTGTAACAGACATAATTATGAAAATATTAAATTCAAAACAAAATTTCTCAAATGTCAATTTCGGGGGCAGAGCCCCTGATGTTGACAAGCTTAGAAAGATTAGAAAATTTGCTGATTGCGGCTTAGGCGAACTTGCAAGCAATTTAACGCAAGAAGTTAAGGAAAAAGCACCTAAATTAATTGATAATATTGATGGATTTGAAGTACCCAAGAAATTGGGATACTTTAGAAATGCTATAGAAGGCGTTAGAGATTTATCTGAGTTACCTTGTGATTTAATTGACGAACTTGCTTCCAGATTTCCATCTTCAAGATTAAATAATTCAGGACTATTAAAAAGATATAGAGGCCATGTTCTTAAAGAGGCTCAAGTAAAGGCACTTCAAGGCATGTATGAAGATGGTCTTAAATTTATTAAAAGTGTTGATTCTAAAACATTATCCGAAATAAGTAATACGCGTGGGCAATGCAGTGAAGCATGCAGTAATGTTTGTAATGATGCAAATAAAGAATTTGCTAAATTGCTTAATAAGGCTATGGCTTTTGATAAAGCAACTTATGATACTAAAAAAGAACGCCTTATAACAAGAATTGTGTCAGGTTTTACTGCTGCAGCATTTTTGGGCAATGACTTTTTTAACAGTGCGAAATTAAAAGGTAAAACTGATGAGGAGGCAAAAAAATCTCAAAAACTAAAACAAGGGCAAGAAATTAAAGAAAATATTTTAGAAGGTCTAATGCAGTTTGGGCTTTTGTCATGCTTTTCGAGCTTTGTAAATGCTAATCTTTGGGCTTCAGCTTTATTTGGAACTGCAATAAGTATGGTTTCAAGAGTTATATCGCGCAAAAGTTCAGGAATGAGATTAACCAGAATGGATGTTCCTGAAGGTTCTATAAAAGAATTTCAAAAAGCGGTAAAGGAAGATAGAGAATACAAAACTCAAAGCGAAATGGATAAAGAGGCTAAAAAGCCTATACTTTCCTTAAAGAATATTCTTTTATTTTGTTTAGCTTCTGCTGCCAGCGGTTTTGTATTTAGGGGCTTAAAACTTCATACCGGTATTGGAAAGAGAATTGATAAATTTTTATCGGATTACTCTAAAGAAGTTGCAAATAAAGTATCAAGAAAAGTTGTAGCAACAAAAGAAGAACTCGAAGTCTTAAGTGGCATATTAAGTCAATGTGGAGAAAAAAATCTGTCTGAACTTACAGAAGGTATGTCGAAAGCCCCTATGTTTATTGGAACTACTCAAAAAACATTTAAAATATTTGGTAAAATTGAAGTTCCTGTATCAGAGATAAGAAAACTTCCTTTGGCACCATTTAAAATTGTAAAAGAAGTTGTTTCTTATCCTTATAAAATTGCTAAAAATCTGGCTAATGCCACTGGTATAATTAAAGATACAAAGAAAACCACAATACTTACTCCAGAGGTAATTGTAAAAGAGCTTGAAAGAATGGGAATAGATAAAGGGCTTTGTGCTGTAAATCTAACAAAGCCAATGAGTAAAGCAGATTTTGAAAAGCTAATTCTAGACCCTTATGAAATGAAAAATGTTTATTTAAGGTTTAAGCAGTTTGAATCAAAATATGGTAATGATACTGATAAATTAAGGGAAGAATTTTCTAAGTATCTTAAAAAGATGCGACTAGCCTCTTTGAATAATAAAACTGTTTCAAAAGTCGACAACTCTAAAATTGCCGTAATTGCTCAAACTACAGGCACGCTAAGCGGTATGTGGTTTAATATGAATGATGAATATAATGCTGCAGTTAAAAATGGTGATAATAAGCAAGAGGCAGGAATTGCTGCAAGAAAAAGAGGTTTAAACAAGTTTGCCAGAATGTCTTCTCAGGTTGTTATTTCAGGTACTCTAAACAGTATGTTTAAGCGTCAATATCAAAGTTCAATGATAGGTGCAGGTTTAATTGTTGCACTGAGTACGTTTATAACTGATATTGTTTCGCGTCAAATGACTGCTATGCCAACAAAGAAAATGAATAAAGAAGAACTTGAAAAATATCAAAAAGAACATAAAGAAGGCTTTATGTCTTGGTATTACAATTTAATAGATAAGCTTGCAAGATAACAAAAACCTTTGGTTGATATACTTTTTGTATAAACTTTGCTAAAATTAAGTTAATAAATCTGTGTATTTATAGCGAGGTTTTATATGAGAAGACGTGAATTTATAATAAATTCTGCCTTGACTTTGGGCGGGGCAGCACTTTTATCGGGTTGCACAAAAAAGGAAATAAAAAAATCACAAAATCAAGTTGTCAGAAGAAAATTTGAGAACATAGATACACCCCTTATTGCTCTTGGTTGTATGCGCTTACCTATGCGTGACAAGAAAGTAGATATGGTTGAACTTGATAAGATGGTTGAATACGCCATGGCACATGGTGCTAATTATTTTGATACCGCGTATATGTACGTTGATGGTAAATCTGAAAATGCAATTGGTGAAATATTAAAGAAATACCCTAGAGAAAGCTTTATCCTTGCAGATAAATGTCCTGCCTACCTTGTAAATTCACCCTCTGATGTTAGAAAGCTTTGCGAAGAACAATTGAAAAAATGCCAGGTTAAGTATTTTGATAATTATATGGTGCACAATATAAATAAAAATACTATAAGCAATTACCGCGACAATAATATGTATGACGAACTTGTTAAGCTGAAAAAAGAAGGCTTGATAAAATATGTCGGTTTCTCATTCCATGGCGATCCGCAAATGTTAAGGGAAGTTATAAATGAACACAAATGGGATTTTTGCCAATTGCAAATAAATTATTTGGATTGGGAAGTTGTAAATGCTGATGAATTATATCAAATAGCAGACGAAGCAAAAGTTCCGATTATCGTTATGGAACCATTAAGAGGTGGTGTCCTTTGCAATCTGCCTCAAAAAGCTGTGGATAAATTAAAATCGGAATGTCCAAACGAAACTCAGGCATCATTTGGTTTAAGATGGGTTGCAGGAAGAAAAAGAGTGTTTACAATCCTTAGTGGTATGAGTAACTTGCAGCAATTAAAAGAAAATGTCGACACTTTTGTTAATTATAAAGAAATAACTGAAAAAGAAGAAAAATTAGCGCATGAAATTGCGCAAATTATTCAATCAGGCGGTGCTATAAGCTGTACTGCATGTAAATATTGTTTAGAAGTTTGTCCAAGAGGGATAAATATTCCGGCAATTTTTGGGTTATACAATATGTATAAAGGCAGTTCTGCACAAAACGCTGCTTTTATGTTTGTTTATAATTACAATGCACTTGATGAATCAACAAGAGCAGATAAATGTATAAAATGCGGACTTTGCAATAAAAATTGTCCGCAGTCGCTTGATATACCAAAGTTGCTTGCTGAAGTAGATAAAAAAGTTAAAGAAGTTGAAAAGAGCATGGATTAATGAAAAGCCTTTACAAAGTAAGAGTTGCACTTGCAAGCATTATTTTTGTACTTTCTATTTTTGGGATATTGGGGTTTTTGTATCCTCTACATGTTTTTGATGTGCAATTCTTGCCCTTATTGCAAAGAGTTTTTGTTGATTTTTCAGCAGTTGCGCTGTTTTTAATTATAGCAATTGTCACCTTAACTTTACTTTTTGGTAGATTATACTGTTCTATACTTTGTCCATTGGGCATTTTGCAAGAGTTTATAGGTTTTTTGTTTAAAAAAGAAAATAAATATATTAAAAATTATCCTTTTAAATATTTTATATCAGCAGCGGTTTTTGGCGTTTTAGCTGGCGGAAGTGCTGTTGTGTTACGATATTTAGAGCCTTACGCCTATTTTTGTTCTGCTTTTACTTTTTGTATTTTAGGGCTTGTGGCACTTGTTTTAATTATTGCCATAACAGCATTTAAGGGCAGATTTTTCTGTACAAATATTTGCCCTGCAGGGACTTTATTGGGTTTAATTTCCAAATTTTCTTTAAATAAAATAAATATCGAAAAGCAAATGTGTGTTTCATGTGGTGCTTGTGAGAAAAATTGCCCGTCATCCTGTATAAATTCAAAAGAAAAAACAATTGATAATGAAACTTGTATTAAATGTTTAAAATGTCTTGAAGTTTGTCCAAAAGGCGGTATTAAATTTGGAAAATCTAAAAAAGAGCAAGTAAAATTTAATATAGAGCGCAGAAAGCTTATTGCAAGCGCGGCTGCCTTTGCTTTATTTGGCGCAATGGTTAAAACAGGTTTGGTGCTAAAAGATAAAGTTGTACAAAAATTTAAAGATATAATTTTACCCCCTGGCGCGCAAGATGAGCAAAGATTTGCAAACACTTGCTATAATTGCAATCTTTGTGTCGAAAATTGTCCGAATAAAATTATAGTTAAAGCAAACAAAGATTTTCCTGTAGTTCATCTTGACTACACAAAAGGATATTGTGATAAAAATTGTAATAAATGTTCTCAAGTTTGCCCGACAGGCGCAATAAAAAGACTTAGTTTGAGAGAAAAACAAAAAACAAGAATTGCAATGGTAATGATAAAAGAAGATTTATGCACAAAATGTGGCATTTGTGAAAAAGCTTGTCCTTATGGTGCAATAATAAAATCAGACGGCAAAACTATAGTAAATGCCTCAAAATGTATAGGTTGCGGCGCATGTAAAGCTGCTTGCAGGTTTAATGCTATTGAAATTTTTGCGATAAAAAAACAGGATTTAATATAATAAGGAGGAAATAAAATGTCTTTAGGGATAACAGAGATAATATTGATTTTAGTTGTTGTCATTCTTTTGTTTGGAGGCAAAAGAATACCTGAAATCGCAAGGGCTTTAGGTAGAGCCTCTTATGAGTACAAAAAAGCTAAAAATGTTATTAAAAAGGAAGCAGAGGATTTAAAAACAGCAATAGAAGAAACACAGGAAAAACCTGAAGAATACCAGCCAAAAGATGTTTAATAATGAGCAATATTGAAGATAAAGACGAAAGTATAATTGAACATATTGAAGCTTTTAGGGGAATGCTTTTAAAATGCATTGCAAGTTTAGGAATATTTTTTATTCCAATATTTTTAATTTCTCCTAAATGCTTAAATATTTTGATAAAAATACTTATAAAAGATAACAATATCGCGCTGAATTACTTTTCGCCGATTGAAGTATTTTTGCTGCAAATAAAGCTTGCATTTGTAGTTGATATAATTTTATGCTTTCCTTATATGGCAAGGCAAGTATGGAAGTTTTTTGCCCCTGCGCTTTATGAGAACGAAAGAAAGTTTATAAAATCAATTGTCTTTTTGTCAACTTTACTGTTTTTAATCGGCTCTTTATTTTGTTTGTTTGTAATTTTACCACTTGTTATAAACTTTGGTTTAAGTTTTTCTGCGTCAAATATTAATCCCCTTTTAGGTATTTCAAATATTATAAACTTGTCTTTGTGGATGAGCCTTGCTTTTGGCTTAACCTTTCAAATGCCTCTTGTTGTATACTCTCTTGTAAAATCAGGCTTTGTTGAGTATGAAACATTTAAGAATATGCGACCCTACGTTATTGTTGGTATATTGGTTGTGGCAGGAATATTAACACCGCCTGATATATTAAGTCAAATATCGTTGTTTCTGCCTGCCTATTTGTTGTTTGAGCTGGGACTTTTGTTTTCAAAAGTAAAGAAAGAAAAGAATGAATAAGTATATAGATTTAGACTTTGCAAAATTGGATATAGATAGAATAAAACGTCGCGGTTATTGTGAGGCTGTTTTTTGCGAATGTAAGAGTAATGATCAACTTTTAAATATATTTAGGTCGTTTAAAGAAGCAGGCTCAAATGTGCTTGGCACAAGGGCAAGTAAAGAACAAGCGCAAATATTAATGGAAAAATTTGCTGATTTAGTTCAATATGATGAAACTTCAAAAACTCTTACATTAATACAAAATGAAATCGAAAAAATTGGAGAAATAGCTATTTGCACAGCAGGTACAGGGGATGTTCCTGTTGCTGAGGAAGCGGCAAGAACTGCACAATTTTACGGCAGTAATGTAAAAAGGTATTATGATATAGGAGTTGCGGGCATTCACAGACTTTTTGATAAGTTGGAAGAAATTAAAAAAGCAAATGTGATTGTGGCGGTTGCAGGCATGGAGGGAGCTTTGGCTTCTGTGATAGCAGGGCTTGTTGATATACCTGTTATTGCCCTGCCTACATCCGTAGGGTACGGTACTGGTTTTAAAGGGCTTAGCGCATTGCTTACAATGTTAAACTCTTGTGCTGAGGGGATAACTGTTGTAAATATAGATAACGGATATAATGCAGGTTATAGTGCAGGTCAAATAAACAGACTAATTGAGGGGAAAAAATAATGGATTTATATTTTGAGTGTAATTCAGGAATTTCAGGGGATATGTCAGTTGCTGCTTTACTTGATTTAGGGGCAGATAGAGAGCTGTTAGACAAGGCTCTTTTGTCTATGAAATTAGATAACGAATTTAAGTATAATGTAACTAAACAAATGGTAAACGCGATAGCTGCGACAGATTTTGAAGTTATTTTACCCCATCATACCCATCATCACCACGAACACAGAAATTTAGATGATGTTAATAAAATTATTGACAGAGCTGAAATTACACTCAATGCAAAAGAACTCGCTAAAAAGATATTTAAAATAGTAGCTGAGGCTGAAAGTAAAGTCCATAATAAAGGTATTTCACAAATTCATTTTCATGAAATAGGAGCAATTGACTCTATTGTTGATATAGTTAGTTTTGCTGTGCTATATGACAATTTAAATCCTAATAAAGTTTACTTTTCCACGCTAAGTGAAGGGCAAGGAAGTGTAATGTGTCAGCATGGTGAACTTAGTGTACCTGTACCTGCTGTTTGTGAAATTGTTTCAAGGTATCAAATTCCAATAAGAATAACTGATAATCAGGGCGAGATGATAACTCCAACAGGAGCGGCAATTGTTGCAGCGTTGTTTAACGAAGAAAAATTGCCAAATGAATTTATAATAGAAAAAGTTGGCTATGGCAGAGGTAAAAGGCCATATAAAAATCCGACATTAAGAGTGATGAAAATAAAGGAGAAGTTATGCATTTAGGTAATGGAATTATTTGTCCGATGACAGCTATACCAATGTTCGCACTTGCAGCTGCAGGTGGTTATTATGCATTTAAAAAGGCAAAATCAGAATTTAGTAAAGAAAAATTTTTCTATACAATTGCACTGACATGTTTAGTTTTTGCTCTGCAAATGATTAATTTTGCAATCCCGCAAACAGGTTCAAGTGGGCATATTATAGGCACTCTGTTGCTTTCGATATTGCTTGGCCCATATGTTGCATTTCTTTCGATATGTGTAATTTTAACAGTGCAGGCAATTTTCTTTGCCGATGGCGGCATTTTGGCTCTTGGATCTAATGTATTTAACATGGGTGTTCTGGCTTGTTTTGTTGCATATCCGTTTATATACAAGCCTTTAAAAAATATTAATAAACCTTTTTTGGCTACAGTGCTTGCCTGTATTGTTGCACTGCAATTAGGCTCGCTTGCTGCGGTTTTTGAGGGAGCTGTGTCAGGTGCTATTGCATTGAATAAAATTTTTGAATTTGCTGCCTTAATGCAAGTAATTCACCTTCCAATAGGTCTTATAGAAGGTATTTTTAGTGCTGTTTTGGTATCCGTGGTAAAAAATCTTAACCATAAAAAAGTTGCAAGTATTTTTGTGCTAATGTCTTTGGTTTTGGCAGGTATTGTTTCTCAATATGCTTCGCAAAAACCTGACGGACTTGAGTGGTCATTGTTGAATATACAAAATTCAATAATCCCGCAAATTCAAGGAAAAATTTATTTGTTCTCTGAAGCAATTCAAAATAAAACTTCAATTTTAGCTAATTTTGAAAGTATAAGCGCAAATATTGCAGGGCTTTTGATTGTTAGTGTTGTTATGTTTCTTCTGTGTCTGTGTGTTGACTTTAAAAAAGAAGCTAAACTCAATGCAAGATAAATTTGATAAGCTTAAAAATTATTTAACACAAAAAAGTAAGCAAGGTATTTGCCTTGCTTACTCCGGTGGTGTAGACAGCTGTGTTCTTTTGTATATTTGTAAAGATTTAAATCTTGTAGCGGTTACTTTTAAATCTGTTTTTCAAACTAATGAGGAAGTTGAAAATGCAATAAATATTTGTAATTATTATGGAGTAAGACACAAAGTAATAGAGTACAATCCTCTTGCAGATGAAACAATAAAAAATAATCCTAAAGACAGATGTTATCATTGTAAAAAACTTATCTTTTCAAAATTAAAAGAGCTTGCCCCATCTAAGCTTATTATAGATGGAACAAATGCAGATGATTTAAAAACTTATCGCCCTGGTGTAAAAGCTCTAAAAGAACTTGAAATTTTTTCACCTCTTGCAGAATTTAATATTGCAAAAGATGATATTAGAAACTTTGCAAAGTTGAATGAAATAAAAAATTTTGATAAACCATCAAATCCTTGTCTTGCGACGAGATTGCCATATAACACCTTGCTTTGCGAGAAAGATTTAAATCTTGTAAGAGATGGCGAAAAAATTATAAGAGAATACGGGTTTAACTCTTGCAGGTTGAGGTTGCACAATGATGTTGCAAGGATTGAAATACCTGTAGATAAATTTCCTGAATTTATTGAAGTAAGCGATAAAATTGCAGAAAAATTAAAAAATTTGGGCGTAAAATATGCTGCGCTTGATTTAATGGGTTTGAGAAGCGGTAGTATGGATGTTTAAATTGTTTATTGTTAATTAACTAGTTGCAGGTTTCACAAGCGAAAATAAAATATGCTTTTGAACTAAAATTCTGTCACCCTGAACTTGTTTCAGGGTCTGTTATCATTACTAAGCTTATTTTTACCCAGTGCAAAAGAGCGCTTTAAAGAAGCTTTTATTTAAAGATTAAATTGACAAAAAGATTAGATTAATTAAAATAATTTCGAGCACTTTTCTTGAATATCTAATGCGATATCTTTTGCGAATTTTTCTTTTAGTCCTATATTTTTTGCCACAGCTAGAATATCATCCAAACTCGGATTTTTACCCTCGCCATTAATTGTTGTCGCATGTTCTCCATTAAAAGAAGAACTGTAAGTCAGATCATACGCAGGAGACAGGTGCCATTCTTTTTTATTGTCATTATAAAGATAAGAAAAATTCTTTGAATGGTCATCTCGATTGTGTGCAAAAACATTAAAACACATCAGCCTGAATAGTTGTTCAATATCCTGATAATTTCTTGTAAGTTCAAGCGTAAGTTTCATCAATATATTATAATCAAGATTAGGAAGCCTGTGGCTTGTCTCCAAAAGCCCGCTTACTGATACCATATGAACTTTTTTAGTGTTTTTACGGTCAAACCTTTTTATCCCAAAATATCCAGAACATATTTTTGATGGGAAAAGTCTTGTCTCTGTCATATATATTCCGCAACTTTTTGCACATAGGGAATATTGATATTCTTTTTCTCCTATATTTTTAGGATCAGATGATGACGGGAATTTAATAATCCAGTCCTCGTTGTCAATCGAGGTTAAAATTTTCGGTCTTGCACCACCGGATGAGCCGCCCAACTGAAAAAGTTCATCCAAATTATCTGAATTTTGTGATTCTAATATCTTCGAACATTCTTGAGCAAGAATATCATAATCAGAAATATTATTTTCTGATTCAAACTTATGTTCAGGCTTATAAGTCAAAGCGCCCATCCCGCTTTGTTGAACAATAGCAAGACGGTTAAGATTATCAATTTCAGCAGGGTTTATTTTGTTTTTCAAAAACAATCTGTCAACCAGTAATCGCCCCCAACCGTCAGGCAGACTGTCATTAAAAACGCCAAATAGTCCGCCAAAAGGGTCATATTTCGGAATAAAAACTTTCTTGATGAGCGGTAAGTTAAAAGGTGAAATGCTAAACCCGTTATTCAACCAATCTGAATTATATTCAAAAGCGACAACTCTATTTGGAGTTTTAGCCAAAGTGCCAACTAAAATATTATTATAAAAAACTTTTAAATATTTATAGTTATCCATTTATAACCTCATCAATTGAGTTATAGCTTTTTTGTGTGAATAGATTTTCTAAGTCCTGTTCCAAATTAAGTGCAATTAGTATTTTTATAAAAGAATTCAAAGATATTTCATACTTAGACTCAAACCTTTTAATGGAACCAAGACTAACACCTGATTTAGACGCAAGTTGAGCCTGAGAAATTTTAAGCTTTTTTCTGTGTTGCTTAATTTTCTCAACCAATTCATGCGCTATATCATTAGGAGTTTTAGGATTAAATAAAAAATTATTCATGGATAATATATTATACTTTTTTAACTAAAAAGTCAATATTAGATAATATATTATCCAATATTTAATAAATCGAAAAATACAACATAATGAAGTTGTGTTGTATTTTTTGGTAAAAGTTTATGGGTAGGGTAAAATGGATTTTTGCAGGTGGTAGTTTTTTGAATGCTATTTAAACGATATTTAAACGCTGTTTAAATAATGAGGATGCGGAAAAATCCAAAAATTGACAAATTTTTGAGATTTTTCAAATCCGACCTTAGGTGTGTGAGCATCAGGTCGTGTGCGGGATAGCACACAACCTGATGCGAAACCGTTCCCCGCAGTTTGCGAGAAAAATGTCAATTTTTCCGCAAACTCAAGTGTTTAAATTTTGTGTCATTAGACTTTACTTTTTATAGGGAAGAAGCAATCATTGTCGGTGATTAAGCGAGTTTAAAAATGAATGTAGTACAACCTATAAAAAAGATAGAAGATATTCAAAAGATTAAAAAATATTTGGCCAAAAAACCAAGAGATGCTCTGCTTTTTAGTTTCGGTATAAATACGGGACTTAGAATATCAGATATATTATCGCTTAATGTTGGGGAGGTAAAAGGCAGAGATTATATTGAAATTAGAGAGAAAAAGACGAATAAGTATAAGAAATTCCCGCTTAATAGGTTTTTGAAGGAGGAGATTGATTTATTTGTAGAAGGATTACCGAGTGAGCAACCGCTTTTTTATACACAAAAACATTGCAGGCTTGATAGAGCACAGGCGTATAGAATTTTGAATAAGGCAGCACAAGCTGTTAGTGTGAAGGAAAGAATTGGAACACATACACTAAGGAAGACATTCGGGTATCATCATTATAAAAAATATAATGATATAGTACTCCTGCAAAAAATCTTTAACCACTCTTCGCCATCAGTAACGCTTCGCTACATCGGCATCGAACAAGACACAATAGATGAAAGTTATATGAATTTTTATTTATAGAAATACAAGAAATTTTATTGTATCTTTAAACACATCGGATCTGATAAATAATTAAGATATCCTATTGAATAAAATTTTTGACCAAGACATCCACAATTACATTGTTTATATGTTGTACACTGTTTATAATTTTTATCAGTTGAAAATTTTCTGATTTCATTTAAATAATTTGATTTTTCCCAACATTCTTTTAAAGAGTTATTTTTTAATGAATAGTACTTATCTTTAATTCCTAAATCTTTTGGTGTAATTCCTTTAAAAGCATCGCAAGGACATATGGTCAAATCTGGTCTTATTGTTAATTCTTCAGTACCGGAATTACAAGGTTTACTATCTTCAAGACCTAAAAAATTATAAGGAGAACCAACTCTTATATTATATCCTTGTTTTCTAAGAGTAATAATAATTTCTCGCAATTCAATATTCTGCTCAATACTGAGGAATTCTTTTTTATGTTTAGTTGCCCTTCCCTGTGGTACTAAACGTAATATACTTATATTACTTACACCTATTTTTTTCCCAAGCCAAGCTATTTGAGGTAATTCTTTATAATTACTTGCTAATGGGACAAAATGAATTTCCGTTGAAATATTCAAAGACACGCATTTTTCTATCGCAGATATAGTTTTATTATAACTACCTTTTATTTTTGTTACATCTTCGTGTTGTTTTCTATCTGATGAAAATAAGGTGAATATTATCCTATTTAATCCCATACTTTTAAGTATTTCTATCTTTTCATTGAATAATGATATATTCCCAGTTGTATAAACACAAGTTTTAATATTATTATTATTTAAAATATTTATTAATTCATCAATTCCTTTCCATAAGAGAGGTTCCCCGCCAGAAAATTTAATTTCTTCCACTCCCATTCTTATTGCTTCTTCAATAATTATTTTAGCTTTATTAAGGGAAATCTCTTTTGTAGATATTTTCTTCGCCAGACTAGAACAATGCTTGCAACAAAGATTGCATGCATCTGTAAGTTCTATTTTTAATTCTTTAAGATGAAAATTTTTCAATGTGATCTCCTATTATTTCTTTATACCAAGATTATCATTAATATTCCATTTGGGTGGAAAATAAAAATCAATTTTTGAAGAATTACATTTGTATTTCTGTTTTATTCTGGTTCTTGCTTGTTTTGATTTTACATTAGGAAATGCAACTCTTGAGTATTTATCAATTTCGCAGAAAAGATTTTGACAATCTATTAATTGTAGTTGTCGACCTCCTAACGTCCTAAATTTTATACCACGTTTTTTGAACTCTTCATCTTGTCTCTCTGCAACTAAATATATTAAATCTACCTCATTTAATCCTCCAAAATCTGAAAAACATTTTTGAATTCCAGAATATGCACCTGGACCAGGAACTACAAATGACATTTCGGAGAAGTTAGTTAATTCACTATAATTTATATCTATAGCATATTGAAATGCCAAAAAATCACCTAACATTGGGAATTCTCTCAAATGAGTAAAAACTTGCTGTAAAGACTTTGCCTTCACTATTTTTATCAATGATTTTGGACTTATGATTTCTTCAAGCATTTTTAGGTTATTTTGATGCTTTTTGTGGTAACCAAAGCAATTACCACCTGATGGCATTATATATGCTGCAGAATATATAGACTTTTTTTTCATCGTTTCTTGTAATATTTTATCGTAAGTCTCAAAGGAATACGTTTTATACAATATTTCGCCTAGTTTGTCTTGTAATATTTCCCATGTATCAATTTTATTAAAAATTTTAAATAATAATATCCTAAACAATAAATCTTCTTCATTATATTTGTTTGAATAAATAACATTTCGTATTAAATATTGGCTTACACGATCTGAAGCACGATAAGCATTCGTAAATTTGTATGTATTTAAAATTTCATCATGTGTCCAAGGTTGTTTTTCATTATAAAATTTTTTAAAAAATATTTCTTGTCTTTCTGCTGCAAAATACCAATATGCATCAAAAACTTCAGTTGTTTTTACTGGATACCAAGAATCTATATTATATTTGTCTTTATATTTTATTTTCATTTTATTAACCTACTAATACTTCATTATTCTTTCATAATATTAACAATTGCGTTATAAAGTTCTTTTAAATTCTTTTTTGTACTACCTAAAACATAATTGCTAGCAATGCAACAAACACTTTTAAACGGGATACCCATTGCCTCAGCAACAAATTTACCAAGAGAATATAACCCCCAATAATTACCAAAAGCTTTGCTAAAACAGTCTTGGGAAGCATAAAAACCAACAATAGTAAGACCTTCTTGCCCATTAGATCCTTCGGGGACAAAGACCACTTGTTGCAAACATGGGAACCCCCTTCTAGGAGCTTTAGATATATCTTCATACGGATTAAAAATTGTAGCTTGAAGAGCTGATTTTCTATGAGTACCCTGATTCCATGTTTTAATAATTTCTTCTAACTGATTTTTTTGATTTTTGGCATCGCCGAACGCAATTAATCTTTTAAAATAACTGCCTAATCGGTTTTGTTGAGTCTTTTTCAACTTAGGCCATATTTTCAAATATCTTGCATATAAAGTTTCACGATCATTATTTGATGTTTGCCATAAATATTCCGGGAATATGGTATTTCTTACAGTTTCTATAGGAAAATTCTTAGTACGCTTGAGATTCAGATTTAAAATTTTGATAATATCTTTATCCCAGAACTCATCAGCAGTTGCATCAAACTTAACAATCATAGGTAAAATATTTCCTCTTGGAGCATTATAGCATTTTATGAATGCTTTAGCCCAAGCAGTTGGTAAATCTTTTTCTTCTATAGTATGTATCATAACTTAATCCTCTTCGCTTAAAAATCTATATCTTGCCAAACCAGAATATTCTCTTCTTGATATTCTTATATTTGCCGCCCAGTTATTATTCAAAATTCTTGAATAGCCCACATTTTTTGCTTTGTAAAAAGAAAATTCAGCTGATTTAGCTTCATATGATATTTCTAAAAAATGATTATCAATTTTAAAACTTTTAGGACAAGCGATATAATCATCAACTTGTAAATCAACTGGTTTATTCGGCCAATTATTATCAACTATTATTAAATCGTTAGAGGTATCAACACCAAGCTGTCTTTTTATATCTTTTGGTGTAAATTTTTTCAGATTCCGAAGTTGCTCTTTTGTAATCATTTTAAGCGAGTATGTTAAATGATTTAGGATTGTTCCATAACCTACACCAAAAATTGAGGAAAGTTTGAAAATTTCCATGGCAGTTACATGTTTGATGTTGATGTTTTGTTTTGATAACATATTCATTACTATTCGTTTTGGCATCAATAAAAAACCTGCGAAACAATCTACTAAAAATTCATCAGAGTCAAAACCTGAAACATTTTGAGTTGTTAGTTGATCAATCTTTGTGCCATGATTAAAATAATGATGTCCTAATTCATGTGCACAAGTAAAAACTTTTCTTCCATTTGGACGATATGACCCTATAATTATTGTTGGGCTTGGTTCTTTTGCATACATACCCTCTAGTGATTCTATGTTTTCGTATCTCACTGAACAACCCATTTTTAAGGCAATATCAACAGGATCTATTATGGACAGAGAGTTAATGTTAAGTTTTTTCCTAAGCTGTTCTGCTGCTTTCAATGCTTTTAAAACCAATTGATCACGATTTTCCATTAATGACTATCTCCTTTGGGTTTTAAAGAATTTAAAAGATCAACTATTTTATCTATGTCTTCGGATTTAAGCCCTGATAGATTTCGTGCTGCTAACTGTATTTTATCTCTTTGTTCATCACTTTTATTTTCTCCTTTACCTGCAAGCCAATTAATATCAACTTCAAATATGTCGGACATTGAGATCAATTCTTCTGCAGAAACTTTTCGTTTTCCAGATTCAATTTCTGCTACCGATGGCCTTGGGATATTCAATAATTTAGCTAACTGGTTTTGAGTTAATCCGGCCCGTTCTCTTGCAAGTGATATTCTATTTGCAATAATTTTTCGTTTCTCGTTTTCTTTCATATATTTGACTCCTAATTTAGATAAGTAGAAATTTTCTCAACAACTTGATCAATATTTAAATAATTTGGGTATTTTAACTTATCATTATCTGTAAATATAGATTGAATTTTTTCATCGTTAATATTGAAGCCGTCTAAAATGTCTATAGTGAGTTCAACACTCATTAAACTATCAATAGCAAGTAGGTCAATTAATGCCTCTTTACTTGATGAAATATCTGGCATAGAATTACTAGGATATGTTTGAGAGTAGTAGTGCTCAATTATTTCTATAAGTTTGAGTTTTATATTTGCTTTAGTCATGTTTAACCTCCTAATGTGTAGTATAAATTATTTTTTTATTTTTGTCAAGTTATCTTACAACGTGTTAGATTTTCTTACATGTATCTTTGGATTTTTGTGTTACACTAATAAAAAGGGATGTTTTCTATGAGCAATTTTGAATTTTTAAAAAATGAATATCCTGAATTGGCTGAACTTGGAGCTATAGCAGAGGAGTTAATAGACACTGATGCTGCATCTTGTCTTACAAAATTACGTTTAATTGCAGAATATATCGCAAAAGATATTTATTTTAGATATTTCCACGAGAAGTCATATGAAAAACAAATCGATCTTTTAAAAGAATTAGAACCCTATATTGATTCTAAATATATGGATGTGTTTCATATTATAAGAAAAAAAGGAAATTCAGCAACTCATGCAAATATTGGGAGCAAAGAAAATGCACATATTCTTCTAAAATATGCTTGGGGTTTGTGTGTTTGGCATTATGTAACTAACTGTGGCGGAGATAGCTCTCTTATTAAGCCTTATGAAAGACCTGTAAGTAGAAAACTTTTACTTGAAAAAGAGCTTGAGGAAGCTAAAAAAAGAAGTGCTGAACTTGAAGCAGAACTAAAAGTTAAAGAAGAGCAGTTAAGTAAAGTAACAGTCTCATCTAAAGAAGACTTTATAAATAATCAAAACGAAAATAGAGAAACGACCGATAGACTTGGTGATTTAACTGAAGCTCAAACAAGAAACTATATAATTGATGAAATGCTTATTGAAGCCGGTTGGAGTATCAAAAAAGTTGAAAACTTTAATAGAGAAATCAAAGAATATGATACAGAAGAAGTTAAACGTGAAGTTGCAGTAAACAATTTGCCAAATACACCTTCCGGTAAAGGTTATATTGATTATGCTTTATGTGATGCTACAGGTAAAATTATTGCAATTATAGAAGCTAAAAAGACTAGAAGAGATCCAAAAGAAGGTAAAACACAAGCTTTCTATTATGCAAATTCTGTTGAAATGGAAACTGGTTTTAGACCATTAATATTCTATACAAACGGTTTTGAGACTTATTTCTGGGATGATGTTAATTATTCTCCTAGACGCATTTATGGAATGTTTTCAAAAGACGATATTGAAACAAGACTTTTCCAAAGACAAAACCGTATGCCATTAGAAAACGTTGAAATTGATACATCAATAACAAACAGAGATTATCAAATTTCTGCTATCAGAAAGACCTATGAAGCTTTTAGCGTAGGTCAAAGAAAAGCTCTTATTGTAATGGCAACAGGAACTGGTAAAACCAGAACTGCGATGTCAACTATTAAAGGCTTGGTTAATGCTAATTGGGTTAAAAGAATTCTATTTTTAGTTGATAGAGATGAATTAAGGAAACAAGCTGATAGTGCTTTTAACAAACATTTAAACTCATTATCAAGAGTTCTGTTGAATTCTGAAACTAGAGGCAATATGAATTCAAAAGTCTATATTGCGACATATCCTGCAATGCAAAAGGCTTATCAACTATATACACCAGGATTTTTTGATTTAATAATCGCAGATGAATCACACCGTTCGATTTATAATGTGTATGGAGAAATCTTCAAATATTTTGATGCTTTTCAAATCGGCTTAACTGCAACACCTGTTGATTATATATCAAGAAACACATTCTCAATGTTTGATACTGAAGATGGGAACCCTACTTTCAGCTACGAACTTGATGATGCGATCAAGGAAAAATATCTTGTGCCTTATAAAGTTCAAAAAGTTCAAACTCAGTTTCTTGAAAGAGGTATCAAATATTCTGACTTAAGTCAAAAACAAAAACAGGAACTGGCTGAGCAAGTCGAAGACCCTGAAAAATTTGATTTTGAAAGTAGTGAACTTGAATCTCAAATAACAAATAAAGATACCAATAGAAAAATCATAAAGAACCTTATGGATAATGGGCTAAGAGATTCTAACGGTAGACTAGGTAAAACAATAATTTTTGCAAGAAGCCATAAACACGGTGAAATTCTTGAAGATTTATTTAATCAAATGTACCCAGAATATGGTTGGAAATATGCAAGACTAATCGATTCACACGATCCTAATGCATCGCTTTTACTTGATGATTTTAAAGGAGAAGAGCAAGAGAATAATATCAATATTGCGATTTCTGTTTCTATGCTAGATACAGGTGTTGACGTCCCTGAGATTTTGAATCTTGTATTTGCAAAACCTATTTATTCAAAAGTTAAATTCTGGCAGATGATAGGTAGAGGCACAAGACTTTGTGAAAACTTACTTGGCCCTGGCAAAGATAAAGAAGGTTTTGTAATTTTTGATCATTACTCTAATTTTGAATTCTTTGGAGAAAATCCGGAAGGTTATGTTCCAAAAGAACAGCTATCTTTGTATGAAAGACTCTTTATGTCGAGAATTTCTCTAGCAGTAACTGCAAAAGAATTAGGTAATGAGCATATTCTGAATAAGACTGTTGAACAGTTGAAAAATGATATAAAAACACTGCCTAAAAAATCAGTTGACGTTCAAGAACACGCAATGAAACTTGATGAAATCTTAAAAACAGATTACTATTGGCAAGACTTGGATGATGATTTTTTACATGTTCTTGATACTATTGTAAGACCATTGATGAAAAGACATCAAACTTCATTTACACAAGATAGAGCAATGCAGTTTGAAATTAATGTAATTCAACTGGAAGTGTTGGAGCTTGAAAGGTTAATTCTTCAACAAAGACAAATTGAAACCACTCAACAAGATAAAAAAATAGAACTTGTAAAAAATAAAATAAGAAAATCAGTTTTCCATCTAAGAGAAACTATTAACAAGGTCAAAGAAAAAACTGAGACGATAAACAAAGTTAAATCTCAAAATTTTGGTACACCTTTTAATTTTGATGAAATGGAAACTATTAAAGATGAACTTGCGCCGATTATGCAATATAGTCAAAGAGATATAATTTATAATGATATTATAGAAATTGATGTTTCTGATGATATAACAATAGATAAAGAGCTTGATTTGAATCTTTTCTATGTATTTGGTGAAGGCTTTAGGTATAATATAGAACAATTCTTAAATAAAATAGCGAGTGAAAATATTGTTCTTCAAAAAATCAAAAGAGGACAAAAAACAACAGAACAAGATATTCAATCGCTTGTTTCAATTGTTCTTGAACAAAACCCGCATTTTACCTTGAAGCAACTGGAAAAGCTGTATCCGGATAAAGCTCAAGATATTGATTTATTAATCCGCTCAATTGTTGGAGTTGATGAGAATGAAGTTAAATCAAGAATAAAGAATTTTATTGAAAACCATACAACGCTGACATCTGTACAATTACAATGCCTAAAACTAATTGAAAACCAACTGAAAGCCAATAAATATTTTAAATTGGGTTCATTATATGAGGCGCCTTTTACTCAACTTGGATATGATATTTTCAATGATGAAGAGCTCCAAGAATTAATGAATGCTCTTGATGGCTACGTAATAAAACAAAAAGTTGGTTAATTTATGACAGATAAAGAATTTAAAGCAATTATTGACGAATTATGGGACAAATTTTGGTCCTCAGGTATAAGTAACCCAATATCAGTAGTAGAACAAATGACCTACCTGATATTTTTTAAGATGTTTGAATCTCAAGAGGATTTGAAAGACAAAAAAGCAAAACATTTTGGCAAAACAAGAAAATCCTTTTTTGAAGGTAGAGAAAATTTAAAATGGTCAGAATTAAAAAGAAGTGCACCTGATGCGATGTTAAAAATATACAGGGAGAAAGTTTTTCCACTCTTAGGCGAAATCAACCCTGCGCTAAAAGATTCTGTTTGTTTAATTACAAAACCGTCATTACTAGATATTGCTATTCAAACCCTTGATAAAATGGATTTTTCTGACGGGAACGACAGAAAAGGCGATATTTATGAATATATGCTGAATAAACTTGCAATAGCAGGACAAAACGGTCAGTTCAGAACACCTCGCCATATTATCGAAATGATGGTAAAACTAATGCAACCGACCCCACAAGATAAAATTTGCGACCCTGCATGTGGTACAGGTGGCTTTTTATGCGGTGCTTACAGATATATTTTAGAACAGGGTACATCTGATTATTTTAGAAAAACTTCTCCTATCTTTGGAGACATGCTGAGTGATGAAGATAGAAAAAATATTGATGATAAGGTCTTTTTCGGTAGAGAATTTGACCCGACAATGTATAAAATTGGTCTTATGAATATGATTTTGCATAACATAAAACCTAAAAATATAAAACTGCAAGATTCTTTATCAAAAGACGCTGATGAAAAAGATAAATATACAATGGTGCTTGCGAACCCACCTTTCACAGGTAATTTAGATGAAAATGATGTATCAGATAAATTAACGTCAATCGTAAAAACTAAAAAGACAGAACTTCTTTTTATGGCAAAATTTATGCGAATGCTTGATATTGGGGGTAGAGCTGCCGTAATTATTCCAACAGGCGTTTTATCTACTGATTCAAAAGCTCATAAAACATTGAGAGAAAAACTCATTGAGCAAAATAGACTTGATGCAGTAATTTCTATGCCATCAGGAGTTTTCAAGCCATACGCTGGTGTCGCAACCGCAGTTCTTATCTTTACCAAAGGTGAACCAACTAAATCAACATGGTTCTACGAAATGGAAAATGACGGTTTCACGCTGGATGATAAACGTAATGAAATTGAAGAAAGTGATATTCCTGATATTCTTGCCAAATTCCCTACCAGAGAAGAATCCAAGAAATCATTTAATGTTCCGATAGAAGATTTGCGAGAAAATGAATACAATCTGCTCCCCTCAAGATACAAAAAAATAGAATATACTCCGCCAACTTTTGAGCACACACCGCTAGAGTATGTTCAAATTCTTTTGGACTCTGAAAGAAAGTCAATCGAACTTCTTGAATCCCTAAAAGAAAAACTGGGAGGAAAGTTAAATGGCTAGTAAGATTATAGAAAGGTGGAATTTAATTAAGTTAGAAAATCTTCTTGACTTCTATATAGGTGGAGATTGGGGGGAACAAGAGCAAATTGCTTCAAATTATACAGCAACAAAGGTTCTAAGAGCTACTGATATTACTAATTGGGAAAATAATCATGGAGAAAAAGCTCAACTAAGATATTTAAAAAATAGTAGTCTTGAAAAAAGACAACTAAAAGAAAATGATCTGATTATAGAGGTTTCAGGTGGGAGTCCTGAACAACCCGTAGGAAGAACCATAATTATTTCTGGTGATGATATTCAAAAATTTGAGTACCCAGTTACGTGTTCAAACTTTTTTAGATTATTAAGATTTAATAATGAAATAAATCCAAAATTTATTAATTATTATTTTAAATTTTTGTATGAAACAAAAATCATTGAATCTTATCAATCAAATTCTACAAATTTGAGAAATCTTAAATTTAACCAATTTTTAAATCAAAATATACCAGTTCCACAAAACTTAAACGAACAACAAGAGATAGTAGATGTATTAGATGCAGCGAGTGAAATAATTCGTTTACGCACTGCCTGTATCGAAAGTGCCCAAGACCTCATCCCAGCTCTCTTCCAAGAAATGTTCGGGGACTTAGAACACGATACAACTTTAAACACACTAATTTCATTAGAGTACGGAAAAGCTTTAAAGGCTGAGGATAGAAATAATGATGGAGAATATCCGGTTTATGGTTCTAATGGGATTGTTGGCTATCACGATTCTTACATAGTAGAGGGACAAACAATCATAGTTGGTAGAAAAGGATCTTGTGGAAAGTTAAATTTAACACAGAAATCTTGTTATCCAATTGATACTTGTTTTTATATAAAACAAAAAATTAATATTGATTGGACTTATTTATTTTACGCTTTACAGGAATTGAATGTTGAAAATATGCTTAAAGATGCAGTTATTCCAGGTATTAATAGAAATGACTACTTGAGAAATAAAATTAGACTAGCCTCAGAACCACAACAAAAAGTGTTTGCAGCAAAAGCACAAGAGATAGAGGCATATATAAAAGCCCAACAAGTTGAACTAGAAAATGCCAAAACCATGTTCCAATCCCTTCTCCACCATTCCTTCACTGGCGAACTAACTCGCCACAAATTTGGAGGTGATGCAAATGGCTAAAACTCAAAAAGATATAGAAAAATATCTCAATGATTTATATGATACTGTAATTTCAAATGGTAAGACTCATGATGAAGCACTTGCTATAACGTCAGATGTTTGTAAATTATTAATTTCTCCTACTATTAGCCCTACACTTAAGATGGTTGAAGAAGCTGCCAGAGGAAGTGATTTTATAAGAAAAATAACAGACCAAGAGGCTTTTTCTCAATCAA
>CALUYB010000003.1 GCA_944324905.1 Candidatus Gastranaerophilales bacterium
CCGACCATTTATTTCCTCCACACAAGGAGGATTTTTTATTGACAGGATTTGAACAAATGCAAAGCCTTGCTTTACTCTCATGATCGTAAATGTCCCCTCATTCTGGTAAAAGAAAGAGCCTGCGGGGTTCTTGTGCAGACTCTCTTTCACGCACGCAACTTTTGTTGCGCTTGCGGACTTTGGATTGAAAAGGAATTGAATGAATTAAATTTTTGCTCCACATGCCTTGTATAACCCTATGTAGTCTACAAGATAGTCAACTTTTTCTTGTGCTACCAGCTGGTTTATACCAAGCAAGTTTTCTTTGTATTGTATTAAATCAAGTCTTGAAATTGCTCCCTCTTGAAACTTCATTTCATTATAATTGTATTCTTTTTCTTCTAAATCTTGTTGTTTTAGCGTTTGTTCAAGCTTGTCCCAATTCAAGCGTGCGCTAACCATAGCGTCATTTACTTCTTGAATAGCTTGCAGATTTGTTTTTAGGTATGTTTGCATTACCCTTTCATATTGAGCTTTTTTAAGTCTTAAATTTGCAATTCTTTTGCCACCAGTAAAAATAGGCAATAGCGCACCCGCGCCGAGCGCCCAAAGCATATTTTTTGTAGTAAAAATGCTGCCAAATTGTGTGCTGTTAAAAAATGCAAGACCGCTTAAGCTTATGGTGGGTAGAAATTCTTTTTTTGCAACTCTGATGTCTATTCCTGCTTTTTCAACCATTTTAGCTGCCTTTAAGTAATCAGGTCTGTTTTCAATAATTTCTGATGAAATTTCTTTTGGGATTTTATTTAATACTAAAAGTTCATTCAATGACGACCTTTTAAGATTTGCAATATTATTTGGACTTTCGCCAATTAACACTGCAAGCTGATTTAGTGCCTTTTCTCTTGACTTATTCAGCTCAATAAGGTCACATTGACCTGCAATAAGGGCTTTATTTGCCTTAATTGTATCTGATGTGCTTACAAGCCCTTCTTTGTTGCTTAAGAGCATTAAGTTATAAATTTCTTGTCTTTGCTCATTAATTTCTTCCTGCAACGTTATTGCTTCATCTAGCCTTATAACATTAAAATATGTCGTGCCGACAGCTGCTGCAATTGTTATATATATGGCTCTCTCATCGTCAAATGATGCTTGATATTGTTTTTGAACAGATTTTGTTTTATCTCTGTTTTTTAAAAATATATCAGCTTCATAGCTTACAATCCCAGGAAGTGCAAAAGCACCGCCTACATCTGATGTTTGCATGGGTTTAACTACTGCTGGGAAAAATCCCCCTGCAATTTGTGGAAGCTCATTGCTAAATTGTATTTTATAATTTTGATAGTATTCTTCTGTACTAATGGTGGCAATTTTCATGTCATGGTTTTTCTTGAGTGCAAGCGCAATGTAATCATTTAAATATGGGTCTTGAAAATCGCTCCACCAGTCTGTGTTTATATATTCGGCTTTTATTTTAAAATCCGGCTCTTTGGTTTTTTTATTAAAAAAGCGACCTTCTTTTTTGGTTTTTTGTGCGCTTACAATGGTTTTGTCGTTAGAATTCTCATCTAATGCAAAAGAAGGAGGGAATAACCCTATTTGCAATGCTATAATAAGTGTTAATGCTGTTAATCTTTTCACTTTATTTCCTTTTTAATTGTTGCATTTTTTATAACAGTATGCTAGCATAAGATTGTTGCATTTGCAACATGTATTTTTTACAACATAGTAGAATTTTATGCTGACAGAAACATTTGATAAAAAATTTATGCACTACATTGATACTCCATCTTACGATATGGAGCTGACATCGAAATATTGTAAAACACTTTTGGTGCAACTTTTCGATAAAATTTGTTCCGAAATTTCGCCTGAAGAATTTATTGTTTTAGATACTATTTCTTGTAATAATGGTCTTTGTCAAAGAGATTTAGCCAGACTTATTTTAAAGGACAGGGCAAATACAGGTAGAATACTTGATTCACTCGAGAAAAAAAATTTTATTATTCGTTATAATGACACAAAGAATAACAGACTGGTAAGAAAAGTAAATATAACAAAAATGGGGTTGGATATGTTAGAAAAATTGACTTTAAGATTTCAACCTTATCATGAACAAATGTGTAAGTTATTTAATGAAGAAGACCTTTTAATTTTAAAAGCTTCATTAAAAAAAATACGTGATGCAATATCAAAAATAGTTGAATTACAAATATAGAGGTTAAAATGTCTGAAGAATTAAATATTGAAAATGAAGTTAAAACTAAAAAACCATTAAACAAAAAAATAGTTGTAACGCTTGGCGTTATTGCTGCTATTTTTGTTGGATTTTTTGTTCATAATTCAATGAAATATCAGTCGACTGATGATGCGTATATTGAAACAACAACGGTGCAAGTTGCCCCAAGGGTATCAGGTCAAATTATTGAAGTTCATATTGATGATAACCAAAGAGTTAAAAAAGGCGACTTAGTTGCAGTAATTGACCCTGTGGATTACGAAATTAAACTTGAGAAAGCACAGGCAAAATACGAAAGGGTGCTTTTTGAGCAAAAAAATGCTGTGGTTGCAAGAAAGGCTGCTAACTCTGAAATTACTGCAGCCAAGGCTGATTTAGACAGATATACAAACCTATATAAAGGCGGTGCTGTTTCAAAACAAATGCTCGATGCCGCACAGACAAGATATGACAATGCCTTAGCAAGGCAAATGTCTGCTGAGCAAGCTGTTATGTCAAATGGTAAAAATACAAAAGTTGCTGATGCAGAAATTAAAGAACTAAAAGCAGAAAGAGATCAGGCAAAATTAAATCTTTCTTATACTAAAATATATGCACCTCAAGATGGTACGGTTTCAAGCAGAAAAGTTGAGGAAGGTATGTATGTTAATGTTGGTTCGCCTTTGTTTACAATAGTACCAGATGATGTTTGGGTAGTTGCTAACTTTAAAGAAAATCAACTGCGCCATATGAGGGCAGGTCAAATTGTAGAAATTAAAGTTGATACTTATCCTAATAAAAAATTTAAGGGTAAAATTGACTCAATTCAAAGAAGTTCAGGCGCTAAGTCAAGCATGTTTCCACCTGAAAATGCTGTTGGTTCATTTGTAAAAATTGTTCAAAGAATTCCTGTAAAAATAGTTTTCGATGAGCCAATTGACAAAGAAGTTTATAACATAGTTCCTGGTATGTCTGTTGTACCAAAGGTAAAAGTTAAATAATTAATTATTTTTTCATTATTATGCTAAACTCGGCTCCTTTATTTTCTTCGCTTGCAACTCTAATGGAGCCATTTAGTGTGTTTATGATTTTATTTGAAAGATACAATCCAAGTCCCATGCTGGCTTTTGAATAAAGTTCAGCAGCGCTATAGTATTTGTTAAATATTTTGTCTAAATTTTCTTTTGAAATGCCAAGTCCATAGTCACGCACCCTTATAATGTACTCATCGTCGTTATTTTCGAGGGTTATATCTATGTAATCGGAATTAATCCCATAAGAAACGGCATTTAAAATTAAATTTTGTATAACTCGTCTTAGAAGAAAAATATCTGTATTTATTTTGTAATTTGGTTCAGAATGGTCGTATAACCTTATAATTTTATTGTGTAATGAGGCAATAGAGTTTGCCTGCGCAATAATATCATCTATAAATTCTCTTAAACTAACGTCTTCTTGTATTTTTGGTACAAACCCTTTTTTCTCGAATTTGTGTGAATCAAGTAATGATTCGACAAGATGCCTTAGGTCGGAATTTGAAATTTTTATATTTTTTATTGCATCTTTTTGTTCATTAGTTAATTGTCCGAATTTATTATCCAGCAGTAGGTCTAAAGTGTTATCCTGAGCTATTATCGGCACTTTTAGGTCATGGGTTAACATTGCAATAAAATCTTCTTTTATATTGTTGTTTTCTTTTTCTTTTTCGACATACTCTTGAATCATTTTATCTCTGTCTAAAATGCTTTCCAAAAGACTGTTTAGGTTTTTTGAAATTTCTTCACTCAGTACTGACGGGCCTTTACGAGCCTTTATTTGTAAATTTCCCCATCTTGCCGAGGAAAGGGTATTTAAAAGTGATTTAAGATATTTTGTTAATTCATTATGTTTTGATACCAGTTTGGCATGCTTATAAAGCAATAAAATAAAAAGCATGCCTAAAAATGAAATAAATATTGCTGAAAATAAAAGTGCGCTAATTTTGTACATGCTCTTGCTACCTCTGCTTTTGATAATTAAAACATTATTATTTTAAAATAGCAAATTATTTTTTTTATTTTTTTTGTATAATTAGATAGTTGTGGGTGATATGAAAATAAATAATCTTAATTTGATAAACTCTAATAATAATATTAAACGTAAGCAAAATGCTACTATAAAGCAGGACAAGTTGACTTTTCGTGCTGATGCTTTTGACTATAATTTTGTTTCAGATTGGGAAATGCAGAAACAATATTCTGATGATTTGCTCTCAAGGCATACTGCATTTAAAACAGACGAGAATGGTGAGCTAATTTTAGACAAAAGAAATAATCCTATAAGAGTTATTGATCCTGAAATCAAGAAAATACTTGATAATTCTTTATTTGAGTTTGAGGGGCCGGATGGCAAGCCTGTAATTTGTTCTATTAAGGACGCTGTAAAATTATATGCCATAGATGATATGCGAGCAAAGGATGATGATGGACTTAGTTTGTTTCATGCAACGTCTAGGGAGGCAATTCAAAATATTATTAAAAATGGTCCTGATGTTGAAAAATGTTCCAGGTCTGTATTTGGCCCGGGGATGTATTTTGCATTTAGCGAAGGTTGTGCATAAGATTACTCGTCTGCAAAACTGTTGGCGGATATTTTTCATACAGTAAGAAAAAATGGTAAAAAAGGTTGTTTTATAAAGTTTAATACAGATTATTATGATAAAATCAGCAACAAGGGCGCGCAAAAATTAAGAGAATTGCTTGACTTGGAAGTCACAAGTAAAGATTTTGGGCCCAATATTCCTTATTACATCGCAATGGTCAAAATGGAAATTCCTTATAAAATTTTTGATTATTATTTTAGGGATCTTATGGTTAATGACTTAAATATTGACGCAGCATATTGCTCATCAAGAGGTTATCACAGTTGCATGGTTGTATTTAATCCTGATGCAATTTGTAATATAAGAGAGTATTAATTTTATTTATATTATAATTTTTCTATGAATTACATTGAGATTTTATTATTAGGCTATGCTTTATCGATTGATGCTGCAATTGTTTCTTTTGGTTACGGTCTGGCCTTTTCAAAGGATAGATTGAAAAATTCTCTTTTACTTGCGTTTTTTACGGCAGTGTTTCAGTTTATTATGCCATATTTCGGTTGGGCTGTTGCAAAGGTTGTTTATAGTTACATTTATACGGCAGCAAATGCAATCGCGGCAATTATATTTTTTATATTGGGTTTAAAATTTATTATAGATGCGATAAAAAATAAAAAAGATGATAAACCAAAATGTCTGACTTACGTCTGTCTTTTTGCAGTTGCAATTGCAACGAGTATTGATGCACTTTGCGCCGGTGCAAACATTTGTCTTTTAAACGGTAATATTTTTAAAAGTTCTTTGTTAATTGGAGTTGTCACTTTTTTAAACTCTCTTTTCTCATTTCATATGAGCAATTTCTTTAGAAAAATTAATTCTAAAGTCCTTGAAATTCTCTCGGGCTTAATACTTATTTTACTTGCTCTAAAAATTTACATTTAAATTATTAATTTTTTGTTTATTTTTTAAGGCGCATGTAAATATAGTGATAAATTTAAAGTAAAGAAATTGATAGATAGGAGATTATATATCATGGCAAAAACAATTGGTATTGACTTGGGTACAACAAACTCTGTTGTAGCTGTTATGGAAGGTGGTAAACCGACAGTTATTGCCAATGCTGAAGGTTCCAGAACTACCCCTTCAATAGTTGGTTTTTCAAAAACAGGCGAAAGATTGGTAGGTCAGCTTGCAAAACGTCAGGCTATTCTAAACCCTGATAAAACGATTATTTCAATTAAACGTCATATGGGCGAAGATTACAAGAAAAATATTGACGGAAAAGACTACACACCTCAAGAAATTTCAGCGATGATTCTAAGAAAATTAGCTGATGACGCTTCAAATTATCTGGGTGAAAAAGTAACCTCTGCAGTTATTACTGTTCCTGCTTATTTTAACGACGCTCAACGTCAAGCAACAAAAGATGCCGGTAAAATAGCAGGCTTAGATGTTTTGAGAATTGTTAACGAACCGACAGCAGCAGCACTTGCTTACGGTCTTGAAAAAGATAAAACTGAAAGAGTTTTAGTATTTGACCTTGGCGGTGGTACGTTCGATGTTTCAATTCTTGAAATCGGCGACGGCGTTCATGAAGTTTTATCTACTTCAGGTGATACTCACTTGGGTGGTGATGACTTTGACCAAAAAATCATCGACTGGTTATGCGATGAATTTAAAAAACAAGAAGGCATTGACTTAAGAGGCGATAAACAAGCAATGCAAAGACTTAAAGAAGCAGCTGAAAAAGCAAAATGCGAATTGTCTTCAGTTGTTGAAACAAATATAAACTTGCCGTTTATCACAGCTGATGCTAACGGCCCTAAACACTTAGACTTGCAATTAACAAGAGCTAAATTTGAAGACTTAAGTCATGATTTGCTTGAAAGATGTAAAAAACCTGTTGAGCAAGCAATTAAAGACGCAGGAATTTCAAAAAGCGAAATAAATGAGGTTGTACTTGTTGGCGGTTCAACTCGTATCCCTGCAGTTCAAGCTTTAGTTAAAGAATATACAGGTAAAGAACCTAACCAATCTGTTAACCCTGATGAAGTTGTTGCGATTGGTGCAGCTGTTCAAGCAGGTGTATTGGCCGGTGAAGTTAAAGACATTGTACTTCTTGATGTTACACCTTTGACACTTGGTATTGAAACACTTGGCGGCGTTATGACACCACTTGTTCCTCGTAACACAACAATTCCTGTTTCAAAATCTCAAGTATTTTCTACTGCTGATGATAATCAAACAGCGGTCGATATCCACGTTCTTCAAGGTGAAAGACCAATGGCAAGTGATAATAAATCACTTGGTATGTTCCGCTTAGACGGTATTCCGCCGGCAATGAAAGGTATGCCGCAAATCGAAGTAACTTTTGATATTGACGCTAACGGTATTGTAAATGTTACAGCAAAAGATAAAGCAACAAATAAAGAGCAAAAAATTACAATTACAAATTCTTCTAACCTATCTGAACAAGATATCGACAGAATGGTAAAAGAAGCTGAATCGAATGCTGAAGATGATAAAAAGAAAAAAGAAGAAGCTGAAACAAAAAACAATGCTCAATCTTTAATCGGTGCAGCAGATAGAATTGTAAAAGACTTTGAAGGTAAAATTTCAGATTCTGACAAGACAAAATTAGAAGAACAAAAAGAAGCTCTTAAAAAAGCACTTGATGAAAATAAATCCCATGATGAAATTAAGAAATTATCAGAAGATTTGCAGCAAACAATGTATGCTATTTCACAAGCTGCCTATGCTCAAGTTCAAAAAGAAGGCGAACAGGCTCAAGGTGAACAAGCGCAAGGTGCACAAAATGATAATGCGCAAAATAACTCTGATGATGTTATTGACGCAGAATACACAAAAGAATAAGACTTTTTTAAAAGACATCTTAACGGCGGATTTTACTCCGCCGTTTTTTATTACTTGGGTATTTCGGGTGTTTTATTAATTGTTATAATGGGCTATACTTTAAAAGTCGCTTATTTTTTGACCTTTCTTTAAAAATAGAAAGGTTATTAACATGTCAAAAACAAGTTCATCTTCAGGTAATACTTTTATACCATATAACCCATCATCAAGCATTATGGTAAATGGTAAAAATAAAGCAGAAATCAGTGTTACTCCTTGGGGTACATCCAGTTATTACAACATGGATGAAAATGAAAAAAAAGCATACGATTATGCAGGTGAGCAATTTGCGCTTAATTTGCCTAACTTAAATGTCTTTGATGCTGATACACAAAAAAGATTTGATAATCAAGTTCAATCTTATATTAATCAAGGTATTGAAGATATTAATGATATTTACACACCAATGCTCGAGGACTTGCAAAATGATATAGCATCTCGTTTTGGTAATTTAGATAATTCTATATTTATGGATAATTTATCTGAAATTGAGGATAAACGCGCTGATTCTATTTCAGATTTTTCTCAAGATGTGCAAACTTACAGACAAGATTTGGTTAACAATGAACTTTCAAACAGATACAATTATCTTGACTATTTAAATAATTATGTACAACAGGTTAACTCAAACATACTTAATACTACAGGCGCAGGTCAAAATTTATCAAATCTTTCTAATTCTTATTACTCGAATTTCAATAATCTTTTGAATAAAAATTCTCAATCATCAAATAACGGTGGATTTGATATTGGCGGGTTGTTTGATAAGGTAATTGATGCTGCACTTTCGGGTATTCGTTTCTAAAAAGTACAAATTTTTTGCGGAAATATTTTAACATTTCCGCTTTTTTTATTTATGTTGTATTATATATTATGTTGAAAGTATGATATTGGAGGCTGAAAGTGGGATACAAAATTTTATACAAAAAAGAACTTTGTCAAAATCAATACGAAATAAGAATAAAAGCGCCTTTTATTACTAAAAATGCTCAAGCAGGTCAATTTATTATCTTAAGAACGGATAAAAATTCAGAAAGAATTCCTTTGACAATTGCTGACTACAACAGAGAAACAGAAGAACTTACAATTGTTTATATGGCTGTGGGCTACACTACAAAAAAACTTTCAAAACTTGAAGTTGGAGATGAAATAGAAGATATAGTAGGGCCTTTGGGAGTTCCAACTCATATAGAAAAATACGGTACAGTTGTTTGTCTTGCAGGTGGTTATGGTGCTGCACCTTGTTATTTAATTGCAAAAGCATTTAAAGATGCTGGCAACAAGGTTTATATGATAATGGGTGCAAGAAATAAGGATTTAATTTTCTGGCAAGATAAAATGAAAAATGCATGCACTGAGCTATATATCACAACCGATGATGGTTCATTGGGTACAAAAGGCTTTGTAACTAATGTTATGAGCGATATTATGGCTCGTGAAAAAGTAAACTACGCAATTGCTGTTGGACCAATGCCTATGATGAAGGCAGTTGCTGATTTAACTCGTGATAAAGGTATTAAAACAGAAGCTTCCATGAACCCTATTATGGTTGATGGCACAGGCATGTGTGGCGCATGTCGTGTAACCGTTGGCGGTGAAGTTAAATTTGCATGTGTTGATGGGCCTGACTTTGACGCACATAAAATTGACTTTGATGAAGTTATTAACCGTACAAGAATTTACAAAGACCAAGAAAAACATTGCGATGAAACAAATTGCAATATGATTAAGCAATCTATAGAATTAGAAAAATGCATGAAGTAGAAAGAGGATAATATGGCATCAACAATACCTATTTGCCCCCTTATGTCTGCAGGTAACGAACAGACAATTGTTTGCGCTCAAGAAAGATGCGGCTGGTATATGCCGGGGACTAAAACTTGCGCAATGTATGTAATGGCACACAAGGCAATAGTTGATATAAAAGCAAAACAAGCTGAGAAAAAATAACGGAGAGAATATGCCAAACCCAATGACAATAACTGAAAAAATCTTTGCTGCACACAGCGGTAGGGATTTTGTAAAAGCAGGTGAGTTAATTAATGCAAAGGTTGATGTTGCACTTGCAAATGATATTACAGGGCCAATTGCAATTTCTGAATTTAAAAAAATAGGGGTTGAGAGAGTTTTTGACCCATCAAGAGTTGTTTTAGTTCCTGATCATTTTGTGCCGAATAAAGATATTAAATCGGCGCAGCAAGCAAAAATTGTGCGTGATTTTTCACGTGAGCAGAAATTAACAAACTACTTTGAAGTTGGCAGAATGGGTATTGAGCATGCACTTTTGCCTGACAAAGGAATTGTGACAGCGGGTGATTTAATCATTGGTGCAGATTCTCACACTTGTACCTATGGTGCATTGGGTGCTTTTTCTACAGGCGTCGGCTCGACCGATTTAGGTTGCACAATGGCATCGGGTGAAACGTGGTTTAAAGTTCCATCTGCTATTAAAGTTGAATTTAGTGGCAAATTAAATAA
The DNA here is from genome assembly GCA_944324905.1 of Candidatus Gastranaerophilales bacterium. Classification (GTDB taxonomy): domain Bacteria; phylum Cyanobacteriota; class Vampirovibrionia; order Gastranaerophilales; family Gastranaerophilaceae; genus Galligastranaerophilus. The sequence continues at coordinate 10,170 of CALUYB010000003.1, forward strand.
ATGGGTTAGTGCAAAAGATTTAATCTTGCATTTAATAGGTGACATTGGCGTTGACGGTGCTTTGTACAAGACACTTGAAATCGGCGGAGATACTATTAAAAATATGCCAATGGACGGAAGATTTACCATTTGCAACATGGCAATTGAAGCAGGTGCTAAAAACGGTATTATTGAACCTGATGAAATAACGCGCGAATTTTTAAAAGGCAGAAGTCTAAGAGAGCCTGTATTCTATAAAAGCGACGAAGGCGCAAATTACGAAAGAGTTATAAAATATGACGTTTCAGAAATAGAGCCAACGGTAGCAAAACCTCATTTGCCAGAAAACACTTGCCCTATATCAAAAATTGGAGATATAAAAATTGATCAGGCTGTAATTGGTAGCTGCACCAATGGTAGATTGAGTGATTTAAAAGTAGCAGCAGAAATTCTTGAAGGCAGAAAAGTTCATCCTGATGTACGTTTAATTGTATTTCCGGGGACTCAAGAAATTTATCTTGAAGCAATAAAATTAGGTTACATTGAAAGCATAATAAAAGCAGGCGGTGCTGTTTCAACACCTACTTGCGGGCCCTGTCTTGGCGGGCACTGCGGAATTTTAGCAAAGGGCGAGAGAGCAATTTCAACGACTAACAGAAATTTTGTAGGCAGAATGGGCCATCCAGAGAGTGAAGTTTATCTTTCATCCCCTGCTGTTGCCGCTGCGAGCGCAATTTTGGGTAAAATTTCATCTCCTGAGGAGTTGTAAGTGATTAAATATATACTGGCGTTACAAATCTCGTCATTGATTGCAAAACCTAAGGAAAACTTTAAAAATCTGGAAGAATATTTATCTGAAATTTTTGCAGATAAAACAATTAAACCTGATTTTATTTTCTTGCCTGAAGTATGGTCTGTTGGCTGGTATCCGCAATGTTTTGAGCAATTTGATAATGATAATGAAACACTTGATTTTTTAGTTAAAATTGCAAAAAAATACAACGTCAACATTTTTGGCGGCTCTTATATAAGAAATGACAATGGCAAATTAAAAAACTCTATGCCTGTAATTTTGCGCGACGGAAGTATTTTAGGGTTTTATGATAAAATTCATCTCTACACCCCCGATGGCGAGGGGGTTTTAAGTTGCGGTAATACACCTGCTATATTTGAAATTGAAGGTCTTAGAATTGGTGTTTCAATTTGTTATGACATAAGATTTCCTGAGTTATTTAGGAGTTATATAAACCAAGCTGAGCCGCCGCATTTGCTTGTTAATCTTTCGGCGTGGCCTATGACAAGGGCTGCACAGTATGTTAGCATGGCAAAATCGCGTGCAATTGAAAATCAGTCATACTTTTTAGCGCTTTCACAATGTGGTCAAATAAAAGATGACGTTTATAATTCCGGTTGCTCTTGTCTTGTAGAGCCAATGGGTGAGTGCATTTGCAAGTTGGATGTAAATCGCGGTTATATTTATTCTCAAATCGATACTGATGTTGTAGACAATGTAAGAAATACTTATCCTAATCTTAGGAACAGAAAAGTCTTTGATTATGGGTTTAATGTGCTAAAATATAGCGTTGGGAGTGTAAAATGTTAAAGAAATTATTACTTCTGTTTAGCTTTTTTGTTCTTGCCATCTGTCCATCGCGCGCCGCTATTTTTTCTTATGATTTTTCTAAAGTTATAGCTGAGCAAGATTTTGACGGTTCTTCAACAATTTCAATTACTGTATTAGATAAAAATACAAAAAAAGTTTTGTATTCAAAAAATGAAAATAAAATGATGAATACCGCCTCTGCACTTAAATTATACACTTTTGCAAGCGCACTTGATACTCTTGGTGAAGATTATAAGTTTGAGACTGCTTTTTATTTATCTGGTGGCAACTTGTATTTAAAACTTGGTGCTGATCCGCTTCTTACAAAGGATGATTTATATGAACTTGTTCAAAAGTTAAAGAAAAGTGTTGATTTTAAAAATGTAAAATATATCTACATTGATGATAGCATAATTAGTAGAACACCATATCCTGACGGGTGGTGTGTAGATGATTTTTGGCCTACAATTGCGCCAATTAGCCCTTATATTATTGATGGCAACAAAGTTAAAATCAGAATAGTTCTCGCGCCGTATCGTGAATCTATGACAATTGTGCAAGACGATAAATACAAGTTTTCATTTATTAATCAGCTGGAAATTTCTGATGTCAATGATATTAAGATTGCAAAAAATTATACAGATATGCAAAATTTAATTACCATGAGCGGCAAAATAGCAGATGATTATAATTTATATATTCCTGTTAGTAACCCTAAAACTTTATTTATAGCACGATTAGAAGATGCCTTTGGCAAGTATAAAATTCCATATAGCGATAAATTTTATTTCAAAGTAACTCCAGTCAATGCCAAAAAAGTTGCAAGCGTAAATCATACTATTGAGGATGTTTCTGTGCCAATTTTAAAATATTCTGATAATTTTTCTTCAGAAGTTTTATTTAGGGTTGCAGGCAATGTCTATGCAAAAAACCATGGAATAAAGCCGCAAATTACTGGCAGTAGTCTTGGTACAACAAAAAATGGCATTTTGATGTTCAATGATTTTTACACAAAAGCAAATCTTGATATGAAATATATAAAAATCGTTGATGGCAGCGGTGTTTCAAGATATAATGCCGCAAGCAGTAAATGGCTGGCGCAGGCACTTTTATATTTAAGCAATAAATATGAACTTAAAAAATATATGGAGGGTGCTGACGAAGGGACGCTGAAAAAGCGTTTGCGTTATTTAAAAGGAAATGTCTACGCTAAAACAGGCACTCATAAGGGTTTGAGTTCTCTTGTAGGTTTAATGACAACAAAAAAAGAACAAGATGTTGCTTTTGCAATTATTGTCCAGTGTTTTACAAAGTCAGCGAGCATGTTAAAAACTTTTGAAGATGACCTTGTAGATTGTATTTTTAATCTTTAATTTCCAAGGTTTTAAGAGTCAGAATTTTAATGATTTCATCGGCACTTCTTTTAACGAGTTCTTTATTTTTTATTTCATAATTTTTCAATAACAGAAAAGAAGTTTTTTCTTCCAAATTGCAGTCGAATAATTTTTTAAAGTCTAATAATTTATTGTAAATTGCAACGTCAATATATTTTTTGTGCTCGCAAAGATGCGAAAACAGCTCGCAAAGTACAATATAGGCATCTTTGATTTTATTATTTTCAATTTCGTTTTTGAACTTTATCATAAAAAGCTGAATTTGTTGATAGTTTTTAAAAAGTTTTTCGCGCTTTTTAGGCAATATGTTTTTAAAGTACTCATCAGTTGCGACATATCCCATTTTTATCATTTCGCTTTTTCTGGCATCTGATATCATAAAGTCCATAACGGAAATGTTGTCGGTATCAATCTTTATGTAGTCAAATTTGTCCTTTTGACCGTATAAATCTATTATATAGTCTGTTGCAAAGCCGGAAATAGTATTGTATACAGCGTTTAGATAATCAAGAGGTGTGTTTATCTCTCTTTTATTTTTGGTATCCTCAAGCCTAAATTCAAGAATCCTTTCTTTTTTGCTGCTCAAGGTTTTACTTAGCCGCCAAAGCGGCCAGCTTTTTGCCAAATCACCGTCAACAATCATGTTGCCATTTATCTCAAGCGGTTTGAAAAGTCCCGGCATACTGACTGAAGCCCTAACTGCCATTGCAATTTCAGCCTCCGGTGTGCATTCTTTTGAAAATTCATGGTATTTATTGTTTGTTATATCGGTTGAATAAATAATCAAATCATCTTTTAAATCTTTAAATTTTACAGGCGGCATTTGCCCTTTTTTGTAAGCATTTTTGTAAAATTGACTTTCAATTTTATCTCTCATCCACTCCAAAAGCAACTCGCCTTTTGATAGTGCAATCTGATTGCCAAAGTTAAAGTTTATGTCTTTGAAGAATTCTATACTTATTGAGCAAAAGAATTTTTTAATGTCTTCAAAATCGTATCCTATCGCGCAAAGTGTCGCAAAGACTGAGCCAATTGATGAACCGGCATACCCTGTAATTTTTATATTATGCTCCATAAGAGCCTTGTAAGCTCCAACATAACTGACTCCTCTTATCCCTCCACCGCCAAATATAACAAAATATTCCAGTTCCTTGCCCATTTTCTACTCCAAGAAATCCGGTCTTTGCTGCATTTTATTTGCATTAGGGTTGTTTTCTATGCTGTCAATTCTCTTTGTTTCTTTTTTGTAAACTTGCTTAAAGTCTATAACGTTTTCAAGTAATTTTTCATCTTCCCCTGTTAATTTTCTTGCAGCTTCGGATACTGTTGCGCTTTTTTTGCCACTTAAGCTTTTAAGTGTGTCCATATTTTTTGAATTTATGTTTTTGTATTTGTTTTTCAAAATAACAATTTCAACGCGTCGGTTTTTTTGTTTTGCAAGTTGCGAGTTGCCTTCGGCTATCGGAACAGTATCAGCGTAACCTGATGCTATAAAAATTGAAGGGTTAAAGTTATAATTATTTATAAAATGCCTTACAACACTTGAAGCCCTAGCGCTTGATAACTCCCAATTAGAGGGATATTTACTACTACTTACCGGATCTGAATCAGTATGACCCTCAACTCTTATTATATGAATTGCAAAGTGTTCTTTTATGAGTTTTGCAACCGTATCGAGCGGGACAAGCGAATCCGGCGAAATTTCAGCCGAGCCTGATTTAAAAGTCAAAGCATTATCTGCAAGTTTTATAATTAGTCCGCGATTGTCAATCTCTGCTTGTACTCCGTCAAGTTTCATTTCATCTATAGTATCTTTAATTTCTTCATAAGAGTCCTGTTCGTACCTTGGGCTTAAGTACTCAAGCATTATTGGGTTAGTTGCGCCATTATAACCGTCAAATATTGAATCAGAACTTGCTAAAATACTCTCTTGACCATCAAATACGTTTGATTGAAAAGCTTTTTTAAGTGCTTCTTCAAGTTTTGCAAAATCAGACATATCTACTTGTGATAGAGCATACAATACGACAAATGTTGCAAAAAGTAATGTCATAAAATCTGCATATGAAACAAGCCAACGCTCTAGATTTTCATGGTCTTCATGTTTTTTTCTTTTAGCCATTATTCAGCTTTAGCCTCTTTTTTTTCTGATTTTTTCTTGTCCATAAGATAAGTTTCAAGCTTGCGTTCAATAAGCGCAGGGCTTTCACCTGCTTGTATTGATAAGACGCCTGATATAATAATTTCTTTTGCAACAAAAATCTTTTGATATTTTTGTTTTATTCTGGTTGAAAAAGGGATTGTAACTAAGTTTGCAAGGAACAAACCATAAATTGTTGCAACAAAGGCAACTGCGATACCTGCACCCAGTTTAGACGGGTCTGATAAGTTCTGCATAACCTGAATAAGACCCATAACAGCACCGATGATACCAAGTGTTGGCGCATAACCGCCTGCTGACTCGTAAACCTTCGCACCTGTTTGCACTTTATCCTCAAGTCTTGCAAGTTGATTTTCCATCATTTCTCTAACAAGTGAAGGGTCGGCACCGTCAGCAACCGCTTCAAGTCCCAAACTCAAAAGCGGGTCAGAGGCTTTTTTTGCTTCTTTTTCAAGTATGATGACCCCTTCTTTTCTTGCTTTTTGGCTGTAGTCAACGATTTCCGCTATTAATTTGTCCATGTTTGGAACTTCATTAAAATATACAGTTTTTAACAATGAAAAAGCTATTTTAAAGTCTGCTATGGGGAAGCTTAAAAATACTGCGCCTGAAGTGCCGCCTATTACGATAAAAGCCGCTGTTATTTGTAAGATTTGCCCTATGTTACCGCCTTCCATAATCATGCCGGTTAATATAAAGGCAAAACCCATGAATGTTCCTAATACTGCTGCAAAATCCATTATTCTATTTTCTCCAATTTTCTTTTATTATCTCTAAAAGTTTAAAATCTTGTATCAACCGTATAACTGAATTATTCTAGCATTTTTCGCCTTTTTAGGCAAAAATTTACAAAAATTTTATTTAACTATATAATTATTTTATAGTTTATGGAGATGAAGTTATGTCCGGATTAACATTGGCTCAAAAAATTATTTCAAAACACTGTGATAAAACAGTCCAACCGGGAGAATTGGTAATTGCGCGTGTTGACGTTGCTGCAGTTCAAGACGGGACTGGGCCTTTAACAATACAGGAGTTTAAAAAGTTGGGCAAGGATAAACTTGCAAATCCTAAGCGTACAATTTTATTTATTGACCATGCTGCACCCAGCCCGAGAAAAGAGCTTTCAAATTCCCACCTTGTAATTCGCGAGTTTGCAAAGGAATATGGCGCTGTGCTGTCGGATATTGGTGAAGGTGTTTGCCACCAAAGGCTTGTAGAAAGTTTTGTAAATCCTTATGAAATATTAGTTGGTGCTGATTCACATACCTGCACTTCAGGTGCATTGGGTGCTTTTGCTACAGGGATGGGCTCAACAGATATTGCAGTTGCTTTTGCACTTGGTAAAACGTGGTTAAAAGTTCCATCTTCTTTTAAAGTTGTCGTCAACGGTAAATTCAGGGAAAATGTATGCTCAAAAGATTTAATGCTTTATTTAATAGGCAAAATTGGCGCAGATGGTGCAACTTATAGAGCATTAGAATTTTGTGGCGAAACAATTAAAAATATGTCTATGGCTGAGCGTTTTACACTTGCAAATATGGCGGTTGAAGCCGGTGCTAAGGCGGGTTTGTTTGAAACAGATGAAAAGACTTACGAGTATTTAAAAGAAAACGGTCGCGAAGATAAGTTTGTAGAGATAAAAATGGATGACGATGCAAAATACGAAAGAATAGTTGAGATTGATGCGTCTGAAATTGAACCATGCGTATCATGTCCGCATACGGTTGATAACGTTAAATTTGCAAAAGAGTTAAACAATATTAAGGTAAATCAAGTTTTTGTAGGTACTTGTACAAATGGCAGAATCGAAGATTTGCGCGTGGTTGCAAAAGTCCTAAAGGGCAAAAAGAAACACCCCGATGTGCGCATGATAATTGTTCCAGCCTCACCAAAGATATACTTGCAAGCTGTAAAAGAAAGGTTAATTGAAACTTTTGTAGAGGCCGGTGCAACATTTTTACCTGCTGGCTGTGGGCCTTGTGTGGGCGTACATGGCGGTATTTTAGGTGATGGTGAGGTTTGCCTTGCAACTCAAAACAGAAATTTCCAAGGCAGAATGGGCAATACTAAGGGATTTATTTACCTTGCTTCCCCTTATGTTGCTGCAAAATCTGCTATAGCAGGATATATTACAGATTAGTTGAATTGCTCTTGACCGTTTTATTTATTAATGGTTTAATTTATATGTCACGTTTTTCGAGAGGGAAGGTAGCGCAGCTACTGCAAGCCCGATTGATAATTAAATAATTAAAGTCGTCACGGGCCTGTGGCACTCTGCCGAGAAAAAGGTGACTAAATGTCACGTTTTTCGAGAGGGAAGGTAGCGCAGCTACCGCAAGCCCGATTGATAATTAAATACTAAAAGTCGTCACGGGCCTGTGGCGCAGCGGTAGCGCAGGGGACTCATAATCCCTTGGTCGTGGGTTCGAATCCCTCCGGGCCCATTTTTTAGAAATTTTTACGGTTATGTTAAAGTATTTTTTAGGGTCTTATATTGTTACAGCGGTAGGTCTTGTGCTTGCTTATTTTTGGGGTGAGCATGTTCATCTTAACAGCGGCTTATCCTGTGTCTTTATAGCACTTGTTTTGGGTGTATTAGAAGTTAGTTTATCTTTTGACAATGCAGTTGTTAATGCTGCAAGGTTAGAAAAAATGTCGCCAAAGTGGCAGCACAGGTTCCTTACTTGGGGCATAATTATTGCCGTTTTTGGTATGCGTTTTTTATTCCCAATATTAGTGGTTTCTATTTTTGCAAACATTGGACTTGTTGAAGTTGCGAATATGGCTTTAACAAATGCTGATAAATATGCACATTATTTGCATATTTCCCATCCTCCAATAATTACTTTTGGCGGCACATTCCTTATGATGCTCTTTTTCTCTTATTTCTTTAATAAGAAAAAAGATGTACACTGGATTAAATTTATTGAAGAAAAGCTTGTTTCTTTTGGTGATTTTAAGGGCATACAAGTTGTATTAACTTTAATTGCTCTATATGTTATGCAGAATTATTTGCCTCAAGATATCAGGCTGGAAGTTGTAATTGCAGGGCTTTGGGGTGTAATAATTTACCTTTTAATCGATGGATTTACCCATATGCTTGAAGCAAGAAGTGAAAACACTCATTGTACTGTAAAAGTAACAAATACCGGTCTTAAAAGCAGCTGTTTTGCGGGTTTTTTGTATTTAGAATTAATTGACGCATCTTTCTCGCTCGATGGTGTTTTGGGTGCATTTGCTCTTAGTAAAGATATTTTGATTATTACAATTGGTTTGTCTATTGGTGCAATGTTTGTGCGTTCCCTTACTATTATGCTTGTAGAGAAAAAGACACTAAACCAATATATTTACCTTGAGCAGGGCGCGCATTGGGCAATTGGTGCATTAAGCTTTATTATGTTATATAGTGCAATACGCGAAGTACCTGAAGTTATTACAGGGCTTTTGGGGCTTGGCTTTATCGTTGCGGCGTTTATTTCTTCTTTAATTCACAATAAAAATCAATCCAAATTATAAATCGGATATTCTTTTTTAAGTTTTCTGACAAGCGTCATATTTAGATTTTCAAAAATTGCGTTTTCCGTATTTTGTCCGTTTGCAAGGATTTTCCCCAATGGGTTTGTTATCATGGAGTTTCCAATTGAGTATAAAAACGGGTTACTTGTGCCTATTAAATTTGATGTAACAAAATAAACAAGATTTTCTGCTGCTCTTGTAACATTAAACGCTCTCCAGCAATTTATAAAATCGGCAATATCATCCTCCCCTGTGCTGCTTAGAGTGCACCAGGCAGATGGTGAAACAATGATTTCTGCGCCCATTTTGATTAATTTCTTGTATAAAAGCGGGTATCTTATGTCAAAACAAACACTCATGCCAACACGTGCAAAATCAAAATTCACAACAACTGGGGTGTCCCCCGGGCAAATGTTTTTGCCTTCGTTACCGCCAAAGTAATTATAAAGGTGAATTTTTCTGTATTTAGCAACTATTGAGCCTTTTCTATCAAGGGCATATGATGTGTTGTATAGCTTTCCATCTTTTGCCTTTTCAATAACCGTTCCGCAAATTATATTAGTGCTAAATTGGCGTGCAAGCTGTGAAAAATAAGCTAAAACGGCAGATGTGTTTTCTTCCTCAGGTTGTCCTATAAAACTCCTGTCATCAATCCCTGTAGAGAAAAATTCCGGCAAAATGACAAGGTCTAAACCGTCTTTAAAGTTATCGCAAATCATTTCTCCGATTCTGTTACAGTTATACATCTTATCGCCAATTTTAGGACAAAACTGTATGTTCAAGATTTTAGCTTGCGAATTTGTATTCATTTTATTTCCTTTTCACACCTTTATTTTTTGAAGTTATATAATAATTGTATCTTAAGGAGAAAAATTATGCACACATTAAATGAAGAACTTGTTGAAAAAGATTTAAAATATGTTTGGCACCCATGCTCACAAATGCAGGATTATGAAGAATTAAGGCCAATTATTATAAAAAGCGGCGAGGGCGTTAACCTTTACTCTATAGATGGTAAAAAATATATTGATGTTGTGAGTTCTTGGTGGTGCAATCTTTTAGGACATTGCAACAAAAGAATTTCAAATGCCGTTAAAAATCAGTTGGATACCTTAGAGCATGTTATTTTTGCGAATTTTTCCCACCCAAAAGCAATTGAACTTTGTGAAAGATTGGTCAAAGTTTTGCCAAAAGGGCTTGAAAAATTTTGTTTTACTGACAATGGTTCATCTGCAATTGAGGCTGCAATGAAAATGAGTTTTCAGTACCACTATCAAACGGGTAATCCTCAAAAAACCAGATTTATGGCATTATCTGACGCTTACCATGGTGAAACAATAGGGGCACTCTCTATTGGTGGTGTTGACTTGTATTCAGAAATTTATAAACCTGTTTTGCTGGATATTATTAGAATTCAAGGCCCTGATTGCTACAGATGTCCATATGGTTTAAATTGCAAAAATTGCCAAGCGCAATGTATTGAATCTGCTAAAGAAAGTTTTAAAAAATGGGGCGATAAAACTGCTGCAATAGTTATTGAGCCTCTTGTGCAAGCAGCTGCAGGTATGAAAATTTATTCTCCAAAGTATTTGAGCGAATTGCGCAAATTGTGCGATGAGTACAATGTTCATTTAATAGCTGATGAAATTGCTACAGGTTATGGGAGAACAGGTAAAATGTTTGCTTGCGATCATGCTGGCATTTCCCCTGACATAATGTGTCTTTCAAAGGGTTTGACTGGTGGTTATATGCCTATGGCACTTGCTGTTACAACAAAAAAAATATTCGACGCTTTTTATGCTCCATATAACGAGGGTAAGGCTTTTATGCACTCACATACTTACAGTGGAAATCCTTTAGCATGCGCTGCTGCTTGTGAAGTCCTTAAAATTTTAAATGATGAAAATATAATTGAAAATGCTCAAAAAAATGCAATTTACTTTAATAATTTAATAAAAGAAAAATTTTCAACACACAAAAATGTTGGCGATATCCGCTCAATTGGTTTAATTAACGCTATTGAGCTTGTTGAAGATAAGACTACAAAAAAACCCTTTGATTCAAAGTTAAGAATAGGCTATCAAATTTATAAAGAAGCCCTAAAAAAAGGCGTTATTCTAAGGCCACTAGGTGATGTTATTTACTTTAATCCGCCTTTAATTATTCAAAAAGATGATATGGATTATGTGGTAAATGTTGCATATGAATGTATGAAAAAGATTTTAAACTAGCAATTTATTTTTTTTACGTGTTTTGTATATTTTGTCACGCAAATAGGGAAAAATTATGCGAATTAGTCCGATTAACAACACAAGTAATTATATAAAACAAAATAATTCAATAAGTCGCAATAATAATTTATTACAACAAAACAAGACATACCCAATGCCTACTTCTGCTCATTATTTAAGTTTTATGGGTGGTAGTAGCCTTGATTTAAAACAAAGTGTAGCAAATCTTGAAAGGCTTGAAACGCAAGATAAAGCAAAGTTTCCACCTGGCATAAAAGAAACTGCACATGAAGTAATAGAAAGTGGCAACCCTGATAATAAAACTCTTGCTGATATTCATAAAGAAAAATACGCACTTCTTGAGGATTGCTATGACTTAGAGGATGCAAAAGGTCTTTTTGATGAATTTAGTGATGTTCTTTCAGATGCTGATGTTGACTATCGCCAAGACTCTTTTATTGCAAAAGTCAAAAATGGCGAGGCTGAAAACTTTAACAAGGATGAAGATTTAGCGCTCCAGTTGTTAAAACTCTATTGGGCTCAAGGCTTTTCTTTGACAGATTTAAAAGGCCACGCTGGTACAAACTTGTATCGTACTATGGAAAAGCTCAATATTCCTTTAATGGATAGGGATTACGCCCATGTGCTTAAGTTCTCAGATAGGGAATACAATGAGCGACTAACATCTAAAATGTCACAAATGCAGATGGAAAAAGCTGATAGACTTGCACAAGAAAAAGATGGTGAGCCGGTTTATATTAAACGCGGACCACTGAGTGAAATGCACAAAAAACATATTTCAGAAGGCTTGATAAGACATTATGCGCAACATCCTGAAAAATACGCGCAGATGTCAAAACGTCAAAAAGATTATTTTAATAGTAATCCTCAGCAAAAAGAGTTAATTAGAAATGCCATGTTATATGCTTGGAATAAAACTCAAGAAGGGCGCAGTATTAAAAAACACCTTATAAAATTCTTTAAAAAGGCTAATGTAAAACTTGATGATAACGTTTTGGCGGGTCAGCAGGAAGATATGACAAAAGAGCAGCAGCAGATTTTTTCTGATTTTTGGAAGAAAAATGCTTGGGCTAGGGAGCTTTTCTCTAAGGCTCTTAAAAAGGGGTGGAGTGCTGCAAAGGCTCAACACAGAGAACTTATGCAAAAAATAGCAGATTTTCAAGTTTCTTGCTATGCTGCCGCTTTTGTTTCAATACGTAATGATATTGTGCAGGGTTTTATGCCTAAAGGAAGTTATAAAAATGAAGTATTTTTATCTAAAGTTTTAAATTGTATTGATAATTTGTTTTACCCTGATACCGTAGGAGTAAGAAATCAGGAAGTAGAGCCAAAAATTGTTAGCGGTTATGAAATAGAACTACTTCTTAAAGACATTGAAGCACTATTAAAGTATTACAATGAAGATAATTTCAAAGAATATGTGAATAATAAAATAAAATTGTCCATTAAATTCTTATTAGAATCACAAAGCGAAAAAGGGTATAGTGATTTCATTAACTTTATTGGTGTAAATGGTGTATAAATGCCTGTTTGCATTGACATTCTAAAATAAAATATTCTACAATACTTAAAGTAAGCCTGAGTTTGGGCATGGGGAGTAGAATATTGTGAAAATTAATTTAACCAGAAAACAATGGACAATTGTCGTTTTACTTATAATAATTGTTCCTATTTTATACAATAAAACAGCAGGTTTTATTGGCGGTATGATTCAAAAACGCCTTATGATGATGCCAAAGGAAGTAGAAGTTGATAATCCACATGTTGAAGAAATCAATGTTTCAGCAGAGGCTACAGGTAGAGTTGAAGCAAAGTATTCTGTTGATCTTATAGCGCGTGTTTCAGGATTTTTAATTAAAAAATATTTTTCTGAAGGCGATTTTGTAAAAAAAGGTCAATTACTTTTTCAAATTGACCCCAGAGAATTTCAAATTGAAGTAAATAATGCTCAGGCAACTGTTAATCAGTACAGCGCATTGTTAAAAAACGCGCAACAAGAATTAAATCGTGCAAATGCGCTAATAAAAGAGGATTTGATTAGCCGTTCGGATGTCGATCAGAGCCTTGCAACAAGAAACCAGAATAAGGCGCTCTACGACGCTGCACGTCAACAATTGGAGCTTGCAAGGGTGAATCTAAGCTATACATCAATTAAATCCCCAATTGATGGCAGAATAGGTAAGGTTAATATAACCGAAGGCAACTATGTAACACCAACGTCAGGTTCTCTTGTAAATATTGCAAGCATTAGCCCTGTATACGTAACTTTTAGTTTAAAAAGCGATGATTTTATTAAGCTTTTAAAGGCTAGCGATAAATTTAAAGATGTCATTGTTCGTGTTCAATTCGGTGGCGGTAGCTGGTATTATAAAACAGGTAAAATTAATTTTGTAGATAATAAAATTGATAAAGACTCAGGCTCTGTTACCATGCGCGCTGTTTTTGAAAATGACAAAAGCTGGTTAATGCCCGGGGATTACATGAAAGTTGAGCTTGTAGCACCTCAAAAGGTAAAATTTGTTACAATTCCGCAGTCTTGCACAAAAGGGGACGCCATGAGCGGTTATTATGTTTGGACTGTTAAAGACAATAAAGCAGTTAAAACAAATATAAAAGTATCTGATGATATAAACAACAACTGGGTAGTAGATAGTGGCCTTGCGCTCGATGATATGGTTGTTGTATCAGGTGTGCAAAATATCGCAACTGAGGGGCAGAAGTTAAAAATTATAAGCAAAAAAGAAAAGAAATAAACTTGGTAGATTATGAAAAAAATATTTGACAAAGAAAAGTTATTCTTTTTTATACAAAAACCGCGTTTTGCGCTTGTAATATCAGTTTGTATTGTTATATTGGGCTTGATATCTATCTTTAGCTTAAAACAAGAAAGCTATCCTGACGTTACGCCTCCTCAAGTTCGCGTTAGTGCTTCTTATCAGGGTGCAAGTGCAGAGGTTATTGAATCTACCATTGCTACAGTGCTTGAAAACAAATTAAACGGTGTTGAAGATTTAACTTATATGACTTCAACATCAAATGATGGCAGTTATTCGCTTACTTTATATTTTAAAGTCGGTTCTGATAAAAACATTAACCTAATGAATGTTCAAAACAGGATTCAGCAGGTACAATCTCAGCTTCCTGAAGATGTTCAAAGGACGGGTGTTACTGCAATAAGCCGTTCATCAGGTTCAGGTGCTGTTATTTTAACTTTATACCCTGAATCGGGCGATTGGACTCAACTTGATTTAACTAACTATGGTTCAATTTACATTAAAGACGAATTAAAGCGTGTAGAAGGTGTTGCTGACGTTAGTGTTTTTGGCGGTGGTAATTACTCTATGCGTATTTGGCTTGACCCGCAAAAAATGGCAGGTTTAAATATTTCAACAAGCGAAGTACAAAATGCCATAACTTCACAGAATACACAAGTTACAGCAGGTGCTTTAGGGCAATTGCCAACTGATTCAAAGCGTGCATTGCAAATTACGCTAAAGACCGAAGGCAGGCTTGATAGTGTTGAAGAATTTGAAAATATTATAATACGTTCTAATTCAGACGGATCTAATGTAAAAATAAAAGACATAGCCCGAGTTGAATTGGGCGCAGAATCTTATTCTAATTTAGGTTTAGTTAACGGTAAACCTTCTGCGGTTGTTGTAATTTCTCAGTTGCCCGATGCTAACATTATAAACCTTTCAAAAGCAGTAAAAGAAAAGGTAAATGAGCTTAACTCAAGAATGACAAACGGTATTAAAATACTTTATGTAAAAGATGATGCCGATTTTATCCACGAGTCAATGAAAGAGGTTGAATTTACAATTTTCTTGACGGCAATTATTGTTGTAATAATTATTTTCCTTTTCTTGGGTGATGCAATGGCAACGCTTGTGCCTTGTATTACAATTCCTGTATCATTAATCGGTACGTTTTTTGCCCTTAAAGCCTTTGGCATGTCAATAAATCTGCTCTCCCTTTTTGCGCTTGTACTTGCAGTAGGCGTTGTAGTTGATGATGCCATTGTTGTTATTGAAAACGTTAACCGCCACATTAAAGAGGGTAAATCGGCAATCATTGCAACTCAACTTACCATGCAAGAGGTAGGCTCCTCTCTTGTTGCAATGGCAATGGTTTTAATGGCTGTATTTGTCCCAATTATTTTTATGGGCGGTATGACAGGTGTTATGTATAAGCAATTTGCGGTTTGTATCGCTGTGTCAATTGCAATATCAGCCATTTGCGCCTTGAGCTTATCACCTGCTATGTGTTCGCATTTTTTAGGCAGGCATGATGAAAACATTGGCAAAGGTTTTGGTATAACTAAACACCCTCAATTTCAGCTATTTGCACGCTTTTTAAAGCGAGAATTAAATGTTGTTGTTACTAAATTCAACGAGGGATTTCAAAAAGTTGAAGACTTTTATATGGAATTTGTTGAAAAATTTGTCTACAACAAAAAACTTGTTGCAATTTTTTATATTTCAATAGTTTTCTTAACGCTATTAGGTTTTAAAACTATATCGACAGGCTTTATTCCTGATGAAGATCAGGGTATGCTTTTAGCCAGCATTACACTGCCCGATGGTGCTTCCCTGCAGAGAACAGAAGAAGTTTCAAGAAAATTTGTAGAGCAAATTAAAACTATAGAGGGGATTAATGCTGAAAAATTAACAGTATTTGGTGGTGATGGTGCTACAAACCAGTCTACAGTTATTATTCAGCTTTTAGAGTACAAAGACAGAAGAATTAACCCTGTTAGCTGGGTAGTTAGAAAAATTCAAGGTAAACCGACAGATTTATCCCATGTTGCTATTTTAAACCAAGTTCGCTCTGTTGCCTCAAACACAAAAGAGGCAAGTATTGTTGCCTTTTCTCCACCGGCTATTATGGGTATGAGTATGATGGGCGGTTTTGAGTTTCAGATGCTCTCCCAGGGTGAGTATAGCGCACAAGAGCTTGAGGGTTGGGCGCAAAAGTTAATTTCAGCTGCTAATCAAAACCCTGCATTATCAAGTGTTTACACTTCTTTTCAAGCAAATGTGCCACAATATATAGTTGAAATTGACTACGAAAAAGCTATGGCACAAAATGTTGATTTGCAAGAGCTTTATTCAACCTTGAGTTCAACTCTCGGTACAAGATATGTAAATGACTTTAATAAATACGGGCGTGTATTTAAAGTTCAAATGCAAGCTGAAAGCCGCTTTAGAGATAAAGCAACTGATCTTTCAGGAATTTATGTTAAAAATAAAAACGGGGTCATGGTACCAATACTCTCTATTGTTAAGTTAAGGCAAACAGTTGGTACTGCTTCAATTTCAAGATATAACCAGTATGAATCAGTTCAAATCCAGGGTCAACAAGCAGCAGGAAAAAGCTCAGGTGACGCTATGAACGCTATGGAAGAAGTTGCAATGGAGGTCTTGCCTTCTGATATAACTTTTGACTGGTCAGGTACATCTGCTCAAGAGCGTGAAGCATCGGGTCAAACCGCAATGGTTGTGGGTATGGCACTTGTATTTGTTTATTTGTTCCTTGTAGCATTATATGAAAGCTATACAATCCCTGTTGCAGTATTGTTAATTTCTCCAATTGCTGCGTTAGGTGCATTAATATTCCAGATGATGATAAATCAATCTTTTGATATTTATTCTCAAGTCGGCATGATAACCCTTATTGGTCTTGCCGCAAAACAGTCTATATTAATTGTTGAGTTTGCAAAAGAAGAACATGAGAAAAACGGTTTATCAGTGCAAGCTGCAGCGATTAAGGCTGCAAAACTGAGATTTAGGGCGATTATGATGACAGAACTTGCATTTATTATAGGTGTATTGCCTATGATTTTTGCACAAGGTGCAGGTGCTAATTCAAGGATTTCTGTAGGTTCTACTGTTTTTGGCGGTATGATTGCAGCTTGTACTTTAGGTGCTGTTTTAACTCCTGCATTTTATGTAATAGTTCAGGATTTTGTAGATATGTTCCCTAAAAAGGAAATAACCCAAAAGGATTTGGAGTATTAACGATATGAAAAGAAAAATATCAATATTTTTAATATTTTGCATTACTGTTTTTAATTTTGAATGTGCAAATGCCTTTTCTTTGTTTAAAAAGAAAGAACAAGAGCCTGCGCAAGCAACAGAAACCGAACCTGCCAAGGAAAAGAAAAGTCTTTTTAAATTTAAAAAAGAAAAAGTTGAAAAAGAAGAACAAATTCACATTGTTGAGCCTGAGAAAAAAACAAAAAGGCGCATAAAAAAACAAGAAAAAACTGACGCTAAAAGAAAAGTTCAAAGCGAAAAGACGAAAAAAGAATCTTCAAAAGAAGCTGAAGGGATGTATGAAACAAAATTCCCTGAAATTCAGTCAAAAATTGAATATACTCAAATGAACGGTGAAGTTAGTCTTGTTGACTGCATTAAGCTTGCAATTTCAAACCATCCTGCTATAGTTTCTGCTATTAGCAATTCTCAAATTTATGAATCAAGAATTGGTCAAGCGTGGGCAAATTATTTCCCAACTATTAACGCAGGTTTGAGCTATTCAAGAAATGATATGTTAAATACCATGGGTAATAACGCCTATATGCGCATGATGGCGCAAAGATATAATATGTTTTATGTGCCTACAATAAGTGCAAATATGCTGCTTTTTGATTTCGGTAAAACAAAAGCAATGGCTGACGCTGCCAAAAGAAATTATGAATCTTCTCGCTATGATGCAGAAACAAGTATTGAAAGTGTTATTTATAACGTAAAAGTTGCATATTATAATATGGTATTTGCGCAAGCGCAGAAAATTGTTTACGAGGATACTGTTAAAGATTACGAGTTGCAATTAAAACAAGCAGACGCATACTATAAAATCGGTAAAAAAGCAAAAATCGATGTTACAACTGCACAGTACAACCTTGGTAATGCTAAGGTAAACTTAATTAAGGCAAAAAATACTTTAGAGCTTGCAGCGGTTGAGTTGGCCAACGCTGTTGGTATTCCGCAAATGGAAAACGTTGTTTTAAAGGACAAACTTAACACTAAAATGTATGATGTTAATTTTCCTGATTTGATTAAAACAGCCGAAGAATCAAGGCCATCTTTATTATCAGCTAAAAAGAAAATGGATGCTGCTGAGCTTAATATTAGGAGTGCAAAAAGAGCATTTGCTCCAGATTTGAGCGCATTTGGTTCATACGACCATGGTGGCAGACAAATTGACAGTGATTATGGTTATCAATTTGGTGTGCAATTTAACTATACATCTTTAAATCTTTTATCCTTGAAAAAACAGCTGGATGAGGCAAATGCAACATTTAAAAAATTCGCAGCTGATTACGAGCAAGAAAAGCAAAATGTCTATCTTGAGGTTAAAAGTGCCTATATTAGTTTGCTGAATTCACATGACAGTTTGGGTGTTGCAAAACTTGCGCTTCAACAAGCTAAAGAACAACAATATCAAGCATTTAGGCGTTATCAAGTGGGTTTAGGTAATGCAATTGAATTTAAAGATGCTGAAAATACTTATTTGAACGCTCAATTGAGTTATTATTCAAATTTGCTTGATTACAATGTCAATGCAGCCGAGCTTGAGCGAGTTATAGGTGCGCCAATTAAGGAATCTAACATAGACCTGTAATTATTTGCTTAACCATTCGTTCATTTGTACCCAGCCTGAAATTTTATTGTAACCGCTGCTGCCTGGGGCATATGTTCTCTGTGCAACTTGATCGCTTGAATTGCCTTCAATTGTGTGGATTGTACCGTCAGCATCAACTCCTGTTACAACACCAACGTGAGATGCGTTATTTTCTTGTATCATAAGATCGCCAGCTTGTGGAGTGTATGAGCCTTTAGCTGCGTAATATCCTGCACTTTGTGCTTTGCTCCTGATGCCTGCTACACTTGCATCATAGCCAAAAGTTGCTGCGTTATCTGAGTTTTGACCTGCGCCGTAAATCCAAGATACAAAGCTTGCACACCAAGGTTGTCCGTTTGCGGCACCGTTTCTGTATTTGTCGATTTCTGCGCCATCGTTATTTCCGCTTATTTCTGATACGCCTTTTTGAAGTTCTTGTTGTGCAAGTTCAAGTGCGTCTTGCACCATTTTTGAACCAGTTAGAGATTCTGCTTCACCAGTTTTTTTACCTATTTCTTCTTGATATTTTTTAGCTTCTTCTCTTTTTGTTTCAATTTCTTTATCTATTTCTTCAACTTTTGTTTCTTTTTCTGATTCTAATTTTTCTATGTTGGATTGTATATCTTCCATTTTTTGGGCAATATCAGGATTTTCTTTTGCAATTTTATCTTGTATTGCGCTTAATTCAGCTTGCTTTTGCGCTTTTAATTCTTTTTGTTTTTCTTGTGATTTTTCGTATTCTTCGATTTTTTTATCATTTTGCGCTATTTTTTCTTTTAGTTCTTTTATTTGTGTTTCTATTTCACTCTTTCTTTCTTTGTTGGTTTTGTTTATTTCTTCGTCATTAGTTTCAGTATCTAATGCGCCTAGTTCGGCTTCAAGATTGGCTAATGTGCTTTCTGATTCATGCTTTTTGGATTTTTCATCATTTATTTTTGTATCATATTCACTTATCTTGCTGTCGCATTGCTCGATTTCTTCTTGTTTTTTGTCATAATCTTCGCCTAGCTCACCTAGTTCTTCTTTATTTTCTTCTATTAATTCGTCAAGATTTTTCTTTTCGTCTTCTATTTTTTTGTCATACTCTTGAATTGTTTCTTCCCTTTGTTTTTCAAGCTCGGGAATTTCTTCGTTTTCAATTTTATCTAATTTATCTTTTGTTGAGTATTGTTCTTCGCTAGATATAGTTGAGCCGTTTTGTGTTTGAGAGCCATAGTTTTGGTAGTTGCTGCCCCCAATGTTTGATGTGTAATTTTGCATTGCTTGAGAGTTTGCTTGTTGCGGGTCAATTTGACCTGCTTTTACGAGCTCATCAAAAGTATCCAGAATATCTTTATATGCCAGTGAATTAAATACATTCATCATATCAAGTGATGAAATTGTGTCTTCATTGTTATCTACTGAGGAAATTTCTGAAATTTCTTCTTCGCTTATTGTACCGTCGCCATTTTTATCAAAGCAGTCAAAGACATCTTCAACGTCTGCATTGTTTATATTTTGGTAGAAAATGCTATCTGAGCTGTCTAAATTCATACCTTGTGCAATTTTACTTTTAAATGTATCAAGGTCTGCGCCTGCAAAAATACTTGCATCTATCGAGTAGTTTTTGCTAAAAGTGCTTTGTAACTCGGTGTCATTTGTAAGTTCTTCGAATTTTGTTTTAATTACACTGCCAAGTTTGTTAATGAATGAGTTTAATGACATTATAGCTCCAAAATTTTAGTATATACTTATATAAAAAATATATACTAAATATATGTGCTAAATTCACTTGTTAATTTTTACAAAACTTAATATTATTCGTATCTCAAAGCATCAATTGGATTTAAAAGAGATGCTTTATAAGCCGGATAATACCCAAAAGCCATACCTACAATGCCCGAAAAACCAAAGGACACTAAAATTGGCATAAGTGTTATAGCTACTTTCATTTCAGAAAATGTTCCAATTAGCTTTGCTATTATTACGCCACTTAATACACCAATTAAACCACCAATAAGTGATAGTACCAATGCTTCTACTAAAAACTGAATTCTTATATCCATTGCCTTTGCGCCTATTGCCATTCTAATGCCTATTTCTTTTGTTCTCTCTGTAACTGATACAAGCATTATGTTCATAATGCCAATACCCCCTACGAGCAGCGAAACAGAGGCTATTGCACCAAGCAAGAGTGCCATTGTGTTTGAAGCTTGTTTTACTGTTTCAAGCATTTGTGTAAAGTTCCTTATTGAAAAATCATCTTCATCATTTTTGCCTATTCTGTGCCTTTCGCGCAAAAGTTCTTTTACTTCTTCTTCGGCAGAAGACAGTGAATCCGCATCATTTGCTTGAATATTGATAAACTTAACAGTTCCGGGGAATGCTGTTCCAAAAAGCTTTTTTTGAGCAGTCGTTACAGGCACAAGCACTGTGTCGTCCTTGTCTTGTCCCATACCGTTTTGCCCTTTTTCTTTAAGCAGACCTACAACTTTAAAGGGCATACCGCCTATTCTTATTACTTTATTAACGGGATTTACATCTCCAAAAAGATTTTGTGCTACAGTTGAACCTATAAGTGCCGATTTTGAATTATTTCTTATATCATCTCGTGTAAGGTTTCTGCCGCTTTCTATTTCCCATAACTGAACTTCCATATACTCCGGCGTAATTCCATAAACTGATGTTGACCAGTTTTGATTTGAGTATATAATTTGTTGTACGCCATTTACTGTTGGTGCTGCAATTCTTACTGATGGACAGTTTTTAACAATAGCTTCGGCATCTTTGAGTGTTAGTGTAGGTGTTGATCCTGAGCCCATCCTGACACCGCCTGAAGTTGTTGAGCCTGACATTACCATTAAAATGTTTGAGCCCATAGATTCTATATCTTTTGTAATTCTTTGTTTTGCGCCTTCGCCGATTGATAACATAATAATAACTGCTGCAACACCTATAATTATCCCAAGGCTTGTTAAAACAGAGCGCATTTTATTGACTTTAAGTGATCTCATTGAAATTTTAAGGGTGGAAGAAAAATCTATCATACTTTTGCCTTACTCCTTAACTCATCACTTATAATTTTCCCATCCTTAAATCGCACAATTCTTTTTGAATATTCTGCAATATCGGGTTCATGGGTAACAAGTATAATGGTTTTTCCTCCTTTTTCGTTTAGTTCAACGAAAAATTCCATAACCTCGATACTTGTTTTTGTGTCTAAATTTCCCGTAGGTTCATCGGCAAGAATAATTGGGGCATCATTAACTATTGCCCTTGCTATTGCAACTCTTTGTTGTTGTCCGCCTGACATTTGATTTGGCAGGTGGTGCTCTCTGTGCTCAAGTCCTACAATTTTTAGCGCATGACGGGCTTTTTCAAGTCTTTCCTGTTGGGGTATTCCTTTGTATATCATTGGCATTTCAACATTTTCAATTGCCGATGTTCTTGGTATTAAATTAAAACCTTGAAATACAAAGCCTAGTTTTAAATTTCGAATTTCAGATAATTTATCTGCATTTAAACTTAGAACATCTATCCCATCGAGATAATAGCTTCCTGATGTTGGTTTGTCTAAACAGCCTAGAGTATTCATAAATGTTGATTTTCCTGAGCCTGATGTACCCATTATGGCTACAAACTCACCTTTATCAACGCTAAGCGATACATCATCTAGCGCATTGAATGAGCTATCCCCTGTCTGATAGGTTTTGACTAAATTTTTTATTTCAATAAGACTCACTTAAAACATCCTCATCGGGCGTCTTTGGGCTGTTTGCCGTTTATCGTTTGAACTTCCTACAATAACCCTGTCGCCTTCTTTAATTTCCCCTTGTTTAATTGCGGTGTAATCGCCATCTGATGCGCCTGCAACAATTTCTACCCTTTGCGGCTTTTTATTTTTGCCTACAATCCACACACCTTGTTTTTCAAATTTCTTTCCGCCTGTGATTTCTTTCGGTGTAAAGCGAAAAGCAGCAACTGGTACTGATACCACATCCTCACTTTTATTGGTGATTACTGAAACATTTGCTGTCATCCCGGGGATAAGTATATTATCGTCATTTGAAACATCTACTATAACGGTGTATGTTACAACGTTTGAAACTGTTGTGGGCGATATTCTTACTTGCGAAACTTTACCATGGAATTCTTGATTATTGTATCCATCAAGCGTGTAGGTAACGGCCTGACCTACTTTTATTCTTCCAATGTCTGCTTCTGATACATTAACCTCTATTTGCATTTGTGTTAAGTCTTGAGCAACCATAAAAAGTGTTGGCGTTTGAAAGCTTGCAGCAACAGTTTGACCTACATCAACACTTCTTGAGACAACTACGCCATCGACAGGCGAAATTATTTTTGTATATCTTAAATTTGTTAGATTGTTTTCTAAAGTTGCGCTTGCTTGATTAATTTGCGCCCTCATAGCATTGACTTCAGCAAGATTTGATTTGTAGTTTGCTTCAGCAAGATCCACCTCGCTTTTTGAAACATAATTTTTCGTATAAAGTCTTGCGTAGCGCTCATAATTCTTTTTTTCGTATTCAAGCATACTTTTTGACCTTTGATAATTAGCTTTTGCAGCGTTTAAATCGCTCCTTGCCTTATCTACTTGCGCTTGAAATAGTGCAGGGTCAATTTGTGCCAGTAAATCACCTTTTTTAACCTGCGAGTTGTAATCTACATATATTTCTTTGATTGTGCCTGATACCTGAGTACCTATATCTACTGTTTGGACAGGGTTTATCGTGCCTGATGCTTCAACGCTTTCTACAATTGTGCGTTTTTTAACAGGTACACTTTTGTAGCTAATGCTTTTTTTGCCTGCAACTTGTTTTATTCCAAAAAGCAAAATTAAAACTGTTATTATTATTGCACTTATTATTATTGCCTTTTTTCTCATCTTACCCCCATGGATTTTTTAAATTCTTCCCGCGCAACGTTGTAATCAAATACTGATTGAACAAATGCTAATTGAGCATTGTTGTAGTTAGTTTGCGCATCCTGTAACTCAATAAAATTATTTAGTCCAACGGCATATCTGCCATCAGCTAATTCAAAGTTTTCTAATGTCTGACGGACTTTATCCGCCATTAGAGGTATTGTTTTTTCAAGTCTTCTCATTGCTAAATAATATTTTTGAACTTCAAAGTTTATATTTTTTTCAGATAAATCAACGTTGTCCTGAGCAATTCTTAAGTAAGATTTTCCTTCATCAATTCTATATTTTATATCCATCATATTTATCATTGGAAAATCCAGATTTGCGCTTGCGGTAAAACCTGTATTTGAGGTTGAATCCATATATCTTAAATTGTAGCCTGCGCTGGCTGAAATTTCAGGTGCCCAGCTTCTTTTTATTTGTTTTAGTGATTCTTCCTGCGCTCTAAGTACCATTTTTAGCGATTTTAAATCGGGTCTGTTTTCATAAGCCTCATTTATTGCTTCTTTGAGTTCAATAATATATGGGTCAAATTTGTAATCTTTTAATATGTCCTGTTTTTGTATGCCAGATGTTAAAAGTACAGCTGAATGTTCAGAATCCCCATCCTCACCGTTTTTCTTTATGGTTCCTATTTCTATTGTTTGCATTTTATAGTTGTTTCTCAAAAAGTCAAAATTTTCAGTATTTTCAACAAGAAAATCTTTATCTTCCATATAAAACATCGAATTTTTAAGGTTAACCATTGCTGTGTCATATTTATATTGTGCATCAATTAACTGTGTTTTAGCATCGGTTAAATAAACTTCAGCGTTAACTACATCTATGCGTGATTTTAGACCTTCCTCAAACATTGCTTTTGTACGTTCGTAATTAAGTGAGTTAATTCTAACCGAACGTTCATAAATATCGACATTAGCTAACGCTGCTAAAACTGCAAAGTAAGCTGTTTTAACATTGTATACTGTTTGTAAAATACTGTAATCTAAATCATAACCTGCAGATTCTTGATTAAACTTTTGCATGTTTATTCCTGCAGTTGTTCTGCCAAAATTCCAAATAAGCTGATTAACACTGGCGTTAAGTTGATAATATCCGTTTGAATTACCACTTCCGCCACCACGCCACATGCTGCTTGAGGTGTAGCCTGCCGAGTTGCTGTATTGATAATTATAACCCGTTCCTATGCCAAGCATTGGAAAATAGTCTGACTTTGCTTGTCCAACTCTGCTTTTTTGAGCTTCGTAATTATTTGCCGATATTCTAATATTAGGGTCGTTATTTATTGCGTAGTCGACACATTCATCAATTGAAAAATTTTTTTTACCTTTTTCTTTTTCCTCCGGTGTAATAACTTCCTCTGTCTTTTGTTTTTCTTTTTGTTTCTTTTTAAATATGTTAAAACTAAAGGCAAATGCATTTTGAGATGTAATTGTAATTAAAATAAAAAATATTATAAGTTTTTTTGCAACTTTGTGGCGATACATTTAAAAACAAAAACCCCCTTTATAAATATTGTAGTTTGTGAGTTTTGAGTGTCAACCATGCTATTGGACGATTTGACATTCAAATTTTATGCTAAAGTGTATTAGGTAGGTAATATAAGGTGATGATATGAAAAAAATATTTTTATTAATTTTATCTTTGTTTGTTTTTTCTTTAATAAGCAGTGCAAAAGTTGAAGTTGACCAAAACGCTTCTCAATACAGTGAAGTAAAAGCTGCACACATACTTGTTGCAAGTGAGTCAAAGGCAAAGGCACTTAAGAACAGAATTGATAATGGCGAAAGTTTTGGTGAAGTTGCAAGAAAATATTCATCTTGCCCATCTGGTGAATTTGGTGGTAATTTAGGCTATTTTGGTCGTGGAAAAATGGTAAAAGAATTTGAGGATGCTGCATTTTCCCTGCCAGTTGGTGTTGTATCCAATCCTGTACAAACTCAATTCGGTTGGCATTTAATTAAAGTTTATGACAAACGATAGATTTTTTTCAATTTTTTAATTTTTTTAATTAAAATTGTCGATGAAATCATGCATGCGCTAAATAGTGCAAGTGCTAATCCTATCCAAAAACCAAGCAGTACAATGTTAAATTTAAAAGCAAGAATGCAACCTATGGGTATTCCGATTAAAAGATAAGCAATTCCCATAGTTGCCATAATGGGTTTAGTATCTTTTAGGCCTTTTAGTGAACCAACGCACGAGCATTGAATGCCATCAAAGAAAAGATAATACAGAACTATATTCATAACAGGTAGTGCTGCAGTGATTACTGTTTTGTCGTTTGTAAATAATGACAGTAAAAACTCAGGACAACAAATGTATAAAATTGCATTAAGTGCCATAAAAATTACAGATAAGTAGACCCCAGTTAGAGAATATCTTTTTACGTTCAAGATGTTTCTTTCGCCATTTGCAAATCCTACTTTTATACCTATTGCATTAGATACTGACATTGGAAACATATAAGTTATACTTGTAATTGTTATTATTATATTGTGCGCTGCAGCAAGCGTTGATGAAAACTTGCCAACAAGTACTGCGGTTATGTTAAAGCCTAAAAATTCAAAAAAGAGTGCAAAAGATATTGGCCAGCCCGTTTTTAGAAGTTCTTTTATGTAGGATTTCACTCTTTTTGAGCGTCCTTTTAAAAATGGTAAACAGTATAGGAATAACGCTATAGCGCCTACAGTTCTTACAATTAAGCTTGCAATTGCAAGACCCTTAACGCCAAGTTCAGGAAATCCCCACATACCAAAAACAAGGACTATATTTAAAAATAAATTTAAAAATATTTGCGTAACAATTACTAAATTGGGAAAATTAACTATTTCATAAGCTTGTAAAAATTCCTTTAAAGCCATAAAAAGCAGACCGCCAAACATGCCCCAACTGCTAATGTCGAGATATTCAACAACAAGAGGATATAAATCAGGTGCAAGACCAATTTTGTCAACCTGGCCAATTAATAACCTGATTAAAATACAAAATAATAACCCTGTGACAAGTGAATATTTCACAGTTGCACGAAAAAGAGTTTTTGTTGTTTTTCGCTCGCCCCGAAGGTTTGATACAACAGGAGAAATGCTTGCCATAAGACCGATTGCCGCTATCATAAATGTCATAAATATTGCTGTTGCGACGCTTATAGCGCCAAGTGCTACGGTAGAGTGCCTGCCTGCAACAACTACATCACCAACATTTATAAGCATATTGGCAAGGTTTCCTGCCATAATCGGTGCAGAGAGTTTTATTAAATCTTTTGCATAATCGCAATATATTTTAAATTTAGTCGTTAATGTTTCCATAAGCAATAAGATAACACAAAAAATATTAAAACATTTTATTCGGGTTGATAATATTTTCAGGGTCGAAAAGTTTTTTAATTTTTTCCATATATTCAAGTGCGCCACCATCAAGCGCGTCTTTTAAATATTTTTTCTTTTCGCTTCCTATTCCATGTTCCCCTGAAAGTGAGCCGCCAAGTTCAAGCGCAAGTTTAAATAACTTGTCTTTAACTACTTCAAAATTTTCTTTTTCTTTTTCATTAGATAAATCCAGTGCAAAATTAGGGTGAATATTTCCATCGCCGGCATGACCCATAATGCAAACAATGATATTGTGTTCGTTGCAAATTTTTTCTATTCCTTTAACCAAAGGAACAATTTTTGAGCGCGGTACGACTACATCTTCTGTTATAACGTTTGGTTTTAGTTTTGTAACTGCAGCAAAAGCACTTCTTCTTGCACGCCAAATTTCTTCGTTTTCTTTTTCATTTTGCGCTTGTACAATTTGTGCAGCGTTTGATTTTTTTAATATTTCAAATATTCTTTTGCATTCATAATTAAGATTTTCTTCAAAGCCGTCAAGCTCTATTAAAAGTGCTGCTTCTTTATCGCACAAAAGACCGCATGGGTTAAATTTTTCAATTGTTGTAAGCGTGTTTTTGTCTAATAAATCAAGTGTTGCAGGCACAAAACCGCAGTTAATAATGTTATTAACTGCTTGTGTTGCTTCAATTAAGCTATCAAAGTAGGCTAGGGTAACCTTTCTTGCTTGTGGTTTTGGGATAAGCCTTATTGTAATTTCTGTTATTATTCCAAGTGTTCCTTCAGAACCCACAAAAAGCGAGGTTAGGTTATAGCCTGTTACGTTTTTTGCAATATCTGTGCCTGTTTTAATTATTTTTCCATCCGCAAGAACTACTTCAAGATTTATAATATAATCTTTCGTTGAGCCATATTTAAAAGTTCTCGGGCCTCCGGAACTCAGTGCTACAGCACCTCCTATAGTTGACACTGCAAGATTAGACGGGTCAGGGGGAAAAAATAAACCTTCTTTTTCTACAGCTTCGTTTATCTTTTTTATTATTGCGTTTGGCTGGACTTTTGCGGTTAAATCTTCCTTGTTTATTTCCAGAATTTTATTCATTTTAGAAAAATGAAGAATTATACTTTTTCTTTTTACTCGACAACCTCCACAGTGGCAAGTACCTGCGCCACGAGCAATGAGCGCGACTTTATGTTTTTTGCATAGTAAAATAGTTTGTGAAACCTGTTTTGCGCTTGTTGGAAATACTACAAACTCAGGCAGGATTATATTTTCTGGATTTGGTGATGTGTCGTAAGCATAAGGGTATAAATCTTCTTTTTCAAAAAGAATGTCGTTAGAATATATTTTTTTAAGCTCGGCAAATAGTAATTTATCCATAGAATAATTATACAACGGGAACTTAAAAATAAAAGTTGCGTCTTTATAATCAATGCCGTATTTGCTACTAGGCTCAAAGGAAGGTTATAGGTAAGTTTATAAAGTACTTTGGGCCTTTTTTTATTTTAATAAATTTAAAATATAGTTGTAGTAGTCACTGTTCTTGTATTTTTGAGCTATTTCTTTTAATGTTTTTTTGTCTAAAAATCCCATCGAATAAGCAATTTCTTCAAGGCATGCAATTTTTACACCTTGATTTTCTTCAATTGTTTGAACATATTGTCCTGCTTGCAAAAGTGAGTGGTGCGTGCCTGTGTCGAGCCAAGAAAAGCCCCTGCCAAACAGTCTGACATCTAAATTATTGTTTTTTAGGTATATGTTATTTAAGTCTGTAATTTCTAATTCGCCTCTTTTGGATGGTTTTAGCGATTTTGCATATTTTACAACGTTGTTGTCGTAGAAATATAGTCCTGTTACTGCGTAATCTGACTTTGGATTTTTAGGTTTTTCTTCAATTGATTTTACATGACCATTTTTGTCAAAATCAACAACACCGTATCTTTCAGGGTCTTTTACTTTGTAACCAAACACCGTTGCACCGCCGGAACTGTTGATTTTTAAAGAAACTTCTCTTAACATCGCAGAAAACGCTTGACCATAGAATATGTTATCACCTAAAATTAGTGCTACAGAATCGTTTGCTATAAAATCTTCACCAAGGATAAAAGCTTGCGCAAGTCCATCGGGTGATGGTTGAACAACGTATGAAAATTTAACGCCAAATTGAGAACCATCGCCCAAAAGTTTTTTAAAATTATCAATGTCATGTGGTGTTGAAATTATTAGTATATCTTTAATTCCGGCCAACATTAAAACCGAAATAGGGTAATACACCATTGGTTTATCGTAAACCGGTAAAAGTTGTTTTGATACTGCTATTGTACTTGGATAAAGCCTTGTGCCTGAGCCGCCTGCTAACACTATACCTTTTTTAACACCTAACTGAGTCATTATTTTATCCTCTTAATTTAATGTATTCTTTTAGTGATTCTTTCCAATCCGGACAAATCGAGTTGTTTTCCATAATGCTGTATTTTGGGCGTTTTGCCTCGCGCGGAAATTCATCTGTTGTGCATGGTTTTAAATTCACATTTAATTGCATTTGATTGAAAATTTCCTTTGCAAAGCCGTACCAGCTTGTATTGCCACCACCACAAACATGATATATTCCATAAGGTTTTTGTTCGCTTATTAGTTTTATTATTCCTCTGCAAAGTTCAACCGTCCATGTTGGGCAACCTACCTGATCGTCGACAACCTTTAGTTCAGGTTTATCGGCTAATGATATCATTGTTTCGACAAAATTTTTGCCATTATGACCATATAACCAGCTTGTGCGTGCTACATAGTATTTCTGACAATGTTTTTTAACAGCTTCTTCGCCCTCGAGTTTTGACGCGCCATATACATTAATTGGGTTTGTTTTGTCGTTTGGTAAATATGGAGTAGTTTTTGTGCCGTCAAAAACGTAATCCGTTGAAATGTAAATCATAAGGGCATTGTTTTCAGATGCTGCTATTGCGATATTTTCAGCACCTTTGCCGTTTATTTTAAAAGCGTTTTCTTTATCCTTTTCTGCTTTATCAACATTTGTATATGCTGCACAGTGTATTATTATATCAGGATGAGCATTTTTTACAAAGTCATCGACAGCATTTTTGTCTGTTATATCAAGATTGCTGATATCGGTTGGAATAACAAAAGCGCCAATGTTTTCAAGCATTGGGCATAAATCTTGCCCGAGCATGCCATTTGCGCCTGTGACCATTATTTTCATACTAACGCCGCCTTTTTGTTTTCAATTGATTTAATCCAGTCTTGATTATTTAAATACCAATTTATAGTTAGTTTTATACCTTCTTCAAAAGTTAAAGACGGCTCCCAGCCAAGCTGTGTCGTGATTTTATTATTATCAATTGCGTAACGTCTGTCATGACCTAATCTGTCTTGAACATATTCAATAGAGCTTTCATCTTTGCCCATTTCATTTAATATTATTTTTGTTATTTCGAGATTTGTTTTTTCATTGTGTCCGCCAACATTATATACTTCGCCGATGTTACCTTTGTGCAGAACAGTATTTATTGCTTCGCAGTGATCATATACATATAACCAATCTCTTACGTTCAGACCATCGCCGTACACAGGGACTTTTTCACCTTTTAAGAGTTTTGAAATAAAGAATGGGATAAGCTTTTCAGGGTATTGGTATGGACCGTAGTTATTTGAACATCTTGTTGTAAGCACCGGTGTTTTATATGTTTCAAAATAAGCTCTAACAAGCATATCTGCACTTGCTTTTGACGCACTGTATGGCGAGTTTGGCGCAAGTGGTGTTGTTTCGTAAAAATATCCGGTTTTACCCAGCGTTCCATATACCTCATCGGTTGAAACCTGTAAATATCTTTGAATTTTATGTTTTTTAGCATTTTCAAGGAGATTTAGAGTACCTTGAACATTTGTTTCTATAAAAATTCCGGGGTTCAATATTGACCTATCAACATGGCTTTCTGCCGCAAAGTTAACAATGCAGTCAACATCTGATGCAATTTGCGAAACAAGGTCTTTGTCGCAAATATTACCTTTTACAAATGTATAGTTTGGGTTATTTTTTACATCGTCAAGGTTTTCTATATTTCCAGCGTAAGTTAAGCAGTCCAGATTTACAATTTTGTAATCAGGATGTTTTTTTAACATGTGCCTTACAAAGCAGCTTCCAATAAAACCTGCACCGCCTGTAACTAAAATTTTCATAATAAATCTTCCTCTTTAATGTCTTTTAATAATGGTTGTTTCTTGTCTTTTTCGCTTAATGTCGGTTCAAAATTCAGTCCGAATTTTTCCCAATCTATACCTATTGTTGGGTCATTCCACAAAATTCCTCTGTCATTTTGTGGAGAATATTCCCCAGAGGCTTTATATAAAAGTTCTGCAGTGTCTGATAGTGTTAAAAATCCATGTGCAAAGCCTTCGGGGATATAGAGCATGTTTTTATTTTCTTCGCTTAAAATTGCGCCTGTCCATTTGCCGAAACTCGGCGAATTTTTTCTTATATCTACTGCAACGTCAAAAATTTTACCCCTGATGCAGCGAACAATTTTTGCTTGCATATGAGGCTTGCTTTGATAGTGTAATCCTCTTAAAACGCCAAAAGACGATTTTGAATGATTATCTTGGTTAAATTCATCTTTTATACCATTATTTACAAAGTCGGTTTTTTTGTAACCTTCTAAGAAAAATCCTCTATTATCTTCAAATACTTTTGGAATTATAAGAATTACATCCTCAATATTAGTCTTTTTGAATTCAAAAGGCATTACTTCCCTCCACTATTTAAAAAATTATACATTAAATATTTATTTAAAATCAATAGAATATTAAAAAAGTCTACACTTTGATTGTGTAGATTTTTTTATATCTTCCCTATCCTTAATTATTCATTATGATAATTTAATTGCGCTGCTCTTAATGCTATCATCCATTGCTTGATCTAGTGATTCAAGTTCTGCTTGTGCTGCTTGCAGTTGTGTTTCAATTTGTGTTTGTTCTGCTTCTAATTGTTGGTCACGCCTGTTAACATCTCCCATAAGCGAATCTTCTAAGCCTTGGAATATTGAATCTGCTGCCATTTGTTGTCTTGATTGAACCAATGCTAATTGATCTAAACTTGTTTGATAATTACTCCAATCACTTGAAGTAGGATCAAGGTTTGCTGCACCGTTTTGTGCTGCTTGAACTGCAGTCATATAACTGTTGCTAATACCTGAGTATTGCTGGTTTTTCATAGCATTTAAAAAGCGTTGAGTGTATTGAGATTGATTTGCAACAGACTGTCTTTCTTGACTGATTTGTAGCAGTCTATATTGCAGGTTTGACACCCTTAGCTTTAATGCCATTTTTCTGAGTGAAATTGTAACCCAGCCCATGACTGACTCTCCTTTGTAATTACCTCGTGTAAATTGAATTTTCTCTCTTTACTCTTTTATAAAAAAATTTTTTTTATAAAAATTGCTTTTTTATTTAGAATTTATTAAGCTATGTAACAAAAGTATATACTCTTTGAATTTTTATCCCATAAAATGTTTTATATGATATATAAGTTATATATTATTTGGTTAGTAAATTTATAGCAATATTGAGATTATTTAAGAGGATGAGTGCAGTTCCGCAAGGTTTAATTGCGGAATTTCTGCATGTGATTTATAATCTTTCTATGAAAAAAATGATTGTGATTTCAGGTAAACAGTACTGTGGAAAAGATACTCTGGCAAAACTTTTGCTTGAGGAGTTAAAAGATTTTAAGCGCGTTGGCATTGGTGATGCTATAAAAATTAATTACGCCAAGGAACATAATTTAACCTTTGATGAAGTAGAAAAAAATAAGCATTTGTACCGCGCAGATTTAATCAAACTGGGTAATTGGGGGCGCAATCAAGATCCTGATTATTGGTTAAAAAGTTTAATAGAAATGAAAGAAAATATTATTGTGCCTGATGTAAGAGTTGAGCATGAAATAGGACTTTTTAAAGCACATGGTGCATTTGCAATAAGGGTTGAAGCAAGTTTTGAAAATCGCTCAAAACGTGCAACTATTACAAATGCTGATGACCCAACAGAAACTGCACTTGATAATTACATTGGCTGGGACGCAATCATAGACAATAATTCAGACTATGAAAATCTTAAAAAACAAACTATTGAGCTTGTTGCTACACTTCGCAAAAGTTATTTGTAATAAGGTTAATGTATTCTAAAATTTGTGTAAAATATTCTAAATCACACTCGCCGTTTGCAATAATGTCACAGTTTTCTTTTGCAGGCATTACGTACTTTTTACCTGCAGCACAAACGTATTCCCAGTGTTTAAGCGCATTTTCGTGGTCTTGATTTCTTACTTTAGCTCTCTCCAGAAAGCGCCTTTTTCTTGTATTGTTATTTAAATCAATATAAATTTTAATATCGAACATGTCATACACTTCTTTATAGGTTGCTGCCATGCCTTCTACCACAATTATTTTTCTACTTTTTATCTCAATTGCCTCAGGCACACTTATGCCTGTACCATTTACCAAATACTGCGGAATTTTGACATCTTCTCCGCATGCTAATTTTTCAATATCATTTCTTAAAAGGTCTAATTGAAAATTATGTGGCGAATCAACATCGTAGCCTGCATCCCTTAGTGCGTCAAAAGTTCCGTATTTTTTAATTAAGTCTGAAATGTCATTAAAATAATTATCCGTATTTACAATCGAAATTGGCAGATTATTTTTTTCTATGCATTTTTGAATTTGGTTGCAAATAGTCGATTTGCCACTTGCAGATTCGCCTGTTATGGAAATTAAAATTTTTCTTTTAGGGTTGTTTATAAGCCTGTCTAAAAAATTTTCCATAAAATCAGGTTTTACTTGCAAAAAAAGGCTCTTTTTGGCCTTTTTATCATAGTTTATTATTTGTTTAAATTTGGTTTTTAAATAAAACGCAAGAAATTCTCTGCCAATTCTTGTGTCAAAGTTTGGCTTTTGAATCTTTTCTGCTTCTTTATTTTCAACTAAATCTCTAATTAAAGCGTTCATGTATTTTCTATAATACCCCTAAAGATATTTTATTGCCAAAAGTTGTATTAATTTCTTAACACTTGAACATATTTCTTTATAATTCTTTTCCAGAGCGTCTTCCCTGGCAACAAAAATTAAACTTTGAAAGCTTTGTGCAGCTGCTATTTCGTTGTTTTTGTGCAAATTTCTGTAAGATTCTCTTAAAAGTCTTTTAATATAATTTCTTTTAACAGCGCGTTTATGAATTTTTTTGCTTACAACAAAACCTACCTTTGTGAGGTAGTTTTGTTCTTCTTTATTTTTGCCGCCATACAACACAAAATTTTTGTCCGATACAATTCTTCTTTGATTGTATGTGGCACTAAACGCTCTGCGTTTAGCCAGTCTTTGATTTCTACTAAGCACGATTTTTAGCTGTTATTGCCAGTTTGTGACGACCTTTTGCGCGGCGCCTGTTGATTACACCCCTGCCGCCCGGTGTTGCCATTCTTGCGCGAAAGCCGCTAACGTTTTGTCTTTTTCTTTTTGTGCCTTCTAGTGTTCTGCGCATTATATTTTCTCCTTGACTTTATTTTATTATCAGTATTAACTATACTAAGTAAAACAAAGCGGAGTGTCAACTTATGAGCATTAATATTTCAAAAACAGATAAAAAAATCGGTTTTATAGGCGCAGGCAAAATGGCATCAGCCATTATGGGCGGAGTTATTAAGAGTTCTTTTGCTCAGGCGGAAAATATTTTTGCTTATGATGTTAGTGATGACGCTCTTATTTGCGCTAGAAAAAATTTTAATATAAATACTGCTAAATCTATTGATGAGCTTGTAAAATCTGTAGATGTTATTTTAATTGCAACTAAGCCCTTTGTAATTTCTGATGTATTAAAGGAGTTAGAGTGTAAGACTCAAAACAAACTGGTTATTTCAATTTTAGCAGGTGTTACAACATTAACAATTGAAAATAAACTTGAAAATACAAGAGTTGTAAGGGTCATGCCCAATACTCCGGCTTTTGTAAAAGAAGGCATGTGTGCTTTATGTGGCGGTACTTTGGCGCAAGATTGTGATTTGGATTTTGTTGAAGCTATGCTTAAAAATATTGGTCGTACAGTAAGGGTTGATGAAAAAGATATTGACATAGTTACTGCAATTTCAGGCTCAGGCCCTGCATTTTATTATTATATTATTGATTTAATTGCGCGTGCAGGCGAAAAATTAGGTCTTGATTATAAAACATGTCTTACTTTGTCTGCCCAAACAGCTTTGGGTTCAGCTAAGATGATGCTTGAAGGTGTGCAAACGCCTGATGAGTTAATAACAGCGGTTACAACTCCCGGGGGTTGCACTGCAGTTGGCAATGATGTTCTTAAAAATTCGGATTTAGAACAAATACTTGATAAAACAATAAAAGACACTATGGAAAAAGCGCGTGCGTTGGGCTAATTATCTTTTAGAGCGTGACAGTAAAAAGTCAACTTTGTCCAGTTCGGCTTTTTTATTTCCAAGCATGATGTCTTCAGCATCTTCAAGAATTTTTGTAATCATAAAGCCGTTTTCGCCGTCAGAGCGAGGTTTTTTACCTGTTTCAATACTTTTTATAAAGTGTTGACACTCTAGTTTAAGCGGTTCAATTTCAAGATAGTCAAAAATTTCTATACTTTGTTGAGCAGGTGTTTTGTTATCAAAAATTTGCAGTTTATTTTCAAGCAAAGTGTCATCTAGTATTGCGGTTGCCTTATCACCTCTAACAAGTAGTGTCACACGTTTTTGCGGATGTATCCAGCTGTCACTAACATGCGCTATTATTCCTCTTTCAAATTGTATTGTTAAATGTGTAATGTCAAAAATATTTTCATATTCCGCACAGCATCCTGTTGCATTTAGTACTTTTATAGGGTCTAAACCTAAGACGTGCGCTATCATTGAAACATCGTGTGGTGCTAAATCCCACATAACGCTTCTGTCGTTTTTAAAATAATTTATATTCAATCTGTCACTTTGCACATATTTAATATTGCCCAAAACCCCTTCTTGAATAAGCATTTTAAGTCTGTTTACGGCAGGGTGATACAAAAGCAAGTGGCCAACCATTAATATTAAGCCTTTTTCATCTGCAAGCTCTTTTAATTTCTTTGCTTCATTTGCGACTGTTGAAATTGGTTTTTCTACATAAACATGCTTGCCTGCTTCAAGAGCTTTTTTGACTAAATTAAAATGTGTATGGCTTGGCGTTACAACGCAAATAGCTTTAACTTCAGGGTTTAGCAGTACTTCTTCAAAGTTTTTGGTAGTATGTGTTCCATCGTACTGTGCCTCAACCATTTTAAGATTTTCATCATCTATATCACAAACTGTGTGCAGCGCTTTTAAATTGTAAAAATTTCTTACAATATTTCTGCCCCAAATTCCACATCCTACAACTGCTACAAATTTTTCCCCAAATTCCTTGTTTTGCATTTACTCCACCTGTTTATTTCTTTTCAAAAATATTCTATTTAAAATACTTTAATTATTCAAGTTAAAAATATATAAATATTTTGTGTTATCATTTTTTTATGAAAAAGAGAGTTTCTATACAAGGGTTTCCTGTTGATATTATTAGCTATATGTCAGCTTTAGATTTTGTAGTCAGCGCAATTGATAATGGTGAAAATTTGCAAATCGTTACTATAAATCCTGAAATGATTCAATGCGCAAAGAAAAATAAGGATTTTGCTAATGTAATAAAGCATGCTGAGCTTGTTGTAGCAGATGGCGTGGGCATAAAAATTGCTCTAAAGCTCAAGGGAGTTAATCAAGAAAGAATTGGCGGAGTTGATTTTTCTCGCTCGCTTATTGAAATGTGTGCAACTGCTAATTTGCGACTTGGACTTTTGGGCGCGAAGGAAGAAGTTATTCAAACACTTGTTTCAAAACTAAAAAAAGAGCATGAAAATATTAATATCGTATTTGCGCACAACGGATATTTTTCTGATGAAAACGCTTTATTGGCTGATATTAAAGCTGCTCAGCCACAAGTTTTGTTGTGCGCCCTAGGTTCGCCAAAGCAAGAATTTATTATTTACAGATTAAAAGAAATGTTACAAGGGTGTGTAATGATTGGCGTAGGCGGAAGTTTTGACGTTTTCACTGGATATGTCAAAAGGGCGCCTTTAATATGGCAAAGGCTTGGTCTTGAGTGGCTTTACAGGGTTATAAAGCAGCCTGAAAGATTTAAACGTATATTTCCAACTTTGCCAATATTCCTCTTTGAGAGTATAATAGATAGTGTAAAAAAGTAATTCGACAGTTTTTTGAGGTCTTAAAGCAATTGGAAAAATTTAACAGTAATGTCAGATGTAACATTTTAAAAATGATACATGCCGCAAAGTCAGGACACCCCGGGGGTTCACTTTCCTGTGTTGAGATTTTAAGCGTACTGTACAATAAAATTATGTTCGTCCCGAAAGAATGGAAAAAATCTCCTGAATTTGCTAAGCGCGACAGATTTATATTGTCAAAAGGGCATGCAAGTGCTGCACTTTATAGTGTGCTTGCCCAAAAAGGTTTTTTTCCAATTGATGAGCTTTTAACTTTTAGAAAACTCGGTACAAGATTACAAGGGCATCCTTCAACTCGTACTGAGCTAGAGGGTATTGAGGTTTCAACAGGTTCATTGGGTCAAGGGCTTTCAATGGCAACAGGTGTTGCGCTTGCTCTTAAATTAAACAATAATCCAGCCAGTGTGTTTGTGCTATTAGGCGATGGCGAAATGCAGGAAGGAAGCGTTTGGGAAGCACTAATGAGTGCTGCTCATAAAAAGCTGGACAATTTAATTATTGTGATTGATAAAAATAAATTGCAAATTGATGGCAATACTGATGATGTTAAATCATTAGAACCGCTTGATAAAAAGCTTGAGGCATTTGGTTGGGAAGTTAAAGAAGTTGACGGTCACAATGAAATTGATCTTGAAAACGCTTTTATTGAGGCTAAAAAATCAACTAAACCTTTTGCTGTTATTGCAAATACAATTAAAGGCAAGGGTGTTTCTTTTATGGAAAATAATGCAGGCTGGCATGGTAAAGCGCCAAATGATGATGAATTAAAACTTGCACTGGAGGAATTAAATGCTTAAAAAAACTATTGAAATTAAATCCCCCAGAAACGCCTATGGTGAAGCACTGGTCGAATTGGGTGCGGTTAATAAAAATATAGTTGCGCTGGACGCTGATTTGTCATGCTCCACACAAACGTGTAAATTTCAAAAAGCCTATCCTGACAGATTTTTTAATTCAGGAATTGCCGAACAGGATATGATGTGTTGCGCAGCCGGGCTTGCGACAGAAGGAAAAATACCTTTCGTCAGCACTTTTGCAATGTTTGCTACGGCCAGATGTTTAGATCAAATCAGAAATTCTATTTGCTATCCAAGGCTAAATGTTAAAATCGTAGCAACTCATGGCGGTGTTACAGTTGGCGAAGACGGTGCATCACATCAGGCACTTGAAGACATTTCTTATATGCGCTCCATTCCTGATATGTGTGTTATTGTACCTGCAGATTACAATGAAGTTAAGCAGGTTATTAAATACGCAAGTGAGATATATGGCCCTGTTTATATTCGCATTGCAAGGACAAATTTAAAAACAGTATTTGATGAAAATGAGTATGTTTTTAGTCCTGAGCATGCGGTTAAAATTTGCGAAGGTTCTGATGTTACAATAGTTACGAACGGTGAAACACTTTGCGAAGTTTTAAATTGCGCGCAAATGCTAAAGGACAAGGGTATAAGCGCTGAAGTGCTGCATACTCCTGTTGTGAAACCATTCTTAGCTGCCGGTGATGTAATAGAAAGCGCAAAGAAAACAGGTGTTGTTGTGACTGTTGAAAATCACAGTATAATAGGTGGTTTGGGAAGTGCTG
Source organism: Candidatus Gastranaerophilales bacterium (assembly GCA_944324905.1). GTDB lineage: Bacteria > Cyanobacteriota > Vampirovibrionia > Gastranaerophilales > Gastranaerophilaceae > Galligastranaerophilus. Next base: position 48,863 of record CALUYB010000003.1, read on the forward strand.
TATGTGAAGCCTTAAGTCAGAATTTACCAACAAGAGTGCTTAGGATAGGAACGCCCGACTGTTTCGGTCAAAGTGGTGAACAACGCGCACTATTAGATTTTTACGGTCTAACCGATAAGAAATTATGTGAAACTATAAGCAGATATTTGGATATAAGATGATTGTCGTAAGAGATTTAATAAAACAATATAGAAATAAGTTTGCCCTATATAATGTTAACTTGCACATTAAACCGGGTGAATTTGTCTTTCTTGTGGGTTCATCTGGTGCAGGTAAATCAACACTTATGAAAATGCTATACCTTGAAGAACGTCCTACAAGAGGTAGTGTTTTAGTTGGTGGTATAAATATAAATAACCTTGCACCTAATAAGATACCAAACCTGAGAAGATGTATGGGGATTGTTTTTCAGGATTATAAGTTGTTGCAAAATCACACTGTATATGACAACATTGCTTATGTTATAAGAACAATGGGTGTGTCATCAAAAGAAATAGAAGCTCGTGTATATGGTGCGCTTAAAGTAGTTGGGTTAGAGGATAAATACAAATCAAAGCCTTGCGAACTTTCAGGTGGCGAACAACAAAGGGTAAGTATTGCACGTGCTATTGTAAACGGGCCTCCGCTTTTAATTGCGGATGAGCCTACGGGCAATCTTGACCCTAAAAACTCCATGGAAGTTATGCAAATATTGGAACAGGTTAATCAAAGAGGTATTACAATACTTGTTTCAACACATGATCACGCTATTGTAAATTATTTTAGAAAAAGAGTTATTACCCTTGAAAAAGGGCAAATTGTAAGAGATGTTCAGGCAGGTACGTATGAGTAACGGAGCACGTCGAAACAGGTTAAAACAAAAAGTAAAGTCCCACTTGCCAAAAGATTGGCTGACTGAGATTAGAATTACATATAGAATTATTATTGAGACAATAAAGGGTGTAGCTCAAGCAGGGCTTATTAATATTGCAATTATTACAACCATGGCAGCAATTCTTACAATTTTCGGTGCTATTTTTAGAACTACACTAAGTGTTTCTAGTATGGTTAGCGCTATGGGTTCTGTGTTAGAGATTTCAGCTTATTTAAAGCCTGATGCAGATATTAATCAAACTGTAAAACAAATAAAAGAACTAAGCCATGTACAGGGTGTAAAATATATTTCTCGCGAGACCTCATGGGCAGAATTGAAGAGAGAAATTGAGATGCCAGATGTGCAAAATCCTCTGCCCGATACGTTACATATTAAGGTGGATGATCCAAAAAATATTGAACAGGTCATGCATGAATTAAAGCCAATATCAGGGGTGGCGGACTTGAGTTATGCAAAAGATCTTGTTACAAAATTTCAAATGATTAATAAAATTAGTCATACAATTACACTTGTTGTAGTAATTATTGCGTGCATTTTGACAATTACCATTATAAATAATACAATTGAATTGGTCATTCAATCGCGGAAAGAGGAAATTGAAATAATGCGCTTAATGGGAGTGTCAAATTGGTATATTAAGTCTCCGCTTGTCTTGCAAGGGGCTATATATGGTTTCTTAGGCGCGCTGGTAGCCATTATTCCAATTAACATTGTCCAAGGTTATTTGCAAATAATGCATGAACATTTTATGATGCCTGCTTATTCTTATTCACAAGGGCTGGTTGTGTTTTCAGTACTTTTAATAGGGGTAGCATTCTCGGCAGGCGGTAGTTTTATGAGTATAAAGAAACATCTTCAGGTATAACAATTTAAAATGGATAATAACAGAATTAACCCACAACAGTATGTAGAGGAATTTAAAGACATCCCACCGATGCCAAACGTTATGGTGCGTGCGCTTGAGGTCATAAAAAATCCTCAAACAGGAATTCGCGAGCTAGCTAACATAATGTCTGTCGATCAGGCTATTTCAACAAAGACTTTAAGCCTTGTTAACTCTGCTTATTATGGTTTTCATCAACAAATTACATCAATAAATAAAGCACTTGTAATTTTGGGTATGATGAAGGCAAAAAATATTATCATGAGCCTTGCGCTAAAGCAGATGATGACTGCGCAGGGTTCAAGAGAATTGTGGGAGCATTCCACAAAATGTGCAATAGCTTCTGAAATGCTTGCAGAAGAATTTAAGGTCATAAACCCTGATGACGCTTTTGTTATTGGTTTTTTACATGACATAGGAAAAATTTTGTTAAACGCAAAAAACCCAATTAAATACTCTAAAGTTCGCTATATTGCCCAGCAAAATCAAGCTGATTTAGTAGAAGTTGAGGATTCATTTTTTGGCACAAACCACTGTGTTTTAGGTGCGCTTGTGTCTAAAAAATGGCAATTACCTGTAATTTTGACCAATTGTATCAGATATCATCATAATCCTGTACAATCTTCCCTGCCTGTTGCCTGTGGTATAGTTTACATTGCCGATAGATTAGTTCAAAATAAGATTCCAAATCCGATTTTAGACCCAAAAATTATGGATAGATTAGATATTCAAATTAGCGACCCTCTTGCTTTGCGTGAGAGTATCTTGGCTAAGGCTTCAATCTTCTTAAAGGAAATGCAAAGTCCTGCTTAATCAAAAAGTCCTATTTGCCCGTTTGAATCTGTATATTTAAACCCCAAGTGTTTATAGGCAAGTTTTGTTGCTCTGCGTCCTCTGTTTGTTCGAGCAAGCAAGCCTTTCTGGAGTAAAAAAGGCTCATAAACATCTTCAATTGTTCTGATGTCTTCACCAAGGGCAACTGATAATGTTTCTATGCCTACAGGGCCGCCGTCGTAATTTTTGATTATCAGCTCTAAAAGCGCTCTGTCTGTGTTATCCAGACCTAAATTATCGATACATAGCGAATCGAGTGCTTCTTTGGCTATTTTTTGTGTAATTTTGCCGTCATATTTTACAAGAGCATAGTCTGCCGTTCTTTTTATTAACCTGTTTGCAATTCTGGGTGTTGCTCTTGAGCGAGAAGCTATTTCTTTTGCACCATCGTCATCAATTTTTATATTTAAAATTTTTGCGCTGCGTTTTATAACCTGAGCCAATTCTTCTATTGTATAAAATTCCAACCTGTGAATAATTCCAAATCTGTCTCGCAGTGGACCTGAAAGCGCTCCTGCTTTTGTTGTTGCACCAATGAGTGTAAATTTAGGTACAGGCACACGCATAGTTTTTACACTTTGACTTTTTCCTGTTGTAAGGTCAATAAAAAAATCTTCCATAGCAGGATACAAAATTTCTTCGGCAACTTTATTTAACCTGTGAATTTCATCAATAAAAAGTATTTCGCCACCCTTTAGCGACATTAAAATACCTATAATATCACGTGGCCGCTCAAGTGCCGGTGCTGATGTGATTTTTATATTTACGCCGATTTCATTTGCAATAACTCCGGCAAGAGTTGTTTTACCAAGCCCCGGAGGTCCGTAAAATAAAAGATGATCCAGCGGAATGTTTCTCTTTTTGCTTGCTTCAATTGTTATTTTTAGTGTTTCTTTGAGCGCACTTTGCCCGATATATTCATCAAACGTTTTTGGGCGTATATTTTTTTCGTAGGTTTTGTCAAATTCAACTTCTTTTGCTTCTAAATCTTGAGATTTGCACTTAGGCGCACCGTTTGATGCGCCTTTGTGATTATTATTTTTATTATTATCGTCTGATATTATCATCTATCTTAAAAATCTCAGGTAAATATAAGCTGTACTCATTAATAGTGCCACTATGGTTGTTAGCGCACCATATTTCAGGTAGTACATAAATGAGATCGGATGACCATGCTTTGCTGAGTTTTCACTAACAATAACGTTTGCTGCAGCACCAATTATTGTTAAGTTTCCACCCAAGCAAGCACCCAATGATAAGCACCACCATAACGGATGAGCATAATGCGCACCCATGGTTTGAGAAATAGTTGCAAGCATTGGTGCCATTGTTGCAGTGTATGGAATATTATCAATAATACCTGATAATATTCCCGATGCCCAAAGTATAATCATAGCTGTTGCACTTTGAGAACCGTTTGTTACTTCAAGTAACCAATTTGCCATAAGTTTTATACCACCTGATGCTTCAAGTCCACCGATTATTATGAATAAACCGATGAAGAAGAAAATTGTATTCCATTCAACTTCTACAAGGATTTTTGCAGGTTTTTCAAATATCAAAAGAATACTTGCGCCAATCATTGCAATTAAAAATGTCGGAATGTGTGTAATGTCATGTGCCATAAAGCCAAGAATTACAAGTAACAATACAACACCGGATCTCCAAGCAAGAAGCTTGTCTGTAATTGTGTTTGAATTGTCAATATCTGCAACAGAAGCCATTTTCTCTGGTGTGCTTTTTAATTGTTTTCTGAACATAAATATTAACAAGCCTGTGCAAACAAGGAAAATGTAAGCAACAATATCTGTTAATTCTTTTATAAAGTCCATAAAGCTAAGGCCTGCAGCCGAACCTATAATAATGTTTGGCGGGTCGCCGATAAGTGTTGCAGTGCCACCAATGTTAGAGCAAATAATTTCTGTAATTAAAAACGGTACAGGATTTAAGTCCAGTTTTTTACAAGCTGCAAATGTAATTGGCATAACTAAAATTACAGTTGTTACATTATCCAAAAATGCGCTTGCTATTGCTGTAAATGTTGCTAATGAAAATAAAACAAGTTTTGGTTTACCTTTTGTATGTTTTAAAATTTCATTTGCCATCCAAGTAAACATGCCAGACTTTGCGGCAATGTGAACAATAATCATCATTGAAACTAAAAGGAATATTACGTTAAAATCAATAAAATTTGTAAAATATTCCCCCAATGCTTGAGGGTTTTTTTCGGTTTGTAAAAGTCCTAAAAATAAAGTAAGACATGCGCCTAAAAGTGCAATTGTTACTTTAGATATTTTTTCCCATGCTATAAAAATATAAGCTACAATTAAAATTGAAGCTGATATTATTACGGCATTTTGACCTGTTAGAGCATGTAAATGTTCCAAGATATTCTCCTCTCCAAAATAATAACTAAGCTTATTCTATCGAATAAAAATAATTAGTCAAAGGCACAATAAATTTTTTTATGTTTTTGTGATAGTATTTATTTAAAGGGAGAAATTCAGGAGAGTTTAATGAGTTTAGTTAATATTCTTTTAAAAATTTTTAAAGATCCAAATGAGCGCAAGATTAATAGAATCATGCCAATTGTCGAGCATATAAACGCTCTTGAGGAGGAATTTTCTAAACTTACTGACGATGAACTGAAAGCTAAAACTGCTGAATTTAAAGAAATTTTATCCAAGCGTGAAACTTCAAGTGATTTTAAAAAAGATAGAGAACTGGAAAAAGCTGCACTGGATTCAATTTTACCTGAAGCTTTTGCAACTGTTCGTGAAGCAGGAAAAAGAGTTTTAAATATGCGCCACTTTGATGTGCAGTTAATTGGCGGTATATTTTTGCATAACGGTCATATTGCACAAATGAGAACAGGTGAAGGTAAAACCCTTGTTGCAACTTTGCCTGCTTATTTAAATGCGCTTACTGGTAAGGGTGTACATATAATTACGGTTAACGATTACCTTGCAAAACGTGATAGGGACTGGATGGGCAAAATCTATGAATTTTTGGGTTTGTCTGTCGGTGTTATACTTTCGCAAGGCTCCGGGCACAATGATTTTGAGTCTAAAAAAGCTGCTTATGCATGTGATATAACCTATGGTACAAATAATGAGTTTGGTTTTGATTATTTGCGTGACAATATGTCATCTTCTCTTGACGCGCTTGTTCAAAGACCATATAACTATGCAATTATTGATGAAGTTGACAGTATTTTAATTGATGAGGCAAGAACACCCTTGATTATTTCGGGTCGACTTGAAAAATCGGCTCAAACATACAAATTAATGGCACAAATTGCGCCACAATTGAATAAAGTTGAACATTATGAAGTAGATGAGAAAAATAAAAATATTATTCTAACTGAAGATGGTATAGATAAGGCATGTGAGCTTTTAGGTGTAACTGATTTGTTTGATATGCAAACTCAATACGCCCACCATCTTTTGCAAGCACTGAAAGCTAAAGAGCTTTTTATTAAAGACACTGATTACGTTGTTAAAAATAACGAAGTAATGATAGTGGATGAGTTTACAGGTCGTATTATGGAAGGCAGACGCTGGAGTGAAGGCTTGCACCAAGCAATTGAGGCAAAAGAAGGTGTACCTATTCAAGATGAAACACAAACGCTTGCAAGCATTACTTTCCAAAACTTATTCAGACTTTATCCTAAGCTTTCAGGCATGACAGGTACTGCAATGACCGAAGAAGCCGAGTTTGGCAAGATTTATAATCTTCCCTGTACAGAAATACCAACAAATAAACCCGATATTAGAATAAATTATCCTGATGTTATATACAAAACAAAGGAAATGAAATATCAAAAAGTTGCCGATGAAATAGAAAAAATGGCAAAAATGGGCAGACCTACTCTTGTTGGTACTATAAGTATTGAAAAATCAGAGTATTTATCTGCAATTTTGAAAAAACGTGGTATTAAACATAACGTATTAAATGCTAAGGCTCATGAGCGTGAGGCATATATCATTGCTCAGGCAGGCAGAGTAAATGCCGTTACAATTGCAACGAATATGGCAGGTCGCGGTACAGATATTTTGCTTGGCGGTAATCCTGAGTATCTTGCAAAAGAAGAATTGGATAAAATGGGTGTAACTGTTGATTCGCCTGATTATGAAGCCCAAAAAGAGGCTGCGCTTGCAAGAGCAAGAAAAATAACCGAAGAAGAACACGCTAAAGTAGTATCGTTGGGTGGTTTACATGTTATAGGTACAGAGCGACACGAATCACGACGTATTGATAACCAATTAAGAGGTCGTGCAGCCCGTCAGGGGGACCCAGGGTCTACTAAATTTTTCTTGTCATTAGAAGATGATTTAATGAGGATTTTTGGCGGAGATAAAATATCTGCTCTTATGAATATGCTTAATATTGAAGAAGATATGGCGATTGAAAACCCGCTTATTACCCGTCAAATCGAGTCAGCTCAAAAGAAAGTGGAAACTTATCACTTTGATATAAGAAAAAGTGTTCTTGAATACGATGATGTTATTAATATTCAAAGAGAGAAATTTTATATTCAAAGGCGCAAGGTTCTTGCCTCAAAGAGCTTAAAATCTGATATCGATTATATGATTAACCTTGAAGTGGATAAAATTTTAAAGCAGTACATATCACCTGATATGCCGCCTGCCGAGTATGTTAAAGATGATATTAAAATGCTGACAAATGAAATTCATTCAGTATTCCCTCAATTGAGCGATGTTGCAGTTGAAGATTTAATGGAAAAAAGATACCAAGATATGTCTGATTATCTTAAAAACCTTGTTAATCAAGCATATAAAACCATGGAAGAAACATCTGTTGAAGGCTTTAACGATGTTATGACGCGTTACGGTTCGCCTGATACACCAAGACAAGAGGCATTTTCTGATAATAATGTTATGAGAACGCTTGAACGTGATATTCTTTTACAGGTTATTGATTCAAAATGGATTGACCATTTAAATAATATTGACGCACTTAAAGATTCTATAGGACTTGTAGCATACGGGCAAAAAGATCCTCTTATTGAGTATAAAAAAGAAGCGTTTAATTTGTTTAACGCCATGATGTCAGATATTCAGTCAGAAACAGTAAGGCATTTGTTTAGAGCTCGTTTTGGCATACAAATAATTGATGAAAATCAAAATGCGCTTGAGAATATTCCGTTTATGGATGAAGATTTTGAACGTGAAACTGAACTTACTCGCGCGCTTAAAAATTCAACTCCAAATTATGTGGATGAGCAGCCGCAGGAAGATATGCCCAAAGTCGGCAGAAACGACCTTTGCCCCTGTGGTAGCGGTCTAAAATACAAAAAATGCTGCGGTAAAGGCAAGGTGTAAATAATTAAAAATTATTATAAAAAAAGAGCCTGTGCGCTAGGCTCTTTTTTGTTTTTCGTATCTTAAAAGGCGCACTCCAGATTATATTTACACCCTTGTTTTGTCTTTCTTTTTTCAAAGATTTCATCAATTAAATTTAGTGTTTCAAATTTGTTATTTACCCATTTCGGCGCAATAAGCGTTTTTGAATATCCGCTGCCTGCCAACCTGTGAACAGTTGTTTTGGGTGGCAAAAGCTCTAAAAAATCGCAAGCAAGTTCGCAATATTCCTGCATGGTAAGTAATTTAAAGGGTTTTTCTTTATATATTTTTGCAAGAGGTGCGTCTTCAAGTACTGTCAGCATGTGAAGCTTTATGCCATCTATTTTAAGTGCAGCAAGCCTTTTGGCGCTTTCTAGTGTCATTTCTCTTGTTTCACCATTGAGTCCTAAAACCATATGAACACAAACATTTATATTTCTTTCTTTTGCGAGCTTATATGCCCTCAAGAAACATTCGTAGTCGTGCCCGCGGTTAATATTTTTAAGTATTTCATTGTGCGTACTTTGTAAGCCCAATTCTAGCCATGGGTTTTTGTATGTGGATATTAAATCCAGCTTTTCTTCATCTATGCAGTCGGGGCGTGTCCCTATTGAAATTCCAAGAATTCTGTCATCACAAAAAGCTGCATCATAAATTTTTTTTAATTCATTAACAGGTGCGTAAGTATTTGTAAAAGCTTGAAAATAAGCAAGAAACTTTTGTGCGCCAAAGCGTTCGCCAAGTGCTTTAATTCCTGTTTTAACTTGATTTTGTATGTCAAGTTCGCTAGAGTGGGCTTTTGAAAAGCTTCCTGACTCATCGCAAAAAATACAGCCACCTTTTGATATTGTCCCGTCACGATTTGGGCAGGAGAAACCGGCGTCAATGGTTATTTTATAAACCTTTTGACCAAATTGTTCTTTTAAATAATCACTAAAAGTATTGTAAGCTTTTTGCATTTTATTTATCCATCTTATAAAATTTTATAATCTTACACCTTTTTTGGCAAATTAGTTAAAAAATGTGATATAATTATTTTTATCAGCAGTTTATTCTAGGTGGATTTATGAGAATTTTAATTTCAAATGATGATGGTATAGCAGCAACAGGTATAAAGGCTTTAATAACAAGATTATCTAAAGAGCATGACGTATATGTAGTTGCTCCTGATAGAGAAAGAAGTGCGGCAGGACATTCTCTAACCTTGCATACACCCTTAAGGGTTGAAGAACTTGAGCCTCAGTACGGTGCAAAAAGGGTTTGGGTTACTTCAGGAACTCCGGGGGACTGCATAAAGCTTGGAATTTGTGCTGTGTTGGAGCAGGGCGAGTTGCCTAATATTGTTATTTCAGGTATTAACCATGGGCCAAACTTAGGTACTGATATTTTATACTCCGGTACGGTAAGTTGTGCCATGGAAGGTGCTATGCTTGATTATCCCAGTATTGCGGTATCTCTTGCAAGTATGACAAATGAACAGCTATATTTTGATGTAACTGCTGATTTTGTAGCAAAATTTTTGCCAAAAATTCAAAAAATCAGTTTTCCAAAGAAAACTATTTTAAACATTAACACCCCTGCGCTTGAGGAAGATGACATTGCAGGTGTTGAAATTACTAAATTGGGTACAAAAATGTTTACGGATAATTATGAAAAGCGTATTGACCCAAGAGGTAAAGTATATTATTGGATGGCCGGTGAATTAACTACAAAACATGAAGAAGATGGAACAGACATTAGTGCAGTAAGGGCAAACAGGATTTCTATTACGCCTGTTACTTTTGAGATGACTCACAAAAGTATTATGGCAGACTTAGAAAAAGAATTTTGTAAAGACGGAATTTGTGATTGGTACGGTTATGGCTCAAATAACTCTTAACGGCGAAAAACGCGAGATTGTAAACAATTCCACTGTAGCAAATTTGCTTAATGGCATGGATTTGCCTAAGTTTTTTGTTGTAGAAAAAAATAAAGAAATTATTTATAAAGAAAATTTTGACAGTGTAGTTTTGTTTGATGGTGATGTTCTTGAAATAGCAACTTTTTGCGGTGGCGGCTAATTTTTGCAAAAAAATATTTTTTTGATTATTATATATGCGTATATTAGTCAAAAAGGTTTTAAGTTATGAAAATTGCTCCAGTTGGCATAAATGCAAGAAATTTAGTTGTTTCAAGTAATTTCAATTACAAAAAATCAAATTACAATTCTAATAATTCAAATAGCCCTGTTGTTTCTTATTTTGATATTCCTTTTACATCGATTATTAAAAAAGACGGTTTGTACACAAGGGCAAAAAAAGCTGTTATTTCAGAAATTAAAGCTGAAAAAGAAGTTGAAGATATAAATCAACATGCTTTTTTGCTTATGGGTGATGCTCAAGCAAAAATTAATGATGTTGTTGATAAAATTCAAAGAGCGCAAAAGTCCGGTTTTCTTGCTTATCATGATGATGACGGTAATCTTGTTAGATCTTTTAAATTTGGCGGCAAAAAAATAACATCTATGAAAGAATATGAAAATGGCAATAAAATACTTAAAGCAAAAGTTTTTGATGATGGCAGTATAAAAATTCATGACTATAAAAGTGGTGAAGTTATTTTTGCTGACTCTGATTATAAACTTACATCTTTTGAAAAAACTTCAAAAGACACTGATGGCGCTAGTGTAACTGAAAAAATATTTGCTGATGATTCTCGTATTAAATATACTCATATAAAAAAACAACTGGATAAGCCTGCTGTTGAAAATTCATTTGTATACTTTAACAGTCATAATGATAATAAGACAAATTTAATATTTTATAAAAACATCGTTGGAAAACAAGAATTTAAGCCTAAAAATTGCGAGTACGTTATTAGCTTTCAAAGGGATAGAAATGCAAGTTCACCTTTTTCAGCGATTTTATATTTAAAAGATTTAAAACTTAGTTCAACGGGTAAAAATTACAGCGCAAAAAGTGGTTTATTTTATACATTTGACGGTGTGGTACAAAATTCTAAAGACATATGTCCAGGGGTAATTTCAAATGAACCTGTAACTTACAATGAGAATATTAAATTACCCCAAAACTTTGATTTTGTAAGGGGTGCAAACATAGAAAGCGAAATTGTTATGATGTATCGTAACGGCAATTTTAATAAATTACCCTTCTAGTTTTGCTGAAATAAATAAATGCTTGTGATAAAATTCTTGCGTAGACTCGAGTGAGGATTTTATGAAAAAAAGAGCATATATAAGCGTATTTGACAAAACCGGAATTGTTGAACTGGCAAAAAGACTTATTAATTGTGGCTGGGAAATTGTTTCAACAGGTAATACTTGTAAAATTTTAAATGATAATGGTATAAAAGCGCTTGAAAGCTCCACAATTACTGGTTTTAGTGAACTTTTAGGCGGTAAAGTAAAATCTTTACATCCAAAAATTTTTGCTCCGATTCTTGCAAATCAAGACGAAATAAAAACACTTGAGGATAAACCTTTTTCTCTGGTTATTGTTAATTTATACCCATTTGAAGAATATAAAGGTGTAAATGCTGATATTGATACTCTGATGAAAAACGTTGATATTGGCGGTGTTGCGCTTCTTCGTGCAGCTGCAAAAAATTATAAGAATGTAACAGTTGTATGTGATAGTTGTGATTATAATTTGGATTTTGATAACATAGACGAAATTACAAGACAAAAACTTGCACTCAAGGTATTTGAAAAAACTTCAAAATATGATTTTACTATATTTGATGAATTGTCTTATAATTTTGGACTTGATAAAGATGAAGCATTGAAGTCATCTGTTGCATTTTATTTAGATAAAATTTCAGACCTAAGATATGGTGAAAATCCCCATCAAAAGGCTGCATTATACTCTTATGATAAACAGCTTGATTATGAAATTTTAAACGGTAAAGAAATGTCGTACAACAATATGTTGGATGCAACTGCAGCACTTGGTATTGCGGCAGAGTTTTTCGATGTAAACTGTTGCGCAATTATAAAACACACTAACCCTTGCGGAGTTGCTCTGGGTAAAAGCATTGAAGACGCTTGGAAAAAAGCTTTAGATTGCGACCCCCTAAGTGCTTTCGGCGGAATAGTTGCCTTTACAAAAGAAGTAGACGATACTGTTGCTAAACATTTAACATCTATGTTTTTAGAAATTGTCATTGCGCCGTCATATTCGCAAAGTGCGCTTGATATCTTGAAAACAAAGAAAAATTTGAGGGTTATAAAAATTAATACGCCATATGATAAATTTTCAAACTTTGTACCACAAGAGGTTAAATTTACGCCTTTTGGAGCGCTTGTTCAGGAAAAAGACACACAAGAACTTGATCCTGACAAATTTAAAATTGTCACAAAACAAAAGCCTACTCAAGAACAAATCGAGGATATGGTTTTTGCTTTTAAGGTTGCAAAACATGTTAAATCTAACGGTATTGTTGTTGCAAAAGACTTGAGAACTCTCGGTATTTGTGGCGGTCAAACAAGCAGGGTAGGTGCTGTTGAGATTGCTATTAATAGAGTTTGTGATTCTCCAAAAGATGCAGTACTTGCAAGTGATGGTTTTTTCCCTGCAATAGACAATATTCACATAGCCGCGCAAAATAGAATTGCGGCCATTATTCAACCTGCAGGCTCAATTAAGGATAAAGAGGTAATTGAAACTGCTGATAAAATGGGTCTTGTTATGGCAACAACAGGAATTAGACACTTTAGACACTAATAGGATTTTAAAATGAGAAACGCAGATAAAAAAGCTTTAGTAGGTTTGAGTACAGGGCATTTTATGGTGGACTGGTATGCCTCAGTTCTTGTGCCGCTGTATCCTGTAATTACTGCAAAGCTTGGTATTTCGCTTTCTTTCATTAGTACGATAATTGCCTTTGGACATATGTTGTCTTCTATGTTACAGCCGTTTTTTGGATATATTTCAGATAAATTGCGTCACAGGACTTTTATGTTCTGGGGTCTTATTATGGCATCTGTATTTATTCCGCTTACTGTTGTTTCACCCAGTGCAAAGCTTTTAACTTTGTTTTTGATTTTAGGTATGTGTGGTAATGCTTTTTATCACCCTCAAGTAACTTGCCTTGTAAATACTTTTAGTTATAACAATCCAAAACTTGCAAAATATATGGGTATATTTTTGGGACTGGGTACAATTGGTTATGCAATAGGCCCAATTTGTTCCTCAAGTGTGGTGGCTTCATTTGGTGAACATGCGCTTTTAATGTTTTCAATTCCAGGAGTTTTAACTGCAATATTAATTTATTTTGTCGTGCCAAAAATCCCTTCCGATGCTTTATGTGGAAGCAAAGAAAGTTTTTTTGCTTTAATGAAAGAGATTTTAAGCTCAAAAACTATTTTAGGATTAGTGTTAATTGCTGTTGTGAAATCAGGGGTTAGTATAAGTTTTGGTACTTATATGCCGTTTTTGCTTGAGAAAAATGGTTTTTCGCTCAATGAAATAGGTTTTATTGTGACATTGTTTTTTACAATCAGCGGAATTGCAACCATGATAAGTCCAAAACTTGAAGAAAAAATTGGTGGGGCAAATGTAATCAGGCTTTCTTTCTTTTCAATTTTACCGCTTACTCTGCTTACACTTTTTGTGCTTGAAAAAGCGCCATACTTTGCTGCAGCTCTGTTTATTCTGACAGGTTTCTTTATTTTGCTTTCAGTTTCTGTAACCCTTGTAAGCGCCCAAAAGTTAGTTAATAAAAACAAGGGAGTTATATCTGGTGTTATGCAAGGTTTCAGCTGGGGTTTGGGAGCTCTCTTTTTAGCTCCAATGGGCTTTGTTGGGCAATACTTTGGTGTGGATAAAATTTTGATTATTATGAGCTCAATTGCTTTTCTTACTGGTATTTTTGGAATAACAAAGGAATTAAAAAAAGTATTTGAACAATAATTTAGCTAAATAATCCCTTTCATCATTTCGTTAAGCGTATATTTTGCCGCTCTAATTGGACTAGCAAATGATGTTCCATATATGCCCAAGTAATATGGTGTAAGGTTTCCATCTGTGTTTATTTTATATGGTATCCAATTGCCAACCGTTACATATAAATCATCATATTGATGGGTCTTTTTGTCTAAAAATAACTGACATGCCTGTTTGCCGCTAAGCAGTTTTTCTTCATCGACCCATTTTGCAAATATTTCATAAAACTCTATGGATGATTGCTTTTTGGCCTTTAGAGCTTTTTTAAATTCGTTTGCATCTATCAAACATTCACTTGCTTTTTTGCCTCTTAGGTTAAATATTTTTTTTGTGTCACATATGTAGTCTGTTTGGCCTGTTTTTGTATAACTTATACCGTCTTTTGTCTCTATTGGGTTGTACTCTCCTAACTCAAAATGCTTTACAAGCGAGTTAATTTTTGATGAGTTAAAAACGCTTAAATGACCATATTTATCAAGTGAGCCCACACCTTGCACTTTTTTTCCAAGCAAATTTAAATTAAAGTTTTCCCTACCGCCGTTTCCTGCTGATATAAAGACTTTGATGCCATTTTCAGTTAAAGTATTGATATCTTCTATTAGCATCGCGCTATCATTTATTGTACAAAATATTTCTGCAGCTTCTGTGTCATTTTCAAATTCTTTGCTTATAATTTTTTGTGCTATTTTGCCATAGTTGTTCGTTTTCTTTGATTTAAAATCATCATAAAATTCAAGCGGAATTAAATCAGCCCATGAAAAATTCACTACGTCTATTTTTTGTTCCTGACTTAATTTTTTAACTTTTTTCATAACTTCAAAAGGTTGCGTGTCTTTATCTATTTTTACGTGTAAATAGTTTGCAAATGGGTTGTTTACAAAGGCAAATCTTGAAACAATTTCGCCATGTGAGATTCTTGGTATTGGTTGGATTTCAAACGAACCGTCTTTTATCGCGTAGCCTTCAGTTTCAAATTTGTCCGCTATAACAATAGTTTTTGGCTTAATTTTAGCGTTTTTCACAAATTTGCCACTCTGGGTAAGTATTCTTACATTAATTTGCCCGTTTTTCTCTTGTGATTCTTTTATAATGTAATATACCTTGCAATCTCTAGGATTAAACCACTTTGCTCTTTTCGATGCTGCATCATAGGTTTTATCTGTTAATATTTTATAGTCTTCCTTGCTTGCATGACGAAAGTTTTCTTTTATATCTTTTTTTGCTTCATGCATTGCAAATACGTTTGTCTTTAGTGCCCATGAGGAGCTGTTTTTGTAACTTGCTTTTGCACTACTTGTCTTATGTGTATTGTTTTTGCCAAAGTGTACGTAGTTTAGTTTATTTTTATGTATAAATGTATTTATAATCATAATCACTTTTAAAAATCCTATGAATGTTAGGTTTTGACAATATGTTAAGTATTGTTAACTATAATTTTTTAAAATGTCAATTTTTACTCATAAAAATACTTTATAGAAATATAGGAAACGGGATTAAATAAAAACTTAAAGGGAGAAGAAAATGGCTATAGGAGCTAAGGATAAAATTGATGCATTATTGGTTAAAAAATATCAAGGTTTAAAGGTTGATAACCCTGTTATACAGTCATCAATGGTAGATCCGCAAAAAATGCTTGATGCTATGAATGATTATGCAATGATTCAAATGAATACAATTAATCTTCAACAACAGCTAAAAAGCACTTGTATAAAAGCTATTTCTTTAAATATTCAATATCGTAAATCAAGAAATATTAAAATTAAAAAACCAGCTCAAGCTGTAAAATAGTTTGTGCTATAATTGCAAAATGGAAAATTTTGCGAAAAAATTAATACTTGCTTCAAATTCGCCAAGGCGTAGGGAAATACTTGCGCGTTACGGATATGAATTTGAAATTGTCAAATCGTTTTATAGGGAAGAAAAATTTGAGTTTTTCTCATACAGTAACATAAAAAAGAATTCATTGGGTAAGGCATTGGACGTTGCTCAAAGAATTCAATATGAAGCAACGGTAGTAGGTGCCGATACCATGGTAATCCTCGATAGTGTGTGTTTGTTAAATAAGCCTCGAGATTTTAGCGAGGCTTTTTCTATGCTTAAAAGCCTAAGTGGAAAAGAACATAAGGTTGTAACCTCAATTTCTCTTGTAAATTCAATCTCTTTAGAAAATTTGACAGAATTTGCAACAACAAAAGTGTATTTTAGAAATTTAAACGATGATGAAATTATAGAATATATTAAAACTAAAAATCCGCTTGATAAAGCCGGTAGCTATGGTATTCAAGATTTTATTTCAGAACAGGAAGTGCTTAGACCTCCAAAAAAATCTTTCATTGAAAAAATTGAGGGCGATTACTTAAATGTCGTTGGATTTAGTATAAAAACTTTTGAAAATATGCTTAAAGCTTTACATTAATTTTTTTATGTAGTTTAATTAAAATGTGGCAAGTTAGCGGATTTGGTTTAGATGATAGAGATTTTAAAAACACAAGATAATAACGAACTTGTCGAAGTTAGCATTTCCGAGGCGCAATGCGGTTCTTGGTTTAACCTTATTGATCCTACGTATGAAGAAATGCAAAAAGTTTCGCTTGTTTTAAATCTTGATGAAAGTTTTTTGAGAAATTCTCTTGACGTCGATGAACGCTCACGTATGGAATATGAAGACGGCCATCTTCTAATAATTACAAATATTCCTGTTATGGAAGATGAAGGCGCTTTTGACACTTTGCCATTGGGTATAATTTTTACCCCAACAAGTTTTATTACTGTTTGTTCCAAGGAAAATAGGATTATAAGCTCATTTAACAAAGAAACATCCAGCTTTTTTGACACAAGAAATAAAACCAGATTTTTGCTGAATATTCTTTTTAGGTCTACAAAATACTATTTGAGATATTTAAATTTTATTAATAAACAAACTGAAAAAATCGAAGATGATCTCAGGAAAACTATGAAAAATAAAGCGCTTTTTCAGCTGTTTGAAGCGCAAAAGTCTTTAGTTTACTTTACAACAGCGCTCAAAGATAACTATATAGTTTTGCAAAAAATTATGCGCCTTACAAAGTCTAATTCTGTAACGCCTTTAAAATTTAACGAAGATGACATAGATTTATTGGAAGACGTAATCATTGAAAATAAACAGGCGCTTGAAATGGTTGAAATGCACAGAAACATTCTTGAAAATATGATGGACGCATTTGCCTCAATTATTTCAAATAACCTAAACATCGTTATGAAATTTTTAACATCAATTACAATAATTTTGGCTATACCTACTATGTTTGCAAGTTTTTGGGGCATGAATGTCCATCTGCCTTTTGCTGCACATCAGTTTGGTTTTGTAATTGTAATATTTATATCAGGCATTGCCTCAATGCTTGCTGCTGCTTTATTTGCTAAAAAAGGTATGTTTTAATATTTTCTGCTACGCAATATGCGCTGCTCCAGCAGTTTTGCAGGTTGTATCCTCCGCAAAAACCGTCTATGTCCATTATTTCGCCGCAGAAAAATATTTTTGGATTGATTTTAGACTGGCATTTGTTGTTGATTTCTTTTAAATCTACTCCGCCACAAGTTACAATTTCGCCATTGTTATCTGTTGAGATTACCTTGAATGTTAGTTTATTAAGCTCCTCGATTTCTTTTTTTGACACGTTTGCACAAGATTTTTCGTAATTTTCTAAAATAACATGCGCTAGTGATTTTGGGATAAATTCTGACACTACATTGCCAAAGCTTTTTTTGGGGTTGTTTTTTACTTTTTGAAAAAGCTCTTTAGGCTCAATTAGTGGAACACTTATTTCGTATGGAAAGTCTTTTCTGGCATTTATGGAAGATATTTTATATACTAATGGCCCAGAAATCCCCTCTTTTGTAAATAAAATCTCTCCTTCAGGAGTTTTTAATACTACGCCTTGAGGGTATTTTGGGCTGTCGTCACTGAGTTTTATCCCGCATAGTGCTGGTCTTGGCTCAATTATTTTATGCCCTAATTCTTTAGCTAAGTTATATCCGCCTTTTGATCCTGTTGATATCACAATAAAATCGTAGTTAGTTAACTCTTTCAAACTTTTAATTTCTTTTTTTATAATTTTTGTATTGCCTAAGGCTTTTAGCATTTTTTCACGCATATCTTTTGCGCTGTTTGACTTTGGGAAATACCTGAAATCCTCTTGCATATATGTTTCAATGCCAATACTTTTAAAGAAATCAAGTGTGTCATCAACAAAATGTTTTGAAAAAATTGAATATAAAAACTTTTCGCCACGTGGGTAATTTTTACTCAAATCTCTAATGTCTTGTGCAAAGTGCGTTAAGTTACACCTTCCGCCGCCTGTTACAAGCAAGGTTTTTAGAGGTGAATTTTTTTCATAAATATCGATATTACAATAGCCTTTTAAATGCAGCGCGCAATATATTCCGGAGGGGCCTGCGCCTATTATTGCAACTTTTTTCATTTATTTGCTTCCGGCAAAACTGTGCCATACAAGAATACATCCTCTGGATTATCAAGTTCTTCGTGCATCTCCATTATTGTTTTATTTAAAATGGGGTGTTTATAATTTGCATTCACTTCAATCATGGGCACAAGCGCAAAAGCCCTTAAATGCACGTATTTGTGAGGAATTTCCAGAATTTCGTTTTTAAAAACTAAATCATCGTAAAATAATATGTCTATATCAATTACTCTTTCGCTCCATTTTGGTTTGCCTTCTCGAATTCTGCCGAGTTTTGCCTCTATATCTTGACACACGCGTAAAAGTTCAATTGGCGAAAGTTCCGTTTCTACAGCAATTGCAGCATTTATAAACCAGTTTTGAGAACTCAAACCCCAGGGCTGAGTTTCGTAGAATGATGACGCTCTTAAAAGTTTTATATTATTGTCGCTTATCAAAAGTCTAACAGCCTGTTGTATATTTGACAGGCGGTCACCTAAATTTGAACCTAGTGATAGATAAGCTTTTGACATGTGTATATTCCCATTAACATTTTATTATTCTTTTGCTATAATAGCAACAGAAATATTTTATTACAGGGGAAAAAATGAATAAAAATCAGTCAATGGGAGTTTACATTATAGTTGGCATTATTGCTATTTTGCTTGCAGTCGTTGCTTTTGCCGGTCCAACTACAACAAGTAGTGAACTTTCATACTCTCAATTTTTAGATAAGGTAAATGCAGGTGAAATTGAAAGTGTTACAATTGCAAAAAACCTTGTAACTGCTGTGCCAAAGGATGAATCAAAGACTGATAAAACCGCTCCTGCTAAGCCAAAGACTGATATTGTAGGTTTGTCTAATGTAAATCAACCTGCAAGTTTTCAATACAAAATTCAAATTCCCGATAATGACCCGAATTTACTTTCGGTTTTAGAAAAAAATAATGTAGAAATTAATGTTAAAAAACCACAAGAAGGTTCAGTATTGGGTACAATCGGCTCATTACTTGTTCCAATATTTTTTATAGGTTTGATTATTTTGTTGTTGCGCGGAATTCAACAAGGTGGTTCTGCTGCAATGAATTTTGGCAAATCTCGCGCTAAGTTAATGCAAGAAAATAAAGTTAAGGTTACATTTAAGGATGTTGCCGGAATTGATGAAGAAAAGCAAGAACTCGAAGAAATCGTTGATTTCTTAAAAAATGGTGATAAGTATACTAAACTTGGTGCAAAAATACCAAAAGGCGTGCTTTTAGTGGGTGTCCCGGGGACCGGTAAAACCCTAATGGCAAAAGCTGTAGCAGGTGAAGCCGGAGTTCCATTTTTCTCTATTTCAGGTTCTGACTTTGTTGAAATGTTCGTTGGTGTTGGTGCATCTCGTGTTAGGGATTTATTTGAACAGGCTAAAAAACACCAGCCTTGTATTATTTTTATAGATGAAATTGATGCTGTTGGTCGTCAAAGGGGTGCCGGTATGGGCGGCGGTCATGATGAACGTGAGCAGACTCTTAACCAGTTATTGGTTGAAATGGATGGGTTCGATGAAAATGTTAATATTATTGTCCTTGCAGCTACTAACCGTCCTGACATTCTTGATAACGCGCTATTGCGTCCCGGTAGGTTTGATAGGCAAATAATTATTAATCGTCCTGATATTTTAGGTCGCGAGCAAATTCTTGCGGTGCATGCTAAAAATAAACCTTTAGCATCAGATGTTGATTTGAAGGTTTTAGCTAAGCGTACTCCAGGGTTTACCGGTGCTGACTTACAGAATTTATTAAATGAAGCTGCGCTTTTAAGTGCAAGATATGATAAAAATGAAATTTCAATGGAACATATCGAAGAAGCTATTGATAAGGTTATGGCTGGCCCTGAGAAAAAATCTCGAATAATATCAGATGAAGAAAAAGAAAATACAGCCTACCATGAAGTTGGACATGCTTTGTTAGCAAGGCTTTTAAAGGATTGCGACCCTTTGCATAAAGTTTCAATTATTCCGCGTGGCATGGCGCTTGGTATTACAACAGTTTTGCCAGAAAAGGATCATTTAACGCTTAAAAAATCCCAACTTTTAGACAGAATTACCATGATACTTGGCGGTAGAGTGGCTGAGGAGCTGATTTATGGCCCTGAGTCAATTACGACAGGTGCGCAAAATGATTTAGAAAAAGTTTCTGCTCTTGCTCGCAAAATGGTTACTGTTTATGGAATGTCTGAAAAAATGGGCAATTTAGCTTACGGGACAAGTCAAGAGCACGTTTTTATGGGCAGGGACTTTGGACATCAACGTGATTTTAGTGAAGAAATTGCTGCTGATATTGATAAGGAAGTTAAGAGAATTGTTGATGAACGTTACAATATAGCAAAGCAAATGCTAACCGAGAATGAAGATATGCTCAGAAAAATTGCAAAAGAATTGCTTGAGCGTGAAACACTTGATGAAGCTGAATTTAGCGAAATTATGAATAAAATTATTGAACAGAGAGGGCAGCAGGCGTAAGTGGATAAATTGAGTTTAAAACTTGGATTAGAATTTCCAATTGAGCTTAGCGACAATTATTCGCCCGTTTTAAGAAAATACTGGGGTAATGTTGTGAATAACCCTGTGGAATGGTTTTTGGCTGTTCAAAAAAAAGCTGTTGAAACAGGTGCAGATTTTGTAAGTGTATACTTTAACGCTCAAGAACCAAATGACGATAAGAAAAATGAGCTTTTGGCTAATTACAAAAGA
Organism: Candidatus Gastranaerophilales bacterium; assembly: GCA_944324905.1. GTDB lineage: Bacteria > Cyanobacteriota > Vampirovibrionia > Gastranaerophilales > Gastranaerophilaceae > Galligastranaerophilus. The sequence continues at coordinate 69,935 of CALUYB010000003.1, forward strand.
ATTTTTAAGTTTATTTTAGATAATTCAAAAATTAAGTTAATGATAAAGTTAAGTTCTAATGCCAAATGGGATTGCGAAGTTTTTTGCGCGTTGTCGGAAATTATTGATAGGGAATTAATTATTTCACCAATTCAAGCTGCAAATTACGAAACTTTGCTAAAAATGGCTTTAAGTTCACCCTTTAAACATAAATTTGTCTTAAGAACACCTATTGATATTAACTTGACAAAAGAATTAAATATATTGTCTATTGACGCAGGGCTAAAGGCTGAACAAATTCTAATTGACCCTGATATGGGCTGTATTGGTTATGGGATTGATTACGGTTATAGCATAATTGAGCGTATTTGTCTTGCAAGACAAGCGGGTGATAAAATGCTTAATATGCCAATTATAGTTTACGCCGGAGAAGAATCTTATAAAGCTAAAGAGTCAAAGAGTACTGATTTTGCTCCTTCTTGGGGTGAGTTAAATAATCGTGCAATGATGTGGGAAATTTCGACTGCTTCTTCATTAATTGCTGCGGGCGCAAATATTGTTGTTTGTTGGCATCCAGATGTCTTAAAAGTTATTAAAAATAATTTTTGTGAGGTTTTATGTCACTAGGCGCAATGGATATATTTAAGTTTTTGCCTGCAGGCAAGCGCGAAGCAAATGCAAACTGCAAAAAGTGCGGTTGTCCAACTTGTATGATGTTTGCAATGAAACTTTCCAAAGGTCAGGCGGAGCCTTCAAAATGCCCTTTTTTGCCTCCTGAATTAAGCAAAGAATTAGAACATAACAGTAAAATTCAGCAAAAAACCCTGACATTGGGCAATTTAAAAATCGGCGGCGAAACTGTTTTATATAGGCATGAAAAAACTTTTATAAGTCCGACTGTGCTTGTTGTTGAGCTTGATTCAAAAAATGATGATTACAAAGATAAGCTAAAGCGAATTTTAGATTTTGAAATAGAGTGTATTGGTGAAAAATACCGCATTGACGCGGTGTACTTTAAAAATCCGCTTGAAGAAGATGTTGAAAAAATAAAACAACTAGGTATAGAGATTATTGATGATAATTTTTTATCAAAAATGCGCAATGTTGACTATAAATCATTAACTCAGACTATCGACGAATTAACGAAAATTAGAAAAGCAGCAATTATTGATAGAGATGAAAAATTCTCTGATCCCACTTGTGTCAGATTAGCGGGTCATGATTTTTTATCTATTTGCTCAATAGCGTCAGCTTTAGTTTGTAAATATGCCAATATGTTGATTTTTGAAGAATTTGATGAAGCATTATTTGCAAGTTTAATAACACTTAGAATGAATATTTTTACTGACCCGCAAAAACCTTTGCAGGTAGAATCAAAAGTGTATGAATTTAATAATCCTGATGAAAATGCGCTAGTGTTTTTAACTACAAATTTTGCACTGAGCTATTTTGCAGTTGCAAATGAATTATCTGCGCTTAAATGTGCCTCGTATCTTGTTATTACACCAAGTGAGGGCATGAGTGTTTTAACTGCATGGTCGGCGCAAAAAATTACGGCTGATATTGCGTCAAAAGTTGTAAATGCAAATGAAATTTTAAATAAAGTTAAGGTAAAAAGGATTATTATCCCGGGGCTTTTATCGGATTTAAAGGATGAGCTACAACAGGCATTACCCGATTGGGAAATTGTTGTAGGTACTACTGAAGCTTACAAATTGCCTGATTTTATCAAGAAGCTTACTGCTTAAGCTTTTCAAACTTTTTAAAGTCTTTTTTAAGCAATTCGTATTGAGAATTCAGCGCGTCTTCAACTTGCTTTCTAATTCTTTCGATTTCTTCATCGTCCGCGTCAGGCTTCACAAAAATCGGTTCGCCGTAGTAAGAAATTAATAATTTGCCAAACAGTGGAAAGCGAAATTCATCCCAAGTTTTGAACTTTAAAAAACCAATTGACGGGCAATACCAGCTCATAGGCACTATTGGAATGCCTGTAATTTTGGCAATTTCTACGATACCTTTTTTTACAACCCTTTTTGGTCCTTTTGGGCCATCAACTGTTATTGCGCCAAACTCACCTTTTTTAATTCTGTCTATAAGCTCTTTTGTTGCACTTGCACCGCCTCTTGTAATTGAACCCCTTACGGTTTTTATTCCCATTGCTTCCGTTGCTCTGGCAATTATTTCGCCGTCTTTAGAGCGGCTAATCATTACGTTTGTTTTTTCCCTGTCTTTTATAGAATAAAGCGCACACTGGTGTGCATGCCAAAGTGCAAACAGGCACTGCTGTTTTGGGTAATTTATATTTTTGCACCAGTATGTAAAATGTTTTAACCAAAAAAGAAATGTAACAAGTGTTCCAAGTACTCTTATTTGCCTTTGTTCACTTTTTTTATATTCAAATCGCATTATTACCTCTTAAATCGCTTGCCAGTTTATGCCCCATAAGTCCTTCTTGCGCTGCCAGTTCCGATGCCAGTGCTGAAAGTTCTTGAGAATAATTTTTGCTAATCATCTGATATGTTTGAATTTTAATAAAGTCAAACACGTTTAATCCGCCAGTGTATCTCGCTGCAGAGTTTGTGGGCAGTACGTGATTTGTTCCTGAACAATAGTCCCCAAAAACTTCGGCGCAGTTACTCCCTATGAAAAGCGAGCCGTAGTTTGTAAATTTATCAGATATTTCATCTGCGCCGTTAAACATTAATTCCAGGTGTTCGGGTGCTCTTTTATTTGATATTTCAATGGCTTCTTGAATATTTTTAACAACTATTGCAACGGATTTTTCAAAAGAAACTTGTGCTATGTCTTTAGTTTCAAGTGTTTCCAATTGTTTTTTTGCTGAGTCTATAACTTTTTGTGCAAAATCTTCACTAAAGCAAATTAAGTATCCGCGAGCATCCCTGTCATGCTCACACTGTGCTAAAATATCAGCACTCACTAACTTTGGGTCTTGATTGTCATCAGCTATAATAAGTACTTCAGATGGCCCTGCTAAAAAGTCAATCGAGCATTTACCATATACATATTTTTTTGCAAAAGTAACGTATTTGTTTCCGGGGCCTACAATCTTGTCTACGGGGTTAATTGTTTCGCTACCATAAGCAAAGGCGCTTATGGCTTGTACTCCACCAAGTTTGTATATTTTGTCTGCTCCTGATAATTTTGCCGCAACAATTGTTTGCGGTTTAATTCTTGGTGAAGTCAGGCAAATTTCTTTTACTCCTGCAACTTTAGCAGGTACTGTTGTCATAATAGCGGATGACGGCAGGGGATAATTCCCTCCGGGGACATAGCATAGCACTTTTTCAATAGGGATAATTCTGTGTCCAAGGAGTGAATCTTGAATTTGTAAATCCAGATTTTTTATGCATTTTAGTTGTTCTTGTGCAAAATTTTTAACATTTTCTATGCATTTTTTTAGCGTGGCTACAGTCTTTTCAGATGTTAAATTAAAAGCTTCATCAATTTCTTTGTCGCTTACTAAAAAATCACTAGCATTTGAAAAGTTTCCATCGCCAAATTGTCTGCAATATTTGATTATTGCATCATCACCGTTGTTTTTTACATCTTCTATGATTTTTGTAGCACTTTTGAGGTTTTCTAGATCTGTTGTGTGGTAAAAATCATTGTCATTATTGAGTTCTTGAGATTTTATAATTTTCATTATTTTGTCCTTGATGAAAGGTTGTTTATTAAATCATCAAAAGTTGTGTTATGCATTGCCATAAAAACAAGTAAATGATACATTAAATCCGCTGATTCCCAGCTCAGCCCGTCGCCTTTTTCAAAATTCACACTTTCAAAAGCTTCTTCCATTATTTTTCTTTTAAGATAAAACTCATCCTTAAAAAGCTTTGTAGTGTAAGACTTTTCAGGCAATTTTTCTTTTCTGTCCAAAATCAAATCATATAATTCGTTAATGCAAAAATCCCTATCTTCAAAGCAGCTAAACCTGTCCAGATGGCAGGCATTGCCTTTTTGATTGACTTTAAATAATATTGTGTCATTATCGCAGTCAAACCTTGCAGCAACAAGCTCTTGAGTATTCCCGCTTGTTTTGCCTTTTGTCCACAATTTATTTCTAGAGCGACTAAAATATGTTGCACGTCCTTCCTTTAGTGATTTTCTTAGGGATTCTTTATTTGAATAAGCTAGCATTAAAACCTGTTTTGTTTTAATGTCTTGTACAATAGTTGGTACAAGGTTGTTGCATTTTTCAAAATCAATAAGCGCTTCAAAGGCATCAACAAGGTCAATTTTGCCGGTGTAAATTGACATGCCAAGCTGTGATGAGATATTCATCTTTTCAAGCTCTTTTATTTCATCAATTGTTGTAATACCGCCTGCTGCAACAATTGGTTTTTTTGTAATGTTTCTTATTGCCTTAAACGCTTCAAGATTGGTGCCCGAGAGCATTCCCTCCTTTTCAACTACAGTGTACAAAAAGCCGCTGCATAAGTCTTCAAAACGTTTAGCATATTCTTGCGTTTTTATTTGTGTGTCTTTTTGCCAGCCTTCAAGGGTAATGTTGCCGAATTTAGAGTCAATCGCTACAATTACCTTGTCTTTTGGCAGTTGTGATAAAAATTCTTCATTTGCTGCAGTACCTATTATGATTTTTTTTGCACCAAGGGCAAGCATTTTCTTTGCTTTTGCCTTATCGCGAATTCCGCCGCCAACTCTGCAAGGGGCAATTTTGCAAATTTTTGCAATTAATTCTTCGTTATTTTTGCCTGTATTCATTGCGGCATCAAGGTCTATGACAGCTATTTCTCCAAATCTTGCGTAATATTTTGCAAGTTCTAAAACATCTTCACGCTCAAGAACTTTTTCTTTGCCTTGCTTTAGCTGTACTGCTTTTGAATCCATTAAATCTATACTAGGTATTAGCATATTTGCCTTTCGTTGTTTATTTAGACATGTAGCTGTCGATTACGTTCCAATTAAAGTGTATTTCAGGTTTTTCCTGATTGTTATTTTGCATAAAATCTGAAAATTTTGGATTGTAGTTGTCTGGTTTTTCACTGACATTTATGCTTTGCAAGCCAAATTCTCTTGCTAAAAGTTCTACCTTGATGTCATAAGGTAGTGTAAAAACTTTTATACCATACTTTAAGCCCAAAAGGCAAGCGTGAAAACGCATAGCAAAAAGGTATTCAAGGTTTGAAAATCCTGTAACAATTGCTTTTATTGAGTTATCGTTTCTAATTTCGTATTTCATATGTGGCCATTGAGATTTTAATTCTTTTTCAAATTGGTAACATAATTTTAAATCTTGAGGATTTTGAAAAGAAAATATTATTATTTTCCTGTCTGAAAAATACAGCCCAATGTATTTTACAAGTAATTTTATAAAATCAGGGTGCATTTTAGAATATTCCCTAAGTTGTATACCAACATAGCCGCGACTTTCTCGCGGTAAAATTGGAATATCCCAGGCCGGGTCTTCAACAAGTCTTGATTTAATTCTCCAATTGCCAAGCATTTTGTAGCTTTGCGAGTCCCTAACTGTTATAAAGTTACATAAAGATAGGGTAAATCTTGTAAGTCCTTGCCAAAAGCCGCCATTAATAGGCCCAATGCCTTGTGCAAATATAATTACTTTTTTAAACATCAGCTTTGCAAAAAGTATTATTAAAATGTAATATAAAAGGCTTGCATTGCTTGTTGCGTTTTGCAAAAGGCTGCCTCCGCCACTTATTAGGTAGTCACACTTAGCTATCTCTTTTATTATTTCAAATGGATTTTTGTAATATGCTGCGCTAACTTTATGTTGTTGTTTAGTTTTTGCAGGATTTGACGAAAGTGCGCTAATTTGATAACCTTGAGCTTTCAGGTGTCGCGTTAGCATGGCAAATATAACATCATCACCAAAGTTTGAAAATCCTATGTATCCCGATATAAGTACTTTTTTAGCCATAAATCTCGTTAAATAATTTCTCCGTTTCTATTCTTGTAGGTATTGATTTTATTGCTCCTACATCTTTTATTTGCAATATCGAAAGTGCATTTGCGTATTGCGCACACTTTATTGTATCATAACCCTTTAAAAAATAATTTAAAAATGCGCCGTTAAATGCTGATTCCCAGCCTGTTGAATCAACTATATTTACGTTTTTGTATTCTACAAAGTTGTAATTTGCCGTGTTTACAACGTGCAAGCCTTTTTTGTGTTCCCTTATAACGCTAATATTTATTGCATTGTCTGCAAGAATTTTTTGGATTTTATCGATACTTTGTGTATCGAAAAGTGCTTGCGAGTCTGATTTTGTATTTAGAAATATCGCATCAATATATTCACTAACTTCTTCAAAGTACTCCTTCGCTTCTTCGTGCGAGCTTACTTTTGGCGAAAAATTAGGGTCATATGCTACTAAAATGTCATTGTCTTTTGCGAATTTAAAAATATCCCTTACGACTTCTCTTACACTAAGCGATAGTGATTGCACAAAGCCTGTTGCATAAACACATTTTGCATTTTTTATGTAATCAAAATTTATATCATCAATACAGAGGTTTTTTGCAGCAGTTTTTTTTCTGTAAAAGACAAATTCGCTTTTATTTTCTTTTTTGCCGACAAAGTAAAGCCCATTTTGTCCTTGACTAAGCTTAACTTGTGAAATATCAAGACCTTCTGAACCCCAAGCATCAAGCAAATACTCGCAAAAATTGTCATTTGCAACTTTTGTAATATAGCCTGCGCTTGAACCGCATCTAAGAGCTGCAATTGCAGTTCCTAAAGAATCTCCGCCATAGTATTTGTCAAAAATTTGTGCAAATTTTAGCGATGTATTACTTGAAAGCTCCACCAAGCCTTCGCCTATTGTAATTATGTCTATGTTTTCAACCATATAGCTTTTTTAACATATATTGCCCGTTTGGTCAAAATTGTTAAGCAATGGCGTAAATTTCGGATTTATGATATAAAAAAATCATGAACAAAAATGTTTTAGTAATTGCGGGTAGTTCTCAAATCGGGCTTGAGGCTGTTAAATTGCTTTTAAAATCAGGTTTTAATGTTTATTTAACTTCGCGCTCAACTGTTGATTTAGAACATGAAAATCTTCATAAATATAGCCTTGATGTTTGTTCAAACGATTCTTTTGATGAGCTTTTTAATAAAATTTCGTCGTTAAAATTTCGCGCCATTGTAAATAACGCAGGCTGTGTTGTTGCTACTCCTGTGGAGTTTTTAGATGAGAGTGAGCTACATCGGCAACTGGATGTTAATTTATTTGGTCTTTTAAGGGTTATAAAAAAATTCGCTCAATTGCTTGATACAGATGGCAGAATAATCAACATCAGCTCTATGGCAAGTTATGGTGTTTATCCCTTTTTATCGCCTTATTGTCTATCTAAAGCTGCGGCAGATGTTCTTTTAAGAGCTTTTTCAAACGAAACAGGCATAAAGTACGTTTCAATTCGCCCTGGGGCAATTAAGACTAAGTTCTGGACAGATAGCATTGAACAAAATCAAGCTAATTTTAAAAATTTTATGCAAAAGTATGAAAAAGTCGGACTTTACATGCTCGAAAATGCTCAAAAAAATGCTAAAGAGGCGCTTGAGCCTTATTATGTAGGTAAAGCTGTTTTTGATTCTGTCGTTAAAAATAATCCAAAAACAGTTATAAACGTTGGACTTGACGCTAAAATCTGTGCTTTTGCTTCAAAATATTTGAGCGAATCTCTGGTAAATAAGATAGTTAGGATGAGTTTAAAGTTAAAATCTAATGAAAAATAAGAAAGTTTATTTAATATACCCTCCCTCGCCTGTAATGAACAGGGAGGACAGGTGTCAGCAGCCGACAGATGACTTAATAGTTATTCCGCCACTGCCACCTACTGATTTGTTGTATTTAGCTTCAATTGCCCGTCAAAATGGATTTGAACCAATTGTCCGCGATTATTCTTTTTTTGGCGAAAATTTAGAAAAACTAGAACAAGATTTGCTTGAGATTAAACCGCGCTATATTGTTGTTAATGTTGCAACTCCGACTTTAGAAAACGATTTAAGTGCGCTAAGGCTTGCAAAAGAGCTTTTTGGCGATGAGATTATTACAGTTGCCAAAGGTGCTCATTTTTCTTTTCTTGCAAAAGAAACAATGACTGAGCATGATTTTATTGATGTTGCAATGTGTTCAGAATGCGAGTTAACTTTTGCTGAATTGCTTGAGGGCAAAGAATTGCAGTCTATAAAAGGCATTTGCTACCGTTGCGATGTTGAGGTTATATTAAATCCCCCGCGGCCTTTTAATGATAATCTTGATGAATTACCTTATCCTGCGCGTGATTTAATTGATAACTCCTTGTACATAAGACCTGACAATGGCAAAACCCAAGCTGTTATAAAAGTTTCGCGCGGTTGCCCTTATCACTGTTTTTTCTGTCTTGCAACTCCTTTAAATGGTAGGATTGTTCGCAAAAGGTCCCCTGAAAATATTGTTGGAGAAATTAAAGAATGTGTTGAAAAGTATGGTATTAAAAATTTCATATTTTGGTCTGATATTTTCAATTTAGATAAAGATTGGGCACGTGATCTTTGCAATAAAATCATTGAATCAAAGCTAAAGATTACCTTTTCAACAAATACAAGAGCTGATAGTGCAGATACTGAAACAATTAAACTAATGAAAAAAGCAGGCTGTAGACTTGTTTCTATTGGTATTGAAAGCGGTTCGCAAGAAATGCTTGATAAAATGGGTAAGAAAATCACGCTTGCGCAGGTAAGAAATACGGTAGATGCCTTTAAAAAGGCTGGTATTCAGATTTATGCGTATTATGTTGTTGGTTTACCTTGGGAAACTAAGGAAACAATTAATCAAACACTTGAATTTGCAAAATCCCTAAACACTGAATATGTGAGTTTTTACACAGCTTGTGCGTTAGTTGGGACAAGGTTTTACGAGTATGTTGAGAATAATTCTTTAGGTGAGCTAAATTATGATAAACCTTATTACTATCCCAGCGTTAAGACTCACAATTTAACAGTAGATGAGGTTTTCAAGCTGCATAAAAAACTTGTTAAAAGTTACTATTTGCGCCCACGATATATTTTAAAAATGATTTTTAACATACGTTCATTTGCGCAGTTAAAGAATTATTTCAAAGCTGGTTTTACTATCTTGTTGCGTAAATAGTGAAACAAAAATCCTCCTTTTGAGTCTTATTTTTAAAAGGAGAGTTTTATGGATAATGTTTTAAATACGTATATTTATGAAATTAAAAAGGGTACAAAACCGCTTGCCTTGCTTACAGTATCTAATGAATGCCTTGATAGATTGCTCGATAAAATTACAAAGAATGGGCTTGAATATGCTCTACAAAAAATAGAAAATAAATGCAATATATTTTTTGGTGAAAGTGAGTGTGTTGAGGTTGTAAAAACTTTTTTAGATAAAAATTTGTCGCAGCTTTCCGCCGATAAAGATTTTATACTGGGCATTTTACTGGGTTATAATCGCGTTCAGCAGTGTAGAAGATATTTAAATAAGTTGAATTTACACCCAATTGGGTAGTACAATAGTTGTAAATTATATTTTAATATAACTTGTGACATTGAGTGACAAGGAGAAAAAAATGATAGTTTCAATAATGGACGGCTGTACTGCTTGTGGCGCTTGCGAAGCCATTAATCCTGAAGTGTTTCATGTGGATAATGTTGCACATGTAAATGAATCAAAAATAAAGGGTAATGAGCAAGATTGCATTGATGCAGCGCTAATTTGCCCTGTAAACGCTATTTGGGTAGAAGATATTTAAGTTGCATGGGGTGTAAATGCACCCCATTAATATATTTGATTGATTTTTCTCCATTTACTCTTGTAACAAGCTTGTTTCAAGGTTAAAATATTAGTATAAGGAGAAGTGGAATATGAAAAAAATTGTATTGGCATTATCGGCAGTTATGGCTTTAAGTTGCGCAGTTTACGCTCAAGAAGCCGTATTTCAGTCTATGGACTCAGTTGATGAAATTCAAAAAGTTGATCTTCAACCTGTTGGAGATGTTGCTCCTGCTGCAAAAACCACTGTTATTACAGGTTCTATTCAAGAAGAAAAATTTAAAAGCGCAATTACAAATCTTGATGATGCGTCAGCTGAAATTCGCGAGCAGTTAATTAACTATAATTCATTATTAACTGCAGCAGAAGCTCGTGAAGATCAGGTTAAATCTGAAATTAAAGGCTTGAAAAAGAATGTTAGTCAAACAAAAAAGAAATTAAAAAACATCGAGAAATCTAAAAAGTACATTAACTCTAACTTTGAAGAACAAAGTACAAAGAGCTAATCTAAACAAGAATTTACAAGTTCATACATCTTGTCGAGGTCGTCTTCGGCAAGATGTTTTTTAAACTCTAAAATTTTTGTAAATTCTTCTGTAAGTATTTCGTATAATGATTGCGAGCTTATTTTTTCTATATTAACAGGCTCTATATATTTAATCTTATCTACATCTAAAATCTCTATTGAGCCAGAGTTTTCAAAAATTTCAAGTGCTAATTGTACAAACGCTTCACTTGTTCCGCAAGCACAAGCTAGTTTTACAATGCTTATTTCGCCATTTTTATGATTGTGCGCGTACTTTAGCATGCCTGAAAGTAATTTTATGTGATTTTCTATATTTTCATCGTAATCATCCTTCATAAAATGAATTTTTGCGGGATTAATTTCATTTAATATGGCCTTTAGTTCTTCAAAATTAGATGGGTAATTGAAAAACATAACGCTTTCATATCTGTCTTTGTTTTCGTAAAATTTATTTTTTATTTCAGGGTAATTTTTCAAATTTTCAATTGTTTTAACATTTTTTGCCCAAATCGTAATATCCGGATTGTCCCTTTTTAAATAATCACAAATTTGATTTAAAATACCCTCTTTTTTTCTGTGGTCATAAATTTTCAAAGTATTACTATTTTTAGGAGTAAAGTTTTCGCAGTAAACATCGCAAATTTCCAGCTGGATATTTTCTTCATTGTTAAAAATATTTAATCTTGGCGAAAAAGCTATGTCTAGTGTGGAATTTAGCGGTATTTTAAAATCATTTTCGCTCCATTTTACGCATTCAAAATTTATTTCATCTTTTTGGCATATAAATTTTAAATGATTAGCATTTTTGCCAATTACCCTTGAATCTTTTAGTATTGTATCTTTAAGACCAAAAATCGGCGATGGGTTATTTTGTCCGCAAGGCTCTAATACATTTATTTTTTCAATTAAGCTTTTATTTATTTGATTTGCGTCAAGAAATTTATCAACTTCAAAGCAGTCTTTTTTTTGTGGTTCAATGTTTAATTCTTCAATAGTGTTTAATATTGCACTTTTTATTTCTTCAAAAGGGTGCAAATCCATATCAAATGAAAATCCGCCCGCAAGTGAGTGTCCGCCGTATCCTAAAAATAAGCCAGCATTGCTTTTTAAAATTTCATAAACATTGTACCCTTCAATTGAGCGAATTGAACATCTGGCAACATTATTTTCATCTGATGTAACCATAAAAACAGGCTTGTTGTGGTCTTCAACTACTTTTGAGGCAACTATACCTATTATGCCCAAGTGCCAGTCTTTGTTGTATAAAATAATTGCGCTGTCTTTTTTGTTTTCCCGTGTCATTTCGCTTGCTTCAAGGTATATGTTCTCGCAAAGACTTTGTCGAATTTTATTAAAGTTGTCGAGTTTTTCCAGTATAAAATTAAGTGAGCTTTCATTTTCTTCTGTTAAAAATTCAAAAGCTAAATCAGGCGTACTTAAACGCCCTACAGCATTAATTCTTGGAGTTAGCACAAAAGCAATATCGTTGCTTGTTATATTTTGTCTGCCGTTATTTTCAAAAAGCATTGAAATGCCTTTGTGGCGCTTTTTATTAATTAGTTTTAAGCCCTTTGCGACAATTGTCCTATTCTCGCCCAAAAGCGGAACAACATCTGATATTGTCCCAACGCAAGCCAATACTAAAAGTTCCTCATTTTCTTCTTCGTTAAGCAATTCTAATGCCAACTTGTACGCTACACCCACACCTGCAAGTCTGCACAGGTTTTGAATTTGCTTTATTTCCAAATTTTCCTTTAGTGAATTTGGCGCTTGCGGGTTTAAAATAGCGTACGCTTCTGGCGTTTGTCCATCCAGTTTGTGGTGATCCGTAATAATTACATCTACTCCAAAGGATTTTATTAAATTAATTTCTTTAGCATTTGAAATACCGCAATCAACCGTAATTAAAACTTTTATCTTGTGTTTTGCAATAAGCTCAAGTGCCTTTTTTGAATTTAGCCCGTGGCCATGCTTTTCTCTATCGGGTATAAAAATTTCAAAGTTTGCACCGAGTTTTAAAAGTGTTTTGTGCATTAGCGCGCTTGATGTTACGCCATCAGCGTCAAAGTCCCCCCAAACAAGGATTTTCTCTTTTAGCTCAATTGCCTTTTTTATTCTATCAAGTGCTTTTTGCCCATCGTTAAAAACATCGAGCTTGCTCAACTTGTTTGTTTCGCTCTCAAGGAATTCTTTTGCCTCGTCTGCTGTTTTTATGCCCCTTAACAAAAGTAAATCACAAAGCAGAGGGTCATTGATATATTCACTTAACTCTCTGCTTTGTTCTATTTCTTTTTGTACAATTTTTTTGTAATTCATTAACGATTTCTGCTAAGTTGAGCAAGCAGTCTTAATAATTCCAGATATAACCAAACAATTGTTACTAAAAGCGAAAATGCACCAAACCATTCAAAATATTTTGGTGCCATTTTTTGCGCGCCTTCTTCAATGAAATTAAAATCAAGTATAAAATTAAGTGCTGCAACTGCGCAAAATGCTATACTTAAACCAATTCCCAAAAGTCCGCTGTTCCATACCGCAATAAAGTTAGGGCTAAAAAAGCTTGCTACTATGCTTACTAAATAAAATATTGCAATAGAGGCAGTCGCTGTCACAACAACTTTTCGAAAGGTGTCTGTTGCTTTTATTATTCCCAACTTGTATAAAAATAGCATAACAAATAGGGTTAAAAATGTTATAAGAGCAGCATTTGCAACAATACCTTTTAATTGCATTTCATACATTGCTGAAATACCGCCAATTGCAAGACCTTCGCAAACTGCATAGCCAAGTGATAAAACCTTTGCATTTTGTGGTTTGAATCGCATTATTATAGCAAGTATAAGTCCTGCTATGATTCCAACCCACATAAGTATAGCAACTTTATCCATATAGCCATTAAAAGCTTGTGTCCAGCTAAACACGCCAACGCCAAATGTTACAAGTAACAGTATAATTGTTTTGTTAACAGCACCTGAAACGGTCATAGGTTGCGAATCTACAACAGCGCCATCGTAAATAGTGCTTTGTGTCATTGGATTTGATGTCATTTTTACTCCTCCATTTTCTCATGATGGATTATACTATAATTTTAATGTAAAATAAAGCCATGATTAAGGTTGCATTAACTGGTAATATCGCTTCAGGCAAGTCTGTTGTGCAAGGTCTAATATCTAAAATGGGCTTTTTGGTTTTAGATACTGATGAATGCGCACACAATTTGCTCAAGGGTAATCGCGAGGTTGAAAAAACTTTTGGAACATCAGACAGGTCAGAGCTTGCTAAAATAGTCTTTTCCGACAAGTCAAAACTAAAAAAACTAGAGCAAATTTTACACCCCCTTGTGAGGGATGAAATTTTAAAATTTTTCAAAAACAATTCTCAAAATGAAATTTTATTTGTTGCTGTTCCGCAGCTTTTTGAGGCAGGTTTTGAAAATTTGTTTGATAAAATAATTTTTGTTGACGCTCCTTATAATTTGCGACTTGAGCGCCTCAAAAAAAGAAATAATTATGATGAAAACTACGCAAAATTAAGGCTTGATTCACAAATGGATTCAAATGTTAAAATTCCCAAGTGCGATTATGTTATAAATAACGCCTCAAGCCTTGACGAGCTTGAGAAAAATACTAAAGAATGTTTAAAACTTCTCTTATAAGTTTGCAAGCCGTTGCAGTCGAAACCTTTGTTATGTCTAAATCTGGCGCAAGTTCGACAATGTCTGCACCAATAATGTTATACTTTTTAAGCTCTAAAATCCAGTTCATAAGCTCTTTGTAAGTAAATCCGCCTGCTTCAGGCGTTCCTGTGCCGCTCATAATCGATGGATCAAGCACATCAAGGTCTATTGTTACAAATATTTTTTTATCTTGAAATCTTTTTAGCTCACTAGGTTCAAATGCTCTTGTAGAGTATTTTTCCATTAACTCAAATTCTTCTTTTTCGCCTGAGCGAATTCCGATTTGCATTATATTTTCAAAGCCTACAAGCCTTGCTATTTGTAGCATTACGCCTGAGTGTGTTAGCTCAACCCCAAGGTATTGCTCTCTTAAATCAGTATGTGCATCAAAATGCACTACGGCAATGTCTTTGTGGTGTTTTAGCACTCCTTTTATTGTTCCAAGGGTGACAAGGTGCTCGCCGCCTATGCCTAAAATTTTCTTGTTGCAAGCATAAATTTCATCAGTATTTTTTTCAATAAGCTCAAGAGCCTCTTTTGGTGCGCCAAATGGTAACTCAAGTTCTCCTGCGTCATAAAACATTAAATCTGAAAGATTTGTATTGAAATAAGCCGAATATTCCTCAATCCCAACGCTTTCAACTCTAATTTGCTGAGGTGCAAAGCGCGCTCCGGGGCGATTTGTGCAAGTTCCGTCAAATGGCATACCAAGCATAACGATTTTTGAATTTTCAAAATTTTCGCTTGAGCCTATAAAATTTTTATCTAAAAACGGTCCGCTTAACATGGTTTAAATTTTATCATAAAAATTTTACAATTTGGCACAAAATCTAAATAATGTTATATTTTTGTTATGAGAGTGATTTTAAGTTTATTGGTTTTAATTTCTACACTTTTGCCCGTGTTTTCTATTGACAATGCACAAGTGTGGAATCCTTATTTGCAAAAAATTGAAAAAGAAGCAAAAGCCTCTTGGTACAAGGTTTCTGGTTTAACAAGACACGATCGCGAGTGTAAAATTAATTTATTTTTTAATGTGAAAAATACTGGCGAGGTGTCACAAATCAAAGTTTTAGCTTCAGATTGCACAAAGGATATGAATGATCTTGCAATTAAAGCACTGAAAGATGTTACGCCTTTTGACCCTTTCCCAAAGGCTGTTTCTAATATTAAAGAAATAAGTATTGATTTTATTTTTGTCTATCGTCTTTTGCCTGAAAATAGGGTGTCGCAGACCTCTGAGTCTTTGAATATTCCTGTGCAATCTGTTGTTGAGGATATTAAAAAACCTGTAGAAAATATAGTTGATGAAAACAAAAATGTTGTTGAAAATCAAACCGTTAAACAAGATTTAAATAAGGATAAAAATAAAAATATGTTTGTTTTGTTGATGATTTTTGCAGCTATTGTTGTTATGGTTGCAATATTTTATATCTGTAAGTTTTTCAAATTAATCTAAAAAAAGGGCGCATATTTTTTCCTAGAGTAGTGCGCCCAGAAAGATTAAGATACGAAACCTTTAATTGTACTCCGTCCAGTACAAATAAACATATCCGTTTTGTCCATTACCACCATAGCCCGGGTTGTTTGTCGGATACATCGTAGTATTATACGCGTATCCGCCACCGCCTCCGCCGGCTCCTGCTTTGCCATAATCAGCAGCGTCAAATATATTAGATGGTGAAACAAATACTGGACTTAAACCAAATGCACCGGTTGCAGAGCAACTTCCGCCATTATCAAATAATGCTCCACATCCTCCTTCGCTTTGAACTCCACTTTTTCCGCCATTTCCACCAATTGCGCCAATATCTCCTGCACTTCCATCACTACCCTTAGCCCCTGCAACAGATGTTCCGGTACTTAATTTAGAAGCACCATTACCACCTACACCATGGACAACAGAAGCAGTTGAACTTGCGCTGGTTCCAGCAGTACCGCCTTTGCCGCCACTTAAAGTATAACTTACACTACCAAAAGTAACTTTACTTTCTCCACCATTTGAGCCATTATTTGCAACGGCTCCACCATTACCACCGCCACCAACACGAATAACATAATTAGTAGAAGGTGTAACAGTTATATTTTCAACTTTTAACATGGCACCACCGCCGCCACCTCCGCCTGCAGCAGGGTCGTAAACTATGTCATAGGTAATTTCTGCTACTCCATTTGCTCCTTTTCCTCCTGCTCCTGCGGTTGCAACATCAGAAACAACTTTTGTTGTTCCACCGCCGCCGCCTGAGCCATAAAGTGACCCGTTACCACCATTTACAGAACTTGAGCTGCCACCATTACCACCTCCGGATAGCGATGTTGTATTATACATTGAGCCTCCGCCAACACCGCCACCGGCTGCAGTATTACTATCTGTTACTTGTAATTTATTTCCATTATTTCCTGCACCGCCAACACCTGAGCAGCTTGTATTTGTCCAACTTCCATTTTGAAATATCTTACAGCTATTTGTACTTACACTACTTCCACCATTACCAAAAGTAGACCCAGTCGCTCCCTTTCCTCCATTTCCACCTGAAGCTTTTAATCCCCATTTTAAATTTCCATCCGCGTCATACAGTGCTATGTATGATTCAGAACCATTGTTACCATTGCTCGCGTTAGATCCAGATGAACTTGCTTTATTTCCACCTTTTGCCCCAGGAGCAGAATACAATACAATCCTTCCTCCAATGTTATTTGAAATTACACTTTCAGGAATTTGATAGTTCTTAAAATACCCTCCAGCACTACCTCCACCACCTGAGTAGGAGTTATATGTCGAGCCTCCGCCCTCCAGGACACAGCGAACCGAATCGGCGTAGCGAGGACCCTGACTGCTCTGACTGAAGCTACCACTGTCCAGGCCGAAATAGTAGTAATTGCTGCCATTAGGTGTAGAAGACCACACCTCTCTCGGGTAGCAGAAACCATTGGTAGCCCCGTCGCAAACGCTGTAAATGGCGCAGTGCGCTGCGCCGTAACCGGTGCCGTAGTCACAGAGCCTCAAGCCGTTATCACCTTTGTTTTTGTTAATAGATGAAATATTTGTTTTCCATTTAGCCATCTCATCTTTTGTTGGTAATCTCCAATCACCTGCTTTTGTGCCATTGTATGCTAATGCTTGACAAGAGGCGTTACCGGCGTACCAGGTGCATACTGTTCTGTTGCATCCGCTGTAAGTTGTGCCTGAACTATCACATGAGCCTGCAGTGTTTCCTTGCCAGCAGCATGCGTTAGCATTGCAAGTTCTGTTAGTTTGAACAGTTGTAACACTTGCTGCTATCCCGCCATTTGTTGCTGATGGGATATCCCCAATATTCCACTTGGTAACACATACACCTGTTGATGTTCCATTTTGTGCTGGTGTTAAGTATTTCGCATCATATTTATCGCAATCAGCCTGAGATGTTGGCACTTTACCCGCTGTTTCAACCCATGCTCCGCCGCCTCCGCCGCCGCCTGAGCCTGCTAAATATGTAACTGTAAAATTTTTCATGCCTTTTGTAATTGTAAACTCTTGAGTTTTAGCACTGCCAATTGTAGCGTTTGTTACAGTTAATTTTTTTCCATAGTCATAATTAGGCGTTGTAGCTCCAGCACCTCCGCCACCGCCTGAGACCATGACAACATTCATGCTTTTAACACCAGAGCCTGTTCTAAAAGTACAATCAAGAGCATTTTGCCCAGAAACTGCAGAGCAGTTTGGATCGGTTGGATTATACAAAAAAAGTTTACTTTCTTTTTTAGTACTTCCTCCTCCGCCTGAAACATTAATGTTACTTGTCACCCTTTTGGTGATGACAGGGGCTAAAACTACCATAATAATTGAAATAATAAGAGTTGACACCAGCAATTCTGCTAGAGTAAAGCCCAAAAGGGCGTTCAAAGCACGTTTTTTCATATCAAAATTCTTCTCCATATTCAGGCTATTTGCCTGAGTGACATGTACAAAATACCACTAAAATTTAAATATGGCAAATGGAACATTTGAAATAATTAGAAATAATATAAAAAAGTACCGCAACAAAAGGAATTTGAGCCAAGTTCAACTTGCAATGAAATGCTCATTGTCATCAGAATATTTATCAGAAATTGAGCGTGGCAAGCGTGCGCCATCACTAAAGCGACTGTTAATGATAGCTGAAGCCCTTGGCGTTGAGCCGCATAAGCTATTTTTAAAGTAGTGTTTTTTCTTCTTTTATTTTATAAACAATAGGTTTTATGCTTCTAAAGTAGCCGAAAGATAGAATTGAGCAGGCGCTCACCCAAGCGATAGGGCCTGAGTAGAACATGCCAATGTAGCCAAATTTCATTGCTAAATAAATCGCTGCAAAAGTTCGCATTATAAGCTCTGCAATACTTGCAATAAGCGGAAATATCGTTTCGCCCATGCCCTGCAGTGCGTTTCTGTATATAAAAATTTGTGATAGAAAAACGTAAAAAATTGTAGCAATAAGCAAGTATTGGTGCGATATTTCAATTACTTCTTTTGTAGCAGTACCAATGAACTCCCTTATTATTTCTGCTCCAAAAAATCGCATTAGAATTGCCATTAAAATGCTTAAAATAATACTAAGTATTGACATTTGCACAACGGCTGTTCTAATTCTTCTGAATTTTTTTGCACCGAAATTTTGCGCAACAAATGAGGATAGCGCGACTCCAAAAGAAAGCATTGGCAGTGTCGCTATTTGCTCTATTCTAAGCGCTGCAGTGACAGCTGCAATGACATCAGAGCCAAAAGTGTTGCAGACACTTTGAATTACGATAATTCCAATTCCTATTATTGAAAATTGCAAGGACATTGGAATTCCGACTTTTAGATGTTCAAGGGCTGAATTTTTAAAGTTGGTATCGAATTTTATTTTCCAGTCTTGTTTTTTGAGGCACAAAATAGTAAATTTTTTCTTTACATAAATCAAGCAAAGCCCAACCGAGATTGCCTGAGAGAGAATAACCGCAACAGCTGAGCCTGCAACTCCTAAGTGCAGATATTTAATAAAAAATAAGGCTAGAAAAATGTTTACAATAGAGGCAATAATTAAAAAATACAGCGGTGTTTTGCTGTCGCCTAATGCCCGTATTAAGCTTGCTAAAAGATTATAAAAAGTAGTTGCAACAAGCCCAAGGACAATAATTTCTGTGTACCAATAGGCGTTATGATATATATTTTTAGGCACATTTAGCATTTGTAGCACAGGGTGCATTAAAAGGGTGCAAAATATTGTAAAAAGCAGTGATACACCAAAACTTAGAATAGTTGAAATTACAACGGAATTTTTAACGCCGTCGTAGTTTTTTGCACCGTAGCGCTGACCTGTGATTACTGCAAAGCCGTTTGTTAAACCAACTATGATAAAAGTTATAAGGAAAAACAAAGGCGCAGTTGCCCCAACTGAGGCAAAAGCCTCTACACCCAAGAGCCTGCCTACTATTACAAGGTCTGCTATGTTGTAAAGCTGCTGGAAAATATTCCCTATTAAAAGCGGTATAGAGAATATGAGTATTAGTTTTAAGGGTGTACCTTGTGTAAGGTCTTTAATCATTTTTTATTTGCACCACCAAAAATAACATTTTCGAGGTTCGTGAGGTTTTTTATCAGGCTTGTGCTTTTTAGGTTTTGGTTTTTTAGGGTGATGTTTGTGTGGCGGTGGCGCCGGTACAGGGTGTTCGGTGTTGCTGATGAAAATTTCTGTGTCATTGTTTCTCAAGCCAAACCAAGTAAAGCCATGTGCATTTGCACTACAGTAAAATGAAGTTATTACAAGGCAAATATATATTCCTAAAAACTTCTTAAGCATTTCAATCCTCCTCGTTGTTTATAAAGAGAGTAAAAGTCATTTAATGTAAACTCAAAACCGGAGAGGGGGGGATTCGAACCCCCGGTGGAGTTGCCCCCACACAAACGTTCCAGGTTTGCACCTTAAACCACTCGGACACCTCTCCTTATGTGATGTAGTTATATTAGCTAAAGCAAATTAAAATGTAAATAATGAATTTAATCAGAATTTAAACTCGTAAATTTTATTTTGAATTTTTAAAATTGCTTGCAGTTTATTTTTTACCCCCAATTTTCTGTAAATGCTTGTTAAATGCATCTTTACGGTGTGTTTTGATATATGTAAAGTTTGTGCGATGTCGTCATAGTCATCACAAGTTGCTGCGACTGATATTACTTCTAGCTCACGATCCGTAAGGTCAATTTGTTCTTCAATCGGTTTATCAATTGGCAACTGTCGCATTTGATTCATATGTTTTATTAATCGATATATAAAATTGCTCATACTGTTGTCATAGTAAGAGCCGCCTTTTGAGACAATTTCTATTGCTTTTATGAGTTCGGAAATTTCACTGTTAATTGAGCAATAGCCCTTAACACCCGCAACGACAGAACTGCAAAACTCGGCCTCATCAACATTTTTGGCTAATACAACTTTTTTTATTAATGGAAACTCGTTATGAACTTTTTTAATATGGCTGTACTGTTCATCTGAACCAATAAAAGAGGAAAATATAACTATATTTGGTGAAACTTGTGCGAGCTCATCTGTTATGTTTTCTACATAAGGCATTTCACCAGCCAATCTAAACTTATTGGCACACTTAATTTGCTCGCGCAAATTTGAGCGGACTACCTTATCACTTTCGACAATAAAAACAGCATTTTTTGAACTGCAATTAGCAGATTCTTTTAGGGATGATGCGCAATACATGTAAATACTTTCTAATATAAAATTGATTTACATTAACACAAAATTGGTAAATAAAATTTATTGTTATATATTAATTAAGATTTTAAATATTAATTAAACAAAATGCCCAAACTAGCTTGTAGTGGGCATTTCCAAAATAAATTTTTACAAAACTTTACATTTACGCTTTAACTTTTTTCTCGATGACTATTTTTTCATCTCGAACATCCATAACAAGCTCGTCATGCGGCTGATAATTTCCGGTTAAAATTTCCTCCGCTAAAACGTCTTCTACGTTTTTTTGAATTACCCTACGCAAAGGACGCGCACCATAGGTTTCGCTGTAACCTTCTTTTGCAAGATAGTCTTTTGCTGCATCAGTTACTTCGATGGTTAATTCACGTTCACCCAATCTTTTAAACAGATCATTTAGCATTAAATCTACAATTTGACGTATTTCTTCTTTGTTTAAGTGAGCAAATACGATTATGTCGTCAATTCTGTTTAAAAACTCGGGTCTAAACGCTTTTTTAAGTTCTTCCATAACCGTTTCTTTGAGTTTCTCGTATTTATCCTTTTTCTCGTCGTTAGAAACAGAAAAACCTAATTTAGCAGTGTTTTGAATCATATGAGCACCAACGTTAGATGTCATTATGATAATTGTATTTTTAAAGCTTACATGTCGACCTTTAGAATCGGTCAGGCGGCCGTCATCAAGTATTTGCAGCATTATGTTGAATACATCGGGATGAGCCTTTTCGATTTCGTCAAAAAGAATAACTGAATATGGTTTCTTTCTGACGAGCTCGGTCATATGTCCGCCATCATCATAACCTACATATCCCGGAGGAGAACCGATTAATTTTGCAGTTGTATGTTTTTCCATAAACTCGGACATATCAATTCTTATCATATTGTCTTCAGAGCCAAACACAGCTTCAGCAAGCGCCTTAGCAAGTTCTGTTTTACCAACACCTGTAGGCCCTGAGAAAATAAAGCTGCCAATAGGTCGATTAGGACTTTTTAACCCAACACGCGCACGCCTGATTGCTTTTGAAATTGAAACAACGGCTTCGTTTTGACCAATAACGCGTGCATGTAACGTTTCTTCGAGCTTCAATAAGCGTTGTGACTCACCTTCGGTTATTTTTGTAACCGGAATTCCAGTTATTGTTGAAATTACTTGCGCAACTTCCTCTACACCTACTGTTGGCTTGTTTTCATCCTGTTCATTGCGCCATTTATCTTGGATTTCACGTATTTTATCTTTTAAATTTGCTTCATCATCGCGCAAATCGGATGCTTTTTCAAATTCTTGATTTCTGATTGCGTCTTCTTTTTCTTTTATTATTGCTTTTAACTGCTTTTCAAGTTCTCTGCCTTCAGGCGGAAGCGCTGAAACATTCAAACGAACTTTTGAGCTGGCCTCATCGATTATATCAATTGCTTTGTCAGGCAAAAATCTCTCAGTTATGAATTTACTTGAAAGTTCGGTAGCAGCAACTATTGCCTCGTCTGAAATGTGCAATTTATGGTGTTCTTCATATTTTGGTTTTAGGCCTCTGATTATTTCAATTGTTTCTTCTATTGAAGGCTGATCAACAATAACTGATTGAAAACGTCTTTCAAGCGCAGAATCTTTTTCAATATGCTTTCTGTACTCGTCAAGTGTTGTGGCACCAATTACTTGAATTTCACCGCGAGAAAGAGCGGGTTTTAAGATATTGGCAGCGTCAATTGCGCCTTCAGCTGCACCAGCGCCAATTAAAGTGTGCATTTCATCAATTACAAGTATGATATTACCTGCTTGACGGATTTCATCCATTATTTTCTTAAGGCGTTCTTCAAATTCACCACGATACTTAGTGCCTGCAACCAAAAGTCCCATATCAAGCTGAATAATTTTTTTATTTTCCAAAATGTCTGGAACTTCGCAATCTACAATTCTTTGAGCCAAACCTTGTGCAATTGCTGTTTTACCGACACCCGGTTCGCCAATAAGTATAGGATTGTTTTTTGTACGTCTTGCAAGAATTTGAATAACACGTTCGATTTCTTTTTCGCGTCCTACTACAGGGTCAAGTCGCTGCTCCTGAGCTGCAAGGGTCAAATCTGTACCAAATTCATCCAGACTGGGAGTTTTAGCTTTACTTTGAGAAGCCCCCGGAGTAGCAGTTTGAGCACCCGAAGAAGAACTTTTTGTTTCACCGAGAAGTTTTATAACATTGCTGCGGCATTTATTTAAATCAACGCCGAGGTTTTCAAGTACTTTTGCAGCAACACCTTCGCCTTCGCGTATCAGACCCAAAAGCAAATGTTCCGTTCCAATATAATTATGTCCCAATTGTCTTGCCTCATCCCAAGAGAGTTCAAGAACTTTCTTTGCACGAGGAGTAAAAGGAATTTCTACTGCAACAAAACCGCTTCCGCGACCGATTATTTTTTCAACTTGAGCGCGCGCGTCTTTTATTGTCACACCCATAGACTTCAAAGTTTTTGCTGCAATTCCTGTGCCTTCGCCAATTAGACCCAGCAAAACTTGCTCTGTACCTACAAAGTTGTGACCCAAACGTCTTGCCTCCTCTTGAGCCAACATGATTACACGTATTGCTTTTTCGGTAAATCTTTCAAACATTGTTATAAACTTCCTAATAATATATTAACTAATTCTATAGTTTAATATTACATCAAAAATATTGAGTTTCAATTAATATTTTACTACTCAATCATATCAATTCTGCGTTTATGTCTTCCGCCTTCAAAGCCTGTTTTTAGCCAAACGTCAACTATGTCAAGAGCAAGGTTTTGACCAATTACACGTTCACCTAAGCATAGTATATTTGCATTATTATGTGCGCGAGAAACACGTGCAGAGTATGTATTTTCAAGACAAACGGCACGAATTCCTTTTGTTTTATTTGCAGTAATTGACATGCCAATACCTGTACCGCAAACTAAAATACCTCTGTCATAGTTACCTTGCGCTACTTCATTTGCGACTTCTTTTGCAACAATGGGGTAATCGCTTTGTTCAAGATTGTAAATACCAAAATCTTTGTATTCTATGTGGTGAACTTCTAAATACTCAAGAATTTTTTCTTTTAAATGAAATCCGCCATGGTCACAACCGATTGCAATTTTTAAATTTTCCATAATAACACTCCAAATAAACTGTATTTCTTAATTATACAGTTTTTTTTGGAGTGTGTAAATATATTTAAGTTAATCTTTTTTGATGTCTTCGTATCTTTCCATTAATTGCGCAACACGTGAGAGGTAAATACTTTGTTGAACATTTGACATGTCTGAAGATGAATCTGTCATAGTGTCAATCATGGCATCAAAAGAACCAAAAGCTGAAGTTAATTTGCTAACGGCTGATTCAACTTCAGCATCAAGACAATGTTGAATATCAAGGTTGTAAAGCACATCCTTAACAAGTGAAGCACTTGCCTTGGAGTTGTCAGAACTTTTGCTGGTACTAGGAACACTGTACCTATCGTTGAAAAACTCCTTGAGCTTATCATTTTTATCACTGTCAGAAGAATTTTCTACAATATAGTTAACCAAATAGCCTGCATTTGTGTCTTTCTTGTTAACCGCTGACATTTCGACACCGTATTTTGAGTTATACATGTCGATTTGAGCTGGAGTTAATTGTCCGTCCTTAACATTTACTTCATAGGTGTCTTCGCCGTCTTCATCTTTTGTTTTTACTATTTCAACTTGAACACCTGATGATGGGTATTCGTAAGTTGTTTCTGAAATTAAATTATCATCATGGATTCTAGTGCCGTCTTCATTTTTTTCGCTTCCATATACTTCGCTTGAGATTAGTATTCTTTTACCATCTTCATCATACGCATATGTATTTCTGCTAACTTGTTTTAAATCACTGTCTTCAACAATTTCGCTTTCTACGTCTTTCATATCAAAGTAATTGGGATTTTCTTCTTCATCAGAAACCTCGATACCATCAGCCTTTGCATTTTTTTGATCAGTGTTTGCTGTACTTAATGCCTTTTTAGCATTTTCATCAATAGTATCCCAGTTTTCACCTTCATCTCTGTCGCCTGATTTCATTTGTTCAAGCTCTTGTTTCATCTTGTCTAATTCTTCTTGAGCTTGTGTAAGTTCATCTTCAAGACCTTCAATATTTCCTGCGATTTCTTTTAGTTGATCATCAATTTCTTTTTCTTTTTGGTCTTTTTTATCGGTATATTCATCCAGCTCTTTTTCTAAATTTTCAATTTTTTCTTTTGTTTCTTTTGCTTTTTCTTGTGCTTCTTTGAGTGCTTCTTGAGCTTCTTTTTGTTCTTCTACCGCTTTTGTATATTCTTCTTTTTTAGCATCAAGTGTTGCCTTTAGTGAGTCGATAGCGCTTGTATCTTTATTATCATCCTCGCTGTTTGAAGCAGCACTTTTAGCTTTGTTGTATTCTGATAAAGCTTGGTCGTAGCTTGTTTTTGTACTTGAAACATTATCATTTGCAGATGTTAACTTATCGGTACAGTCTGCAATTTCTTGTTGCTGTTCATCATACTCACTTGTTGTAGTTTCAAAATCGTTTTTAATGCCTTCTATTGCGTCTTCTATTGGAATGAGTATTTCTTGACCTTCGTATACAACGTCAGCATTTTCAATTTTATGATCTTCAATTTGATTGTTATATTCTTGGATTTTGTCTTGTTGTTCTTTTATTTTGCTCCACTCGCCGGCTTCATCAGTTTTACCAGCGTTTTTTAGCGAAGTCTGTGCAACGCGTGACAAACAGTCGTTTTCACCTGTTCCCCATTTTTGTACATTGATTTTAAAATAATTGTCAAAACTAAAATCCTTGCTCATATACCCGTTCCTTTGTACTTTATATATCAATATACTTCGACATATAATTGATAATCTTTATAGAATGTTAAGAAAGGTAAAATAATTTTTCTTGTATTCAAACAAATTTTGTTATAAAATCTAGCTGTATACGGTACATTAATGAGGATTATTTTTATGGCAGAAAGAAAACTCGTTGGAACAGGTGAAATGTTCAAAAAAGCACTTGCTGGCAAATACGCTATTGGTGCTTACAATGTTAACAACATGGAAATTTTACAAGGTATAGCAGAAGCTGCTGAAGAAACTCGCTCTCCAATTATTTTACAAGTTTCAGCCGGTGCTAGAAAATACGCTAATCAAACTTACTTAATTAAACTTGTTGAAGCAGCTCTTGCTACAACTACAGTGCCTATTGCACTTCACTTAGACCACGGTGCGGATTTTGATATTTGCAAATCTTGTATTGATGGCGGTTTTTCTTCAGTTATGATAGACGGTTCGAGATTCCCGCTTGAAGAAAACATTGCTCTTACAAAACAAGTAGTTGAATACGCTCATGCAAGAGGTGTTTCAGTAGAAGCTGAACTTGGTAAATTAGCAGGTGTAGAAGATGATGTTAAAGTTCATGCAAAAGATTCAACTTACACCGACCCAGAAGAAGCTGCAAGATTTGTTAAAGAAACAGGTTGCGACTCTTTAGCTGTTGCAATAGGTACTTCTCACGGTGCTTACAAATTCAAAGGTGAAGCTAAACTCGACTTTGAAAGACTTGCTGAAATTAAAAAAGCAGTTAACGATGTTGTTGGCTTTGATTATCCGCTTGTGCTTCATGGTTCATCATCAGTTCCAAAAGCATTTGTTGACAAATGCAACAAATATGGCGGTAAATTACCTGATGCTCAAGGTGTTCCTGAAGATATGCTTAACTACGCTTCAAAACATGGTGTTGCAAAAATCAATATCGATACAGACTTAAGACTTGCAATGACATCTACAATTCGTGAATTCTTTATTGAGCATCCTGAAAAATTTGACCCAAGAGAATATATGGGACCGGGAAGAACAGCTGTTAAAGAAATGGTTATACACAAAATGAAAGATGTATTGGGCACAGCAGGACACGCTGACGACTAGTATGTACAAATAAAACTTGCAATGAGCCTTGTTTTGCAGGGCTCATTTTTTATTGTCAAGCCTTTTTTGACAATTTTTAAATAAATAAAAAAAAATTTACTTTATGAAATATTTGCTGATTTTTAAGCACATAATGTGCTATAAAGAATAAAGAACGGAACACAAACACATAAAGAGGAACAGTTTAATGAGTGAATACTTAAGCAAAGAAGAAATAAAACAATGGAGAAGTTCTCTTGAAAAAATTACATTGGAAGAGTACGCTAAACGCTTGGGTAAAACCTTAAAAGAAGAAAAGCAAACAAGGGATATTGTTGATATAGTACTTAAAAATGAGAAATTTGCAGCTTCTGTTTCTGAAATTAAAAACGAAAAACCAAAAGAGCAAGTATTGAAAATTGCAAAAAAATCTGTTCAGTTGCAAAACGAAACAATGAAAAAAGAAGATAAATCAAAAGATTTAACGCAATCTCTGAAAATTACTTTTAAAAAGCCTCTAACGCAAAGAGAGCAAGCAGTCTTGGAACACTTTATAAAACATAAAAATCAAATAGTTTTTGCAAAAGACTTGGCAAGTGTACTTGAGTTGCCGACTGACTATGTTTACAAATATATTAAAAATTTAAGGACAAAAATTAACGAAGATATTTTGCAAAACGCAACAAAAGGCGGTTATAGGCTAAACGCGTAAATATAAATATTTGCCCGTTTTTTAAAAAAGTCTTATAATAATTTAATGAACAAAAATACAAACGAAATTTTAACCCTGATTACTTCGCTAATTAATAATAACGAAATAAATAAGATTGATTTCTATACAAAAATACTAAAAGAAATCAACAGCGTTATTAAAGCAAAGGCATTGGGGATTTATTTTATAAATTCAGATAGCTTTGAGCTAAAAGGCTGTTATCCTGAAAATAACAGCTTAATTAACCTTGACAGCCCATTTTACAATAAAATTTCAAATTGTCCTACAAATACTATGCAGTTTAAAGAGGGTGATTTTTTAGCTTGTTCAAAGCTTTTAATTAGAAATTCGCTTTTTGGTGTATTTACGGTTCAGGACAGCAGTAAATTTAGTGATGAAAACATTAGTGCAATAGAGACTATTGCAAGTGTTATTTCTTATTTAATAAAAGATTACGAACTGAACGATGTCTTTAAAATGCAGCTAAAAGCCTTGCAAGACAGCATTGCCGAAAAAAACAGCGCATATGAAATTATTGAAAAGCAGCACAAAAAATTGCTTGAGCTGGATAAAACCAAAAATTCTTTCCTTGCAAATATTTCGCATGAGTTAAGAACTCCACTTAATGCCATTATCGGTTTTTCGCAAGCCCTTGGTTGTAAGATTTTCGGGGATTTAAACCCAAAACAGGAAGAATATATAAAAGATATTCAAATATCCAGCTTGCATTTGCTGGGTATGATAAATGAGATTTTAGACCTTTCTAAAATCGAATCCAAGGTAATGAAAGTGTCACTTTGCGAGCTTTCTCCACAAAATGTGATACAAGAGGCAATAAATATACTTACTCCACTTTTTGAACAAAAATCAATCAAGGTAAAATTCACAAATAATTGCAAAAAGAATATTATGGCTGATTACCAAAAATTGCAGCAAATTTTATACAATCTTTTAAGTAATGCAATAAAGTTTACCCCTGAAAATGGCAAAGTAAACATCAAAACATCGACTCAGGGCAATGATTTTATACTTGAAGTTCAAGATAATGGAATTGGTATAGATAAAAAATATCATAATAAAATATTTACAAAATTTGTTCACCTGAATAATCTTTACACAAAAGGGCAAAGTTCAACAGGGCTTGGGCTTACAATTACAAAAGAGCTTGTTAAATTGCACAAAGGTAAAATCACTCTTGAAAGCGCCCCAAATAAAGGTACCACCTTTAAAATACAACTTAGGGGAGCACTTATATGAAAAATATCCTGATAGTTGAGGATAATCCGACAAATATGAAACTTTTTGCCGACATTTTAGAGGCAAAAGGTTATTCTGTAACAAAAACTTACGATGGGCTTGAGGCTTACGGCGTAATTAAAGAAAACTCTTTTGATTTAATGATTTTGGATATTCAACTGCCTGAGCTAGATGGTTTTTCACTTCTTAAAAAGCTAAAAGACGAGAATATTAATTGTCCTAAAACTCTAATTGTATCAGCTTTTGCAATGGATAAAGACAAACAAAAAGCAAAAGCATTGGGTTGTGACAATTATATTACAAAACCTATTGATATAATGAATTTTTTAGCAACGGTTAAAAAGCTTACTAAATAATGCTTTTATCATAGATTTTATGCATTTTTAAATTAGAACAAACACCGCAATTTGAACATTTTTGCTCGCAAGGGATTGTATTTTGCGCATTTTTTGCTTTGTTATACTCATTAATTAGCCAGTCTTTGTTTAAACCGCAATCGATAATATCCCAAGGAGAAATATCATTTGGATTAAGCATTTTAACCGCTTCTTTTGAAAAATCAATACCCAGTTTACAAGCTATATCATTATAAAGTTCAAAATTAATATTTTCTTCCCATGAATCAAGATATGAGCCGTTTTTATAAAGCTTGTAAATAAAACGTCCTGCGCCCTTATCAGCACGCGTAAAAAATGCCTCAAGCTGAGAAACGCGCGGTGAGTGAAAATTTAACTTTGCATTTTTAATTTCAGGCTTTCTTGAAAGCAAAAGTTGCTTCTTGCGCTCAATTTCATCGATGGAATTTTGTCCATGCCAGCAAAACGGTGTGTGAGGCTTTGGAACAAAAACAGAAATTGAACAGGTGATGGAGGGAAGTCTTAATCCTTCTTTTTTGCAATTATAGTTAATAGTTTTTATTAAATCAGCAATTGCAAGAACATCTTCATCTTCTTCAAAAGGCAGACCTATAATAAAATAAAACTTTATTTTATCCCAACCGCTTCTAACGCAGGACAAAACAGCATTTAAAATCTGCTCTTGGGTTAAATTTTTATTAATAACGTCGCGCATTCTTTGACTACCTGCTTCAGGAGCAATTGTAATCGCGGACTTTTTCTCTTGCTGCATAAGCTGTGCTAGTTTTATTGAAAATTTATCAGCACGCTGGCTGGGCAAGGAAACATTCACGCCTGTGCCGCTAAAGTGTTTATTAAGTTTTTCAATGATATTTTCAATGTTTGTGTGGTCATTAGATGAAAGAGAAAGCAGAGAATATTCATCATATCCTGTATTTTTAACATAATCACATGCAAGGGAAATTATATCATCAGCATTTCTTTCTCTAACAGGCAAATTAGTATGCGCACTTTGACAAAAACGGCATAATCTGCCGCAACCCCTTCTGATTTCTACCGTTGCCCTGTCATGCACGCTCACAAAATGTGATATAGGAGATTTTACAGGGTGTGACTTTTTATCAGGTATAAAAATTCTTTTTGTTGTTTTTTTAGGGTATTTTGGGCAATACACGCCTTGTATTTGAGATAACTCTGCTAAAATTTCATCGCGTGTTTTGGTTTTAATTTTATCGTATAAGTCTAAAATTTCTATAAGAACTTCTTCACCATCACCAATTAAAAACAAATCAATAAAATCACTCATTGGTGCAGGGTTAAAGGCGCAAGGCCCTCCTGCAAAAATTATAGGATCGTCATCTTTTCTCTCATTTGAAAATACTGCTACATTTGAAAATTCAAGCATTTTTAAAATTGTCGTGTAAGACATTTCATATTGTAGAGCAAATCCTAAAAAATTAAACGAGTTTAAGGGCTTTTTTGATTCTAATGCATAAAGAGGCTTGTTATATTTTTTTAATAAGTCCAGAAAATCTTTATCGGGCGCATAGGCTCTATCTGCCATATACAATGGATGAGAGTTTACAATATGGTACAAGATTTTATGACCAAAGTTGCTAATTCCAATTTCATATTTATCAGGAAAAACAAAGGCGACCTTGACATTTGCCTTGTTAAAATCCTTGTTAGCACTTAAAAATTCATCACCTATATAACGTGAAGGTCTTTCACAAGAGGATAAAATTAAAGCATATTCATCTAAAAAATTACTCATGCAAGATTTTCCGGTTTTAGTTTGTCGATGTCTATAATCTCGCCTTCAATTTTACCATTAAAATAAGCATCGAAAAATAAGTTTAACTTTGAGCCTTCAACAAAAAAATTATAAACAAAAGTGTTTTTATCCACCTTTCTTGCAACTGAAATGTTGTATCTGTTTTTATTTGAATACTCCAGTAAATGCTCAATATTGAATTCAAGCCCGTTTACGTCTTTTTTTAGTTTTATATACTCAAACCCTAAATAAGATTTTAGTTGTGCTACTTTTTTAGTGTTATTTTTTGTGTCAAATCTGGTTATTTTACTCATATTACTATTAAATAATAACTGAGGTAAAATTTCAAAGTTTTAATATTTTTTAATAAAATCCGCATTTAAAAACTTATAAATGCGGATTTGAATATAGTTAACTATTTTGTGCTTATTATAAAATTACTCAGTTTGTTATGCTGCTTTTGCTTCTTGAGTTTTTTCTTCTTTTGGTTGTTCTGCAGCTTGAGCTTCAGGTGCTTGTTGTTCAGTTTGAGCTGTTTGTTCTTGCTGGGGTTGTTCAGCCTGAGCTGCTTGTTCTTGCTGTGCAGCAGCTGGTTGTTGAGCTGACTCAGCAGGTGCAACGCTTAAGTTATTAAGAGCATTTTCAGCTACACTTTTAACCATCTGATCTTGGCCATTTAGTGCAGGTTGAAGTGCTTGTTCAACATCAGCTTTTTCTTCAGGTTTTGCCATGTATTGCAATGCTTGAACACCTGCTGATCTTACTTCTGGATTTGGATCATTTTTAATTACGTTTGCAATGTCATTATAGCCCATCAGCTCTTTAATTCCCGGTTGAGCAGGAGCTTGTTTACCTTGTTCTTGTTGAAATTGAGCATATTGTGCAACATTATCTCTTGCGGCTTTTTGCAACATTGAAAGTGTGAATAAAGCTATCATTTTATTTTTATCAATGTAGAATTTTTCAGCACCCTTGCCTAATTTTGCTTCTTCTTCAGGTGTTAATTGTTGTCCATTATCTTTTTTAGCTATAAGTTGCAATTCTTCTTCACTAGGCTGCGGTAAGGAGCTGCTGTCTTTGTTAATAATGTCAATCAAACCTTGTTTAACAGGGTCAACTGCTGCTTGTAAAACTAAATCAGGGCTGGTATTTACAATGTTAGCAATTGATGTGATTGCATTTTTTTGAGTTACATAATCGGGGCTTTTTAAGTCTTGAACCAATGCATCTACATTAAGCTGAGGAACATTCTCTTGTGGAGTTACTTCAGGCATTTGCGGTTGCTGTGTTTGTTCAACTTGATTGGCTTGTTGAGGTTGTGTTTCAATTGCGCTCTGTGGCATTTCTTGCTGAACTACAGGTGCTGTTTCTTGAATGTTTGGCATTGGTATAATTTTTTGTTGATTATCATAAATTGGTGCGCTCATAATTTGTTGCGGCATTGTAGGAAGCGTTGGATTCATTGCGTATTGTTGATACGGGGAAACCGCAAAGTTTTGAGGCTGTTGTGCCCATGCTGATGCTTGAGGCATTGAATAAAGTTGATTTGTATAACCATAAGGTGCGCAATTATTTGGAGCAGAACCATAACTTTTTGGTTCATAAATATTTATGCTAACAGCAGATGGTGATTGAGGGTATTGCTGCTGAAAATACTGCGGTTGTATCATTATACGTTTCTCCTTTTCTAATAAAATTCTTATTATCTGATATTATAAATCTTGTGATTAAAAATTATTGCTAAATATTTGCTAAATTTTAAGTTTTGTAACAAATGTCTTAAAAAGCCCGATTTTGCTACTTCAAATAGTCTTTCCTTTCAAATATATTGGTGCTGTTTTTAATAAAATCCCATGCTACAGACAAACCAAGACCAATAATGCCTGCTTTTCTTGTTCCGTCTTTTTTGGCAAAGAATGCTAAAGCAGAAAAACCAAGGGTAGCTATATTATAACCAATTCCTTTTGCTACGCCCTTGAGGTAGCCTGTTGCAGTATTCCATATTTCAGAAATTTGCAATGGATATTTAAAATTCATTAACCATTTTTTCATGGCATTGTGTTTTTCGCTTGGGTAATTAAGCTTAGATGAACCGATTTGATCAGCAATAAAGTCATCCGCGTAATTTTTTTCACGTTTAATGTTAGCTTCTCTTACGCCAAGTTTGTGAATATCGTATAAAGAAGCACCTGTAGCTAGTGTTGCAGCTGACTTAGAGGCAATATTTAATATATTCATTATTTAACCTCCTTTGTTGCCTCAGTTGTATCTTCTTTTTTTGACTCAACCACTTGTCCTTCTTCTGGTTTAAATTTAACTTTATCACCGGCACTCAATTTTAACAAGATTTGCGTTGCTAGTGACGAGTCTTCACCGTATTCTTTTTGTCCATCAGCTTGGATAGCTTTTAGAAGCTCTAAAGTTTGTTCGTTTCCTTTTGCATAACCTGCATCAAGGATTGTTAAACCTAAAAAGCGAACAGCAGAGTTTGGATCTTGCAAAATCTTGTTTAACAACGCAGTTAAAGCTACGTCATTTTTTCTGTTTAAATCTTCTTTAAATCTGTCTAATAAATCATTTGCGGCCATTAATCTGACCTTAGCATCTTGAGAATTCAAATAATTTTCTAAAGTTTTTATATAGTCATCCGTTAAAGGAATTTTTTCTCTTAATTCTTCTTTTTTTTCTTCTGTTTTATTTTCCTCTTTATTATCAGCAGAAGCTGCTCCAACAACCGGTGCAGGAGGGGTTGGTGATTTGTCCTGTTGATTTGGTAGAGCATTTAGTGAGTTTGAATTAACATTGTTATTATAATTCATAGGGTATTGCATCTGCATTGGCTGAGCAGAATAATAGCTTGTAGTAGGATATTGATATACACCATTTTGGTATGGCTGACACATTGGATTTGTCATACCAACGGTTGGGTTCATAATGTTTATAGAAACAGCACCGCATGACGCAGTTGGAACTGCCTGCGGCATATATGTTTGCTGATTATATAAAGGATAACTCATATTAAGACTCCACTTCCTTATATTAATAAACTCAACGGCTCTATATAAAATGCCTAAATTTGAAAAAATATTAAGAATTATTAACATTTGAATAATTATTTTTGTGATATATTTGAATAAACAGCTTGAAGCAAGGAGAGAACATGTCGCTTGAGGATATGAAAGAAAAATATGAAATGGTTATAGGACTTGAAGTCCACGCACAACTAAAAACTAATACAAAAATATTTGCTCCAGACGGAGCAGAGTTTGGCAAAGAACCAAATACACAGACTTCAGCTATTACTTTGGGCATGCCGGGTGTCTTGCCTGTATTAAATAAAGAAGCTGTAAGGATGGGTATTTTAACCGGTCTTGCGCTAAATTCTCAAATTCCTAAAAGATGCAAGTTTGACAGAAAGCAGTATTTTTATCCTGATTTGCCAAAGGGTTATCAAATTTCACAATTTGACGAACCTATTTGCCTTGGCGGATGGGTGCAAATTTCAAATAAAAAAATAGGAATTACTCGCGCTCACTTGGAAGAAGACGCAGGAAAACTTGTGCACGCTGGCGCTGCAGGTCTTTACGGCTCATCATATTCTCTTGTTGACCTTAACCGCGCTGGAACTCCATTGTTAGAAATTGTTTCAGAGCCTGACATGCGCTCATCTGAAGAAGCCAGAGATTACGTTGAACAATTAAGAAATATTTTAAGATACATTGGTGTTTGCGATGGCAACTTGGAAGAAGGCTCAATGAGAGCTGACGCAAATATTTCAGTTCGTCCGAGAGGTCAAAAGGAATTTGGTACAAGGGCTGAAATTAAAAACGTAAACAGCTTTAGGGCATTGCAAAGAGCTATAGAATATGAATTTGAAAGACAAACAGACCTAATTGAAAGCGGCGGTGAAGTTGTTCAAGAAACAAGACTATGGGACGATAACAGCGGAACAACTTCCTCTATGAGAGGAAAAGAAGACGCTCATGACTACAGATATTTCCCCGAACCCGATTTAATGCCCCTTGAAATAAGCAGGGAATGGATTGAAGACATTAAAAAATCCATGCCCGAATTGCCGCAACAAAAGCTGGAAAGATATATTTCGCTAGGTTTGAGCGAATATGACGCAAATGTACTTGTAAATCAAATGGATATTGCGTTATTCTACGATGAAGCACTAAAGGGTGGTGTAAATCCAAAAACAGCCTCTAACTTCTTGACAGGCGAAATTGCTGCTTATTTAAAAGAAGAAAAGGTTTCAATTGGTGAAACAAAACTCAGTGTTGAAAATTTCGTGAAATTACTTTCATTACTTGAAAAAGGCACAATTTCAAATAACATTGCAAAACAACTTGTGGTTGAAATTTTAAAATCAGGCGAAGACGCACAACAATTAGTTGATAAAAAGGGCTTGAGCGTGCTTTCTGACGCTAGTCAACTTGAAGAACTTGCAAGAAAAGTTGTTGAAGCAAATCCTGAACAGGTTGCAGCATACAAAGGCGGCAGGGATAAGCTTTTTGGTTTCTTTGTAGGTCAAATCATGAAAGAAACAAAAGGCAGGGCAAATCCACAAATGCTGAATGAAATTTTGAAAAAAGAATTGGAAAAATAATCTTTTTTTGGTATCATTATTTGGAGAGCTGCTGAAAAGCAAATTGACAATTTAATAGACTGATTTATACCTGCCGGTGTGATGCTAAACATGCGTAGCATGTTTAAGAGAATATGTAGACCAATTTCATCACATCTTGGCAAATTGACAATTTAATAGACTGATTTATACCTGCCGGTGTGATGAAATTGGTAGACGTGCCAGACTCAAAATCTGGTGTGGTTCACCCCACGTGCCGGTTCGACTCCGGCCACCGGCAGTATAAACATAATTTAACCCACGCAAGGTGTGGGGTTTTTAATTGAGTCGAACCGACCCCACGCATATGTTGTAGTCGCAACCTCACGGTCGCTCAGTCGACTCCGGCCACCGGCAGTATAAATATAATTTAACCCACACAAGGTGTGGGTTTTTTAATAGAGTCGAACCGACCCCACGTATATGTTGTAGTTGCAACCTCACGGTCGCTCAGTCGACTCCGGCCACCGGCAGTATAAACATTAATCAATAAGAACTATGTCATGCTGAACTTGTTTCAGCATCTTTAAATCTGAATACAAATATTTTAATCCCCTAAATTAAAAAGTTTTGAAATAAATTCAAAATTCACATACTTACTACAAAATAAATTTTTCCCAAAATTCAGGATTATATTTCAAGTATCCATGGCAGCCAAAAGGTAACTTGTACCCATTCATTTTATACAAAATTTCAGGATGAACTTCAAATGAAAATTTCATTGCAATATTTGGTGGAGCACATTTAAACTCTTTCATAAACTTTTTTGAATATTTTACTATTGCATAATCCTCATTTAATGTAGTAGACTCCCAAAAAGGAATTTCACAAAAAAAGTGCATTAGATAATTATAGGCAACGTTAAATATGGTTTTTAAATCAGAGGACTTTAAATAGGAGGCAGCATATTCACGAGGATTATACTTTATAGCCTGTTTATTGCTTAAAATCTTAATCATGTCATTGATATTTCTAAGCGAAAAACCACCGTTACCAGCAATTGCAGATAACTCATCGCCAACAAACCAAGGTGCGCCAATGTAAGAAAAACCCTGGTTACACCAATAATCAAGTTCATCTCTAAATACCCAAGCATCTAGCTGGTAAATTAGCATAAAATCATATTCACTAAATCGCATATAAAATTCTGGTTTTAAAAGCAACTTTGAATATGCGCTAAGTGACTCAAAATAAGAACTATCAAAACGCGCAACGCAAAAATTGCAATTCTTGAATACTTGCTCGTAAATGCCCACATGCAAGTTGACAGGACAAATAAGCCTTATGTCTCTTTTTGCAAAAATTTTTGCACATTGGACCAAAGAATGCAGCTCATTGGCACCAGGGTTTTCTTTATAAACAGGAATAACAATTGCGCAGTTCATAAAAATATAATAACTTAAAAACAAATTTGCAAATAATAAAAATTAGTGTTATGATTACTATAAAAAATAGGAAATAAGGTGAAACTCCTTAACTGGACCGCAGCCGTAAAGTCGGAAAACTTATATATCCTGTAATTGCGTGAACCGATACAGGAGGTAAAGTTCCTTGTGTTGCGGTCAATAGCACAAGGTTTTTTAATGGTAGGATATTTATCACAAGTTAATAACAACAGAGCAAATACTTGCCCACATGGCTTGCCGCTAGGTGCATGCCCAATCTGCAACGGCATGGGTGGCGGCGGAGGTTCTACAAAAAAAATGGATGAGCCAAGGCGCCCTGGAGAAATGTCCTATCAAGAGTGCTATGCCCAGTGGAAACAAATGCAAAGAGCGCAGGCAAGGGAGCAAGCCTTGCAAGAGGCGATGTTAAAAAATGCTGAACTTGCAGCAAAATTTCAACAACAATTAACAAATGTTGTAAATACTGCCCATAATATCCTTGATAAAATTCAGCAAAATTTACCAAAACCTGTTGCAAAAGTCTTTGAAGGGATTTCAAATAATATCTTAAAACCATTGCTAAACATCATAAAAGATTTTCCTCAAATAATTAAAAATCTGCCAAATGCCATTGAAACAATTAAAAATGAAATAGCAAAAGTAGCAGAAAAGATTAGCGCCGTAATTGGTGAAATTCAAAACTTTATAGAAAAGAAAATTTCAGATGCAACAAAAGTTCTGAAAAAGAAATTTAGAAAGCTCTTGTCTTTCTTCGGTATAGAAGAAGAATACGAAGAAGACGAAGAACTAAAGAAAGAAATTGCAGTATTTAAAGAATTTGAAATTGAAAACTTAAAGGAATTACTAAGAAAGCTTATTAGACCAAGAAGTCAGAAGGAAGAAGAAATTGCCGCAAGTACAGATAACCAGTATCAATAACGCCAACAGGTATTTAACAAATCGCCAGTTAAAACAAAAAAACGCAACGCTTGAAGGCGTTGTAGTTAACAATTTTATAAAAGATTATGATGCTCAAGAATGTGCAAATTTAGATGACACTTACAATACTCTTGTAATATCTGATAATGAAAGTGAAAACGTTCAAAAATACATTGGGGCCGAAAAGGAAAAAGGTTACAATGCAAAAAAAGCCTTGTTGCCACTTGCGCTTAGTACTGGTGCAATATTTGCCTCAGGCGCGATTTTAAGTTTTCTCTTTAAAAATTCTGCAAAGAAAAATTTAACCGAGCCCTTTATTAAAAAATTGCCATCAATGGGTATGAATATAAATATTGTTGAAGAAACAGGTTTTGCAACATACATGGCGCTAAGCGATCCTAACAGGCAAAATATAATGGCAACAATAGCGGTTTTTGCCTTTAGCGCATTGACGCTCACTGCTAAAAAATTTGTTGAAGGTGTAAAGGAAATTTGGGTTAAAAAACAAGACGCGCAAGTTCAAAAGGAATTACAAGAAAATTTAATCGATGTTGAAACAAAAGCCTTTTCAGGGAAGTTGGCAATACAAAGAAATATGTTAAGCCAACATGGAAACTATTTTAAAAAAGCACTCCAAAACCAAAATAACAAAGAAAAAGACTTGGGTGCAATATATTTTAAAAATTTTAATTTTAAAGGTAGTAACAAGACAAAAGAACAAAATAATGACAAAAAGCTAAAAGATTTAATTACACCAAATGCGCTTATAAGTGCAGGCTTACTGATTGGCAGTGTAGCCCTTGGTATATTAACTCTAAAAAACATAAAATCAGGTGCAAAGTACCACGAGGACTTTATTAACAACTTTAAAAACGCAAAGCAAAAAATCCTTGACGAGATAATAAATAACAAAACGCAAGATAAAACATTGCTTACTGACACTTTAATTAAAATGGGTGCAAATTCTCAAAAAGCAAAAGAATGCGCACAAAAAGCAGGTTTTGGCGAAAAAGATATAAGCGACATAGTAGAAACTGTTTCAACTAACGTTGAAAACATCTGGGGCAATGCGCCGACAGGTATGAGTACAGAAAACGGAAAAGCATTTTTCTACTGTTATTTAAACGAAACTCGCGGACACCTGTATAATTGGCTTATACACAATGATAACCCATTTTTAAAGAATTTATTTATAGCAATGGCGGCAGTAAGCTCTACAAGTTTTGTAGCGCAACAAACAGCAGAGGCTATAAAAGAAGCAACTGTTATAAAAGAAAACGCTAAAACAGAGCTTGATCTACAAAAAAGGCTTGTTGAAGTTGAAATTAAAAATTTCAAAGCGAAAAAGGAAAGCGCAATTGCGCCGCTAATAGAGGAATTTGAGCGCAAGAAGAAAGAAGGCAAACCGGCAAACGAACTAAAGGTTATGGCGGATAACATCTTGCTTGAGATTAAAAACGGCCCTCCATTTGTTTATTCATAAGGAAAAATTATGCAAATCAGCCCATCTGGATTATTTAACATACAAAACATAGGTAAAAATGTGCAAAGAGCAAATTTTAAACAAAATTTTTGCACATTTGACGAAAATAAAGTGCAACGAATAATTAATGAAAAAGAGACCGCACTGCCGTACATAGAAAATATGCTCAAAACAACAAATGATGAAAATTGCGCTATAGAGTGCCTTTACATTTTAAACAGAATGCTTGACAATAACGTCAAAGGAATTGAGAAAATGTACCCGACATTAAGCAGGTTTAATTACTCAAATTCTCCTGATATTCAGGTAATGCTATCCGGAATATATAGAAAAACCCTGATACCGGACGCATTTGGTCCACTCAATAGAATGCTGGCGCAACAAATTTATTACCCAAACAGCCCATATTTTGACGCAACAGAAGAAATTGGCGGCGCAATTTTAGAATATATAAGAAGTTATGGTGCAAAAAATGTATACAAACAACAATCTTGCAATTAATTTAGAAACTATTGTAGAATAATCTTATGAAAATAAAAGCTTTTACAATGGCAGAAATGCTTATAACAATACTTATGATATCAATCGCTATGATTGTTATGGCGCCAGTTATGACAAAAAAAGCAAAAGAGCCCCTGCCGCAAGTCGTTGTTAAAGAAGGCCAAACGTTGCCAAAAGGCGCAATTATCCTATATTACGGAGATGATATTCCAGATGGCTGGCAAGAGTGCAGTGGACAAAGCTTAGATGGTGAAGAATTTAAAGAACTAAAAGAAAACATCTCAAATTATTCATATTTGCCTGATTTAAACCAGCTTTTTCA
Organism: Candidatus Gastranaerophilales bacterium; assembly: GCA_944324905.1. Classification (GTDB taxonomy): domain Bacteria; phylum Cyanobacteriota; class Vampirovibrionia; order Gastranaerophilales; family Gastranaerophilaceae; genus Galligastranaerophilus. The sequence continues at coordinate 109,886 of CALUYB010000003.1, forward strand.
AGCAACAGATACAAATTTAAAATGGATTATAAAAGTAAAAAAATAGCTTATTTGTTTTCTATTTGAGCTAAAACCTCAGTCCCTACAAGGTTTTCCAAAATCATCCTTGATGCCCAAAACTCTGACTCTGCTTTTTTAGCTGCATTTTGAGCATTTCTGTAATAAACATCTGCAATAATCAACTCCTCGCGCGGAGCATTTTGAGATTTATCATAAATTTCTCGACGTTTTTCAAGATTATCAAGTGTCATTGCCATAATCTCTTTTTTTGTCAGGTAGTCAATGTAAAGATTGAGTAATTTTTTTTGCAAATCGTCGATTTTTCGCACCAATAAAACCATATCAGCATCATTTACTTTTGTAAATTTATAATTTAATTCCTTGTCATCACGCGTAATTGCGCCCAAAAGACCGCCGCCAATTAGCGCGCCTGTTGCCATATAAGGGTTTGAGCTAAGCGCAGTACCGGCTATTGTTGAAAAACTGGCAATTGGTTTAATAATTTTCTTTAAAATGTTTTCATTTGGTTTATTTTCATCAGGGTTAGATAGTTTGTAAATAGTGTATTTAATTGTTTCACTTCTTTGAGCTGCAGCGGCCCAAAGCAGTTGCAAATCAGCCAGTAAATCAGCAGATTCGATATTCAAGTCATAGGAAACATCATCAGCCAATCTTTTTAAACTCAAGTCGGCGTATGATGAATCATAAGCCGCCTGCTTAATGCCACTGCTCGACACGACTGTTTTACCCTCGTTTACAGTTTTTACTTCACTAAATGGTGCTTCGGGATTTTGACCGACACCAAGCCTGTTTGCAGGAGGCATGGGATAATTTAAACTCTCAAGCGTTAATGATTGCGATGGCAAAATTGTCATCGAAAAAAGTACTAATAAAATTTTCTTACAATTACTTTTTATCATTAAAAGCCTCAATATTAACAGGAATTTCGCGCTTTTTGAAGTTAATGTCATTTAAATCCACATTTTGAGTTTTTAAATTGTACTGTGCAACATTTAAGTTTTCAGTAGTTTCCTTACCGGCAAGACGCTCAAGCATTAAATGATACTTTTTAACATCCTGCTTAATCCTATATTCCTCAACCAGCTGTTCTTCCCATTGTGCAGCAGCAACGGAGATTTCCAGTGAATCATTTTTCTTTAGCGCTTCATTGTAGTTTTTATTGTAAAGCAATAATTGCGCTCTGCAATCTTTTAAACGCATAAGCGCGCCCTTGTAATTGTAATATGTGATTACAATTTCATCTTGCAAATCTTCAATAAGTGCCGCAAGCTCAATAGCCTCGGTGTCAGTCAGTGGCACATCTTGCAATTTTTTATAATTATCGCGATTAATCCAGTTATTTGCAAGTCTAGCTGCTGCAAAAGAGGCAGATTGAACAGAATAATGCATGCCCATAAAAGAAGGAAGCATTGCAGCACCGCTTAAAAGCGCACTTACGCTTTTTGCCATAAGTGATGAGTGAATTCGCCTTTGCTCCTCGGGAATTGCAAGTTTTTTCAAGCAAAATTTAATTAAAGGATTAGAATCAACAGTAGCATTCCAAAGGTTTTCTAAATCCTCAACATCACTTTGCTGTTGCTTATTAACAATAATCTGAGCTTGCTCGGTTTCATTGATGAACAACGACCCCTTTAGGGTTTGAACTTGCTCGCCATAGTTTATTTTATGTTCATCAACATTTTCAAGTTTAATTTCTTGCGCCGCAAAGCTTAACTGCGTAAAAAAATTAAATATTAAAACAGATGAAATAATTTTTTTGAACATAATAACTTTATAGCATGATTTTTAGTTAATACCCAAAATCATCACTTTGTTTATCTTCTTCATCTTGCAATGAAGACAAATCGTAATTATAAGTAGAGTCAAAGTCTTCAGGAAGATTGTCATTATCAGGCCAAATTGTACCTTCATCAAATCTGCAAGCACTCATGTTAACACTTGATGTAAAATCGCTGTCAGTAAGGTCTGCTTCGTTTAATACGCATCCTGCCATGTCTGCATCGGTAAAGTTAGAATATGTAACGCTTGCGTAGCTGAAATCCGTACCATTTAGCACAGCCTCTGAAAAATCGCACTCTGTTAAAGTAGCACGTGAGAAATTAGCACTTGTTAAGTCGCACCCGCTAAAGTTTACATTAGTCAAGGAACATTCAGCAAAAGAAGCACCTGAAAAATCAATGTTTGAAAAGTTTACATCAGAAATTTCAGTTGCGGCAAAATCGCATTCACTTAAATCTAAATCTTGGTTTTCTGATTTGTAATTCTCAAATTCGTCTTTGTTGTTTAAAATAAGGCTAATAATTTCATCTTTAGACTTCATGCTCATAATCCTTTTATCTCCCGTTTTATTATTTTCCGACATCTAGCCAATTAGTCAAGTAAAGAAAATTTAACTGTCTATAATTTGTGTTTGAATTGCCAAAAGCACAGCCTGCACACGATTATCGACATTTAATTTTTTATAGATACTGTTTAGGTGGGTTTTAACAGTTACCTCCCGTACAAAAAGTTTTTCCGCAATATCAGCATTACTTGCACCTTTTGCAACAAGTGTAAGGATTTCTTTTTCTCTTGATGTAAGTGGCGAAATAGGCTCAGAGCTCACAAAAGGTAGAGCACCTGTATGCTTTTTCTCGTTAGACCACTTTGAGCGCCTTAAAAGCGCTTCAATTCTTGCTAAAAGGTTTGGCAAAATAAAAGGCTTTGTAATATAATCGTCAGCACCGAATTTTAAACCTGAAACTTGTTTGTTATCCTCATTTACAGCAGTTAGCATAATAATCGGCGTATGCATGGTTTTTTCATTTTCACGTATTGATTTTAGGGTGTCCCAGCCGTCTAAATTAGGCATAACAACATCTAATAAAACCAAATCAAATGGTTCTTTTTCTTCGCTTAAAAGCTTTAGCCCCATAAGCCCGTCAGTTGCAACTTTAACGTCATACCCATACATAGGCAGGGCGTCTTCAAGCAATTTTGGATTATCATCAATAATTAAAATTTTTCCCAGTGTCGACATATAAATTCTATCCTTATATTAAATATTTTACCCTATAATATTTTCTTTTATAGCTTTTATTGCAGCTTGCGTTCTATCATCAACCGAAAGTTTCTGTAAAATATTGCAAACATGCACTTTTGCGGTATTTATCGAAATGTTAAGTTTCTTAGCAATTTGTTGATTGGAGTTACCATCGGCAAGTAGTGAAAGTACTTTTTTCTCCTTTAAGGTTAAATTATACTCGTCATCACACTTTGTTTTTTGAGTACTGTTGTGACGCTTTGAATTAAGGACATATTGTGAAACAGTAGAATCAAACCACAAATTTCCGTTTAAAATGTCCTGCAAAAGTTCAATTAATTTATCGGGCTTAATGTCTTTTGAACAATACGCGCAAATGCCTGCCTCAAGGCATTTTAAAACTTCACTTTCTTCATTATGTGAGGTAAGAACAACAACTTTGATTTTTTTATACATTTTTTTAATTTCTTGCGTTGCCTCAACTCCATTAATTCCAGGGAGTCCTAAATCCATAATAACAAGCTGAATATCAGATACTGCAAGCTTTTCATATGCCTCTTGAGCACATGATGCCTCATAAATTTCATTTACAAATTCAGCTTCTCTTAGTGAAGTTTTAAGTGCAAAACGCGTTAATGCATGGTCTTCAACTATGAGAATATTGTATTTCTTACCCATTTTTAAATTATATTACAATTATTCCTTTATTTGCAAGACACTTTGCATTATTTCATTTTTTTTGATAAATTTATAATAAAGGATGTGAACAGATGATAGAAATTAAAGACGTAGAACATGTTGCAAAACTTGCAAGGCTTGAGCTTAGCGAGGAAGAAAAGGTAAAATTTTCAAAACAATTGGGCGACATTTTAAAGTATGTTGAACAGATGAATGAAGTTGATACAACAGGCGTTGAACCAATGAATCATGCTATGGAATTCTACAACGTTATGAGAGAAGACGTTGTAAAATACGAAAATACTCGTGAAGAATTAATGGCAAATGCTCCTGATTCTGAATCTGACTTTTTTAAAGTCCCGAAAATAAACTAGTTTTAAGGAAACATAATGACAAAATATATTTTTATAACAGGCGGTGTAGTAAGCTCTCTAGGCAAGGGCATAGTAGCCGCCTCTTTAGGTAATCTTTTAAGGGCAAGAGGCTACAGTGTTACTATACAAAAATTTGACCCGTATATAAACGTTGACCCCGGAACAATGAGCCCTTTTCAACATGGTGAAGTTTTTGTGACAGATGACGGAGCAGAAACAGATCTTGATTTAGGTCATTATGAAAGATTTACAAATACATCGCTTGGTAAATATAACAATGTAACATCAGGCAGTGTCTACCAGACAGTTATAAACAAAGAGAGACAAGGCGAATACCTTGGTGCAACAGTACAAACAATTCCACACATTACAAATGAAATTAAATCAAGAATTCAAAAAGTTGCAAAACAGTTTAAACCTGATTTTTTAATTGCTGAAATTGGCGGAACAATAGGTGACATCGAAGGTTTGCCATTTATTGAAGCAATAAGGCAATTCCGCTCGGAAGTTGGCATTGGTAACTCGATTTCAATTCATGTCACACTTTTACCATATTTACCAACATCAGGCGAATTAAAAACAAAACCTTCTCAACACAGTGTAAATACCCTAAGAAGTTTTGGTATTCAGCCAGAGATACTTGTCCTTAGAACGCAAGTACCGGTTTCGCAATCCGAAAAAGATAAAATAGCGCTTTTCTGCTCCGTTTCAAAGGAATGTGTCATAGAATGTCGCGACATGGATACAATTTATGAGGTACCGCTTGCGCTTGAAAATCAAAACCTTGCTCAAAGTGTTTTAAAACTTTTAAATTCACGCGATAAAATTCCAAATCTTAACGGTTGGAAAGAACTTGTTAATAAAATTAAACACCCCAAAAAAGAAATTACTGTTGCACTTGCCGGAAAATACACAGAGCTGAATGACGCATATATTTCTGTCGTTGAATCGCTTAAACACGCAGGTTGCGCGTATGATACAAAAGTAAAAATTAAATGGCTAGCTTCAGAAGAATGTACAAGTTACGATAAGGCAAAGGAATTTTTAAAAGGCGTTGATGCCCTTGTTGTCCCCGGAGGCTTTGGTTTTAGGGGTATTGAAGGCAAATTAAACGTTATCAGATATGCACGTGAAAATAATTTGCCGTTTTTGGGTCTTTGCCTTGGCATGCAATGCGCAGTAATTGAGTATGCAAGAAATGTTGCAGGGCTAAAGGGCGCAAACTCGACAGAGTTTGACGAAAAAACACAATATCCCGTAATAGACCTTATGGCGGAACAAAAAAACATTGGCGGATATGGCGGAACAATGAGGCTTGGTGCTTATGAGTGCCACATAAAAGAAGGCACTAAGGCTCATAAAGCCTATGGTAAAAAGATTATTTCAGAACGCCACAGACACAGATATGAATTTAATAATGACTACAAAAAAATAATTGAAGATGCAGGGCTTATTATCAGCGGCAAATCACCCGATGGGCTTTTGTGTGAAATGGTGGAGTACCCTAAAAATGACTGGTTTGTTGCATGCCAATTTCACCCCGAGTTTAAATCAAGACCAAATGAGGCTCACCCACTTTTCTTAGGCTTAATTAAAACAGCAATTAATAATACTAAATAGGCTCGGCAATCCTTGCAAAACCTTCTACACAAACGTCAAGGTTAGAAAAGATAATTCTTGCCACATTTTGTGAAGGATATACTATTCTTGCATAAATTATAGAATTGCTTTCCCAATTATCCTTTGTATCTATTGCTTTTATTGAACCGTAAGTATTAAGACCTTGCATAAAATTAATGGTTTTCATATCATCTTTATCAGAAAATGTAATTTGGTAATGCCCTTTTGGAATAATTTGTCCATATGAATCAATAATGTCACTTGAGAGAACAAGATTAGGTTTTTGCGCATTTATTTCTTTAGCACTCATTCCCATTTCATTTGGAATATCAGATTTGAAGTTTTTTAAATTAGGGTCATTTTCAGGTTTATTTCGACCTAGAAAATCGCGAAATTTTTGTATTAAACCTTTAGAACGATTTTGTTTTTGTTCCATAGCCTTGTCAAATTGTTCTTGTGTTACGGCTTTTCTACCTGAAATTGACGGAGAATCAATTAAATTCATATCCATGTCAATAAAATCGTCCTCAGCAAATACACAAGACGAAAATAGCAAAATTACAAAAAACGTTGTTAAAAACTTCTTCATACTACTATAATAATAAATTATATAAATATGTAAAGTAAATTTACGAAAATTTGAATTTAATTTAAAAATTGTATAATTATATTATGAACATTAATCTACTTTTAATATGTGCGCTAATAATTTTTGCATTCATAATACTTAGGATATACTTTTTGTTTTTATTAAACACTGAGGAAAAAGAGCCTGAAGAATTAACTGTTGATGATGCTTTAACACGCGCACAACAGTTATACAATAACGGTTTGCACCTAGAGCTGCAAAGGTTTCTGAAAAATGAACTTACAAGAAAATACAATAGTTTAGAGTTAAGAAAATTACTAATACAGTCCTATCTTGACACCGGAAATACAAAATTTGCCGCATTGCATTTGGAAGCTGTACTTAAAATTGATCCAACGGATTCTGAGGCAAAAGAGCAGCTTGGAAAAATATATCTTGAAGACGGTAACAAGCGCAAAGCGCTTAATGTGTATGAAGATATTTACAAAAACAATCCGACTGATATTGTTGCAATAAAAAATCTTGCACAGCTCTATAAAGACATATCAAATCCGCAAAAAGCTATTAAAATGTATAATTTGCTTTTAGAAGCAGAAGATGACAATCAAGAAATCGCAAAAATTAAACATACAATAGCACAGTTATATTTGTTAGACGGCTTTATAGATGATGCGCTAAAAACATATGAAGAAATAGAACAAATTGCCCCTGATGACCTTGATGTTACAAATATAATAGCAGAATTAGCGTACAAAAAAAATGACTGGGTAAAATGCCTTGAGTGCTATGAAAAACTTGGCAAAACAAAAGGTGAAGACATAGAGCTGCTGGAAAAAATTGCCCTTATGCACTTTAACATTAAAAACTGGGATGAAGCACTTATTGCATATAGAAAATTAATCGACCTTGAAGGCTCTCAAAGTACAAATTATCTACATTATCAAAACAGATACTGTGAAATTTTAATACACAAAGGTCAAACTCAAGAAGCTGTTGATATTTTGACAAATTTAATTACGGATTTTCCTAACGAAGACTCGCTTGCTTACACTCTTGCTCAAGCATACGTAAGCTTGGGCGAATATGAAAAAGCAGTTGAAATGTACGAGAATTTGATTAACAATTTACCAACAGAACAAACCGAAATTCTAAGGAACTTTATTTCAAGGATTATTTCTGCTTGGGCCATGGATTTATTTAATCAAGGAGAATACAACAAGGCTTTTGATAAGTTCATGGAAGGTTTAAAATATAATGAAGAAAATTCTGAGATTTACTATAAACTGGGAAGATGTAACTGCGAAATAAAAAGCTATCAAGATGCAATCAGTCACTTTAAAAGAGCTATTTCAATTGCTCCTCAGGAGTCTAAATACTATTTTGGACTAGGCTATGCATACGATGAAATAGGTGATATAAAAAACTCAAAAACAGCTTTCTTTGATGCTATAAATATTGACCCACTTAATATTCAAGCAAGAAAAGCTTATGCAATAGCCCTTACAAAAGAGCTTGAATACGACAATGCGATAGAACAATTTAAAGAAATTTTAAAATCTGCACCCAATGACGCTGATACAATGTACAATTTAGCACTTGCGTGCGAATTAACAGGTGACAAGGAAAATGCTACGCAGTATTACAAAAAAACACTCGCAATTCAGCCAGATCATGAAGAAGCTAAACATAATTTAGAGCTTTTAAATAATGAAATATCGCAACAATACTAAATTATTTTACCTTCTTTATTTTCTGAAAAGCTGAACTAAAAGTTTTTCTCGCAGATTTTGCTAAGTTTAATATAGGGTTATTGAATTTACCTATTTTTAATTTACCCTTAAACTTGCCTTTTAGCTTACCAACACACAACAATGCTGCTGCTGCAACAGTTGCAACTCCTGCTAAAATAGCTCCTGTATTTTTATTTTTCTTTTTATTGGATTTAGATGTGAATGCATAGCAGTCCCCTAAGGCAAAAGTGCCTGGGATATTTAATCTTTGATTCAAAGTTGACTTTGTATCATTAATATAAGCTGTTGCATCAAATCCTAATACCCTGGCTGATGCCATATCTAAGCTTGTCGGCAAAACAGGTTGCATAATGATAAACTCCGTTGATTACTATATTATTAAAAAATTTTTTTGTTAAAAAATTGCTTTTTTAAAGCAATTTCTGATATAAATTATTTATGAAAAAAGTTTTAGTCGATGAAAAAAAATCATTATTATTAATTTTAGCCTTATATTTGATAACCTTTATCCTTACATACGGGCGCATGGGTAGCCTAACGGTTGATTGTGGCCGAGAGGCTTATATACCTTATGCAATAATGCAAAATAAGGTACTTTACAAGGACATTTTTTGCATATACGGTCCATTTCCGTACCTTTTTAATGCTTTCTTTTATAAAATTATTGGTGCAAATCTTAATGTTTTATATTTTATAGGTGGTATTTTTGGGCTTATTTACACTATAGGAGTGTATTTATGCTCAAGGGAGTTTCTCTCAAAATCAATCAGTCTTTGCATATCAGCGTTAATTATATACAGTGTTATTTTTGACAGTTCGATATTTAATTTTATTTTTCCATATTCTTATGCAATTGTTTTTGCCTCTACATGTGCCATCTGGATACTGTATTTTTTGTTAAAATATGTACAAACAAAAAATATTAAATTTATTCACTATTGCATGTTCCTCTGGGGTGTAATTTGTGTAAGCAAAATTGAATTTATACCGGTAATACTCATAATATTGGCAGTATTTTACTTGTATGAAAAAGAAAATAAAAAAGAGTTTTTAAAATCAATATTATACGCTCTAATAATACCTGCAATAACCTATTTTGTACTTTTTACACAGGGGCTTTCAATTTCTGACCTGATGAAAAACTCGTTTTATGTTAAAGAAATGGTTAAAACACAATCTTTTGATTATTTTTACAGCAGATATTCAGTGCTATCTTTTTCACTTAAAAACTTTTTAATTAATACAAAAGGTTTAATTTCAACATTTTTTGTTTCAGCTTTATATTTTTATTTAACACTATTTGCAATAAGAAAAAGAAAAAAATTGCTAAAATACAGTTTAATTACTGTAATGGTAATATTTTGTTATGTAGTATTTTTCATGCAAGAAACAATACCACAGATGATTTTTGCAACATTGCCATACATTTGCGCTGTTGCGCTAATAATTTATTTAATTAAATTTTTACAAATTAAAGACTATAAAAACAACAAGTATACAAGAAAGCTTGTTCTTTTATCATTTGCTTTAATTTGCTCGATAAAAAATTTTCATGCACTACTGCTGGGCTTTTACGGCTCGTACTCTTTTGCGCCGCTTTTAATTTGTCTAACACTGTTTATAAAGGAATATCTAAGTAACAACGCACTATATAATACAAAAAAACAGTACGAAGGTGTGCTTTGTGCTTATCTTATTATTCTAGCGCTTGTTTTTGCAAATCAGCTGACAATTTCATTATTAATTAAAAATGTAAACTTAAAATCGAGCTTTGGGTTAATAAAAGCACCAGTTACTCTGGTACAGCCTTTTAAAGAAGCCCTTGAATATTTAAACTTGCATGCAGAAAATCAAAAATCATTACTTGTAATGCCTGAGGGGATTATGTTGAACTTTTTATCAGGAAAAGAGCATGAATTTTATCAAACCAGTTTTATACCGCTGGACTTTGACACATTTAAAGAGGATAATATAATTAACGAAATTAAACTAAAAAAACCACAATTTATAGCCTTCACAAACAGAGAAACTGATGAATACGGGCAAAACTACATATGTAAAGATTACGGTGTAAAAACTTGCAAGTATGTAGTGAAAAATTATTCACTGGAAGCTGCATTTGGCGAAAAGTTCAGGATATATTTATTTAAAAATAAAGAATTGGAAGATGAAAAAGAATAAATCAATAGGTGTAATACAACATGGCTGTGCAAAAAATCTGGTTGATACAGAGTTAATGCTTGGCATACTTGAAAAAGCAGGTTACAAAACAACACTTGATGTATATGATAAAAATGTAAAAACGGTAATTATAAATACTTGCTCATTTATTTGTGACGCTGAAAAAGAAAGTATCCAAAGTATTTTTGAGATGATAAATGCAGGTAAAAAAATAATTGTTACAGGTTGCTTACCTCAAAAACATAAACTGGAACTTAAAAAACTTTTGGGCGAAGTGTCCGGTTTTATTGGCACATGTGACTTTAAAGACATTGTAGATGCAGTAGAGTCAGAAGAATTTTACAGTGTCAGCGAAAATCCCTGCTATATTTACCCTGAAGACGTTGAAAGGGCGCAAATAACAGTTGGTAGCTCGTCTTACATAAAAATAGCAGATGGCTGTAATTATTCTTGCGGTTATTGTGTAATCCCACAACTAAGAGGTAAATACAAATCAAGAAAAATCGAAGACATAGTAAAAGAAGCCCAAAAGCTTGCAGACAAAGGGGTTTCAGAAATTATACTTATAGCTCAAGACACAACAAGTTATGGTATAGATTTATATAAAAAGCCCTGTTTAGACAAGCTTTTAGAAGAATTAAACAAAATTGATAATATTAACTGGATAAGGGTTTTATACGCTTATCCTACTAATTTTACAGATGGACTTATAAACGCGTACAAAAATCTTGAGAAAGTTGTGAAATACATTGATATACCTTTGCAACACTCTCATAAAGACGTTCTTAAAAGGATGAAAAGGCCTGTTATTGATCAAGAAAAATTAATAAAAAAATTAAGAAAAGAAATTCCTAATGTTGCCATAAGAACAACTTTTATTGTCGGATATCCACAGGAAACCGAGGAAGAATTTGAGCATTTATATAACTTTGTTAAAAAGATGAAATTTGAAAGACTGGGCGTGTTTGAATATTCAAGAGAAAAAAATACTTATTCTTATTCATTAAAACCACAAGTGCCTGCAAGAATTAAACATGCTAGAAAAAATAAAATATTAAAATTACAAAAAGAAATATCAAAGAAAATTAATTTAAACTTTATTTCTAAAACAGTTCAATGTATAATTGAAGAAGTTCACAATAATGGTATGATTATTGCAAGAAGTTATGCAGACGCACCTGAAGTTGATGGACTGGTTTACGTTAAGACTAATGATTATCTGTCCCCCGGGCAAATAATTAACGTAAAAGTTACAGGAGCGGATAGTTATGATTTGGTCGCGAAGCTATGAGATGTCTGGAGTAAAAAATGAGTAGCCAAAAAACCAAAACAAATGCTGACGAGCCGATATTATCCATCGGCAAGGTTGCGTCAGCCTTAAATGTTCACCAAAGGACATTAAGAATTTACGACGAGCAGAACTTGCTCGTTGCAAAACGTTCAAAACAAAATAGGCGCCTTTATTCGCTAAACGATATTGAAAGAGGCAAGCTTATTCAATTTCTTACAAGAAATCTGGCAATCAACCTTGCCGGTGTAAGAATTATTTTAAAATTACTGGAAACAGGAAAAGTAAAGCCAGATTTGTACATTCAATACATTAAAGATGTAGCAAAATCAGCAAAAATTGACAATAAAATTCAACAGTACAATGTCGAAAGATTGTCAAAGAGAGGTAAGAAACTCAACAAAACAGCTAATACATAATTATTTGTCTACGATAATTTTTGTATAAATTTCGGCTGCACGATACGAACTTCTGGCAAGAGGAGCGAAAACAGTATATTTTATTCCGACTTTTCTTGCCATAATTTCAAGCGTTTCAAACTCATCCGGCGTGTAATATTTTTCAACACGCAAATGTTTTTTGGAAGGCGCAATGTACTGACCTACAGTAAGAATATCGACTTTTGCTTTTTTAATATCGGCGAAAGTTTGATGAAGTTCGTCCAAAGTTTCACCTAAACCGACCATAAGACCCGTCTTTGTAATAATGTCATTGGAGTTTTCTTTTATAAACTCCAGCACCCCTAAAGAAGTCTTATAGTCAGCCATTTGTCGTGCGCTAGGGTACAAACGCTCCACAGTTTCAACATTGTGGTTAAAAACATCAGGCTTATACTTTATGATATTTAGCAATGATTCACAAGAACCGCAAAAATCAGGGGTTAAAATCTCTATTTTAGTATGTGGCGAAAGTTTTCTTATTTGGAAAACAGTTTTGCAAAAGTGATTTGCGCCGTAATCATCTAAGTCATCACGCGTTACCGATGTTATTACAACGTAGTTTAGCCCCATTTTTTTAACTGCAAGTGCAACATTTTTAGGCTCATCGTCATCCGGTAAATCCGGTACACATTGTTCAATGTTACAAAAAGCGCAATTTCTGGTACAGGTTTTACCTAAAATTAAAAAAGTTGCTGTTAAATTTGAATAACACTCGCATTTATTTGGACATCTTGCACCGTCACAAACAGTGTTTAGATTAAACTCTTTTAAAATCTCACGCACTTTTTTATTTTCAGTGTTATCCAGTGATGCAATCGGACGTTTTAAATAATCGGGTAATTTTAATCTATCCATTTAACAAAGCCTCTAAAATGCCTTCTGAATACGTTGGATGAGGAAAAATCACATCTTTTAAATCTTGAACTTTTAGCCTTGCCTTCATAGCAATAGCAATCTGAGAAATCAGAGCAGAGGCTTCTTTTGAAATTATATGCGCACCCACGATAAAATCATTATGCGTAATAATTTTTATAAAACCGTCAATTTCATCATCACACCAAGATTTAGCAAGATAAGAAACAGGAAGTTTATAAATTTTATAATCATTTAAATCGTCGATGTCCTGCTCGATTATGCCAATTGAGGCAATTTCAGGAGAACCATATATGACAGATGGTATATTTGGCATGTTAAATTCAATACCATCATATAATTCATCAAACAATGCTCTAGCTTGATGTGAAGCTGCATGCGCCAGCATTGTAACGCCCGAAACATCACCTGCAACATATAAGTTTTTAACATTTGTTTTACAGTTTTTACTTATTTCAAGAGAAAAATCTCCCACAATATCAGGTAAAATTCTTTTTCTACCAATAGCACAAAGAATTTTTTCACAAGGAATTTCAGCACCGCAAGAAAGCCTTGCAATGCCACAAGAGTAACTTTCAACTGTCGTATTTTTATAGAAATTGATTTTAGACATTTTAAAAATGCGCTCTAGCCTTGTACTTATATCCTTGTCGCAAGTTGGGGCTAGACTTTGGGCTTTTTCTACAACGTAAACTTTTGTACCAAAAGAATTAAGCAGCCTTGCCCATTCGACACCAATTGCGCCTGAGCCAATTATTAAAATGCTTTTTGGCAAAACGCAGTCTTGAAGTATTTGATTAGAATTTAAAACGTCATTTGAGTTGAAATTTAAATCAATAGGCGCAGAGCCAGTTGCTACTATAACGTTTTTTGCACAATATTCAACACCATTAGAAATAATGGTTGCCAAAGAATTATTAATACTTAAGCAAGCACTTTGGTGGACAATCTCAAGACCCTTTTGTTCAAGATCTTTTTGAACGGCAGTACTCAATTTTAAGACAATATTATTTCTTTTTTTGCATAAATTTTCATATGAAAATTCATTCAAGTTTGTATTAGGTAAGACATTAGATTTAGAATATACATTTATTTTAGAAAAAACTTCCGCGCAAGCGAGCATTGCTTTAGTGGGAATACAACCTAAATTTAAGCAAGTTCCACCGACGGAAGTTTTTTCAAAAGCGATTGTTTTTAAACCTCTTTTTAGTGATTCTTTTGCAAATTCTATTCCTGCAGGACCAAGCCCAATTATAGCTACATCATAGTTCATAACAGGATTTTATCACAAAAGAATAAAAGTGAATTAGTTTTCTTTTTTCTGCTTGTTAATCATATCTTGAATTTTGTCTATGATTTCTTCACCTTTTTTCTGAACTTCATCAACAACAGATTCAGCCTTTTGCTGGATTTCTTTTGCCGCGTCAGAAACTTTGCCATACGCTTCTTTAGTTGATTGGCTAATCATTTCGCGAGTTTCTTCGCCTGATTGGGGAGCTAAAAGAACACCAATTACCGCACCTACTACACCGCCTACAATAAAACCTGCTACAAATTTTCCTGTTGACATAGTTTATATTCCTTTCTATTACTTTTTGTTAAATAAATTAAGCCCAAAACTTATGCCTTTTACAAGCCCGTCCATAAGACCTTTCATTTTGCAACCTACAATACTTGACGCGCCCAGCACACTCTTTAGGGTACTTTGAAAACCGCTAAATTGTGTGTCTGCATTATTTGCTATTGAATTTATTGATTGAGCGGCTTCTCTAAGTTCTTTTAGTGTTGGCTGCACTTCACTTTGTACACTTTGCGCAATTGAATCAACATTTTTTGATAATAGTGTCAAATTCAATATAAGCCTAGCAAGTAAAATTCCAAGTACTAAGACTACCACCGTTGTTACAACAAGCAGAGCAACAAGTGACACATTTACGGGACTCATTTATAAAACCTTTCTATATTTCGTAAACGTCAATTTCGCAATTTTTAGCATGTGCCAACTTTTGCGCTTTAATATTGTCGTTAAATTTTTTGTAAGTATCTTCAATTTTTTCTTTAGATGATTTAATCATCTCAATAGCCTGCCTTTTAGCTTGAGTAATTTCGGGTGAATACTTTTGCATCAAATCTTCATAGGCATCTTTCAGCTCACGCCTAGATTCTTCACCTGATTTTGGCGCAAACAAAATTCCTGCCGCAATGCCGCCTACTACACCTGCCAATATGCCAATTGCAAAGCATATCGAGTTGTCTTTTTTACACATTGTATAACTCCTTAACTAAGAATAGCTAAATTATAACATTTTTTATTGTGTGTTAAAACCCCCTTTAAAGAATAATTTAAAAAAGTATATAAATTTTAATCTTCACAATAAATAATTTTTGGTTTAATTTCGTTAAAATTATACAAACTGTCTCTAATACACTTGCAAATAAAACGTGCAGGGGTTCTAAATAGTTTATCAATTTGTTGCATACTTAAAAACAGGTGTAGCTCCAATAATACTCTTGGCAAAATAGGAACTTTGGATTTAAAAATAAATTTAAATATTGAGCGAATAAAATTATTCATCTTAGCATGGTCAATACTTGTTATGTAGCTATTTTCATGCCTGCGCCATATAGATAAATTTTCATCAATATAAGCAACATTGTGATTTGACAAAACCTGTGCCCACAGCCACCAGTCAATATTTTGGGCAAGTGGGGAAGAAAAATCAAGCGAGTTAAACAAATCTTTTTTAATCATTACACATGAAAATGTTGGAATTGGATTTTCTTGTATAAGCATGGCAATATTGAAATTATTCTTAATAAGATTATTCCTGCGCTTAAATATGCCAATATAGTTATCTTGAACTGTTTTTGAACTTAAAATTTCAACACCGGAAAATATAAGTTCTGCGTTAGGGTACTTGTTTACAGTGTCAAGCTTTTTTGACAAATAATTTGGCTTTAGTATGTCATCGCTCTCAATAAAAGCAAGCCAATCACCTGAAGCAGCATTACATGCTGCTTTTATGGTATTAATTAACCCTTTGTTTTGATTATTTTCATGCGTAAAAAGCTTAACACGCTGGTCTTTTTGTACATATGAATTAATAACTTCTATTGAATTATCTTTTGAGCCGTCATCAAAGACGATTAACTCCCAATTAGGATTATCTTGCGCCATGACGCTTTCAATGGTCTGCGCAATATAGTTTGCATAATTGTAACTCGCACATATAAACGAAACTTTCATAGGAAAATATTAGCATAAAAAATTCAACTTGCCAAAAAAAATTTTATTGATATAATAAAAAATGTCGAAGGACATTAATCCTCAGTAGCACCGTGCGAAAGCACCGCCGAATGGCAAAAAAGGAGCTTGCGGAGCCATTGAGCGATTGACAACTAAATAAGATTAATATAATCCTCAGTAGCTCAATGGCGGAGCAACCGGCTGTTAACCGGTAGGTTGTTGGTTCGAGTCCAACCTGGGGAGTTTTTTATTTCTGCATTTTGTCGGGATGTTTTGTTTTACATTTTAAAATTTATATAGCAATGAATTAAATATACGCAATATTGACAAAGAATATGAACCTGAAATAATTGATACACTTAAAGAGTATGCTCCTGAAATATTCAGAAAACTATGCTATACAAACGATAAACAAGGAAAACCAATTCTTTGCCGTTATGTAGATGAAAAAAATATCCCCATACTTGAAACAATGCAAGAATGTGTAGGCGCAGATAGATTTTTTGATGCTATTGATAGACCTTATAATGATAGGTATACAATTGCGCAAAAAATTATGGCACTTTAAAATATACTTACACGCTAAACCAAAGACTAAAAGTAGTAGTAAGTAAATGAATTCATAAAAAATCAGTTTTTTAATAAGAATTCCTGTTGATATTTAAAGCAATGAATAACTCAGCAACTCTAGTATTTGGCAAGAAAATAGCCAAATACTAGAGTTTTACTATTAAAATTAAAGCGCCGCATTGGAAAATTGTATCTTTTATTTTAATTAACCTGTTTTTAATAGTTAGCTACTATTTTATTGCATTTGTATACATCTTAGCAATTTTTATAACATCACTTGCCATAAAGTACAGTGTTTGCAATGCAAAATGTTTTTCTTGCACAATGCTTTGTGCAAGTAATTACATTCTTTTTTCTTAATTCAATTGCAAAATTGATTAACTTTATTCGTGATTATTTAAACTTTCAAGTATTTCATTATAACTTTCTTCGTCAGGTGCAGCTTCTAAAAATACATTAGCCAATTTGGGTGAAAGCGGGCCACATACTCTTGGGGCATTTGCAGCAAATTGTTTAATTAGTGTTTTTAGCGTGTCTTCATCTGGTGCTGCTTTTAAAAACACTTTTGATGTTTCAATATTTGTATTTCGAATAGGGAAAAAGCCGTATTTGTCAGGAGAAATCAACATTTGTTTTTTTGCTTCTTCATTAGGTGCAGCTTCTATGAACTCTTCTAGCAATTCAGGGGATCGCGTAAGGGAAATAATATCAGGAAATTTCGCAAGTAAATTATTGAGAGTTTCCTCATCAGGTGCTGCCTCAAAAAACATTCTTGCCTTTTGCGCTGACATTCCAGGCGAAATAACATATTCGGGGTTTAACATTTCTTTAAGCGTGTCTTCATCAGGCGCAATTTTTAAAAGGTAATTTATTACACTAGGATTTTTTGCACAACGTAAAGCAGTAAGGTCAAAGCTAGCAGCCTTTGTAAGCATTTCCTTTTTAGTTTCCTCATCAGGTGCAGCATTCAAAAATGCTTCCACTAGTTCAAGCGAATCTGTAGCACAAATATGAGGGAATTCAGAAAGTATATTTTTAAGGGTTTCCTCATCAGGTGCAGCTTTTAAAAGCACTTTTGCTACTTCAGGGTTTGTATATTTTGTAAAAGTATGAGGGTGGGTTAATATATTTCTAAGCACATATTTATTAGGTGCAGCATTTATAATAACCTGTGCTTTTTCAGGATTTGTTTCATCCCTAAATATACTTTCACTGTAATCAACATCATGATTAAGCATTATTTTAAGCACATCCTCATCTGGCGCAGCATCCATAACAACTTTTGCCTGCTCAGGAGTCTTAGCAAGCATTAATGCTGTATTACCTTGCTTATTTGAATGAATTAACATAATTTTTTTTACACGATCACTAGGTGCAGCTTTTAACAAAACTTCTGACTGTTCTGCCGAATTTGACAAAGTTAGTGCGGTATCATAATTTCTGTTGCAAGCCGTAAGTATATCTGACAAAATATCATCCTTGTCATATTTAAAATCTAAACCAGCTAACCTTAAAATCCTTTTTGTTTCCTCTGGCGTTTTTGCAAGCATTAACTGGGTGTTTTCATCCATACCTGTTTTTTTATACAGTTCAAACTCATAATCATGCGAATACCTGCTTGGGAAATAACCGAAAGACACACTGTCAGATGGCATTGGGGCTGTCTTATAACTATTTTGTCTGTTAGACTTAATGCCAACATTGCTTAAATTGTACTTAAAATTTGATAAACTGTTAATCTTCATAATCACACCTTTCTAAGCTTTAATGCAGATATAAGTACCCTGAAATTAAAATTTTGACAATTTGCTATAATTTTTATTACAAAATGTAAAATAAATACGATAATTAAGCAGTCCCTCTTTATAAGAGGGCCTGCAAGTTTATCAATCGTAAGTTTATTGTAACAAAATATTAAGGCGCTTTAGTAATATATTAAACTTTTTTAAATATGTGTCGAAAACATTATGGTAGCGTTTAAGTATTACTAGTAAAGGATGGCAAAATGAGTACAAACATCAATTTATCAGACATTTTAAAGAAAATCGCTAACGATACCGGTTTTCTTGGTTCGGCAGGTTCAAAATTCACTCAAGGTGAAACACTTGAAGTCCTATTTGTTTCAGGTGGAAGCAATAAGGGCGACTCTCTTGTTTTAAAAGACAGCAGTGGTGACAATTACAGTATTTCGGCTCAAAGTTTACAAGGATATTTATCTGATGAAGAATTTAATGCCCTTATGAATGGTGGTGCAAACAAGACTGTTGATGAAAATGTTGCAGCTAATGCTACTCAAATTGTGTTAGGAACTGCAAAAGCGGATGAGGTTGACAAGAGTGAAAATGTTGACAGTGCTGACAATGTTCAAGCAGCAGATCAAGTTGACTCAACTCAAAATGTTCAATCTACAAAAGATGCAGATGCAATTCAAAAAGAAATTGATAAGCTTCAACAGCAAAGGGATGTCAACAGGCAATCAATGGAAACCCTTAAAGAACAAATTGAAGATTTAAGGGATAAAATTGAGCAATCAATAGCTGACGCACTTGATGCTATGGAAGACATTGAGGAAGAACAAAAGAAAAAAGCAGAAGAAATCGTTGCTGAGGAACTTAAAAAGTACCAAAACTCAAACGGTGAAATGTCGCAAGACCAGTTTAGTGCAAATGTAAAAGCTGCTCTTGCTGAAATTAATCCATCAATGAGTGAAGCATTGACACATATTATGTCAGCAGATACTGATATGGCTTTGATGGGCAATTTACTTGACCAATTAAGCCAAAAAGTAGAAATTGATAAACAATTTGACGAACAAATTGATACACAAGAACAGGCAAAACAAGCTGCTGAAGCAGCTGAAGAAGCTGCAAAATGTTGTGACCCAATTGGCGCAAACTTTGGCGAAAGTTTAGGATTTGACCTTGACGGTGATGGTGATGCTGGACAAATTCAAATTGATTTCTTCTATGATGCTGATGGCGATGGCAAAATCAACTCTCTAAACGACTTTGTTGGTGCAAAATCTGATGCACAAGGTCAAGATGGTTGGTCCGAAATGTCTGCTATGGACGTTGATGGCGATGGTACTATCACAGGCGATGAAATGGCAGATAAAGATGTTAAGGTCATGATTACCGAAATTGATGATGATGGCACAAAATCACAACGTGCTATGTCAATTGATGAATTCACCGAACAAGTCGGCAAAGGGGATTTAGAAATAAATGCTCAAAAACATGATCAAATCAGCAATAATGTAGCAGGGCCTTTCGGATTTAGCGACAATGCAAATAATCAAATGCTCGGCACATTTGATATAGGCTTTAGCAACGATGAAAGCGTTGATACTGTCGGATATCAAACTTTAGATGATCAAAATTGGCTTGTTGAAAATTATTCAGGAAATATGGACTTAGAAAGCTTAAAAGAAGAAGGCGTTGATGTTTCTAACGTTCAAGCTCAAGAAGGCACTGAAGCAACACAAGCAACTGAAATGACACAATTTGAAGAATTTGTTAATGAGTACCGCGATACAGTAATGCCTCAATTGCAAACACAAATTAATGATGCTTATATGCAACTTGGATTATCACAAGACGCAATCGATATTTACAAAGACTTAGCTCAAGCAACTGCTGATCTTGAAGGTCAAAAAATAGCTGATGAGCTTGAAGCAAAAGAAAAAGAACAGCTTGAAGCTATTGAAAAAGAAGAAGCTGAATCTGAAGAGGAAAATGTTGACGGCGTAAAGGATGAAACAACCACTGATGATGTAGTTGAAGAACCTGAAATTGACCCTAAATTCAGTGTCGATACACCTGAATCTGGTTTGGCAGATCCATTAGAAGCCGCTAAGGATTTAATCCTTGAAGAAGAAAAACCTGACGAAGTGTAAACTCATAATTAACGCCCCATTTTTGGGGCGTTTTTTTATATAATACCTCTGTGTTTAAATATTCTGTAATAAGCTCGAATAGTTGTAACAACTTTTCTGCGCTTTGGCATTTTAAATAAAAGTATAAAAGGAATTGCCAAAATACACATTATAGCTAAGAGCAAAAATACGTCATAAAAGGCGCATAATTTTGATTGCAAGAGCATTTGCTTGTATAAATATCCGTTAGCTTTTTTAGCGGCAATATATGGAGCAAAATAGGTCATAAATTTAGTTTTTAGGACCAAAATTTTGTATTGAAAATTTAAATTAGTGGGTGATAGGTAAGCTACAAGGTAATTTTGATGAATTTGCGAAACTCTTGTTACAAAAGTTGAAACAGCGGAAGTTGAAATAGCGGTAACGATATTTTTAAATAGCGCGTGTAATCCTGCAGCATCTGCAAGTTTGGTTTTAGAAAGGGTTATAAATGAAAGTGCGCTAACAGGTACGAAAGTCACCGCTATTCCAATTCCTAAAATAATATTTGGTAAAATAATATTCTCAAGTGATGATGTTGTATTTAATCTTGAAAACATAAATACCGAGCTTGCCATTATTAAAAGCCCGATTACGGTTAAAAGTCTGTTTTCGACTCTGTCTGCAATTTTGCCCATAATCAAAAGACCTATAAAACAGGATATTGCCCTTGGAAACACAGAAACACCTGCAAAATAAGGGGAATAGCCTAGCATATTTTGCCCAAACATTGGTATTAAAAGCAATGTTCCATAGAGCATGATGTTTATAAATGAGCTAATAAATGTCCCTACTAAAAAATTCCTATCTTTAAATACTCTAACGTCAACTATTGGTTTTTTTGTTTCTAATTCCCAAACGTAGAAAAATACAAATGACACAATTGATATTAAAGTTAGCCAGTAAATCCAATATGTATCAAACCAGTTAAATTGCTCTCCTTTATCTAAAACTATTTGCATACATGCCATAGCAAGAATTATTGAAAAAAGCCCAACATAGTCCATTTTGCGCTTTGGTGCATTCTCGTTTTTTTCTCCTGTTATAAAGAATTTTATCAATACAAGGCTGATAAGACATATTGGGATATTCATTATAAAAACCCACTTCCATGAGTAATTATCAGTTAAATAACCACCTACAAACGGACCAAAAAGCGGTGAAAACATAGCAGCAAAACCAAAAAATCCCATCGCGACACCTTTTTTCTCAGGCGGAAATGTTTCAAGCAAAACAGCCTGTGCAAGTGGTAAAAGTGCGCCGCCTGCAGCACCCTGAACAACACGACAAAGTATCAGCATATGTAAATCTTTTGAAAGCAAACAGAGTATGCAGCCAAGGCAAAACAAGCTTACACTCCAGTATGCAACACTCTTTTTACCGCTGGCGTTCATCCACCAGCCAAAAATTGGGAGCATAATTCCGCCCGATATTATGTAAGCGGTGATAATACTGTTTGCCTCATATGGCGTTGCACCAAAGTAGCCTGCAATGTGAGGCTGGCAAACGTTTGTTGCAGATGACGCTACCATTGACATAAATGCCGGCAAAAGTATCGTTATTGCTACTATATAAGGGTTAACCTTCTTTTTTGTTGTTAGTTGCTTTGGCATGCTTTTATTACCTTTGTGTTATGATGATAACACAAAGGTAAATCTATGCAAAGTTTAATTTTTATGGAAATTTTGTGTAAACGTTATAATTCTATCCAGCACATCTTTTGATATTATATGTTCTATTGCGCAGGCATTTTTTTGTGATTCTTCATCAGATGCACCGAGAACATATCTAAAAAACTCATATAATGACTTATGTTTATTTACAACTTCTTTTGCAGTGGCTTCGCCAAGGGGTGTTATGGATATAGCATCGTATCTTCCATAATTAATGAGTTTCTTCTGAGCTAATTTCTTTAGTGCTTCTGTTGTCGAAGCTCTTGTCACACCGAGTTTGCGTGATACATCTATTGCTTTAACTGTGTTATTCTCTTTAAGAATTAAATAGATAGCCTCCAGATAGTCTTCAAGGCTCGATGTCAGTTTTTCATTCATTTTTTAATTATGTTAATGAATGCCCGCTTTGTCAAGTTTTGTGTCAGCATTGTTGTTGCGATAACCAATTGCAGCTCTGTAGCCTGAGACAAGATACATAACTGGTAATAGCGGTTCAATCCATTTTACACCGGATAGCACACCTGCAGTTGCAATATCGTCCGTATGTAGGGCAATGTCAAGTGCCTCAGGCTTCCTTTCTTCTTGTTTACCAGTATTTTTATTCTTTGCGCATTTATTTATAATTGGATTAATAAAATTATTTCCGATGAAATTTGCAATTCTGCTGCCTCCAAAGACTCCAACTGCTAAAATGCCGCTTAGTATTACACCTGTTTTTTTAAGTGGAGTCAAGTTTTTTATTATCCCCGCTTTGTTTAGCTTTTCTGCCGTAAATAAAAATGCCCCTGCGCCAACATTACAAAGAAATATATTGGCGAAAAACTGATAAATGCCTTCTTTAATTTTATCTGTTGCTTTTTCTTTTGTAAGATTTCCTGTAATTTTATCGGCTGCCATTCCTCCTGCTATACCGCTTGCAACAGGGATAAAGCCCATAATCGAGAGCTTAGCTATTTCTTGCAGAATTTTATCACTGGTTATATTTTCTTTTGCCACAAATAAAGTTGAAATAAGATTTTCTGAATTTTTTTGACCTTTTATACCCTTAAGCAAGCTGTCTGTTTCCTTTAGGTTTAACATTTTATTCTTTGCTTTATTTAGAATTTTTTTTATGTCAGAACCAATTATATTCTCTTGTATAAAATTATCAATTGCCTCTCGTTGTTTATTTAAAATTTGTTTTTTCGGTATTGTATCAATTAGTTTTTCGCCTTTGATTTTTATATTTTTTGCGCAAAATAGAGTGGCTGTAACTATGCTGCTAAGTATTATAAAGTTTTTTATTGCTGCATTTTTTCTTTCTTCCTTGCTGCGGGAAAAGGTGTCTTTTAGTCCATACGCAAAAGCCGAGGCAATAAGAATATTTGGCATTTTTCTGCTCAATGTATTTGATAATAATGGCTGATCTAAAAATTTTCCAATTGATGTAAGTTTCATGTGATTTCCTTTGTTAGCTCTGCCTAACATATGTTAGACATGCCTAACAATAAAATAATAATAAAATTTTGTCAATACTATAAAAATACAATTGCGCAATATGCGACAATTTGTTATATTTAAAAAAAATCAGGGGAATTTATGAAAAAAATTATACTAGTTTTTTTGTTTTTATTTTTCTGTAGCCCTGTTTTAGCGCTTCAAAATCTGTATTTTAACGGATTTATTTCTGATAATGCTCAAGTAATTTCAAATGATGCTGAAAATATAATTAACTCCTATTTATTTGATTTGCAAAAGAAAACGGGTTCTGACATAGCAATTGTTACTCTTAATACTTTGAATAACCAAAGTGTCGAGCAGGCAACACTGGAGATTGGGCGCAAGTACAAAATTGGTGCTAAAAATCTAAACAATGGCGCTGTAATTCTCGTTGTCGTAAAAGATAGGGTAATGAGGATTGAAACTGGCTATGGGCTTGAGGGTATAATCACAGATGCCCATGCGGGCAGAATTCGTGACTTAATGTTGCCATATTTTAAAAACAACCGATATGAGGATGGAATCGTAAAGGGTTCTTATATTTTAGCAATTGATATTGCAAAAGGTTATGGGACTGAGCTTTCAGATAATCCCCCCAAAATTAAGCCCCTAAAGAGCGCAACAGACGATATGGATTATATTTTGTTTCTTTTAATATGGCTGGTTATCCTAAAATTTACGTTTAACTTTCGCGGCGGATATTGTGGTATTACATATTTAGGCGGAGGAGGTTCTTCAGGCTTTGGAGGCTTCGGCGGCGGCGGTGGATTTGGAGGCGGTGGCGCCTCGGGAAGGTGGTAATGTATAGCATTGAAAAATATTTAAGTGATTTAACTAAAGTCCTTGGCGATAGTTTAAAATCGGTATTTATTTACGGTTCAGCTGCAAGATTTGAGCAAAAGAATAATATAAATTTAATGATGATTTTAGACAGCTTTTGCGGTGACGACATAAGAGCCTGTACAAAAATCACTAAAAAATGGGTCTGTTCTAAAAATCCCATGCCTGTATTTATAACTTACGATGAGTGGAAAAGTTCATCAGATACATATGCCCTTGAATATTCCGATATTGTTGATTTTCATAAAATTATTTATGGCAAGGACTATATTTCACAAATTGCAATTAAGCGCGATGACCTGCGTTTGCAGTGTGAGCGCGAAATTAAAAGTTTGCTTATGAAGCTCAGAGCTTTTTATATTTTAAATTCCAATTCTAAAATGCGATTGAAGGGCTTTCTTTTACCTTGTTGCAATACTTTTATGACAATTTTTAGAGGGATTTTAAGATTAAACGAAATTCCTGTTAAAAATGATGATAATTATATTATAACAACTGCTGCAAATGTTTGTGGTATTAGCGAAGAAGTCTTTCAAGCAATTTTAGATAATAAAACAGGTGTTTCAAAAATTAAAAACAAAAATCTGTACAATGTTTTAGATAATTTAATATCTGAACTTGAAATTTTGTTGTGTTACGTTAATTCAATTTAAGGAGAGTATATGAATAAAAAGTTTCCTGCAATCGGCATAGTTGTAATAGTTCTGATAATAATTTGTATGGGGTTCTTGAACTCTTATAACTCATTACAAATTATGGATGAAAATGCAAATTCAAAATGGGCTCAAGTTGATAACCAGCTAAAAAGGAGAAATGACCTTATACCTAATCTTGTTGCAACCGTAAAGGGTTACGCTCAACATGAAAGTCAAATTTTTAGCGATGTTGCTAATGCTCGCGCAAAACTTTCAGGTTCTCTAAAAACTGATGATTTAAAATCAGTTCAACAAAGCGCAAATGAGCTTAATGGTGCGCTTTCAAGATTGCTTTTAGTTGTTGAAAGGTATCCTGATTTAAAGGCAGATAAAAATTTTATCGCATTGCAGGACGAACTGGCAGGAACTGAAAATAGAATTGCTGTTGCAAGAATGGATTATAACGAGAGTGTAAAAACTTTAAATGCAAAAATCAGAACATTTCCGACATCGATAATTGCTAACTTTGCAAATATAAAATCTCGTGATTATTTTGAAGTAGACGAACAGGAAAAAGCAGTTCCAACAGTTGATTTTACAAAATGAAAAAGTTAAACAGACAATTTTATAATTCTCACCCCACAGTCGTTGCGCGCAATCTTTTGGGCTGTGTTTTGTGTGTAAAACAGCCTGATGGAACAGTTAAAAAGGGTATAATTGTTGAAACAGAGGCATATAGGCAAGATGAAGAATCTTGTCATGCCTTTAAAGGCGTAACAAAACGCTCTAAAACTCTTTTTATGAAAGAAGGTACTTTATATGTTTATTTTACTTACGGGATGCACTATTGCGTTAATTTTGTGACCGAAACAGAAGGAATAGGCAGCGCTGTTTTAATTAGAGCGCTTGAGCCTCTTTTTTGTGATGACATAAAAATTTGCTCAGGCCCTGCTAAACTTTGCAAGGCACTTGGAATAACAACTGATTTTAATGAAATTGATACCTGTGCTGACAATTCAAAAGTTTGGATAGAAACATATGAAAGTATCCCTGACAGTAAAGTTGTAAAAACAACAAGAATTGGCATAAAAAAAGCAACAGAACTCCCTTGGCGGTATTATATAAAAGAAAACAAGTGCGTTTCAAAAAAATAGTTAAAGATTTGCAGTTTGTTCCAAGCTTTCAACATCAACTTCTCTTAAGAAATTTATCCAACATGAATAATATTGAGCAAGCGCATACGTGTAGCCCAAAATTATTGATCTGTAAGATTGCTCTATAACTATTAGTGATGTCAAGTCAGTTTTGCCTTCTTCATAGTTCTTTTTAGATGTTTTCATCATTGTTTTTGAATCTTCTATAAGGCTGTCAGTGTAATAGTTTAAATTAACTCTGGCATTTATTAATTTTTCATATGCGCTACTTAAATTCGCAAAGGCGTTGTTTTGTGCAGCAGCATATTTTAATTGCGCCTTTTCTATTTCAAGTTTGGCATTTTTAATTTCGGGCGAGTAATTGTAAAGTACGGGCAAATTAACAAGGCTAGCGCCGGCGTATGCACCATGGAGAAATTTACCTTCGCCCGAGATACCAATCGGTTGATACAGATAACCTGCTGTAATTTCGACATCAGGAACTCTTTGACTTGTTGCGATTTTAAGATTATTTTTAGCAACTTCTATTTCTTTTTGCGCAATTTTAAGGTCGTACCTGTGTTGTTCTGCGAGTGCTAAAATGTCACTGAATGAAGGTAATTCAGATTTTGGTGAGGGAGTTAATAATTTGTCAAAATTTTCATCTTCATCAAATGTTGTAACAATTGAATCATAAATTGGGTCAGTATCCATTACGCTATTAAATTGAAAGCGCGCTGACATAATACTTGTCCTTGCGGTGTTGAGTTGCGTTCTTACATGGTTTAATGAAATGTCAGCCTGTATAACATCTGTTTCTGTGGCTTTGCCACTTTTATATCTTTGTTTAACAAGTCTATTAATTTCGCTTAGTGATTTTTCTTCCATTTCTAAAGATTGCGCAACTGACTTTGCGTTTACAAGATTTATATAAGCCTCCCTTACATCCATCTTAAGGTCAAAATTTTTATATCTTGATGTCTCTTCGCTAACTTCGTAGTTAGCTATAGCACTTTTTTTTCTATATTTGCGCTTAAATACCTCGATTAGTTGGCTTATGCCAATAGTATGTGGGTTGCCTGAGCCTGCTTGACCCATGTTCCAATATGCATCCAGTGAGGGATTTTGAAGTCTGTTAGCAACTTTTATATCATTTTTAGATATTTCTACGTTAAGTTTTTGAGTATCAAGTTCAATACTATTGTCTATTGCAACTTTTAACGCTTCATCAAGTGTAATTTGCTTTATATTCTCAATTGCCAACGCACTTGTTGCCAAAGCTAGTGTAATAAATAACGCCAGTATTGTTTTAAATTTCACTTAGTACCCATCTTGCTAATTTACAATATAATCTTACCATTAATATTAAGATATAGCATGTTCGTTACAAATCTGTTATTCTATAGTTATGAAAAAACATGAATTTTGGTTATTTTTTACGGCACTTATGGCAGCCCTTGGGGGTTTGCTTTCAGGCTATGATACAGGTGTAATATCCGGTGCTTTGCTTTATATAAATCAAACCTGGGATTTAAATGATTTTCAACAGGGCTTATTGGTTAGTTCTGTTTTAATAGGCGCACTTTTAGGTGCTGCTTCAAATGGCAAGCTTGCTGATATTTTCGGCAGAAAAACAATTATAATTGCAACTGCAATAATGTTTTTTGTTGGCTCAATATTCTGTGCTATAGCACAAAGTCCAATACAGCTTATTGCAGCAAGAATGTTTACCGGCTTTGCCGTTGGTGCAGTCAATTTTGCGGCACCTCTTTATTTGTCTGAAGTTTCACCAAAAGAAAAGCGTGGCATGTATGTTTCTCTCTTTCAATTAGCAATTACTGCAGGTATTTTGTTCTCCTATCTTGTAAACTCTTTCTTTTCTCATTTTGAACATACATGGCGATTAATGCTGCTTGCAGGTGTTGCTCCTGCTGCTGTGTTGTTCTTGGGTATGTTATTTTTAAACGATACTCCACGTTGGCTTGTTTTAAAAGGTAGGGATAACGACGCAAAAAATGCTTTTTTAAAAATTCAAGGTAATATTGATACGGATTATGAAATTAATGAAATTAAACATTCACTAAATACTGATAAAGGCGGCATATTTGAATTTAAAAAATGGCTCATTATGCCTTTTGTTGTGGGTATTGGTATTATGTTTGCTCAGATTTGCACAGGCGTAAATACTATAATTTACTATGCGCCTACAATATTTAAGTTGTCAGGTTTTGACAGTAACCAAAGTGCAATTTATGCAACAAGTTTAATAGGTATTGTAAACTTTTTAATGACATTTGTTGCAATAGCTTACAGCGACAAAATCGGAAGAAAACCACTTTTGTACATTGGTTTAACAGGTGTCATGATTAGCTTAATTATAATGGGTTGCGTTTTTGCTTTTGCAGTTCAGCTAGGCTCACTTGTTAAGTGGTTTGCAGTAGGCAGCTTGTTGTTCTACATTGTCTGCTTTGCCTTTAGCTTAGGGCCTGTTGGCATGACGCTTATTTCTGAAGTATTCCCGCTGCAAGTTCGCGGAGTCGGGATGAGCATTTGTATGGTTTCAAACTTTGTGTTTAATTTTATAATTACATTTAGTTTCCCTGTTATGCTCAAAAACATAGGCGCGGCATATACATTCTGGTTATTTGTTGTAATATGCATTATTTGTTTGTTTTTCGTTTACTTCTTTGTACCTGAAACAAAAGGTATTGCGCTTGAAAAAATTGAAGAAAATTGGAAAAACGGTGTTAAAGCAAGAGATTTTTAAATATACTCTGTGTAAAATCTGTACGCTTTAAAAGTGTTTGAAAAATGTTCCGGGCTTAATCCTGCCTTTTGCTTTAGAGAATATAGAAAAATTCTTTTATCCGGCAACTGTTCCCAAACACTTGGCAAATATACTGCCCTTTTGCCTAAGTCTGAAATGATAATTCCATCCTTGTTTTGCTCAATTTTTTCAAGCAAGTCTTCTTCGTCCGTAAAATCAATTTCTACAGGCTCGCTTAAGAGTGATATTTTTAATTCAATTTCACTTATTTCGCTTTCTCTGAGCGGTTGAAACCTTGGGTCTTTGTACGCGCTCATATATGCATTGCTGATTAAATCATCAATAAGCTCTCTGTAAGCGACAATCGAGCCTATACAACCCCTTAAATTACCGTTTTTCTCTAACGTCACAAAGCTTGCGCCGATTTCATTTAATACTGCAGGGTAGTTGGTTTTTGGCATATTACCCTTTGTTTTAATAGAATTTAAACAAATTTCTTTAACAAAATCAGAGTAATATTTTTTGATGAATTGATTTTTTTCACCTTGGTATAGCATCCAGCTGCCATAGCCTACCACATTGTTTTTATCATTGGTCACAAGGCTTGAATTTCTCATATCCAGCCTAATAAAAGAGAAATTTTTCGACTTTGAAAATTCAACAGCACCACAAATTGCGCTCGCGTTACATGCCTGTTCGCGATGGAAATTTTCTGTTTTGTTGCATTCTATCATCTGTGCTGTAATATTATCAATCTTTTTTGCTTTTTCATCAGTTAAAAAGTGTGTCAAATCACTTGAAATTACAAAAGAATTGTTAGAATTTTCATAATAATAGCTAATTATTTCATATATGGCTTTTGGGTCACAATTCCCAACTAAAATCGGAATAATGTTAAAATCTTTATTTAAATATTTTAAAAAAGGTAATTGAACTTCTATTGCATGTTCTGTTTCAAAAGCCTCATCGCAGTAATTTGCATTAAATTTTGCAGCAATTTCTTGTGTTATTTCATTATTTACTTGAACCTTGCCAAAAGGAGTTTCAAAGCAGTCATAACTTGAAATTGCTATGCCTTCTACATAAACTTTGTGCGCAGGGGCAAATATAAATATATTTTTACCACCCAAATGCTTTAGTGCAAAGTATGCGCCAAAGCCTGAGTATTTATAACCTGCATGCGGCGCAATAACAAGTCTTGAGATATAATTTGTATCATTTTTTATATTTAATTCATACTCGTTTATTAGTTTTACTATTTCTTTTTTATCATTTGGGTAGAACATACCCGAAACAGCCATACTTTTATTTTTCAATTGCTTCTCCGTATATTACTAAAATCCATAAAATAAATTATAATATATTTTATGGAATATTTTACTAAACTTGATGACAATGTTTTAATTTGTGAAGTTTGTCCGCGTAGGTGTCACCTAAGAAAAGGACAAAGCGGTTTTTGCCATATAAGAGTAAACAGTGGCAGCAAGATTGAATTTTTATCTTATGGACATATTACAGGTCTTGCAATTGACCCTATTGAAAAGAAACCGCTTTTTCATTTTTTCCCATCAACAAAAATTTTGTCGTTAGGGACTTATGGGTGCAATATGGGCTGTAAATTTTGCCAAAACTATACTACAACAAAAACAAGGTTAAACCCTTATGATTTACCCTTTGTAGCGCCAAAAGAAGTAGTTCGCGCCGTAAGGGATAATAACTGTAAAAGCATTGCATTTACCTATAATGACCCTGTTGTGTTTTTCGAGTATGCTTTGGATGTAGCGCGCTTAGCTAAAAATGAGGGTATCAAAACAGTAGCAGTTAGCGCAGGTTATACTCAAAATGAAGTTAGAAAAAGCCTTTTCTCTCAAATGGATGCTATAAATATTGATTTAAAAGCTTTTTCTGATGATTTTTACAGAAAAAATTGTGCTGCAAAGCTTGATGTTGTGCTTGATACGCTCAAATATATTAAACAAGAAACAAGTGCTTGGCTTGAGATAACCACACTTTTAATTGAGGGCGAAAATGACTCTGAAGATGAAATTTTTAAAATGTGTGAGTGGATTGTTAATAATTTAGGTAAAAATACTCCGCTGCATTTTAGCGCATTTCACCCTGCATATAAAATGCTAAATAAACCAAGAACATCTTTTGAAACCCTTAAAAGAGCATATGACATTGCAAAAGATTGTGGTATTAACTATGTTTATTTAGGAAATATCCGAGATATTTTAACTTCATCAACTTATTGCAAAAAGTGCGGTACACTCTTAATTGAGCGCGATTGGTTCAAAGTTACACAATATAATTTAGATGAATTTGCGCGTTGTAAGATGTGCCACACCCTTTGTGACGGGATTTTTATTTAGCACTAATTATTTCCTTTAACTTGTTTCTTTTAACTTTTCTTGTTGTAGTTCTGGGCAGCGGATCTTTTACTATAAAAATGTTTGTTGGCCTTTTGTACGGTGCAAGTTGGTTTGATAGAATTTTTATTTCATTTCTTACTATTTGTTCATAATTTTCTTTTTCCAAAACAGAATCTGTCGGTAGAACAACTGCGGCAACTTCTTCACATCCATCTTTTGCGCCTTGTATTTTTGAATGTCCCAATACGCAAATTTCTTTAAACAGCTCCGATTTTTCAAGTACAGCTTCAACTTCTTCGGGGAACACTTTTTTCCCGCCTGATAGGACAATCATATTTTTAATTCTGCCTGTTATGTACAAAAATCCGCGCTTATCTATTTTTGCCATATCACCTGTGTGCAGCCAGCCATCCTCATCAATTACCTGTTTTGTCAGGTCCTCCCTATTATAGTAGCCTTTCATAACACTAAGCCCCCTGAGTAAAAGTTCGTTTGTCTGAGGGTCAATTTTAGCTTCAAAACATTTTAGTGGCCTACCAACTGAGGCTAAATTTTTTCTATCGTCACAGTTAACACTTACCACAGGGCTTGTTTCTGTGAGTCCATAACCATTGTATATTTCAATTCCAATTCTTTCGAAAAATCTGCCAACTTCAATATCTAATGGCGCACCACCTGTAATACAGCCCTTGAAATTTCCGCCAAACCTTGTGTGAATGTTTTTAAAAAGTAATCTTTTTATACTTGTAAAGGGAATAAATTTTGCAAGATGATAAGCTATTTTAAATGTAATTTTCTTTGCGGGGTGTGCAGAATTAATTTTACTTTCAATACTCGACTTTAAAAGTTTTAAAAAGGCTGGTACGACAATCATAAACTTAATATTTTTCTCGCACATCATGTTTAAAATATCATTGGGCCTTAAACTGTTTGTGTAATAAATGCTCAATCCCCAGTTCATAAATAGAGTAAAACCGACTGTAAGCTCAAATAAGTGATTCATAGGTAAAATTGACAGTACAGCAATATCTGTTTTGCCATATTCAGGGAAAACCACATCACGTACCCACTCAAGCGACTCAATTTGCGTCAGCATATTTAAATAAGTTATTTCCACTCCTTTTGGCGCACCTGTAGTACCTGATGTGTATATTAAAATCGCTGTTGAGCGCAAGTGTGGACGTCTAAATTTGCTATCATATTTGTTATCAAGGCCATAAATTGTAGTGAAACCGGATTTAGATGGTGTTTCATCAATTAAAATAACATGTTTAATAAAATCTAATTCATTTTTTAAGATTAATGCCTGTTCAAAATATTGATTACTTACAAAAAGAACTTTTGGTTTGCAGTCAGTTAGTATTATTCTTAATTCATGTAAAGTTAGCTTTATATCAAGTGGTGTAAAAATAGCGCCAGCAAGAACAGAAGCAAAAAAACATGCACCAAACTCAGGTTTAGATTCGCAAAGAATTGCAACTCTATCACCTTTTGTGAGATTTATGTCATTTATCATCCAATTTGCAATTTTTCTGGATAAAAGTCCAATTCCCTTGTATGTAAATTCTTTCCATCCGAATTGGACTTTTGTACTTAGTGCAATCTTATTTTCAAAATTCTGAGTTTTATTTTCAAGAAAAGTTAATATATTCCTTGTTTTGATTTGATTTTTTTTATTCATTTGCACTCCAAACACGCCTAACACTATTATTTTACAGTGTTATAGCATGTCTGGCAAATATATTAAATTACACAATCGGCTTTGAATCTTTAGTAAACTCGTTAATTGCTTTTGTAGCTGTTCTAACATTGTTAAGACAGTCGTTTCCTCCAACACAACCGCCTTCACAGCACATAACTTCAATTAAATTACCAAATTCGCACTCACCTTTTTTTGCAAAGTTTTTTAAAGCTCTAATAGATTCTTTGTTAATTCCGTTTACAAGGTGTGGTTTTATCTCGCTTTTACCGTTGTCAGCAACTTCAACAGACTTTGCAACGCCACCTGTTATACCAAAATTCCTGCCTTCACGAGATGATTCAATTTCATATGGAGTTTCTTCCAACTCTGAAAGTTCTATTTTATGAGCTACAAATAGCGCACCTAATTCCTCGTAGTTCATTACGTAGTCTACATTTGGATTTTTTTGCGCTTCGCTTTTTTTGGCTACACAAGGTGAAACAAACACAGTTACAGCATCAGGATGTTTTTCTTTGCAAATTTCCGCTATGTAGTACATAGGTGTTTTTGTTTCAGATCTAAATGGTGCAATTTCATTTAAATGCTTGTCTACAAGATTGTTGTAGCCTGCACAGCATGATGTTGTCATGATTTTTTGACCTTCACTCATGCGCTCTGCAAATTCTTTTGCCTCATTTTTAGCAGTAACATCAGCACCTTGAGCAACCTCAAGAACGTCGCTGAAGCCGCATTTTAGCATTGCAGTTTTTAGCTGATAAATATTGCAGGGTAATTGACCTGCTATTGATGGTGCAATAAGTGCAACAACTTTTTTGCCTTGTTTGATTTTAGTTAATATGTCTATAATTTGACTTTTTTCATGAATTGCGCCAAACGGGCATGCGCTTACACACTTGCCACAGGTTATGCATTTGTCAAAGTCTATTCTTGCATGTCCTTGTTCGTCCTTAGAAATTGCATCTACTGGACAAGCGTTTTCGCAAGGTACAACAATTTTTACTATTGCATGATATGGGCAAACTTGAATACATTTTGTACAATTTTTACATTTTGAACTGTCGATTTGCGATTTACCATTAACTATTGAAATCGCGCCAAATTTACAGTTTTCAAGACAAGGTCTTGCAACACACCCCTGACACAGGTCTGTAACAAAAATTCTATTGGGAACACAACCCTTGCAAGCAGACTCTAATACGGTAAGTGTATGTTCATCGGGCTTTTCACGCTCTTGCGCCCATTTTGCATAGTTAGAAAGCAAAATTCTTTCATCGCATCCCTCAATTGGGAACCCAAGCGTAGCTATAATTCTATTCCTTAAAATTTCTCTTTCCTTATAAATGCAGCAGCGATAAGGTACTTCAGAACCTTTCGGGCGCATTTCAAAAGGTATTAGCCTTGTATTTTCACCAAAATCATCTGATAAAAATGCTTTTATAGTTTTAATTAAAATTTCCTTTTTTAAGTGATTTGCTTGATTATTCTTGTCCATTTTTTAACTTTCCATCTATTGCTTCTAAAACTTTTTCTACTGTTGCCTTGCTTATAACGTCGTAATCAACCATTACATACGGTGCTTTCGACTCCTCATTTGATGAGCAAAAATCAAGACAAGTTGATGCTACGACTTCAACTTTGTCACCATATTTTTCAGGGATGATATCTGTTAATTCTTGCAGTTCAGATGCACCCATTACAAAACAGGTTGTACCCATGCATATTTTTACGATGACTTTGTTCATATTTTCTCCTTATATATATCGCAGCGTCACTTTTTTAATATACTTGTCTTCCAATATTTTTGCCATTTTTTTGACAATATTTTTTCTAATTTCAATTTCTATTGGTAAATTCGGATCGTAATGTGCCTGATTTAATTTTGCACCAACCATAAATTCAATGCAATCACTATTTAATAAAAATTGCATTAAATCATAAGCTGCATTTTTTTCCTTGTCATTAAAACCGTTTTCTAAGTATTCATAGGTTTTAGTAAGAGTTAAAATTCCCTCTGTTACAAGGTCAATACCCTCCATTTGTGATACTGCGGGCAATTTTCCAACACTTCGAACATTATTGCAAACAACAGGAATTTTCAGTTCTCTGGATATTAAATTTGCGGTAGTTCCTCCACAAATTGCTTTGTTAGCAGACGATTTAAAAAATTCATTAGCATACTCGTTATCCTTTTCCTGATGGTATGGAGGGCCGGTAAAAATTAATGCCTTTCGCGGTTCTCTGTAGTAAATAACACAGCATGAAGTATCATCTTTTGGTTTTCTGTCGGGTTCCGTATTAATTGCGGCCCTAACAGCAAAATGCGATAACTCGCTGCTTGAAACATTGGGATTAGAGTTTATTTTATCTAATAAATATTTTATAAGACCGCTGCGCCTTAAGCCAAGTTTTAAATCAGGATTTCCAAGCCCTGCCTGCGTGACGCCGTCAGAGCAAAATATTAACCTGTCTCCAAGCTTTAATTGTAATTTGTAAACGCGCATGTGTCTGTTTTTAAAGGTGTCTGAGTCAATAACGGTGTATTCAGGCTCAATTACTTTGCCCTCACTTATATAAATAAAGTTAGGATTACCTTCTTCAACAATTTTAACTTCGCCGTCTTCACTGCAGTGCGCGACAGAAAA
This sequence comes from Candidatus Gastranaerophilales bacterium, assembly GCA_944324905.1. Lineage (GTDB taxonomy): Bacteria > Cyanobacteriota > Vampirovibrionia > Gastranaerophilales > Gastranaerophilaceae > Galligastranaerophilus. Next base: position 145,696 of record CALUYB010000003.1, read on the forward strand.
AGTTGAATAGCTTATTTTTCTTACCTGACAGACGGGTAGTGAGTTCATAATAACTTCGCAGGCGGTTTTTATATCAGCACCGGCTTCAACAAATTTTAAAAGCATTGTAGCTGTCATTGTGGCAAGGATGTTTGCCTTTATTCCGCTGCCAAGTCCGTCAGATAATACAGCGATTAAGTCGCCACTTTCGGGGTATCTTTTGGACAAAAAGTAATCCCCGTAAGTGTTTTGATTATACTTTTTTTCTTGAGCGCAATCAATATCAATAAACATTATTTTTTATCCTCGTTAGAGGTATCGTAATCTTGTGCAATTGTACTTAAAAGTAACTCTGTTTCAACCATATGTTCACCCAAAAGACAAGCGATTTCTTGTACGATTGCAATATTTTTATTTATAACTTCATGAGCTTTTTGGGCAATTTTCTCCCTGCCTAATTCACTTTGGGTAACATCGGTTATAATTGCACCTGCTAGTTCATTTTTTTCTATCGAGAATGCACTAATGTCATATAAACGATTTTTTACAGGATAATGCTCTTTATGAATATCTTTTGAAGACTTTAATGTTTCTTTGAAAATATCTGAAAAATCGACAATTCTATCTATACAAGCCCCATTTAGCCCTTCGGGTCTGTCAGAAAAAATGTCATACATATCAGCACAAAACATTTTCATAAATGCTTCATTAGATTCAACAATTTTCAAATCCTTATCAACCATAACAATGGCAGATGGCATACACCTAAGCATTGCAGCAGCCTTTTGCATGGCAATTTTTCTCATGTATGATACACACATTGAAGGTTCAGCTTCGCCTGAAATTAAAGCGCAAGCCAGCTCTCGGCAAGTATTATAGCCGCATCCGCCACAGTTTAGCTCATCTTCTTCTGTGTATTTGCCGATTTTTTTCAATGCTTCCGAAACTGTTTCATAGTCATAATTATGCTTTTCCAGAGATTTCTTTTCATATTCTTTTTCAACAACAGTTTTAGGTTCATTTGGTATTTCATCGCGCATTTTAACTTTTGATAAAGTATCACTAACTCTTAAAAGTTCGGATTTTTTTGTAGAACTGCAAGGGCCTGCAAGACAACCGCCATTGCAGGCAAGTGCTTCAATGAAAATCTTTTTATTTAGAGCTTCAGGCTCAAGACCCTTGAGTGCTTTTTCCAGGTTTTCAATTGAGCTGATATTTATAAATTGCACATCATCAGCCATACCGCCTTTTTTAATAGTTTCATTCATGCCGCCTTCAACGGGGTAAAGTGCGCCCTCATACGCATTTTCCGGAACAAAAGATTCATTTCCATTGTCTTCTATATCATCTGCTGAAATATATTCATCTTGCAGCCAGAATTTTAATTCCTCAAACGTCAAAGCTGCATCTATTAAGTCGGGATTATTGTCTGATTCATTTTTCTTTGCTATACAAGGGCCAATGAATACAACATGTATGTGCTTGCCATAGATTTCTTTTAACATTTTTGCATGCGTCAGCGCAGGAGAAGCAACAGGGGTAATATATGGCAAAAATTTTGTGTTATAAAGCCTGATGTAGTCTACAACAACAGGACATGCGCTTGAAATAAAAAGCCCCTTGTCTTTTTCTTTCATAAGTTTTGCACACTCAATAGAAACTTCTTGCGCGCCAAGAGCTGTTTCACTTACATGTTTAAAGCCGAGCTTTTTTAAAAGTGCAATCATTTTAGATGGTGAGTATTCAAAAATGCCGCTCCAGCTGGGTGCGAGAGAAACATATACTTCCTGTTGAGCTCGAAAGAGGTTTTTGACTTTTTCAATGTCGTTTCTGACTCTCTTAGCATTATTTGGACAGGTTTTAACACAGTTACCACAAGCTATGCATTTTTCGGGCAATACTGAAGCATGTCCTTGCTGGATACTTATTGCTTTAACATGACACTCTCTTACGCACTTATAACAGTCATGACATTCATTATTAAGCGTATAAACAGGATATAATTTGTCCATTATCAACCCCTAAAATTATCAAGTATATCTTTCAGTTTTTCTTGCGTGATATTAGAATGTAATATTCCATTTATAGTTATATTGGGCCCCTGTGCGCATTTGCCTTCACATCTTGAGCCTGCAATATCTATGTTTGCATCAAGATTATATTTTTCGACATAATCCTCAATAAAGTTTAGGTTTTCTTCGTTACCTCTCGCAAAGCATGAACTGCCTAAACAAACCGTTATATTTAATTTTTTATCCATTTTTAAATTCCTATTGCATATTATAAGTATAGTCTAAAGCGTGTATTTAGGCAATTTAATATTTGATTTTAATAATTTAGCGTGCAATAATATGTTATAAGGGTTGTTAGTAAAAAAGGAGAAATTCATGAGCACTCAAACCTCAGGTGGCATTAACTTTAAGAAAGTTGATGACATCATTAACTCTTGCGGTGCAAAAAAATCGAATTTAATTGCCATTTTGCAAAAGGTGCAGGAAGAATTCAGATATTTGCCTCAAGATGCCATCACTTATATTGGTACAAAAATAGACGAACTTTCACCTGCGACCGTATATGGGGTCGCTACTTTTTATGCACAATTTTCTCTTGAACCAAAGGGGAAATATGAAGTTAAATGTTGTGACGGGACAGCATGCCACGTTAGAGGGTCAATGCCTGTATATACTTACTTAATGCAGAGATTTAATTTAAAAGAAGGAAAATACACCTCAGATGACGGTTTATTTTCTGTTGAAACAGTAAGTTGTCTTGGTGCTTGTGGTTTGGCACCTGTTGTTGTAATTAACGGCAAGGTTTATCCGCAAATGACAACTGATGCAATTAAAATAATTATTGATACCATTATTGCTGAGGAAAATGAGGGCTAAGAAATGGAAACTGAAGTAAAAAAATTAAATATAGATATTGAACAAGAGCGTCAAAAGGCAATTGAACTTATTAAACAGCAGGGACTCAGGGTTCTTGTGTGTAACGGTACTGGTTGTATTGCTAATGGCTCAAATGAAGTTATGGCTAAATTTAGAGAATTGGGCGCTGATGTTTCAATTTTGAGCGAACATGACAAAATGACCACTGTTCCTACCGGTTGTCATGGTTTTTGCGAACAGGGCGTTTTAGTTATTATTCCCGATTTTGATGTTACCTATGTTAAAGTAAAACCTGACGATGTTGAAGAAATTGTAAATTCACATATTAAAGATGGTAAGCCCGTAGAAAGATTACTTTATACTGATCCAAAAACAGGTAATCATATTTATAAAAATGAAGAAATTAATTTTTACGCTAAACAAACAAGAACATCCCTAAAAAATTGTGGCGAAATTAACGCAGAATGTATTGATGAAGCAATTGCCGTTGGCGGTTATAGAGCTTTAGCCAAAGTTCTTGAGCAAAATAACCCTGATGCAGTTATTGAAGAAATAGAAAAATCAGGTTTAAGAGGTCGTGGTGGCGGCGGTTTTCCTACAGGTCGCAAATGGAGATTCACTGCAGCTAATCGCGGTGGCAAATCTTATGTAGTTTGCAATGGTGATGAGGGCGACCCCGGTGCTTTTATGGACAGGTCTGTTATGGAAGGCGACCCGCATAAATTGCTTGAAGGTATGGCAATTGCCGGTTTTGCAATTGGCGCAGATGAAGCTTACATCTATGTTAGGGCTGAATATCCGCTAGCAATCAAACGTTTAAGAATTGCGATTAAACAAGCTGAAGAAAAAGGCTTTTTAGGTCAAAACATAATGGGCAGTGGCTTTAATTTTGAAATTCACATTAAAGAAGGAGCAGGTGCTTTTGTTTGCGGCGAAGAAACAGCATTATTGGCATCTATTGAGGGTGAGCGCGGTATGCCAAGACCAAAACCGCCATTCCCTGCTAATTGCGGACTTTTTGGAAGACCAACGCTAATTAATAACGTTGAAACTCTTGCAAATGTACCTGTAATTATTGATAAAGGTGCAGATTGGTTTGCTTCATTTGGTACTGAAACATCAAAAGGCACAAAAACTTTTGCCCTTACTGGCGAAGTTAATAACACAGGTCTTATTGAAGTTCCAATGGGTACAACATTAAGAGAAATAGTTTTTGATATTGGCGGCGGCATTCGCAATGGCAAAAAATTTAAAGCTGTTCAAATCGGTGGCCCATCAGGTGGCTGTCTGACAGAAGAACATCTTGATTTACCAATGGACTATGACAATCTGATTAAAGCCGGCGCAATGGTTGGTTCTGGCGGTTTAGTTGTTATGAATGAAGACACTTGCATTGTAGAAGTTGCACGTTTCTTTATGCACTTTACACAAAACGAAAGCTGCGGAAAGTGTGTTCCTTGCCGCGAAGGTACAAAAAATATGCTAAAGATTTTAGAAAAAATTGTACGCGGTCAAGGTGAAATGAAGGACTTAGATACGCTTGAAGAACTTGCAATCGCCGTTAAAGAAGGTTCTTTATGCGGATTGGGTAAAACTGCGCCGAACCCTGTTTTATCAACTTTGAAATATTTTAGAGATGAATATATTGCGCACATTAAAGAAAAAAGATGTCCTGCAGGTGTTTGTACAGCATTAAAAGTAATTAAAATCAATGAAGAACTTTGCAAGGGCTGTACTAAATGTGCTAGAAATTGCCCTGTTGGTGCTATTGAAGGTACTGTGAAAAATCCACACAAAATTAACCAAGAGAAATGTATTAAATGCGGTGCCTGCATAAGTGCATGCCCGTTCAAGGCAATTTCACAGTCGTAAGAGAGGTAGAATATGACAAATACTTTATTTATAAACGGAAAAGAATGCGAATATACAAACGAGCCTAACTTGCTTGAAGTTATAAGAAATAATGGTTTCAATGTACCAACATTTTGCTACAGGCCTGACTTAACACAATACGGCGCCTGCAGAATGTGTGTAGTTGAAATAGAAGGCAGGGGAATACAGTCCTCATGCACAATGCCGCCTGAACCGGGGCTAAAAATCCATACAAATACTGAAAAAACAAGAAGAATAAGAAAAATCGTACTTGAACTTTTGCTTGCAAACCATGACAGGGAATGCACAACTTGCGACAAGTCAGGCAAATGCGAGTTGCAACAGTATGCTCAAGAGTATGGCATTAAAGACATAAGATTTGCTAAGAAAAAACCGCAAGAGTATTTACCTATTGATAATTCAAATCCGTCAATTGTGCGTGATCCTAACAAATGTATTCTTTGCGGCGCTTGCGTGCGTGCTTGCAGCGAGTTTCAAGGACATAGCGTTTTAGGTTTTGCAAACAGAGGCTCAAAAACTGTCGTGCAGCCGATGGCAGGTAAAGCTTTAGGTTCTGTAGATTGTGTATTTTGTGGCCAGTGTCAAGCAGTTTGCCCAACAGGCGCGCTTACAATTAAATCAGATATTGATAGAGTTTGGGACTTAATTAACGATAAAAATAAAAAAACTGCCGTTCAAATGGCGCCATCTGTGCGTGTTGCGCTTGGTGAAGAATTTGGCTTGAAAGCGGGTGAAAATGTTATTGGTAAATTAAATGCCGCGCTAAGGCAACTTGGTTTTGACTTAGTGTTTGATACAAATTTCTCGGCTGACTTAACAATTATGGAAGAAGCAAGTGAGTTTATAGGACGATTAACTAAAGGCGAAAATTTGCCATTGTTTACATCTTGCTGCCCTGCCTGGGTAAGATACTTGGAAACTCAATACCCTGATATGTTAAAACATTTATCAACCTGTAAGTCACCTCAGGGTATGTTGTCGCCCGTAATTAAAGAGCTTGTACCAAAATACTTTGACGGTTATACAAAAGATAACTTGTATGTTGTTTCAATTATGCCTTGTACCGCAAAAAAAGCTGAAGCAGTTAGAGGACAGCTTTTTGATAACGGTAGGGCGCAAACCGACATTGTTCTTACCACACAAGAAATTGCAAGAATGTTGAAATCTGCAGGTATTGATTTGGCTACAATAAAACCTGAACAAAATGATTCACCATTTGGTCAGTATACCGGTGCAGCTACTATTTTTGGCGCGTCAGGTGGTGTAGCGGAAGCTGCAGTTCGTACGGCATATGAGTTTGTAACACATGAAACACTGGAAAATCTTGACTTTAAACCATTGCGCGGTGTAGATAAATACCATCGTACAAAAGAAGCGGAAGTTGATATTAAAGGTACAAAAGTAAAAGTTCGCGTTGTTTCAACACTTAAAGAGGCTGAAAAATCCATTCGTGAGCTTAAAGAAGGAAAAGCCGATTTTCAACTTTTAGAGGTTATGGCTTGCCCCGGAGGCTGTGTTAATGGCGGAGGCCAACCCAGAAGCTGCGATAATTCAAGAGTCAAAGAATTACGCGCTGATGGCTTGTACAAAGAAGATTCTGAGTTACCTTTTAGAAAATCACACCAAAACCCTGATATAATTAAGTTATATGAGGAATTTTTAGAAAAACCTAATTCTCATAAAGCTCATGAACTGTTGCACACAACTTATGATGATATGTTTAAAAATTCATACAGAGATTTGGTATAAGGCAATAATAATATTTATCGGCACCGATTTGGTGCCGATTTTATTTGCAAAAGTTTGCTTTTCTTTGTAAAATTATTGTTGGAGAGTTGTCCGAGTGGTTTATGGTGCGGATCTCGAAAGTCCGTGCAGGCTAATTACCTGCCGAGGGTTCGAATCCCTCACTCTCCGGATTTAGATTATGTGCAACATAAAAGTTTTAGATTGTACGCTCAGAGATGGCGGATATGTAAATAATTGGAATTTTGGCTCTGATAGTGTCAAATTTATCGTGTCGAAATTACAATTGGCAAATGTTGAGTATATAGAAGTCGGCTTTTTGACTGATGGTGTAAATTCCGAATCTAATACGTTATTTTCTTCTCTTGAGGACGTTTGTGCAGCATTACCCGAAGATATTGATTGCTCTAAGATTGTTGTTATGTTTAAAGTTGGGAAGTTTTCATTGAACAATTTTCCAAATGCTTCCAATTCAAAAATTAAAAATATAAGGCTAATTTTTAAAAAGCATGAAGTTGATTTTGGCATTTTAGCTGCTAAAAAACTCATTTCAATGGGCTACAGAGTATTTGTTAATCCTACATTTTGTGCGAATTATTCAAATGGTGAGTTTACAAAGTTACTGACGCAAGTAAACGAAATTTCACCGTTTGCTTTTAGCGTAGTAGATTCAACAGGTGCGCTTAATGAAGCTGATAATATGCAAATATTCAAAGTTTGCAATTCTGCTCTTGCAAAGAATATTGCACTATGCTTTCATTTTCATAATAATTTGCAACTAGCGTTTTCTAACGCTAAGCAAGTTTTAGAGAGTTTAGGCGATAGAAAAATAATATTAGATTCAACTATTTACGGCATTGGGCGGGGGGCAGGTAATCTGCAAACTGAAATCCTTGCCGAGTATTTAAATAATAACTTTAGTAAAAATTATAATATTTCTTATTTACAAGAGATTTTAAATTGCACTATTGCTCCAATATACAAAAAATCCCCTTGGGGTTTTACAATTCCTTACTATTTATCGGCAAAAAACGGCTGTCATCCTTACTATGCAAAGTTTTTGTCTAAATTTGCCAATCTTACATATTCTCAGATTAATTGCATTATGCAATCTATACCAGCAAAATACAAAAATATTTACGATGAAAAAGTTATAGCTACTTTATTTTCTTCAGCGATGAAATAAAGTTATTATGCTCAACGTCGCCATCGACTTTTGTTAAAAATACCTGACAATCCTTTTCATCAGCCTCAATTGGTGGTAGGAATTTTAACTCAGCAGAATAATAACTGCTGTCATTACGTGAATTTAAGGGAACTTTATTTGCAAGACTATTTAATGATATATTACGTAAAAATCCACCAAAGCCTTTGTGCTGGCTAGAAAATTTAGTGTAAATTCTAAGAGTTGCATCTCTTGAAACTAAGTCAAATCTACCGACAATAAGAGAACTTAACTGTGGTGACATAGACTTTATAACAATTTTTTCTATAACATTGTTTTTTAATTCTAAATCGCCCTCGATTTTATCAAAATGACCTTCAGGAATGTTTAAAATATCATAAAAAGTTGACGGGCTAATCATGGCAAGCGGATTTCTAAACAATGCGGCAAATTTTAAAACATATTCAATAAGTCCTATTTTGCCTATAGTGCCGTCTTTTACGTTGAATTTCATAATACCGTTAAGCGCTAAAGTGTCATCTGTTTGAAAATGAATAATACCACTTGCCTTGCCTGAAATTTCACGTTTTAAACCAAGCATCGATGTTGCCATGATGTCTGAATTTATGTCTTTTACACCAAGCAAAAGGTCGTACTTGTGTTTTATAAGGTCACATTCTATTTTGCAGGAAGAAATACCTTGAGCTATGTTAAATCTATTTGAAACTATTTTAAGTATTCCGTTTTTATCTAATGTTAGGGTAGCTTTTAAATCAGCTACATCAATGTCTTTGTATTTAGCTTTCAGTAAATTAAATACACAGTTTTCGACAATTAAAAGACCTGTATCAAACACAGGAGCCGCATCAACATTTGCGTTTTCATCAAGGTTGTTGTTATCAGCAACCATAAGTTTTTCAACGCTTTCTGTTTTAGTGTTATCCAGTTTATTTTGCTGGTTAAGCGATTTAATAAAACGCTCTATATCAAGATTGTCGACTGTAAGATTGACATCCTTAATGATTACAGGAAGCTTAATTTCATTTAGCATTGACCCGTTGAGATTATAATCTGAGCGTTTATATTTGCCCTGAGAATTTAAGGTAATTCTATCACCGTTTGCACTAAATTTAGCCGAGCGTATAAACAGCCTTTGAGCAGGTATTGCAACCTTATCCATGCTCAAATCTGCCTTGATATAGGGAACTTTTGTATTGGCAAAAAATTCAAGATTTCCGGCAATTTTACCTTTTCTAAAGACTTTTTGACCGATTAAAACATTTAAAAACTCGCTGGGCAGTGGTTTTGGAATGGTAAAGCCAATATTTTTTAAAGAACAAGTTTTACCATCTAATTTGCCCCAAATAGTAAGTAATGGGTTGATTTTACTGTTTCTGTCAATAGTTGAAGCAATGTAGTAGTTTATCTTTTTAATGTTAATATCATTTTTATCAAAATCTATCTCTGCAGTTGCTACTCTGTCGTAGTTTACAGGGCTTAATGATGCGCCGTCAACAAGTATATCATTGCCCTTTTTGAGCATGAAAGCAGACCAAATGTTCATATTATTGTATTTTGATTTATAATAGATGACGTTGCTTGCAACACCAGTAATCTCAAGCGGATAGCCGACTATTTTACTTAAATGATTTTTAGAAAACTCTTTGCCTGCGAGAGCTTTTATAATAATATCCGTATCAAATGATTTATAGTAGTCTTTTATAGACCCTTTAATTTCAACAGTGTTCTTTTTATCGTTACAGTAGTAGCCTTTAATCTCACTTAAAGAGATGATATTAGGTTTAATATCAACATAGCCTGAATCGATTGTTAGCCTTAAATCTGCAAGAGGAATTAGAGTTACCCTAGACTTATTTAGGTTAACAAAACCGTTTAAGCCATTGTCAGTATATTCAACGTTAAAATCAAAATTTCCGCTTATATCTTTAAAATACGAGAGCATTTCAGCACCATTAGGAATTATAAAATTTGTCCTTAAAAGCTCTACAACAGTTACAACATTAAACTTGTTAGAGCTTGCAGAAGCAAATCTATAATTTTGACCCAAAGCTAAATTAAGCAATACTTTAGATTTATCAACAGTTAGTGGACAATTATCAATAATAATCCTGCGGTTTTTTGTGTAAACTTTATTGTCATCTTTAATGTTTAATGAAAGTTTTTTGCCGTTATTTATAATGTCTAAAACTACATCAAAATGAACAAACTTAGGGTTGCGCTCGGCTGTAATTTCCAGGTCTGTGCCATCAAAAACAATCTTACAATTTTTTGAAAAATCATAAACAATTATGCATTTTTTTACATACAATAACGCGTTAAATAAATCTATAAAAATGTCTGATTTACTTTGTTTATCTTGATTATCGGTTGAAAATAATTCAATAAGCTTAGAGGTGTCCGCGAATATATAATCTGCGCCAAGTTTATTAATTACAACTCTTTTTTTTAAAATTTCTGAAAAAGAAATTTTTGTGTCTATATTTTTAATATCAAGAATTATAACCTTATTTTTAATGATTTGCAGCTTATCAAACTTCAGCTCAATTTCTGGTTTAACAGATGTTTTTAAATAAGGTTCAACAATTTGCAAATCAGCATCAAAATTTTTATTAATTTGTCTTTCAAGGAAATTTATAAAAGTTTTATTTGATACAATTGCCGGCAATAATAATAAATAAATTATGGAACAAAAAATCAAAAAACATGCCACACCCAGTGCTGTATATAGCCCTATTATTACTTTTTTATTAATTCCATTCATAATTCAAGTCCAAGTCTGTTATTTTAATAAAATTATATCATAACAAATTTTATGTTATCATTATGTTATGAAAAAGATAATTTGTTTAATATTTTTTTGTTTATTAATTTGCCAGAATTCACTATTCGCTAATGATTTACAGGGAAATCTTACCGTTTCGGATGTCAGTGTATTTAGTGAAGATAACAAATTTGGACTAAAGGATAAATCAGGAAATGTAGTTGTAGCGGCGCAGTATAAAAAATTAATTCGCGTTGGAAATTTGTCATGGATTGTTCAAAAAGGTAATAAATTCGGGCTAATAGATACCTATGGAAATTATCTTGTAGAACCAAAATATCGTCATGTAGATCGTGTATTTGGGAAATATGCCAAACTTGGTAACAGTAAAGATTATGGTCTGTACAATGAAAAAGGCGAAATTATAATCCTCCCTGAATACTCAAGAATCGACCCGCTTTTTGGTGAAATGTTTTTAACTTGTAAAAATTACAAGTATGGGATTGTAGATAGCACTGGCAAGGAAATTCTTGAAAATGAGTATGATGATATTTACATGCCCGGTCCTGATGTTTTGAGAATAAAATATCAGGGTGAGTGGTATGAAATTGAGAGAGCTGCTCAAGGTGAAATAAGCCTGCCTGAAAATACTCAAAAAATTAATGTAGATGGTAATGAACTAAAAATCACTAAGGTTATTACAGATACAGGTTTAATCTCAGGTTATGGTGCACTTACAGCTGCAGATTACTTGTTAAAGCTGATAACATCAATTTCGCCGGCTTATGAACAAACAATAGACGAGCTTATGTACTCACAGGGGGCTGAAACGGTTAATATTATTTTTCAACTCGGCTGGCTACCTAAATTTCCGGTAACTTATGTTCAAAAATATATTGATAACATTAGGCAACCATATAATGGGCCGTTGTCAGATTTAAGAGAAGATGTTAAAAAGCAGATAAATAATTAATTTGCACGTCTAATTCTGTTCATGCGTTGATAATGTCTAAGTGAGCGCAAAAACCATAGGTATTGCTTTTTTAGATAGCCCCTGCCTTTTTTGTTAATTCTGAATAATAAACACATGGGGATAATTGCAAAAGATATAAAGCAAGTATTGAAAAGGTGTCAAAATAGGCAAATAATCTTGATTGCATAGTTAAATCATGGTAAATTTGTACGTTTGCGCGCTTTAGTGCTGAGTATTCAGGTAAATGAACTAGAAAATTATTTTTAAGCGCCAGCAATTTTGTATTAATAATTAATGAATTTGGAACATTACAGCAACACTTAATGAACGTGGTAAAATAGAAAGTCCGCTTGCAGTAGGCGAATAACCTAAAAGTGTTTGCAAAAATGCAGGTAATATAACTCTAAAAGCGATTAAATAAGGATTTATTTTTTTGTTTTTAGCGTTTTTCATTTTTACCTAATTTTTATTTTAGGAACGACGGACATCCCAGGTGTAATGTTGTATTCGGATATATCTTCACAGAATATTATTTTAACCGGTATTCTTTGGACTATTTTAACATAACTGCCGACAGCATTTTCAGGCGGAAAAAGACTTGATTTTGCACCTGTTGCCTTTTGCAGACTGTCAACCTTGCCTTTAAAGCGCTTTTTAGGGTAAGTATCTACTTTAATTATAACTTCTTGACCTGCCTTAACTTGTTCAAGCTGGGTTTCTTTGTAGTTGGCAACTACCCAAACTTCATCTGAAACAATCGACATTAAAGGCTGTGCGATTTGTACATAATTGCCTTCTTCAACCGTTCTTGCCGAGATTTTGCCATCCTGTGGGGCATAAATTTTTGTATAAGATAGGTTTAATTTTGCCTCGTCAATTTCACTCTCAAGCCTTTTTATGGTTGCTTCAATTTCTTGCCGTTTAGCTATTGCAGACTGAATAGCAATATCTGCGGCTTTTTTCTTTTCTTGTTCCGCTAAGTAATTTGCGGTTAGGGAATTGTATGCAGTTTTAGAGTTATCCAATTCCTCTTTAGATACAATGCCGTCTTTACTAAGCTTTAAATCGCGCTCATATGTTCTTTTTGCGTAATCTAAACGAGATTTTACACTAGAAATATCTTTTGATGTTTTACTTGATACACTTGTTGTTTCTTGAATATTTTTATGTGACGCGTTCAATTGTGCCTTTGCTTCAAGTAATTTCGCTTCTTTTTGCTCCAGTGCCACAATGTAGTCATTTGGGTCTATTTCAAGGAGTAAATCGCCCTTTTTAACTTCTTGGTTATCTTTTATATAAAGTTTAATAACAGGGCCGCTAACACGTGGTGCAACAGATATTATATGCCCTTCAACAAAAGCGTCATCGGTGGATTGATAATAGTGGGCGTGCAGAAGCGCATAAATACCGCCTAAAGCCAAAAGAGCAAAGGTTATAATTGGAACAATTATTCTTTTTTTAACCCTGTGGTGATGTTTTTCTTTACCATTCTTCTTTTCAGTTTGTTCGTTGTTTTTATCTTCAGCCATATTCATCTCCAATTCTATAGGGACATTTCAACTTTATCCAGTAAATTCTCAAGTAATTTGTTTAAAACCTTTAGACATACTTCCATTTCACTTTTAGAAATGCCTTGTGCCATAACTTTTCTATACTCGCTTGTAACTTTTTGCAATTTCGGGAATATATCACGCGCTTTTTGGGTTAAATAAATTTTAAAAACTTTTCGTGTACTTTTGTCGCTCTTGCGCTCTACATAACCGTTTTCTTCTAATATATTAATAATTCTTGTGATGTTTGGCCTGTCTTTGAGCGTAATTTCGCTTAGTTGACGCTGGTACAGACCGTCATGGTGCATTAAAACCTCAATTACAACAAATTGTTCAGGCGTAATATCAAAATTATTATTTTTAAAACACTGTCTTGAATAAATTCTAGTGTAAACACCTGCTGCAACAAGCATTGCGCCGGTTAATTTTCTGTAATTATCTATTTCTTCTTTAATAGTTGTCATAAAAATTGCTTTTCTTTTTTTTCTTGTGTTATGATTATAACACAAAAAAAATTATCAATATGGAAAAAATTATGAAGAAGCTAACAACATTTTTACTTTTATTAATGCTACTTATCACAAACGCATCGTATGCAAAAAACAAAAAAAATGACACTCAGGAAAAACAAATCGGATATTTAAACATACAGTGGTGGGATGAATTTAACGACCCAAAATTGCATGAGTATATGCTTATTTTATTCAAAAATAATCATGATTTAAAAATTGCACAATTAAGAATAAAAGAAGGTGAACAAATTGTAAAACAAAGTTTTGCAAACGAACTACCGCAAATTGGCCTGAGTGGCAATGTGGAAAGAGTCCTGCGCTCAAGTGACCAATACTTTGGAAAAAGTATGTTAATTCCTAATTTTTCGCAAACTAATTTACTTTTTCCAATTAGCGCAAGCTATGAAATAGATATTTGGGGCGCAAACAGGACGCGCACAAAAAGTATTCAAAAGCAGCTTGAAATGGTTCAAGAAGAAGAAAGAGCAAAATATATCTCTGTTACGGGTGATTTTGCAAGTGCATACTATAATCTTGTAAAGTGTGACAAATTGCTTGCAATACAAAACGAGCTTATTGAAACTCAAAAGGAAGTTTTAAGATTATCAAAACTTGCCTACGACGCCGGAAAAATAAGCGTTGACGACGTTATTGAACAAGAAAAATTATTAAAATCTTTTGAAGAAGATTATAATGCAATAACTAAAGACAGAGCATTGATTGAGGAAGAAATCAGATATATTCTGGCTGATGACGACATTAAGAGCATAGATGACTCGTCTTGCGTAAATATACCGCAAATTACTTTTCCTTCTCAAATACCATCAGATATTATAGAGGCTCGTCCTGACTATATAATTGCCCTAAAAAACCTTGAGCATATGGGTTTAGACGTTAAAGTTGCCAAAAAAGACCTGTTGCCAAGATTTATTTTATTTGGGCAATTTGGCTTTAATGCCTACAGATTAAGTAATTTATTTAACAATAATGCGCTATTGTCATCTTTTGGCGTAGCCCCTGTTATAGATATTTTTACAGGCGGTAGAAAACTTGCACACTTAAAGTTTAAAAAATACCAATATGAGGAAGCTTTAGAGCAATATAGGCAAACTGTTTTAAACTCTTACAAGGAAGTAAACGATGCGCTTGTGTGCGCAAAAATTTACTCTAAAAACTTGCAAAGTGCCAAAGAGCGGCTAACTTTGGAAAATAAAAATTTCTTAATCTCTCAAGCTCGCTTTGACTCTGGCAAAGGAACAAAACCTGAAATGCTTGTTTCAAAAGAACGAGAACTAATAACTCAAAAAAATATTATTGATTCCGAAATCAATACTTTAATTTCGATAATAAGTCTATACAAAAGCACAGGCGGCGCTAATTTGAAAGAGCTTTACATTGATATTTAATATACTTGGGAACAATGCTTTTAGATTTCAATATTTTTCTAATCATAGGAATATTATATTTGCCATCTCTGTCTTTAGCGGTCAATAAAATTTTCAAACAGTAAACCTCAGGGGTCTTTTTAATAGAAATTTGTCGAGCAAGCTCTTGTAAAAATTTATCAGAATATTTTTCGCAGTCCTTACCTAAAAGCTTTTTAATTATATTTAAAAGTACACTTCTATAGTTAGACATAAAACTATCGCTAAGCATATTATTCAAATCTTGATTATTTATGTCAAAAAGAGTGTCTACGCATTTTGCTTTTAAGTAATGTTCTAATATTAAAATTAATCTTTTGTCCTTTTCCGGATCCAAACTATTAACCAAATTGTTTATATTGGCAGTAATAGTTTCCTTTACGCCTTTTCTGAGCTTTAAATAAAGTTCATTAAGCATTGCATGCTGCTCATTATAATTTGTAGTAGCGAGTATTTTATTAAACAAAGTTGCAGTATTTTTTCTTGCATCATCAGAATAAAATGTTAAAACATTGGAATCGGTCAACCAATAAATATTTTTTAATTCACCTAAAAACTTTCTAACATTGGGATCATCAGAGTGTCCATAAAACTGAGAGGCAAGGCTATTTTTAACATCCTGAATATATTGTTTGTTTCGAAACTCGTGTAAGTTAACCGCGTTTTTTAAAGACAGTGACACATATTTTAAATATTTTAAAATATTGTCATATATTTCAGGATTGCTTCTACTATATTCAAATAACGGATTAGCTGAGCGTATCATATTGCAATATGCATGAGCAACCAAATAATTTGATGGTGTACATTCTCCATCTTTTGAATACGGGACAATATGCTCTGCTGATGAAAGATACTTAGAAAATAAATTTCTGTAAAATCTTCCCACTTTATTATTAATATATGTATTATCGCTTACGGTTGGTATATCTCTAAGCGATTGTGAAATTAACTTGACTAAATGAGTATCAGGGTCAGTTTTTGATGATGGTAATTTAGAAATAGTTTGCACTGCAGACATCCATGTGTCAACAGTATCGTTAGTAACATATTTTGCCGATAGCTTTATAACCTTAGAAATTACGTCTTTTCTAAAATCTATTTGCATCCTTTTTGTCAAAAACTGTGCAAGCTCATCTACGGTAATATCTTTATTAATGATTGGATCTTGTCTTTTTATGTGCTCAATGTACTCATCAAGCTCATTACATTGCAGTGTCATTGTTATATCTTCAAATTCTTCATAAACAGCGAGCTGTTTTTTTAGCATTTTGTCACGAGAGCGCACATATGCGATTGGCAATAAATCCTTACCGCTTAAATCAGGATATTCCAGAACAACATTCTTAAAAATAGAAATTTCAGCAATATTCAATGGAGAAAGCTTAACCGACTCGCAGGAAGTAATTGAGTCAATCTCATTTATTAATTCATCACCACACAAACGTGTTAATTTTAAAATATCATCCTGCACGAGAGTCGGCTTTCCGCAATATGCACAGGGAATTCCCTTAGGATTTTTTAAATCAAAGTTATATCCAAAAGAGATACTATCAGAATTTTTAACAAATGTGTCAACTGCAGAGCTAGTTTTTCTGTAGCTGACACATTTGTTATTGTTTTTTAGATTTTTGTTATTTTTAGTAAAAAAATTGTCTGAAATTTTCATAGGTACATGTATAAATCACAAAAGTTAAATTTTTTGCCTAGCATTATTTTACTAAAAACCTTGTGTCCTTTATTTTAATTGCAAAATATGGCTGTTGCTTGTCTTTTTCAACCATATAAAGTACAAAAGGTTTTGAAAAATCATACACAGTACCACGTCCAGCAATTGGCAAAGACATTTCAACTGCTTCAATGACAGCTTCGTTTCTTAATTGTGCACCTTTATTGTTTAACACAAATTGAATATCGTCAATCGCTTTTGAAATAACAATTTTACTATTCTTTATTTTTTTATTGCACAACTGATTGTACTCAATCTGTTCATTAATGTTAATATTTGGAATATATAATTTATCATTATCGCCTAATTTCATAGGCTTTCTTGCATATTTTGTCAAATTATAATACAAATCTTCAACATTTTTGTTTGATGAAGTTCTATATAGAATTACTCTATCACCACTTGTGGTATTCATTGATATTGCGTATTCGTTTTTATTTCTATAATAAATTGGTGTTACATGATTTTTATATTTTCTTGCATCATTTTCAAAACCGAAGAATTTATATTTCGCTTTAGACCTGTTAAAGGATTTATTGCCAAGAATATTAAACTCTTTTGGGAATTCAACATCTTTTTTAAGTAAGGCATAAAGAATATATTCATTTTTGTTCTTGTTTTCCCAGTTTATATTCTCAAGTATTTTAGAAGTTTCAGAAAATTTTTCATAAATTTCACGCAATATTTTTGCTTTTAAATCATAAGATTTCAAACCAACAATTTTATAGTACGAATTCTCGCTAATATCATCAGTACTGAATTTTGAACTATTTAATACCTTTAAAACATCGGGTTTGCTACTTGTAAATTTTACTTCTTTTGTCGAAATTAAATTTTTAAAGTCATTCCAGATGAGCTGAAATGCTGGCGTAAAAATATCTTTTCGTTGTGATAAATCCTGCATTGAATATGCTTTTTGTGAAAAAGTAACAGCAAAGAATAAAAGCAATATAGTGAATATTTTTTTCATAAAACCTCCATAATATACTAATAAAATAACAAAAAGTTATTTTAAAAACAAATAATTGCGCAAATAATTTTTTTTTCGATATTTATATGTTTGCAAACAATTTTTGTAGTATTATAAAGTTCCAAACAAAACAATCGAAAGGTAACAACTATGCAAATACAATTAAACGCAAATGTGTCATCGCAGCCTAATTTTGGCATGGCAAAATTAACAAAAAAAGGCGAGTGTGCTGCAAAACGCTTTGTAACAAAAGAATTACAAGTGTTTTTTGACCAAGCACCTTATTGCAAGAAAAACATGCTAAAAAATGTACTCAAATATGACGTCAAATCTCAAGAATTAAACGACTTATTTGAATACGGCGTTACAAATTTTGCCGATAAGAACGCTCAATTTGTAAAAAAACAACTTATGCCAAAAACTGGTAGATGGAAAATTAAATCATATTTAGCAAAAGAACACCAAATAGCAGCTGAACAATTTGCAAAAGAAAATGAAAAAGCCGCACATGTAACTTTGTTAACTGAAGAAGGTGACTGTTTGGTAAAAAATATACTAAATGTTTTTGATTCCAATATAAACAACCCTCTAGTTACAAGGAAACAAGGCCTAAAGATACTCGACACAATCAAACAATATTTACCAAGCTCTGATCATATGTCACGCGCTGCAATTATGACTGACAAAATTTATTCTAAAAAATAATAAACATTAATATACATTACGCCCACAGCAATGTGGGCGTTTTTTTGTAAATAAATGTTAAACAATAGATTTTTATACTAAATTTTTAGTTATAAAGTCCGATATAAATAGAGAAGGCAGTGAAAATATTTGTAAGAGCTATCTCAAAGCTATTATTTTGTGCTTATTTGACGCAAATCAATTCAGGTTTGCGTTTATTTTTATTTAATGTGTCGTATCGATTGATAGCGATAATACTATACTAATCCTTCTTTTAATGCTTTAACTGCCGCTTGTGTTCTATCATCTACTACAAGCTTTTGTATAATGTTACAAACGTGAGCTTTTGATGTATGCTCACTTATCTTAAGTATTTGTGCTATTTCGTAGTTAGATTTTCCATCAACAACAAGCTTTAGGACTTCATACTCGCGCTCTGTTAAATTAGCGTGTGTTGCCTTAAAATTTGCTCTATTCTTTGTTTTGGCAGGAATAATATTATTTCCGCCCTCTCTAATTAGTGGAACAGCCTTTGGATCAATCCAGATAGCACCTTCACTTACTGCTCTAACCACCATGGCAAGCATATCTGAGTTTATATCCTTTAGAATATATGCATAAACACCAGCCTTGAGTGACTCTATAACTGCATCATGACTCAAAAACGATGTCAGCATAATTATTTTAACATTCGGATTTTCGGCTGTAATACGCTTTGCAACCTCAATACCGGAAATATCATTCAAACCTACGTCAATAATAGCCACGTCCGGCTTATGGTTTTTAACCTTTTCAATGCCTTCCTTGCCATTGTCAGCCTCGGTAATGACCGAAATATCGTCATATTTTTCAAATAAAGATTTCAGACCGACGCGCATAAGCTTATGATCTTCAATTAAAACAATGCGTATTTTATTATTAGAATTAATTTGCATACTCACCCCTTTGTAATTTGTTATGAGTATAAAATTAAATTCTTAATTATTCATTGATATTTATTTCAAAAAATGTCTAATTTTAAACTAATTATAAATTATAACTTGCTTTATACCATCGTATCGACTGGTAACGATAATGTAAACTAACTTTTTTAGTTATCATTACCTATCGATTAATACTATTTAATAAAAACTTGTGAGTCATAAAATAAGTCTAAGTACTTAAAACCATTGTGTTCGAAATACTCTTTTATATTGCATCCATACTGCCCTTTATCGAAACTGCCCATGACGAGCATACTGCCTTTTCCCAGTTTTTTTGTACAAAGTTTTAAGAAGACTCCCTTTTCATAATTTGTTTCATTGTCACGAAATATCCCACGTGATTTTAATTCAAATATATCAGCATAGTTAAAATATATATAGCATCCCGCCTTGAATAAATTCTATTACTTGAACCAAAACTAATGTTGTTAATCATACCTTATAAAAACTCGTGAAAAATTTTTTTGCTTATTATACGAAGGCATATAAACCGATTAAAGAAGGAGAAAAAATATTTCCATATACATTTTAATACGTTGATACTTAAAAAGCCCATCTTACATAATATATATTATGACTACCAATCGTTTAAATATAAATTGAGTCTAAAATGCAAAAATAGCTTGATTTAATATTTAAGGCAAAACATGCTATAATATGTATATTTTAAAGCAGAATTTAACAGGGGGCAAAATTGTATAATTTTGATAACAAATACGACGTTCTTGTTTGCGGCGGAGGAGTGGCAGGAATTTCATGTGCCTACACAAGTTCAAAGTTAGGACTAAAAACACTGCTTTTGGAAAAAGAGTCTTATCTTGGCGGAGACATGACAGGCGGACTTGTTATACCGGTCATGAAATCTGATGCAAAAAACTTGAATACAGAATTTTACAATGACTTAATTTTATATGCCAAGAAATTTAACTCACAATTTACATACTCAGATGGCAATGACGGCTGGTTTAATCCTGTTCTTATAAAATGTGTATTTGAGCACATGTTAAAAACCGTATCCTGTGACATTGTATATGAGTGTGAAATTAAAAATGTAAATGCTTCGCAAAATACAATAAATCATGTAGAAATTTTAAACAATACATTATCAATACCAATCGCGTCGATGTATTATGTAGATTCAACCGGCAATGCGTCATTTTCAAAAATTTTAAATTGTGATTTTTGGGAAGATAATCAAACAAAACAACCTGCAAGCTTAAGATTTATTGTAGGAAATGTTGATTTAGATAAATTTGCAAATTTTCTTGAAAAAGTCGACAATGATAAAAATGTTACCACTACCTATCGTAGCGATAGTTTTATACATTTAAGTACGGCATTTACATGGGATAAAACAAAAAAATGGGCTCTTGAACCTTATTTCAAGGACGCACTAAGACAAAATATACTTAAAGATAAGGATTTAGCCTATTTTCAACTATTTACCATAGCTAATATGCCAAATTCTGTAGCTTTTAACTGCCCAAGGTTGCGCGACTTTGACACTAACAATCCTATAGACTATTCAAACGCAGTAATAGAGGCACGTGAAGCTATTTTAAGACTACATAAATTTTGTGTAAATTACTTACCAGGCTTTGAAAATTCATACATCTCAAACATTGCACCAGTAGTTGGCAAAAGAGAAACCTCAAGGGTAAAATGCCAATATGACTACACAATTAATGACATTTTAGAACAAAAAGAGTTTAAAAATGCAGCTCTATGTTCAGATTACCCTATAGATATACACTCAAACACCAAAGACAAATCAGTATTACATAAAGTTTGCGCTTATACACTACCAATCGAATCGCTAAAGTCTAAAAATTATAATAATCTATATGTTGCAGGCAAAATTTTAGGGTGTGACTTTAAGGCACAGGCCGCACTCAGAGTGCAATCCAGCTGTATGTCTATGGGGGAAGCCGTAGCAAAAGATATATATAAAAATATTAACTAATGTAAACATTTTTTCTAAAATCCTTAATTTCTACAATAATTTGCCGATGTAGCGTAATATATGTTAATTCGTGTGTGATGACATAAGGTAAAACAGGAGATAAAGATGGGATTCTTAGACGGTATTAGCAATTCGCTAAAAAAACTTACTAAAACAGAAGAAGTTGAAAACAAAGATGCTCAACAAGTTGCTTCAGAGCAAGAAAATCCTGAAGAAATTGATGTTTTTGGTCAAGACATTAATGAAGACGGTGTTGGCGACAAGATTTCGCTTAAACAGGACAACTTGCAATCCGGTGAGGACGGCTATTATGTAGAAGTCGACAGCACACATAATAATTCATTGTATGCAATTATGTCAAATACATACGAAGGTTGGCATGATATGTCTGACAAGGAAAGAGCTGCGCTTGTTGATATTGTAATGGACGCCAACCCTGAAATATACGGTAAAATGGTAAATGATGAATCAGGTCAATATTTCTCTGAAAGCGACAGACAAAGTTTAAGTAATGATAGCACATTGCGCGAAGAAAGACTCAATACAATTATTTACGCAGGTGATAAAATTAATATCCCAACAATTAACCCAAAAATTAAAGAAGATAGTGTTAAAATTACTCAAGCAGTACAATCTAATGACCCTGAAGAACATGTACATGTTGGCACAGTTATCGCTACGCCACATGGCACACAAGAATTTGTGTACACACCAAATTCCGACACGGCAAAATTATCTGAAGATGGGTCAACTAACTTTATGGACATCATCAAAGAACATTTTGATGAAAATGCCGACGACAAAAAAGCCTATGCAATTGCGCTTGATCAAGCAAAAGCAAATTCTGATGTCGTACTAGAAAAAATAAATAAAATTAGTAATACACAATACACAGATGTTGCAGACATCCCAAAACACACCTTGCTTAATGCAAACCTATATGACGACACCGAAGGTGCTAATAATGAACTTAAAATGGTTGACTCAAGATATGAGGACTTTGCAGAAAATACAGATGTGTCTTCAGCAAGATATATAGATAAGGAGTTATACAACTCTGATACCTCCGATGTAGTTATTAACCCGAATTACAGTGGTGAAAGCGGTGATATAACAAATGACGGAGTAGTATATAAATCGGTAGAAGAAGCAATTTTAGCAAATTACAAGACAGAAGACGGAAAAACAGTTGCAAGAAATTCTGATGCGTATGCAGTTATTATGGACGGCTTAAAAGATAATGCTAAAAACGCAGCCATTGTAGAAGGCCTGAGCGGCCAAGATGCAATAGATGCCCTAAATAATATATCCGAACCAACAAAATTAAATATGCAGCCAACAGAAATTCAGCGTATTGCAGTTGGTTGTGATGAAGAAACTGCAAAAGCGGTCTTTTCAGAAGGTCTTGATACTGAATTTTCATATTTACACTCTACCGCAAATCAAATTGCGTTAAACGAGAAGGATTCAGAAGGCAATTACTTGTTTAATTCCATGCTTGATTTAATGCAATTCTACGCAGACCCTAGCGACGAAGCCGCACAAAACGGTAAAACATTGCTTGACAGGTACAATGAAAATCCTGATGACCCTGAAACTCAGGCGTTAATCGGTGCTGCTGTAAAAAATATTATAACAAATAACAGTTTCTTTAAAAATTCAACATTTGAAATTAACGGGAAAGAAGTTGCCGGAAAGGATTTAACAGTACAACAAGCACTCCAACTTAATTTGATTGGTGATGATGGAAAACCAATAGTTGGTATGATTAAACTTGGAGATGCTGCATACAACATTGCAGGCATGGGCGAAACAAAAACAAATATAACAACAGCAGAACAACCCACCGGAGGTGCAGCACCAACTACACCAGAGAGCCCAACACAACCGGTAGAGCCCGACAAGCCAGTTGTCCCCGGAGATACTGACACAGATATCGACACTGATACAGACACTGACATAGATACAGATACTGACACAGATATCGACACTGATACAGA